>CAZDZC010000022.1:0-43819 GCA_964509835.1 uncultured Acidobacteriota bacterium
AAAACTGACCCTTTAAAAAAAAAAACAACTACTCTGTAAATAAAATCCGCCAAATTTTAAATAAATAACGCGACCCGGCGGGAAATAAAGCGACCCGGCAGAAAATAAAATGACCCGGCGGGAATTAAAACGACCTGGCAGGAAATAAAACGACCTGGCACAATTTTAAAGCCGTAGAGACGCGATTAATCGCGTCTCTGCTAACGGGTAATCATATTAATCCCATAATCAAGGGAATCGGGGTTCAGACAATTATCCCTAACGAATATACGCGTTAATATTCTTTCTCGACGGGACTGCCGGAATCTCGGCGGGATATCCGACGGGGGTCACTGTGGCGACATAATGTTTCAGCGGAATGCCGAGTTTATTCTTCAAATCGTCCCTGTCCATGTCCGCCATCCAGCATGTTCCGAGCCCGTAAGCCCACGACGCGAGGCAGAAATGATACGCGCCGATGCAGCCGTCCTGAATATATCGCGATGATATTTCGGGGTCTGAGCAGATTGCCATGGCGACGGGCGCATTTGCGATGGGCGCGGTGGCTCCTCCCCTGACTTGGGAGAGGTATTGGATGAGGCTTCTGTCTTTTATTGTTCTGAAGTAAAATGGCTGCGAATTTCTTGCTGTGGGCGCAAAACGGCAGTTATCAATGATTTTTTCCAGGATGGCATCCGAGGGTATGTCGGTTGCAAAGCGCCGGATACTTCTTCTGGAAAGCAGAAGTTCCGTAGCGTCCAGGAACGGTTCCAGATGGTGAAGAAACGACTGGAATTCAACCGTCCGTCCTTCAGGGTCCTTTGCGAAGAAGTTGTAAATATTGTATCTTTCGTTTCGTTCAGGCTTTCCGACAGCGCAATCTGAAAAAGTTTCATATTTTTCGTCAACATCCTTCGTCTGAGGATAAAAGAATGTGAAGCAGCCTTCGATATCGGATTTCTTTCCCGAGCAGAAACCAAGCAGCAGGTTGCCGTGCTTGAATATGACGCATTCTGCCTGCTCAAGCCATACTTCCATCTCTATTCTGTCAACATAAAAATTTCTGACGGCTTCCATATTTGTTGTTTTAAGAAAAACTATGCCTGACATTTGATATCTCCTTGGAAAAATCATTGTTAACGGGGCATTATACAGGGTTTTTAAATCATTTTTAAATCTTTTCTCAGGTCTGTTTGAATTGCTGCTTATAACCTAATATAATCCGTCTTTGTTTTAATTGTTACCGGTTGGATGAGAATGAAAATCAACAGAATTGCTATTCTTGGCCTGCTTCTGCTTATTGCTGCCGCCTGTTTTTTTCTTTTCAGGCCTGATAAAATTAATGTCGAAACAGGCGATAACACTATCATAAAGAGTAACTACAGCTTCATATATGAACACTGGAAAGAGGAAGGTCTTCGCAGGCTTTTTGACAGGGAGAACTATAAGGACATAAAAGCTGAATCGCAGTTCGATCTTTTCATAAAGCTTTGCGACTGGACGCACAGTCAGTGGGAACATTCCATCCCGGATCCTTATCCGCTCTCGAATGCCCTGGATATTCTCGATGATATCAGATCCGGAAAAACCGGCGGGTTCTGCGGGCAATATTCTTATGTGCTGGCCGATGTTCTGAAATCCCTCGGATTTTTTGCAGTAAGGTATGTAGAGATTTCCGACAGATCCGGAAACAGTCATTTTGTTGTGGAAGCCTGGTGCGACCAGTTTGAAAAGTGGGTGATCCTGGATCCGGACAGAAATGTTTTCTACCGTTTGCAGGATTCCGTTACCCCAGCGAATGCCGTTGAGATACACCGCGCTTATCTTGAAAACGGTGATATAAGCGAAGTGGATATAGGGACTGGCGAAGTCAGGGCTAAGCCAGGGAGCATGTCTTTGTATTATAATTTTGCGGTCAGTATGCGCTCGGACCTTATAAGACACAGAAAACCTCTCACAATTCAGGACCGGCTGGATATGTTTTTGTTTTATCGTGATGAAGGCAGGAACGATGTCCCTCCCTACAGAAATGTCACCTCCAGGCTGAATGATATTTATTTTGACTGCAACAAGGTCCGCATTGAATGGGAAGAAGGGGAGGATGGGAAATCTGTAATATTGAGTTTTTTCACGGACCAGTCCATGCCCAATTTCAGTTCTTTCATGGTTTCATCTGACAATGGTAAAAACTGGAGACTGTCGGAAGGGACAGAATCAATAACCGGGAGTTGTTGTATTCAGGTGAAGCCGGTAAATGCCGCCGGAAGGCCGGGCTGCGTGAACTATGCTGTTGTGTCTAATGGACTGTGGTTCCAAGTTCCTTAAGCATCAGAACCTCAGCTTCAGCGAAGGGCATCGGATGATAATGAAAATACCCTTGGGTATATTTGCATCCCAATGACGAAAGTATATCAGCCTGTTCCTGATTTTCAATTCCTTCTGATATTACATCAAGATTAAGACTGTGCCCCAGTGAGAGGATGGCTTTGACCACTTCCAGGTTTCTTTTGGTCTGGGTGATCCCGGCAATGAATGACTTGTCAATTTTGAGCCCGTCAAACGGATAGTCTATCAGATAGCTCATTGATGAATAACCTGTTCCGAAATCATCGAGATGTACCTTTACATTCTGCGACTTAACATCGGAGAGTATTTTTTTGACGGCTACGGGGTCTTCAATAATGGCTGATTCGGTAATTTCCAGTTTAAGGTTGAGGGGATTTATTCCGCTCAATGATATAAGTTCATTCAGATATTCAGCAAACCCCTTTTCCAGAAACTGTGAATTTGAAACATTCGTGTTCAGGTAAGGTATGCAGGCTCCGGGTGACATCTGCTCCCATCGGCTTATGTGGCTGCATACTTTTTTGAGGATAAATCGTCCAATCGCGGGAAGCAGACCCGCCTCCTCTGCTATGGGAAGGAATTCATTAGGAAGAATAAGTTTTCCGTCGGGATGTTCCCATCTGATGAGCGCTTCAAAGCCGCATGTTCTGAGCGTGTCAAGCTCAAGTATGGGTTGATAGTACAGAGTAAACTCATCATTTTCAATAGCCCGGCGGATCTCTCTTTCCCGCTGGAGCCTGAAAACAATATTCGCGTGCATGCGATCGTCAAAAACCTCGTAACGATTGCGGAGTTTTTTTGCCCGGTACATTGCTATGTCCGCGTTGCGCAGGAATGTTTCAGGGTTGTCATCTTCATTTCCGCTTATGCTGATCCCCAGGCTGGCGGTAATAAATACTTCTGTTTCCCCAACCATAAAAGGAAGTGATATCTGTTTAAGTATCCTTTCCGCTGCTTTTCTGATTGCCCTCAGGTCAGAGAGGTCTTCCATGAGAACGGCGAACTCATCCCCTCCAAGTCTGGCGACTGTATCGCCGGATTTTACAATCCCGCTGATCCGTTCCCCTATTTTTTTAAGAAGATCGTTTCCGGCAGTGTGGCTGAAGCTGTCATTGATAATGTTGAACCTGTCTATATCAAGAAAGAACACCGCAAACATTTTCCTTTCGCTTATCCCTGAAATCCTCTTCATTGCCTGTTTAAGGTGGTCAAGGAACAGCGCTCTGTTCGCGAGTCCCGTCAGATCATCATGGAAAGCATCGTGCAGAAGCTGTTCTTCGGCTTTCTTCTGCTCTGTTATGTCTGACTGTGAACCGACCATTCTAACCGCTTTTCCTTCCGCATCTCTGATAATGAGGGCTTTGCACTGACACCATATGTAGTTTCCTCCTGAATGAAGGATTCGGTATTGGTATGAACATTCCCTGGATGTCCCTTTTAAACTGAGCATTACTTCGGAAACGAAAAGCTCCATCTCTCCGGGATGAACCCTGCTGAACCATTCATCCATTTTCTTTATTTCGCCTTCGCAGAGTCCGAGCATGTCGTTCCATCTGGGAGAAAGATACAGGTTTTCAGCGGCAATATCCCAGTCCCAGATTCCGTCGTTTGTACCCTGCACGGCAAGCGAATATCTTTCTTCACTTCTTCGGAGCAGTTCCCTGAGGTTCGTTTTTTCAATAAAGGTGCTGACCTGATTGGCAAGCTCGCCCGCGATTGCAATGTATTCTTCAATGAAAAATCCTGTTTTTTCCGAACAGACATTCAGTGAACCAAAAAGATTTGAACCCGAGTGGAGGGGTATCATCATATATGATCTGTAACCTTTGTTCAGTAAGTCTTTGTCGGAAGAGGAAAGGGTATTAAGATTTTCGATGTTGTTAACAACGACGGGTTTAAGTTTCTTCAGGTTATCAATCTGGCCTATTTCTTTAAGGGGCAGCGGCTTGCCGGCAAGAACGGCTGATTCTTTGTCCGATATAAGCGTTAGAAACCTGTAAATATCCTTTCCAAAATCAAACAGCATGACACCGCTGCGCTGATTAGGTATCAGATCGCCCAGATGGCTGAGGACAGCGCTTGCGACATCCGAAGGAGAGTCGGCTTCGTTGAATGCCATGTCAATTTTATGCATTGCTTCAAGGCGCATGGCATATCTTTTGACTTTTTCTTCAGCTTTAATCCTGTCGTTGATCTGATTTTTAAGATCTTCGACAGTTTCCGCAAGTTCAGCGGTTCTGATCTGAATTATATTTTCAAGATTTTCGTAAGCTTTTTCAAGTTCCTCCTGTGCCTGTTTTCTGTCGGATATATCAGTTAGGGTTCCTTCGTAGTACAGTTTGCCATTTTCATCCATTATGGCTCTGCAGTTATCAAGAACAGTTATTACCTCCCCGTCTTTGCGCCTTAAAGTCAGCTCGACATTCCTGAGCTCTCCGTCAATTCCCGGTTTCATCGTGCTTTTAGCTCTGTCTTCAGATCTTATATAAAGGTCATTGGCGTTGACAGTCGTGCACAGCTCCTTCTCAGAAGTATATCCGAGCATCTTAACGAGCGCCCGGTTGGCAGCGAGGATTTTCCCGTCAGCGGTAGTCTGATATGCTCCGTCAACAAGATTTTCAAACAGCTCACGAAACCTTGCTTCACTTTTCCGTAGGGATATTTCCATCTGCTTTCTTCTGGTCACATCCCTGAATATTCCGAAAGAACCATCATATTTGCCGTCAGGATCGAATCTGGGCGATGAAGTGACTTCAAGCTGTCTTTTTTCGCCGTCAGGCCTTATTATTTCAAGTTCGTAAGTACTGGTTATGCCATTTTCTCTTTCAATGTTCTGAAGTCTTACAACAGCCGAATTTTCTTCGTCAATGAATTCATTCACAGCCCTGCCTGTCAGTCCGCCTTCTCCGACGCCGAACAATTTTTCTCCTGCAGGGTTGCTGAACAGAAAAATATCATTTTTATCAGTGCTGCCAAGACCTTCTGCCTGACATTGGATGAGCGCGCGGTATTTTTCAGAACTTTGAAGGAGTGCTGTCTCCGTTGTCAATCTGCTTAATGCTTCTGCGGCATGGGCGGCTAAAAGCTCCGCGAGTTCAAGATCCTCACTCTTAAAGAAGCCCGGTTCAGAGGAAAGTGCCTGAAAAATGGCACTGTCACCAATGACAACACTGATACACGATTTGTATGTGCTGCTTGTAGGTTTTGCGTCGGGATCGGCATCAAGATTGGAGACAACCTGAGATTTCCTTGTTTTCAGGGTCCTTCCGCATATTCCGTCTTTCAGGGCCATGACCGATTTGCCTTTCAGGTGCATCTCCGTAGTTTCTGCGATAATAAATTCATCACCGTGGATTTCAAGCACAGAGGCTACCGAAAATCCGAGTATCTTCCCCGCAGCATCTATCGTATTGGAGTAAACTTCTTCTGCAGTTCCGCAGTGGCTGAGTTTCAGCACGAAACTATGCAGGAGCTTTATCTTCCGGGTGAAATCTTTCATAACCGACAGGATACTCTACTTTAACCTTGATTTAAAATTCTCAACGGTATTTTTAATGCCGTCTGCTATATCAACAAGAGGTTCCCATTTCAAGAGCGTTCTGGCTCTTGATATATCAGGCTGTCTGACCCTGGGATCATCAATCGGTAATTCCTTCTGAATGATAGAAGAAGAAGAACCTGTTTCCGCTTTTATCATTTCTGCCATTTCGCGAACTGTCATTTCCCTTGGATTTCCAATGTTTACAGGATCCGGTATGTCTGAGAGCATAAGCTTGTATATCCCGCTGACAAGATCCGAGATATAGCAGAAACTTCTTGTCTGTGACCCGTCGCCGTAAATGGTTATATCTTCGCCATTGAGGCACTGTGTAATGAAATTCGGAATAGCTCTCCCGTCGTTGAGCCTCATTCTCGGCCCGAATGTGTTGAATATCCTGACAATTCTGGTCTGCACGCCGTGATACCTCTGGTATGCCATGGTCAGGGCTTCGGCAAAGCGCTTTGCTTCATCGTAAACACCCCGCGGGCCTATAGGGTTGACATTCCCCCAGTAATCCTCCTTTTGGGGATGCACCAGGGGGTCGCCGTAAACCTCGGATGTGCTGGCAAGAAGAAACACAGCGTTTTTCGCCTTGGCGAGTCCAAGCGCCTTATGTGTTCCGAGAGAACCTACTTTAAGGGTCTGGATAGGAAGTTCAAGATAATCAACAGGACTTGCAGGGCTTGCGAAATGAAGTATGTAGTCCAATTCGCCTTCCAGATAGATGTAATTTGTGACATCCTGATGGATGAAAAGAAAATCTTTATTCCTGATATGGCTTATATTATCTGTTGAGCCGGTCAGTAGATTGTCCATGCAGACCACGGAATAGTTTCTTTCCAAAAGATAATCTGCGAGATGAGAGCCAATGAACCCTGCTCCTCCTGTAATCAGCACTTTTTTCTTCATTCTTTGTCCTTTATTCTATCACTTTTATTGAGGCTGCTCCCTCTTGTCGAAAAGGGGATTTCCCATGTGGCTTTGTGTTTGCCGGTCAGAAATCTGAAAACTGCGGCAACTGAAGCTGAATTTACAACAACAAAATATAGCGGTATCCCGAAAAGATTAATCTGTGTTTTATACAACAGTAGTCCGATGAAGGCTGACAAGTAGAACAGGCACTGGCTTGCGAAAATGATTTTGTATATTAATGATTCCAGCAGAAACATATTCGATATGAAAGAAATAACCAGAAAGAAAGGAACCAGCCACCTCAGAACCTTGTGCGAAATCATCTGGAACATACGGAAAGGCTTCAAAAACCATATTTTTCTGACCGCCACTTCCAGGCAGCCCGCTATGATGCGTACCTTACGGCTGAATTCCTCCATAACAGGCGAACATGTATTTTCATGGGCAAATGCTTCAGGTTCATAAACCAGATCATAACCTGCTATGGCGATGTCCTCGGCCATCTGGAAATCACTCATGGCTTTAGGATTTACCGGTTTGAAAAGGTTCTTTCTTATAGCATAAATTGATCCGTTAGGTGAAATGAGCGATCCGAGCTTTGCTTCATGTTTTCTTATAAATTTCTCGTACTTCCAGTAAGCATTCTCCCCTCTTCCGATGTCCGATTCCGGGCTGACATATCTCAGTTCTCCGCACACAAGCCCTATCCGTTCGTCTGCAAAGTGTTTGACAAGTTCCCGGATAGACTGTTTGTTGTAAATGGAATTTGCATCCGAAAAAACAATAATTTCCGAAACCACTTTTTTATTTCGGAAAAAAAGGTTCAGTCCTTCGGCTTTTCCCACCCTTCCCCCTGTTTTAAAAAGGGTTACATTCTCAAAAGAGGAAACAATCCTGTCGGTATCATCATCAGAGCCATCGCTTATTACTGCAATTTTGAGCTTATTCTCAGGGTATTCTATTTCCAGCGAATTCTCAATTTTGTCGCGGATTATACGGGCCTCGTTGTATGCTGAAATGATAAATGTAACACCCGGAGCATATTCAGGATCCATCTTATAATTCTTTCTGAAAAGAGAACTGATCAGCGTCAAAAGCAGAGGGTAAACAAAATATGTGTAAACCACAAGCATGATCGGAATCCAGAAAAGAAGTTTTGTCATCATACCTCTGAATCGAATCCAAAAGCTGCATGGATATGCTTAAGAACACGGAAGGGGATACCGGTTTTTTTGCATATCTCGATTATTGCTTTCTGTTCGGCTTTATGAGCAGACGGCAGAGCGACAATAATTTCCTCTATGTTTTTTTGTCTTACAATGTCCGGAATAAGCTCTCTTCCGCCGAAAATGGTCAATCCGTGGAGTTTGCGGCCTTTTTTCTGCTTGTCATCATCAATAAAACCAACTGGGCGGTAATTCATGGAAGGATTGTTGCGAATTTCCCTGAAAAGCAGATCGCCTGCATCGCCTGCTCCTATCAACAGGAGGTTTTTACCCTTCGAAGATGTGACCCCCAGAAAATACTCGCGCAGCGCCCTGAGAGCAATTCTTGCACCGGCTATAAATACAAGACAAAGGAACGCGTCAATAATAAAGATTGCTCTCGAGTAATTTTCCAGCCTGTAAAATATTGAAAAGAAAGATATTATAGCCACAGAACTAAATACAATGCCTTTGAGAATATCTACCAAGTCATTCATACTGATGTATTTCCATACCCCTCTGTAAAAACCGAAGTATATGAAAAAGAATAGTTTAATCCCTATGATCACCGGAAGAGAATGCAGGAGCACTTCACCATTATGTTTGTCAATAACTCCTCCGTATCTCAGAAGAAAAGCTCCGACATAAGCAGCGTATATCAAGAAAAAGTCAAGAATGATCTCCGCAATCCTTCTTTTATAGAGGATGATTGTATCAAGCACAAAATGCCTCCCTTTTTCCTTGTTCAGATCCTGTTCCGATTTTCTTTCATAAATATTAACCTGCCCCAGAAAAATTCCGAACAGAGTGATTACCGTAGCGACAAGAACAGCTATCACCCCTGCGACATAGATGCTTATTTCAAAAAAGACGCATATCAGAGCGGTCATCCCAACTAGAAACGATATTGAATAAAGGAACAGAACAGCCCGTCGTTCACTGAGGCCGAGAGCAACCAGACGGTGTGAAGAGTGGTCTCTGCCTCCTTCGGATATCGGTTTTCCTCTGAATAGTCTTGAAAAAGTAACGAGAGAAGTATCGAAAATAGGAAGCGCGAGCAGAAAAATAGGAAGCGCCATTATCACAAAAACATTGACTGTGTGTTCTTTGGTTCCCATAACCGCAATAGCGGCGATAGCTGTTCCAAGGAACATGCTTCCGCAGTCACCCATGAAAATCTTTGCAGGATTAAAATTGAATATCAGAAATCCGGCAGACGCTCCGGCCAGAATAAAGCAGAAAACAGTGGTTTTTTCGTTCCCGGTAATAAGTGAACTGCCTGCGATTGTCAGGCTGGTTATGACTGCTATTCCTGCAGCAAGACCGTCAATATTGTCGAGCAGATTAAAGGCATTGCTGATGGAAACAATCCAGAAAACAGTCAGCGGGATTGTTATCATTGATAAATAAGCATTGCCGAAAAGTCCGAAGCTGATTCCGAAAAAAACCATGAGAAGGCCGGTGATTATCTGGCCGAGAAGTTTGAACTGGGGCTTGATATCAAAAAAGTCGTCAACCAGGCCCGTTACAAAAATTAAGGTTGTTCCGGCAATGAGACCCCAGAATGCTTTTGTGAAATCAGCGAAAATGAACGAGGCGATTATAAACCCGATGAAAATTGGTATTCCGCCAAATTTAGCAACGGAACTTTTGTGCCACCTGTTCTCCCTTGGTTTTTCAACAATTCCTGTTCTTCTGCACACATATATCAGTACGGGTGTCAGGCCCAGTGCAATGATAAACGAAGTTAAAAAAGCCAGCAAGTATGTGTTTATCGGCATTTTTATATCAGTGTTTACGCAAGGTCCCGCCGAAGAAAGCTATAACTTTTTCCAGGATATCCCTGATGAACATCGTGGGCCTGTACCCTGTAAGCCCAGATATTTTTGTTATGTCCGGAACCCTGCGGTGCATGTCTTCAAAGCCTTCTTCGTAAGCTTCGTTGTAGGGGACAAGTTTAATTTCGGAAGAACTGCCGGTCATTTCTTTAACCATTCTGGCAAGTTCCATGATTGATATTTCATCCGCATTTCCGATATTGAACACTTCACCGACAGCTTTAGGGGTTTCAGCCAGAGCGGTCAGAGCTGTTACTGCGTCGCCAACATAAGTGAAACATCTTGTCTGCTCTCCGTTTCCGAAGACGGTCAGCGGGTGGCCCATTAATGCCTGTCTGACAAAAGTGGGGATGACCATTCCATATTGGCCGGTCTGTCTCGGACCGACTGTATTGAATAGGCGCGCCACAACAACAGGAAGTTTTTTCTCCTTCCAGTAAGCAATCGCGAGGAACTCGTCAATCGCTTTCGAACACGCGTAACTCCATCTTCCTTTTGTGGTGGGCCCCATAACCATGTCGTCGGTTTCCCTGAAGGGGATGCATTCGCTTTTGCCGTAAACCTCTGAAGTTGACGCGACTATAACCTTTTTCTTCTTTTTATTAGCCAGCTCCAGTATTACTTCTGTTCCTTTAATGTTGGTTTCAATTGTGTTGACCGGGCTTTCAACAATGAGTTTAACACCGACCGCAGCAGCAAGATGGAAAATAACATCGCACCTGTCAACAAGTTCAGCGGTCAAAGGTCTGTTAAGAACATTGTCAATTGTATATTTGAAATCAGGATTCCCCTTGAGATGTTCAATGTTTTCAATGCTTCCGGTTGAAAGATTATCAATTATTTCAACCTTGCTTCCACTTTCAAGATATGCTTCGGCAAGATGCGAACCGATAAATCCCGCGCCCCCTGTTATCAGAACTTTCATCATTCACCTCTTTTAATCGGAACGCATTTGACGGTTGTTCCGGGGTTATTTTCTGTATGACTTAAGCTTTTCTATGCTTCTGTCGCAGGTTTTTTCTCCTCAAATAAAACCTCAAATAGCAAAAGAGGATGTTATCAGAATTCATGCTAATTTAAAATGCTTTTTGAGTAATAATCAAAAAAGATTTAATCGAAAGGATAATATTGAGAAATACTATCAGAAATCCGGCTGTTATGCTAGAATCATGATTTATAGAATTGGACATTGATGGTATTGAACAAAGAAGATAAGCTTAAAGAGATAATTAACAACTGCGGGTCTGCTGTGATCGCTTTCAGCGGAGGAGTCGACAGTTCTTATCTTGCACTTATTGCTTCACAGGTTTTAAATGACAATGCCCTAGCTGTCACACTTCTGAGCTCCTCATATCCGTCGAGGCAGAAACAAGAGGCGGAAGACATAGTGAGGAAAATAGGGCTTCAACACATATTCATTCAGTTTGACGAACTTGACATCCCTGAATTCAGAATGAACGGATTTGACAGGTGTTATCACTGTAAACAAGCGATGCTCATGGTTCTCAAAGAGATTGCTGAAAAAGAACATTTCAGCGAAGTTTTCGAGGGCTCAAACCGGGATGATATTGTTGATTACCGGCCCGGGAGGAAAGCAGTTGCTGAATTAGGAGTAAGAAGCCCGCTTCTTGAAGCGGGGATGAGCAAGAACGACATAAGGTCTTTTTCCAGGACACAAGGACTGGAAACCTGGAATAAACCTGCTTTTGCCTGTCTCGCGTCTCGATTTCCTTACGGGATGGAAATAAGCAAGGGAAAACTCGAGCAGGTTGAAAAAGGGGAGCAGTTTCTTCTGGAGAACGGTTTCAGCCAGTTCCGGGCTCGCCATCACGGAGATACTGTAAGGATCGAACTTCATAGTGACGATCTGATTAAGGCAGTTTCTGAGCCAATGAGAACGGCAATTCTTGAAAAATTCAGAGAGATAGGCTTCAGATATGTATCTGTTGATATCGAAGGATACCGGACAGGAAGCATGAACGAAGTTTTAGAAACAGAAGGAGGGGAGAATGGATTTGACTGATGGCAGCGGAATTGCTCTGATAACAACAGCCTTTGCGGCTGCGTTTATTCATACTGTAATTCCCGATCACTGGCTTCCGTTTGTAATTGTCGGGAAGCATCAGAAGTGGGGTTTCAAAAAAACAGTCAGTCTTGCGGGATTTTCAGCATGCATCCATGTTTTTTTCTCTTTAGGCCTTGGAGCCTTCGCATTTTTTGTCGGCAGAGGAATTGTTGATACTCTTGAAACTGTTGGTCATAGCGTCAGCACATTTGTGAGCGTTTTTCTGATTGTTTTCGGAATGGGTTACTTTTTCTGGGACTGGAAATGGGGACATCACCATCACCATCATCATGGAAAGGAAGGATTTGAGGACGATGACCATCTGAGATGGACGCCTCTGCAGAAAGAAGTAACCGGTATCACAATTGCTGTTGTGCTGGGTGTTACCCCCTGTGTTATTCTTGTCCCGCTTCTGGTGGCATCCGTGGATATGAGCATGATGACAACCCTGATGGTGGCTATGGCATTTTCGGTTTCAACAGTGGTTACGATGATAGCGATGACAGCCTTGGGATGCAAAGGGATTGAACGGTTCCATTTTACGATAATGGAAAAATACGGAGGACTTATTACCAGTGCGATACTGGTTTTTATTGGCATTTTTTTTCTGATACATGATCATTAATGAAAGGATGAATAATGGCAGCAAGAATTCTTGACGGAAAGGCACTATCTGATGTTATAAAAGAAGAAGTTCGGGAAGAAACTTCGGCGCTTGTTTCGAAAGGTATTAAACCCCATCTGACAGCTATCCTTGTCGGGGAAGACCCCGCTTCCAAGGTTTATGTCAGTAGTAAAGGAAAAGCCTGCGAACAAGCCGGAATAGGCTCGGAAACAATTAAGGAACCCGCTGAAATAACAACGGAGCATCTTATAGGAATTGTTAAAAGACTTAATGAGGATGACAGCGTTGACGGCATTCTTGTCCAACTTCCCCTGCCCTCCCATATTGACAGCGAAAAGGTACTCAATACGATAAGTCCGTGGAAGGATGTTGACGGTTTCCATCCGGTTAATGTAGGCAGACTCTGTATTGATGGAAGCGGTTTTGTTCCCTGCACTCCGGCCGGGGTTCTTGAGTTGCTCAAAAGGGAAAAGATAGAGATAAAAGGTGCCGAAGCTGTAATTGTCGGAAGAAGCAACATTGTGGGAAAACCAATGGGCCTGCTTCTTCTTCATAATCACGCCACTGTTACATGGTGCCACTCCCGGACAAAAAATCTCCCGGAAGTTGCCAGAAGGGCTGATATTCTTATAGCAGCAATCGGGAAACCCGGGTTTGTGACAAAGGAATTTATCAAGCCCGGAGCCACGGTCATTGATGTGGGAATAAACAGGGTGGATAACAGAGATGATATAATTAAATTCTTCGGGAATGACGAAAAAAGGCTCGAAGCGTATGAAAAGAGGGGCTATACTCTTGTGGGTGATGTCCACCCGCTTGACGGAATGGAATGTTCCGGAGCTTATACGCCTGTTCCGGGAGGGGTGGGGCCGCTGACTATTGCTCTTCTTCTTAAAAATACTGTGAGGTCTGCTTCGATGAGAAACCTCCGCAATTCAGGATGATGTTTTGATCTAACCATTGAAAGCGCAGAATCCAAAAACTCTGCGCTTTTTTTGTTTTCCATGTCTTGGGCTAAGAGGAGAAATGAAAATAATAAAAGTCGGACTGACGGGTGGTATCGGGAGCGGTAAAACTACTGTTGCAAAAATGTTCGGCAAGCTTGGGGCGCATGTGCTGGATGCTGACCTTATTGTCCATAAGGCACTTCTTACAGGAGGGGAAGGATTTAAAAAAGTGCTGGAGCTTTTTGGTGATGAAGTTAGAAACCAGGACGGCAGTATTTCAAAAAAGAGGATAGCCGACATAGTTTTCCTCGACACGGAAAAAAGGGACAAGCTTAACGCGATACTCCATCCTATCGTCAGGAAAGCGGAAATGGAGATGCACGCTGAATTAAGAGACGGTGATATCGGGATAACAGATGCTGCAATGATAATTGAAAGCGGAGGCTGGAAGAGATTTGACAGAATTATTGTTGTTGACTGTGATGAACCTATAAGAGTTGCAAGGCTTGTTAAAAGGGGCATGGCTCTTGATGACATAAAAAGAAGAATGGACGCGCAGATGCCGCTAGAGATGAAACTAAAATATGCGGATTTCGTAATAGACAATAACTGCGGAGAAAAGGAAACCTTCTCAAATGTTAAGGAAATTTACGGCAAGCTAAAGGATCTGACAGGAGGATAATTTTATGATTTCCCGTGAAAATGCTTTCAAGATAATAGATGCTGCTCTTTCCAGTGGAGGCGATTTTGCAGAAATATACATGGAAAGAACGGTCAGTAATGTCATTTCAATGGATGACGGAAAGATCGAGGATATTCTTTACGGAACGAATCAGGGTGCCGGAATAAGAGTTGTTGACGGTGAGCAGACTTATTTTCTTAACGACAATGATATAAGCATGGAGAACCTTATCAGAACTGCGGAAAAACTCTCAAAAAGCGTCGGTAAAAAAAAGAAAACCGAATGCGGTGAATTTAAGGATCGCAATATTGAAACACCATGCAGGGTGGCAATCCAACCCTGTGAAGTAAATCTTGAAACCAAAATTGGCAAAGTCATAACCGCCGACAGGGCAGCAAGAGATTTTGATAAACGGGTAGCGCAAGTCAGGGTGAACTACGGGGATACAGATAAGAATGTTTTGGTAGCGAACTCTGAAGGAGTATTCGACACCGAAAGAAGAGTCCGCACCCAGTTTATTGTGCAGGTTGTGGCCAAATCTGGAAAACAGATGTACACGGGAATGGATGTCAAAGCTGAATCTATGGGGTTTGAGCTGTTTGATGACCGGGATGCCGATGACATTGCTGAAGAGGCGGCAAGGATTGCAGTCCTTCAGCTTGATGCCAAGCCTGCTCCTGCGGGAACATTCACTGTAGTTCTTTCATCAAAGGCCGGCGGGACGATGATTCATGAAGCTTGCGGCCACGGACTGGAAGGGGATTTTATTAAAGATAAGGTTTCGGTTTATGCCGATAAGGTTGGGCAGAAAGTTGCGTCTGGACTGATTACCGTTATTGATGACGGACTTATTCCGTGCAAGAGAGGCTCTGAAAAAATGGATGACGAAGGGACACCGTCATCTAAGGTCATTCTAATCGAAGAAGGGATTCTGAAAGGATTTCTTCACGACAGAAAATCCGCCGCTGAAAATGGAATGAAGAAAACCGGAAACGGGAGAAGGCAAAGTTTCCGCGATCTTCCGATTCCCAGAATGAGGAACACATATATAAAACCCGGGAAATCCGATCCTTCCGAAATTATAAAATCGGTTGAAAGCGGCATTCTCGTGTCGCGAATGGGTGGCGGCCAGGTTGATATCGTGAATGGTAATTTTGTTTTTCAAATACTGGAAGGATATATGATAGAAGCGGGAAAGGTGTGCGAACCTATAAAAGGCGCCACTCTCACAGGAAACGGACCTGAAGTTATTAAAATGATTGATATGGTCGGTAATGATCTGGGCTTTGCCCCCGGTACATGCGGGAAAGCCGGTCAGGGAGTTCCTGTCAGCGATGCGCAGCCGACAATTAGGATTCCGAGAATTACAGTCGGCGGAATGGTAGGATAAGGAGGACAGAATGATGAGGAAAATAACAGACATTGCTTTGAAGTTCATTGAAAAAAGCACCGCTGCTTCCGGAGAAATATATCTTTGCCGAACATTCAGTTCGTCTCTGTCCTTAAAGAACGGAACCATACAGGATATTCAGGGTTCCGGAAATTTAGGAATGGGAGTAAGGGTTATCAGGGACGGCAGGATTGGGTTTTCATATACATCTGATCTCACTCCGGGTTCGATTGAAAAGGCGGTTCGAAATGCTGAAAGACTATCCGCCTACACAAGGAAAGATGAGTGTTTTGGTTTTGCGAAGAGTGATAATTCTTTAAAGTCTTCCGGAAATACATGCTGCGATCTGGAATCAATTCCTCTGAAGGAGAAAATTGATTTTGTGAATGAAATCGAACGAAGTGCCAGAGAATATGACAAAAGAATTAAAGGGTTCAGGGAAACAAGTTATGATGACAGTTGGGGATCAGTTTGTATTGCAAACACTAATGGTTATTTCTGTTCATACGACATAGCCAAGGTTTATGGCGCAACGCAGTCTCTTGCGGAGGAAAACGGCCAGAAACAGGTAGGATTTGAAATGGATTATGCTTACGATCTGAAATCCCTGAATCCTTCACTGATTGGGAAAATGGCAGCCGAATCAGCGGTAGGCAAGCTCAATGCAGTTAAATTCAGTACGCGCAAAACAAGTGTTGTTTTTTCGGATTATGTTACTGCGAATATAATTGGTGTTCTTTCCAATGCTTTTTTTGCGGAAAATGTTCTGAAGGGTAAATCTCTTTTCGAAAACAGAATTGAAGAGCGGATAGGATCAGAGGCGATTACTGTCATAGATGATGGCAGTTTCGCAAAAGGTTCGTTCAGTTCGCCGGTTGACGGTGAAGGAATTCCCGTTCAGGAAACGGTGCTAGTAAAGAACGGGATTCTGAAAGGTTATTTGCATAATATTTACAGTGCGGCGAAAATGAACGCTTTCCCAACCGGAAATATGCTGAGATCAGGATTTCTTTCACCGCCATTCATGGGACATACAAATATATATCTTAAACCTGGAAAATCATCGAGAAACGAATTGTTTAAGGAAGCATGCAACGGTGTTTACATCAATGATGTCATGGGACTGCATACCATGAATACAATATCCGGTGAGTTTTCTCTGGGAGCATCGGGAAATCTTATAAAAAACGGTGAGCTGGGAGATCCTGTTGACGGTATGGCGGTTGCGGGAAATATTTTTGATCTTCTGGGTTCGATTAAAACAATTGGAAGTGATTTCAGGATGTTTGCAAGCGGTTCCGGCGCTCCTTCTGTTTTAGCTGAAAATGTCAGCATAAGTGGAAGGTGACAGTGGTTTAAATGATTTTTTTGACTGTTTTATATTCTCTTGACAAAGATATCCTGCGGATTTAGATTTCCTGCAGGGTTGTTTCAGATATAAGTTGGCTTAGTAGCGTCGTTTAAGTTTACGCGGTCCGGCTTGGCGGTATTTTTGGTTAAGAACATGAATAGACAGTCTTTTTTTATGAGTCTTCTTCTTTCAGCAGTAGCCGCTTCAGTGCTTGCGGTTGTTCCTCCGGCGGATAATGCAGATACTAATATCTGGGTTGCTGAACTTAAGGAAAAAAATAACTCTTTTTTCATTCCCGAAAAAGGACTTGCTGGCCTTATTCAGAAAAATAAATCCTCTGCTGTTTCTCTGAAAGACCCTGTTCTGAAAAGAGAAGTCCCGGTTTTCCCGGCATACTTTGCAAACAGTGCTGCCAGCACTCACTCCCCGGCTGATATCAGCAGCCTTTTATTTGAAGATAACTACAGTGTCGGAGGGGTTCCTGGTTCAGTAAGAAATTACTACAGAGACATATCATACGGTATTTTTTCTCTGTCAGGTTTTGTTTACCCGTGGGTATCAGTTTCTCAGGATGACTTATATTACGAAGGGCCTGCCGGGTGCAACGGTTTATGCCCATCCAATAATACAGATGAATTCATTACAGAAGTCATATCTGCGAATGATGGAATGGTGGATTTCAGCGTCTATGATAACGACGGGCCCGATGGAGTTCCAAATTCGGGTGATGATGACGGATTTGTTGATGCGGTTATAATTGTCCATTCTGAATCAGGCGGGGAATGTGGTGGAAACGGAAATATATGGTCGCACACCTCTTCCTTAAGCAACTGGACGGGTTCAGCCTATGAAACGGATGATTCGGCAATTTCAGGTAGTAACATAATGGTTGACACATATATGGTTGTGCCTGTTCTAGCCTGCAAAAGTGATGATATCAATAAAATAGGGGTATTCTGTCATGAGTTTGGTCACATCCTGGGCCTGCCTGATCTCTATGATGTTGACGACAGCACAAAAGGGATAGGAACGATAGGTCTTATGGGGCACGGAATCTGGGGAGGAGACTTGAAAACGCCTGAACGGCCGGTGCAGATGACAGCATGGAGCAAATCATTCCTGGGATGGATTAGCCCCGCAGAGATAAAATGCAACGGGAATTATTCGTTAAAAACGCTTAGTGATCCGCTGGACCCATCTTCAAATTGCCTGAAACTATGGAAAGAGGGGGATTATTCCGGTCAGGAGTATTTTCTGGTTTCAAACCGCCAGAGGATTGGGTGGGATCTCAACCTGCCTCTTGAAGGGGTTGTTATTGAGCATGTTGATGACAGCGTATATCCGGATTCCAACAGTATGGAAGGCGGTTTTGACTGTAACGGCGTTATAAACGCGAACCACTTTCTCGTTGCAATTGAAGAGGCTGACGGAAATTGTAATCTTCAGTTTCCATGCGGAAGCTATTGCAGCCCGCAGGATTACGGTGAAGAATCTGACAGTTTCAGGGGAGACAGCCCATACCATTCATTTGCTCCACATACAATCCCGGGCAGTGGAGGCAATTATGGGTTGTTCACAAATGTATGGATAACGGATATTTCAGCAAGCGCTCCTGAGATGACAATGTCGGTTGATGTGGGCAGTTGTGACAGTACTGCCTATCTGGAACCAGGATTCTTTGCGGTTGATGATTCTGGAGGCAACAGCAACGGAAAGGCGGAACCCGGGGAACCGGTATTTCTGAATATTACCGTTTACAACAAAGGAACATCTGTCGCGACTGAGGTTACAGTGCATCTGAGTTCTCTGAATCCAGCCGTTCAGGTTATTTCAGACATTTCTGTCACGGAGGATATTCCTCCCGGTGGATCATCACTGATGCAGAACCCTTTCAATGTGGTATTAAGTGAAAATATTGCATGCGGAACTATAGTGGATTTTGAAATACAAATATCTTCCATCGAAGGACAATGGAAAAGATTAATCAGCCTTGAACTGAATGGGGGAGGAGGATGTTATTCAAGCGCATTTCCGGCTTCAGGGGATTTATTTGATGTGAACTTTTATCCCGTCTGGTACAATGTAAGAGATAAAGTAACCGGCTTACGGTCCACGGATATGGAATCTGTAAACCGTGCGGATATTTCTCTGGTCCTTTCTGATAATTCGCTTGCGGACGCAATAATTCTTCCGATTTCATTCAAGCTTAACGGTTATAAAATCGGCAATGTAAATGTTCGTAAAGGTTTTACAACTATTACAGTTTCATTTGCTTTCCCAGCAGTGCGGGGGCCGGATTTTGAGATAGTAATGGCGGAAACGGCTTCTGTTCCGTCAGGCAAAGGATCCATAAGAATAAACACATCAGCGTCCATAATAACATTATGCAGCACAAATGAAAACGACTGCGATATCGTTGGTTCTCCTCCGTATGCTTCTTTTACTGCTGAAAATAACCGTTGTGTCAATACGCCTGTTCAATTCACTGATCTCACAACCGGAAAGCCGTTATCATGGGTTTGGGACTTTGGTGACGGCTCTGAAGGGTCGGACTTGCAGAATCCAACGCATGTGTATGTTTCTCCAGGTGCTTACAGTGTGACCCTCACTGTTTCTGATGCGGACGGTTCATTAACAGACACATCCCCGGTTGTTATTGACGGCCCAATGGTTTCATTTGCGAATCCGTCTCCAGTTTTGACAGGAACATCTGTTTCTTTTGCAAGCACATCTTCAGGAGGTTCGCTTCCATATTCTTATGTTTGGGATTTTGGAGACGGATATTCAACCTCTGAGATTGGAGAACCACAGCACACATATTTTGCCTCCGGAACATATTCAGTCACTTTAAGCATTACAGACTCCAAAGGATGCATTGACAATGCGAGTGCTGTGGTTATCGCAGGAGAACCTTTTTTGGCTCATTCAGAGATCATTATCGATGACGCTTCCGGAAACAATAACGGTTATCTTAATCCCGGAGAGTCCGCAACAATTGATGTAAGAATAGCCAACACTGGAATTATTGGAGCTTCAGATATAACAGTTTTACTCAGCCCTCTGTCCCCCGGGATTTCCATAATCATCGGAACTGCAGATTTTCCAGACATACCTGCAGAAACCGATGCAGTATCGCTGGAACCGCATTTTTCAGTTTCGGTTGATCCGTCGGTCTCATGCGGGGAAGAGATATACTTCTCCATAAATATTGAAGCCTCAGAGGGACAATGGTCAGATGTTTTTTCTTTCAGAATTGATGGAGAAGTTGAAAAAATAAGCAATTACGCTGTGACAGACCGCAGATCTGTTCTGGAAAAACTAAGCGGAAGTGCCATGAAGGAAATTGCATACCTGTCGGGACCAAGGGGGATCTGCATTGACGGTGACGGTTATGTTGTTACAGACAGTTCTGTGAACCAGTTGATAAGAATTAGCAACTTGGGAATCGTTGAAACGGTATTCAGCGGCATCGGGCTTTCTGCTCCTATGGATGTGGCTGTTAATAATGATGGCGACTATATAGTTACGAACTATGGTGATGACAGAATAACAAAAATATCAAGAGACGGGTCCGTTTTAACCGTTCTGGCGGAGGGAGGTTTGATAACAGGCCCTGTGGGAATTGGTCGAGAACCAGATGGAAGCTACGCAGTTGTTGATCTTTCATCAAGCAGTATTTTGAGGGTCAAAGAGAATGGCGACATATCGGTTATCAGCTCAAGGGGTTTGCTGCAGGGGCCGGTTGGGATAGCGGTCATTGGTCAGGGCGATTACGCTGTTATATGTCCTTCTGTAAAAAGGCTTGTTAGGATCAGAGAGGGGGCAGGTCAGGAGGTTCTTGCAGAATATCCGGATTTTATTTATCCGTCTGATGTGGATCTCGATGCATCCAGGGAATTTATTATTGCAGACAGGGATGCAGGAAAACTATGGCGGGTGGACAATTCAGGCATGGTATCTGTTGAACTTGAAGGGGAGTTGCTAAGCAAACCGGGAAACCTTGCAATAAGAAATCTTGAAATAAGATCAGACTGTGATATTGCCGGGTTGCCGCCTGCGGCATCCATTACTTTATCGTCAGCGTCCATATGCCTTGGCAATGAACTGGAGTGTTTTGATTCCAGCGCAGGTGAACCGTCCGGGTGGGAGTGGGATTTCGGTGATGGTGCGGGAGTTTCCACATCAAGGGAAACGGTATATGTATATAGTGCACCAGGAACATACACGATCAGGCTGACAGTCGAGGATGCGGACGGAAGTTCGACAACTGAAGCTGAAGTAACAGTTTACGAAAATCCTGTGGCTGCATTTACATCAAACAGCCCTGCAGAGATATGGGAAAACGCGGTATTTGTGCCTTCTGCAACGGGAGGAAGCGGCTTTTACGAATATGAATGGGACTTCGGGGATGGGACGCCGGTATCAAACGAAGAGAATCCAGTTCATCATTATGTAGATGAAGGAGTGTATGTTGTTTCTTTAAGTGTTTTAGACAGCAACGGATGTTCCGGCACATTTCAAGGGGAATTCATATCAGGCAGACCTTTACTGGAATACTCGTCCTGTATTATTGATGATAGCTCAGGAACAAGTGACAGCGAAATAAATCCCGGAGAAGCAATAAACATGAAAATTCTGATAGAAAATTCCGGAGTTATGATGGCAACAGGAGTAACAGTTAAGCTAACTGTTGAAACACCTGGAGTAGTTATCAATGAAGGGCAGGCAGATTTCCCTGATATCAGTCCGGGTGAAATTGAAGAGTCACAGTGGCCCTACTTTAAGGTGGAGCTGTTGAATTCTGTGCCTTGCGGGGAAATTTTAGAATTTAAAATATTTTCAGAAACGAATGAAGGACAGTGGTCGGATATATTTACAGTCAGAGCATCGGGGCCAGTGCTTATAAAAGAAAATATTGGAATTACCGATGGCATTAAAATTATAGAGCAGCCTTACACTGATGCAATGCGAGAACTTGGGACCTTTTCCTATCCAAGGGGAGCTGATGCTGGAAATGGAGGCTATATTGTAGCCGACAGCGCTGCAAATCAGATAATCAAAATAGGTAGAGACGGAATTAAGGAGAATATTTACAAAGGAGCACCTTTAAGCAGCCCCATGGATGTGGTTCTCGCGAAAAACGGGGATTGTTTCGTGACAAGTTTCATTAATGACGGGATTTACAGAATAAAAGGTGATGGTTCAGGGATAGAATTAGTTGCACAGGGTGGTTTGATCCAGGGTCCTGTGGGAATCGATCTTGAACCTGACGGAGACATAATTGTAGCTGACAACCAAAGTAAATCTCTTTTAAGAATAAGTCCAACCGGTTCCATAACGCCAATTTCTGTCCCTGGAACACTTTCAGGCATAATGTATGTTGCGGTGGTAGAGGAGGGTAGATTTGCGTTTACTTCATCAAGCTACTCCAGAGTGGCAATACTTGTTGAAAGGGAGGGAGTATTCACATTGGCGGAAGGTGAACCTTTAATGTATCCGGTTGATATTGAATTGATCAGCGACGGTAGTCTTTTGATAGCGGACAGAGGCAGGAAAGCCATACTCAGGATTGATATGAATGGGGCAGTAACAGAGCACATAACGGGTGGGATTATAAACTCACCCTGGGGTTTGGCGGTGTTATCCGAAGAAGAGCGAGGGGATTGCGATATATTTGGGGTTCCTCCCGAAGCTTTATTTTCTGTGCCGTTTAACCCAACCTGTGTACACAATGGTGTCAGCTTTATTAACGAGAGTACGGGTATTGCCAAAACCTGGCAGTGGGATTTCGGGGACGGAAAGGGAGGATCGTCAACTCAAAATCCGTCTTATACATATACAGCAACAGGGACCTATGTCGTGGAATTAACGGCAAGCGATACGGATGGATCAGATACATACACTGAAACAATACGGATAACTGATCCGCCGCAAGTGTTGTTTGAAACTGACGATCCAGTAGATATCGGACAGGCTGTACATTTTAGTTCAGAAGTTACCGGAGGGCTTCCGCCATTCAATTATAACTGGGACTTCGGAGATGGGTTCGGATTGTCAACCAACAGCAATCCTGAATACACATATCTTAATGCCGGATTTTATAACGCAAAACTCCGCGTGACGGATAATGCGGGGTGCTCTGTAGAGCATGTTAAGACTGTGGCTGTGGGAGGAATCAGGCTGGACTATTTGTCTTACTATTTTGACGACACTTCAGGAACAATGGATGGAGAAATAAATCCCGGAGAAAACGGCTCCCTTGTTATATCTATTGAGAACAGAGGGACGCTTCCTGCAACAGGTATCTCAGCTAAACTTGAAAGCAACACACCCGGTATAACCATAATCGAAGCATATGCAGATTATTCTGATCTTGATCCCGGAGAGGGAGTCAACTGTGAAGCGCCATGCTTCTTTATGTCAGTCAGTCCGGAAGTGGCTTGCGGAGAAAAATTAAAATTCACCATTACAATTGACTGTCTCGGAGGTCATTGGGAAACCGCGTTTTCCATTAGAGCAGCAGGGAAAATCGAGGTTGAGGATTTTTACGGAGTAGCAGATCTCACAAAATTCCTTGAGGTAAAACAGGGAGGGGAGACCTCACAGGCAGGAATATTCACACAGCCCAGAGGAATCTCAGGGACAGAAAACGGATATGTTTTTGTTGACAGTTTGGCGAACTCGATAATACGAATAACTCCCGAAAGCGGAATTTACAATAAAGAAACTATATATTCCGGAATGCCCTTGCTTAATCCCAAAGATGTTGTTCGTGATGAAAGAGGGTTTTATATAATAACAAGCTACGGAAGCGCATCACTGATAGAGATAAGCGAAGATGGAGCTGAAGTTCGCACGATAGCATCGGGAAACGGGATAACAGGTCCCGTAGGATTAGGCACAGAACCCGACGGTGACTATATAGTAGTTGACTATATGACCGCCAAACTTTTAAGGGTTACACTCGGAGGAGAAATATCGCAAGTCAATGTGGTCGGCAATCCTTTTATGGGACCGATGGGGATTGCTGTGATAGCAGAGGGTGATTTCGTCGTGGCTGATCCTCTTGCGAGGAAAATATTCAGAATAAAGGAAAATATCTCTTCAGATATAATAGCAGACGGTTCCGTGCTCTTATATCCTACGGATATTGAATTGGACAGGAATGGAAAGCTTCTTGTCGCAGACACAGAAGCCGGTGCGCTGATAAAACTGAACCTTGACGGAACGGTGGAGAACACAATAAAAGATGTGCTGATAATGAAGCCTTGGGGGATAGGAATAAGAACATACGAGATTATAGGAGATTGCGATGTATTCGGAAGCGCTCCGGATGCTATGTTTGAAATGGATAAGGATGAAATATGTTTAGGAGAAACACTCTCATTCCATGATTTGAGCACCGGAGAGCCATTGATTTGGGAGTGGGATTTCGGTGACGGGACAGGAGTGTCCACCCTGAAAGATCCTGTATATATTTATCCGGAAGCAGGTTCTTATACTGTAACACTCAAAGTATCTGATAATGATGGATGGGATGGGCATAAAGAAAATGTTTTTGTCCACCTGCCTCCGGCAGCAGGTTTTACTTCTGACAGCCCTGTATATCCGGGGGAATTTATCCAATTTTCCGGAATTGCATCCGGAGGAACACCTCCTTATGTTTTCAGTTGGGATTTCGGTGACGGATCTGGATTCTCATCAGTACAGAACCCTTCTTATCAGTATGAAACGCATGGGACATATAGTGTTGTATTCACGGTTACTGATTCTGAAGGATGTTACTGCAGTGATTCGGGAAATGTTTCCGTTGTTCCGCAAGCAGAAGTGTCATATTTTGGTACAACATTATACGATGGTGTTACAGGACCTGATGGTCTCACGGAATTAGGTTTCGGGAACGGGGATAATATTGCCAATCCGGGAGAAACAGTTGTTATGGCTGTCGCTCTCAGGAATGCAGGACTCGTGACAGCAATAGCCGTTGAGGCCGAAATCCTTACTGAAACTGGAGGCATAACCGTGCTGAATGAAAAAGGATATTATGGGGATATTGAGATCGGATCTGTTGATGATCCTGATCTTCCCTACTTCAGTTTTATGGTTGACTCAACGGTTTCCTGCGGAAAGAGAATTTGGTTTGATGTTAGAATTACCACTGTTGACGGAACTCTGGAAGACAGTTTCCAGATAATTATTTCAGGCGACTCAATTGATATTGACGGATATATACTTATTGATGCTGATAATAGAACGAACCAATATTCTGTGCTTGGGGTCAGCGGGGACGGCGGGAAATTAACCAGGCTTTTTGAGGACATCCGCCTTTACAGGCCGATGGGCTTGGCAATTGACGATTATGGAAGTTACATAATAACTTCCTTCAATGATAATAAACTGGTAAAAATTGATTCTGATAACAGAATGTCTGTGATATATGATGGGTTGCCGTTAGATCATCCTCATGGTGTTGACATTGATGAAAAAGGAAATTATATAGTGGCTTCATTTTTTAATGACACAATTGTCAAAATCACGCCCAAAGGAAGCCTTGATATTATTGCCAGCGGAGGATTAATCCAGGGGCCTAAGAATCTTGTGGTTGACAGCCATGGTAACTATATAGTTGCGGATTTTACATCCAAATCAATACTGAAGGTCACCCCTTTTGGCAGTGTTTCAGTAATTGCTTCAGGCCCTCCATTTATCGCTCCGTCAGGAATAGATATCAACAGTGACGGCAGCTATGTTGTAGCCGATCCTCAGGCTAGGTCTCTATTCAGGGTCACTCAAGCAGGAGATGTTTCATTGCTGGCATCCGGAGGCCTGATGACTTTCCCCGGAGATGTTCTGAGCCTGGATCCGGGCGAATATATGGTCACTGATGAACTTGATTCTTCAATAATAAGGGTAAATACAAACCTGAACACAATGACTGTTTTTGTTCAAAATTCTTCCTTTATGACAACCCCTGTAAATATTGAGTTTGGAGATTATGTTTCGGGCGAGGACTGCGATATTTACAATCAGCCCCCAATAGCCTCTTTTTATGCTTATCCGAATCCTCTGTGCGCGAATAATTCGGTAGCATTTTCAGATACTTCTACCGGGATTCCCGAGTTCTGGGAATGGGATTTTGATGGAGACGGCATTACGGACAGCACCAGCCAATCCCCTTCGTTTGTTTATACTTCAATAGGCACATATTCTGCTAGGCTGACTGCTTCAGACGACGATGGCAGCGACTCAGCCGTGAGATATATCAAAGTCACAAATAACACAATTGCTGCAGACTTTGTATCAAATTCGCCTGTCGTTGAAGGCCAGCCCATTCAATTTATCAATCTTTCTTCGGGAGGGATTGAGCCGGTCAGTCATGAATGGGATTTCGGGGATGGCGTAGGCATTTCATCAGAAACTGATCCTGCGTACATCTATCATGATGCAGACACATTTATTGTTACGCTTAATCTTTCAGATGCTGGAGGATGTTCAAGTTCCTACTCAGCCGAAGTGACAGTCCTTCCTGCACCTGTGATTGAATACGAAGGCCTGATAGTGTCATCTGAAGATATGAAAAGAGATAACTCTTTGGAACCCGGTGAGCAGGCAGAACTTTCTGTTGTGATATCAAATAAAGGATCATCAGTCGCATCAGGAATTATAGGCACACTGATGGTTGATGTGGGTGCTGGAATATCTGTTCTTGATGGAGAGGTTTCTTATCCTGATATAGATGCAGGTGGCGTTGAAGGACCTCTCGCAACAGGTTTTATTGTTTCAGTAGATCCTGGTGCCGTTTCAGGATCGGAGGTATTTTTTAACATCATTGTTGATACTTTACAAGGGGAATTCAGTTTCATATTCTCTGTTGTAATTGGCGGACATCTGTGGGGTACGCTCAGTAATGACTTCATGAGAAGTGGTTATGCAGACCGTGTTGGTCCTGTTAATGGATGCACAATAAGAACTACTGCCAGTCTCGGTTCCGCGCCTTCGTGTTCACCGGTGATCAACGGAACAGGTGAGATTTTTATTGGAACTCAGGCTGGAGATCTATACAAGTTTGATAAGAATCTCTCTACAATGTGGTTTGTCAATGTTTCTTCAGCAATCACCGCAACCCCCTCTTTGGGAGTGGACGGCCAGATCTATTTCGGAACGGAGGACGGGAGAGTTATTTCAGTTCAGGATGGAGAAGTGAGATGGGAATATCAGACCGGAGGTGCTGTTGTAGCTTCTCCGCTTTTCGGGCCTGACGGAATGATATACGCCGGTTCTTCTGACTCTTCTTTTTATGCTTTGAAGCAGGATGGATCTCCGAAATGGATATTTAATACGCTGGATGCTGTCACATCACCTGCAGCAGCAGGGCAGGATGGAGCCATTTATTTCGGAAGCGAGGATTACACCCTTTATGCTGTTGATGGGAGTGGCTCTGTGCTGTGGACATTCATGACCGACGGGAAAATAATCGCTTCCCCTGCTGTAAGCGTGGACGCTGATTCCATTTATTTTGCTACGGATAATGGCACTCTTTACTGCATAAAATCAGACGGGATTGAAAAATGGTCTTACAGCGTTCCGTCCCCAATTTTTTCGTCGCCGTCAATCTGGAGCGGAGGAGTTGTTTTTGCTGTTCAGAGCGGATCGGTTTATGCGTTGGATTTGAACGGAAATCTTGATTGGGTATTTACGCCTCCTGAAGAAAGCGTTGCTTATAACATCAATTCATCACCCGCTGTGGATCTCACCGGAACTATATATCAGTCAATAGGTGGCGGAGGGATTTATTGCATAAACTCTTCAGGTGAGGAGGCATGGCGTGATGCGGGATCTGATCCGGATACCGGCATTTCACCTGCACTGCACAGGAACAGCAGGCTTATCAGTGCTTTACCGGAGGGATATCTGATCTCATGTGTGGACGAATTCGCTGTTTCTCCTTTCGGGGACATTAACGGTGATTACATGGTTGACGGACAGGATCTTATTATACTTTCCAGGGCTTTTGGATCCGTCAAAGGAATAGATGATTACTACTACATTAATGCAGATCTTGACAACAACGGTGTGATTGACGGCGAAGATCTGTCAATTCTTGCGTCGAATTTCGGCAGGATATTGTGAAAATTCAAACAACGGTCACGCTATTGCCAAAGTAAGGACATATACGCTCTCAGCCCCTTCTTTCATGAGTATTCTGCTGCATTCAATCACTGTGGTTCCTGTCGTGAATATATCATCAATTAGCAAAATCTTCTTACCTGCAAGTAAATCCTTCTTTACTACAGAAAAAGCATTTTTCAGGTTATTCTTCCTTTCTACCGAGGATAAACCTGTTTGAGGATGAGTGTTGAAATTCCTCTTAAGCAGCCCTTCAACAGGGGTTTTAATATTATTACTAAGCCACAGGGCCAGAAGCTCGGATTGATTAAACCCTCTTTCTTTCCGTCTCTTTCTGTGGAGAGGGACAAATGTCAATAGATTGCATCCGTGAAACATTAAATTTGCAGTATATGTTTCCGTCAGGAACCTAGAGAGTTTTTTTCCTGCCGCGAGATTAGCGTTGTATTTGAAGGCATGAATTGCTTCTCTGACTGCGCCTGAATAAACAGTGAAAGCCCTCGCATGGCTAAATGGTATTTCAGATGCCAGGCATCTGGAGCACAAATGATCTATCCCTGTGTGTTCCATAGGAGCGCTGTAAACAGTACCGCATTTTATGCAGCGGGGACCTTCATGAATCTTAATTTTATTCCAGCAAGATCGGCACAAGGATGAATTCTCAATATCTGTAATTTCTGCTCCGCAGTAGCTGCACTGATTTTTGTAAATAACAGAAAGCATTGCAATGGCGCCCATCTTAAAGGACTCAAAGCAAATACTCATGAAAACCCCTTCTGAAAAGCTAAATATATCAGGGTGTGGAAAGCATCTCAGGAGAACCGAAATCCTTATGAGCGCCTTCTTCGGTAAGATCTATCTCAATCGAGTTCCACGAACCGCATTTCTCGCAACTATCTTTCCAGTCAGGGTAGAACGATCCGCATTTTCTACAGATATACTGAAGGTTCAGAATATGCATATTTTTTATCACATCTCTGTATTTTTCCGAGGCTGTCTTGAATTGCCCTTTTCTTTCAAGGATTTTCCCAATAAAGTAATTCAATGTCGGAGAATATTTGACCCTTGACGAAATCTCTTTGAACTGCCTTTCAGCTTCGTCTATCATTTCGAGCCTGAGATATAGTTTCCCCAACAAAAATCTTGGAATGACAACTGAATCTGTTTTTGAAATAATATCCTGAAATGTCTCAATGGCGATCATCGGCAGCTCTGCATCAAGATAATGCTTCTCAATTCTTGTCAGAAAGATCGGAGATTTAGTCACGGACAAACCTTCTTTCCAAATTTTAACTGCTTCGTCAGGTTGTTCATCCTCCAGGTAAGCCTGACCGAGTTCAAGATAAGCTGGTATAAAAAGCGGATCCTGTTTGATTACCCTTCTGAACATTTTTATTGATGATTTTAAATCTCCGTTTTTACAAGCATGAAGGCCCTGCCTGTACAAAATACTTACAAGGATTTCTTTTTCTGAACCTTCATATTTTGTACTTTTAGCGAACTTGAGTATCTTATCTTGAACTTCAATTGCCTGTTCCCAGTCGTTATTCTCAATATGAATGTCTCTGAGACATCTGTGGGCGTTAATGCTTGTTCTGGGTCTGTCTTCAGTTATTTTAAGGAGGATTTTTTTAGCTTTATCCAGATCCTTGTTCTCTTTGTAATCTGTTGCCAGATCGTACAGTATTCTATGATTGTCCTGTGCATCATCCAAAGCTTCCTTATGAATCTTTATCGCTTCGTCATATCTTCCAAGTTTCCTCAATACCTGACCGAGTTTTAATCTGGTCTGCAAATGTTTTGGTTCCTGTTCCAGAATCTTGTAGAATGTGGCAACAGCCTCATCCATTCTGCCGTCAAAATGAGCTTCAACCCCATATGAATAAAGACCCTCTATCGCATCAGCTTTCTTTCTCTTTCCCTTACTTCTGAAATTCTCCAAAAGAAGTTCGATTTCCTGAATGCCAATGAAGACAACTGAAACCATTAAGCCCGCAACAAAAGCTCCTACTAAAACTATGAAAACCGGAAGCTTAAAGTCCTTTGCGCTGTAATTGCCCAAAGAAGCCCCTTTGAGCACAAGAAAGTCAGATTTCAAAAGATCCGCATTCATTGTGGTCAGCGCAGTAACAATAATTAGCAAAACAAAAAACGCAAGAATTTTTATGATAGACCAGATTCTCATGGCTTTCCTCGGGAAAAAATATCAAACCTCAAAGGGAGATTCTAGAACAAAGGCCTCGTCAAAGCAAGTCAAAATAATATTTCTGTTTAAAGAAGCCCTTTTTCCTGAAGCTCCTGACAAGCTATACAATGTTTTGCCCATGGCACCGCATTGAGCCTGGGAGATGATATTTCCTTGCCGCAGGCGGAGCATTTCCCGAAGGAACCGTCATCAATTTTACGCAATGCCTCTTCAATGAGCATGATCACCTTTCTTTCTTCATCACTGAGGCTCAGAAGAAAATCCCTGTTGTAAGCATTTGAAGCTATGTCGGCAATATCCATTGAACCGTCTTCGGAATTTTCAAGACTTGAGCTTCTTGTTCTTGCATATGAGTCGGACATCTCTTCCGCTTTATGCTTCAGAATCTCCTCAAAATGTTTAAGTTCCTTTTTGTTCATGTTTAATCCTCTTATTTATGATAACTTGAGCCATGAATAATAGTCAACGCCCTATAAATCTGTTCGCAAAGTATCATTCTTGTCATCTCGTGAGTGAAAGTCATAGCTGATAATGATAAAACAAAATCACAGTTTTTTAAAAAATCCTTCGACAATCCCAGGTCACCGCCAACAATGAACGAAATCCCTTTGCATCCTGAAATCATCTTATTTTCAATGAAGTCCGCAAAATTTTCTGAAGAAAACATTGTTCCTTCAGGATGCAGCGCTATATTATAATAATTTCCATTCAAAACTCCAGAGAGTTTTTTACATTCCCTGTCAATGATATGCTCCCCGGTATATTTAGTTCTTGAGGTATCCTCCTTAACAGCTATTGATTTAACGGGGAAATTAAATCCGATCCTTTTGATGTAATCTTCGCAAAGGGTTTTGATACGCTTCTCTTTTGTCGTTCCAACCCATATCAGTTCGATATTCAATGTTTCATATCCCGAATTTTTTTCTTTTCATAAGCAGCGTTTTTCGATTTATCCCGAGTATTGAAGCTGCTTTTGTCATATGATTGCCTGTAATGTAAAGAATTCTCTCTATATAAGCCTTCTCAACTTCATCAAGGTTCATCAGTTTTGATTGCGTGCTTTCAGTAATCCGGGGTATGCCTTCAGATGTAACCGCAGAAAGCATACTTCTGCTGATTTCAACGCTGTCTCCATATGAGACGGTAATTCTTTCAATCATGTTTTCTAGTTGTCTGACATTGCCGGGCCAATCTCTGTTCTTAAGTGTTTCCAGTGCTTCCGGAGAAAAACATTTACAGGATTTTGAATATTCAGCCCTGTATTTTGCGAGAAAATACCTTGCAAGCAACGGGATATCAGATATTCTTTCCCTCAGCGGAGGTAAATCAATGGGAACTACATTCAGCCTGTAGAACAGGTCCTCTCTGAATTGACCGACTTCAACCATACTCCAAAGATCCCTGTTTGAGGATGCTATAATCCTTATGTCAACTGAAATGGAAGCCGTTCCCCCGAGTCTTTCAAAGCATCTTTCCTGTATCACCCTCAGAAGTTTCCCCTGCAGAAACAGAGGGATTTCGCATACCATGTCTATAAAAACGGTTCCGGTGTCCGCAAGCTCAAATCTCCCTTTTTTTATCTCCCCTGCATCAGTGAAGGCGCCTTGTTCATGTCCGAAAAGCTCACTTTCAAGAAGTTCCCTCGGAATCGTAGTGCAGTCAATTTCAATAAAAGGGTTGGCTGATCTTGAACTGACGCTGTGAATATATTTGGCTAAAAAACTCTTGCCAGTGCCACTTTCACCTTGGAGCAGGATATTTGATTTCACAGCAGCTACCCTGTCAATTATGTCAAGTATTTTTTTCATGACAGGATCCTTCGCTATAAGTCTCTGTGATGCTACAGCAGGCGTCAATTATTATCTCCAGTGCTGTATTCCGTTCTAGGGGCATCACTCCAAAGACTTTCAAGGTCAAAGAAATCTCTTCTGTCCTTCAGAAAAACATGGATGATTACATCTACATAATCAATCAGAATCCATTCCGCCTGCTGATAACCCTCCTTCCCATTCAGCTGATAGCCGGCTTCCCTTGCCGATTCTGTGACTGAATCCGCAATCGCCTGAACATGTTTTGTTGAATTTCCGTGGCAGATAAGAAAATAATCCGTGAAGGATGTAAGTTTCTTCAGATCCAGCGATACAACTGATTCGGCTTTTTTATCCACCGCTCCTGCAACAGTTGCTTTTAACAGGTCACTACTTTTGTTTTCTTTCATTTCCTACTCTCATATAATTTCCTTTTTCTTATATAATACAGTACCTTGCTTGGTATCATGTCTTCAATCAGCCCCCTGTCAGAAATGTTCTTTCTGATAAAGGTAGAAGATGCTTGGCATGGCTTCATATCCGTGAAATATATAAAATTACCTTCTCTAACCGGAAGGTTTCGGAATTTCGCGTGTATGTCTTTTTCTGTTTCTGTATTTTTATGTCCGAAGCCCGATCTGCTCACAACTGCAATGTTGCAACAGCTTTTTATGACTTCAGGTTCTTTCCAGCTTTCAAATAATTCGAAAGAATCAACTCCCATTATAAGATAAAGAGAGCTGTCCGGCATCATGCTCCTGAAATAGCGAACAGTATCTACCGTATAACTTGTCCCTCCTCTGATAAGCTCAACAGGGTCGGTGGTAAAATGATTTTTTCCGTCAACAGCCAGTGAAACCATCGCGTATCTGTCAAAAGCACTGGATATACATCCGGAGTGTTTATGGGCGGGAACATTGCATGGAATAAAAATCACTTCATCGAGTTCAAAGGTTTTCAGCGCATGTTCAGCAATATTGATATGACCCCTATGAACCGGATCGAAGGTTCCTCCAAGAAGACCTGTTTTTTTATGTGTTGCTTTCAACTGACGCCAACATCCTGACTGTTTCCGCGAGAAGCTGCTTTAAACCGCTTCCTGTGACGGAGGATATGCCTAAAAACACAATATTCTCTGATGAACAGAAATTCCTGATCTCTTCCAGGATATTGTTATTTCTAACCGCATCAATCTTGCTGGCTGCTATTATCTGAGGCCTTTGGCCCAGTTCGCGGCTGAAAGCTGCAAGCTCCCCGTTCAATATCTCTATGTCTCTGAGGGGATCACGGCCTGTTTCTGAAACATCCACGAGATGCACAAGAAGTTTTGTTCTTTCAACATGTTTCAGGAATCTTATGCCAAGGCCTGCCCCCTTATGAGCCCCCTCAATAAGGCCTGGTATGTCAGCAACAACAATAGACCTGTACTCACCTGTTTTCACAACCCCCAGATTGGGGGTCAAGGTTGTGAACGGATAATCATCTATCGCAGGTTTTGCGGCTGAAATTCTTGATATCAGAGTACTTTTCCCGGCATTCGGGAACCCTATTATGCCTACTTCGGCTATAAGCTTAAGTTCAAGATCCAGCCACAGTTCTTCTCCCGGAAATCCTGATTCTGCTTTTCTCGGCGCCCTGTGGGTAGGGGATTTGAAGTGGACATTTCCTCTGCCTCCCCTTCCGCCTTTCGCCACTAATACTGCTTTGCCGGGTTCAACAAGGTCAAACAAAAGATCCGCATTCTCAGCATTTTTTACGAGCGTGCCCGGTGGAACGGAAATAACGAGATCCGCGGCTGAAGCACCGGTTTTCCCGGAACCTTCGCCGTGTTTCCCGTTTCCAGCTTTATAATGTTTTAAATTGTCAAGGTCTTTTAGTGTTGACAGATTAGAATCAACAAAGAGAATAATGCTCCCGCCATCTCCACCGTCTCCGCCGTCGGGTCCCCCCTTGGGAACAAATTTCTCCCTCCGGAAACTGACACATCCGTTACCGCCGCTACCGGCTGTTACCTTAATTTTAAGGTTGTCAATAAACATCAGCCCCGAAGGGTGTTATGATGGGTCAAGCTGCGGGAATGATGTGCACAAAACGACCGAACCGGCCGCGATTCTGAAATTTTACTGTTCCTTCAATTTTAGCGAACAGAGTGTCATCCTTCCCGAGTCCGACATTTCTACCCGGTTTAAACTTCGTTCCTCTCTGTCTTACCAGAATGGAACCGCCTTTTACAGACTGACCGTCAAAACGCTTGGCACCAAGCCTTTTAGACTGGCTTTCCCTGCCGTTTCTCGTACTGCCGGCTGCTTTCTTATGAGCCATAACCTCATTCCTCTCAGTTGATAATAATCTTCTCTATCATGACATCCGTGAAATACTGACGGTGTCCCTGGGTCCTTCTGTATCCCTTTCTCTTCTTCTTCTTGAAGGTGATAACCTTCTTCGCTCTGTCGTGGCATTGAATGCTTCCCTGAACCGTTGCATTATCAACGAAAGGCTTGCCAACCACAATATTGTCATCGCTCTTAACAAGAAGGACCTTGTCAAAAGAAACTTTAGAGCCTTCTTCACCGGAAAGCTTCTCTACCCTGGCAACACCGCCTTCGGCTACCTTGTATTGCTTTCCACCTGTTTCTATTATTGCGTACATCAGTTTCCTCCGAATACCTGAAAACTCCAACTTATATCACACAATAAAAATAGTGTCAAGAAAATCAAAATGAAAAAGTTCTATACCTGGAAATTTAGAAGTGAATTGGAAATCAAAAATTGTAACCTGGTTTGCTCATAATCCTTGAACAATAAAGTTCGCAATGATAATATCTCTCTGTAGGCTGGCAAATATTTGAATTGCAGGAGCTTTTGTAGTAAGTGTTGATTAATTTGAGAGAAGCATTCAGAAAGAGATGGTATGATTTTACTACCCCTTATTTCATTTTTGCAGTCTCTTTTTTCGTTTACCTGTTGACCATATGTCCGTCCGTTTACATTCATGACAGCGGTGAGCTGGTCGCTGCGTCATGGTGCCTTGGCATCGCTCATCCTGCGGGAAGTCCTTTATACTGCATTCTGGGTAAGATTTTCAGCATGATGCTCCCATTTGGAAGCGTTATCCTAAGGTATAACCTGTTTTCGTCCCTCTGCGCGTCAATCGCTTTGACCGTTCTGTATTGCTTTCTCAGATATTTGAAACTGGGAGCTGCTTCAACTTTTTCATCAGTGATGATATTCGGTTTCTGCGTTGTTTTCTGGTCGCAGGCGCTGACAGCCGAGGTTTATACGCTGAATTCAATCCTTCTTCTTGCTCCGTTATTCACGCTTGCGGCATTTTTCAATACTCATAGGATCAAATATGTTTATATGACAGGTTTTTTCTGGGGACTCCTGTTGTCAAATCATATGGGGCTGTCGCCTGTCAGTCCTGTAATCTGGCTCTTCCTTGCACACTACCTTTTCTGGACTGCGAAATTGCCTTTCAGGAAAGTCGCATTTACTATAGTCGTAATGTCCTTATTTTTTCTGATTTCATTCAGTATTTATGCCTATCTTCCGATAAGATCAGCTGCGGATCCGCCAGTTGACTGGGGAAACCCTGAAACGCTGTCCAACTGGTTTGACCATGTCACCGCAAGCCGAATACAGGGAAGGATGATGACCCTTACAGCTTTCGAATATCTGCAACGGATTTCTCAATACATGAAGATTTTGTGGGATCAGTATCTCTTTATGCTGATCTTTGCAGTGCCGGGAATATATTCAGCTTTCAGGAAGATAAAAAAAGCTTTTGTTTTATTGCTCGGAATTATTTTACTCGCGGATTTCGCGTTTGTTGTATTTATGGACAATGCACCGCTGGAATCTGAGGCATATGCCGTCCCGTCAGTCCTTGTTCTGTCATTTATGATAACCCTGGGGATGGATTTTGTAATATCAAAGAGCAAGTGGAGCTATTCCGCTGCCTGTGTTTTACTGTTGCCGGTGTTTTTCGTATTCTGGAATTTTAAGACTGTTGACCGGACGGGGAATTTCATCGTTTATGACAGTGCACTTAATATTCTCAAAGCTGCTGACGAAAACGCAGTGGTTTTCAACAGGGAAGATAACAAAACATTTCCTCTAGCCTATATGTCCGTGGTTGAGAACAGGAGACCCGACCTTGAACTGATAGACAGATATGGAAATATATTTGAGAATCCCTACGGTGAACTTATGTTCAGATTGGATGAACAAGAGAGGGAGGAACGGCAGAAAGCTGTTGAGGAGGAAATATCGGTTAGCGCGCTTCGTACAGACCGAAAGGTTTATTTTACTGACAGTTATCTGGGCTACCCTGTTCCGGAAGGAATTGCGTTCCATCCCAGAGGAGCTGTTTCCGAGATGGTGTTCATCGATAATTTTATTGATACTGAATTAAAATGGAATGAACCCCGAAGGGAATTCAGCACGGAGAGTTTTGACTGGATGACGAGGGGAATTATCGCGATGAACAATCTCAATATCGGTGATTATTACTGGGATATAGGAAATGATAATAAAGCTCTAGGATATTACGCCAAAGCAGGAGCGGACATTTATAATTATGCCGAGCTGCATTTTATATTAGGACAGAGCCTCGCTGGGAAAGGGTATCCCGATATGGCTGAGAAACATCTTCTCGCTGCGTTCAACTTGAAAAGAAGCCTCTGGCAGGCGGGGTTCAGGCTGGGCCTGATAAACGCTGAGAAAGGTTTTTATTACAAGGCAATAGAGTATTTTTCAAGTGCTATAAAAGTTCAGAAGAAAGTTTATTATTTATATGAGAATCTTGCCAATGCCCAGAGCGCTGTGGGGCTTTACACAGAAGCGCTAGAGAACTACAGAAAAGCAACAGAACTGGCTCCGGGCGAATGGTCTGTCCGATATAATCTTGCTAATACCCTCATAAGAATGGACAGGATTGAAGACGCAATTGAAGAACTCTCAGTTGTTTATCAGAAAAGCGGAAAACCTCTGTCTGTCGGAAAACTTCTGGCAAGGACATACTACGATGCCCGCAAGTACTGGAACAGCAGGGCTGTATGTCAGGAACTTGATGAAAAATATCCCGGTAACGCGGATATCAAATTAATACTGGGCGATGCCAATGTCGGGATGGGAATGTACAGGCCCGCCCTTTTGTTTTACAGAGAAGCGGTCAATATTAATGCTGATATGATGGAAGCAAGATACAAGTCAGCAGATGTTCTTGAACTTCTGGGGAGGTTTGATGAAGCTCGTGTTGAATGGAAAATTTTTATTTCAAAAGCAGAAGAAAACGAGGATGCAGGAAATATTGAGCGCGGAAAGGAGCGTCTTTTAAGAATATCACCATTAGGGGACATTAATGAGTAGAGAATTCGCGGAGCTTGAAAAAAAACTGGGATATGGGTTCAGAAATCCTGAACTGCTGAGGCGGGCACTGAGCCATAAATCCTATGTTAATGAAAATAAAGTTGTTAAAGGCGATTATGAGAACCTTGAATTTCTCGGGGATGCAGTGCTTGAATTTATTGTCAGTGATATTCTGATAAAAACACACACTACCTGGAATGAGGGTGAACTGTCAAAATTGAGAGGGAATATAGTTGATTCCAGAAATCTTGCTGAATCGGCTATAGAACTTGAGCTTGGGGAATATATGCTTCTGGGAGCCGGAGAAGAAAAAACCGGCGGCAGGGATCGTCCTTCGCTTCTTGCAGATGTATTAGAAGCAGTCATTGCGGCTGTATATCTTGACGGCGGAATCAGGCCTGCCAGAAAAATGATAAGAGCGCTTTTTCTGAAACAGATAAAAGATGCCCGAAAACAGGGGATTGACGAAAGAAATTACAAGTCACGGCTCCAGGAAATAATACAGGAAAAAGGTGGTAAAGTCCCGTCATACATTGTTGTGGAAGAACTGGGACCTGATCATGACAAGGAATTTGTTGTTTCGCTGAAGCTGAAAAATGAGTTTTATACCGGCAGGGGGAAAACAAAGCAGTCAGCGGAACAGGATGCTGCACGGAAAGCCCTTGCAGAGCTGGACATATAGGATATGAAAATACTTGATAAAATAAATGTCCCTCTTCTGGTCATATGCGCGGGAGTGGCCATGATCTTTCTTACCGGCTACCTTGTTTCGGTTTCCAATAGAGCTGAAAAAAGGCCGGATATAAAAGGGCTCTGGATCCTCCAGCGGGAAGAAGGAAATGAATGGGCTTCGGACAAACCTGTTCACGCTCCGGCAGGAAGCAAAGTTTATCTATATGCTGTATTCAGCGGAATAACAGCGTCAGGAGAGGAGGGTTATTATTCAGAATGGAGGAAAATAGAAATAGGCGGAAGGAAAATTCCTGAATCAAGCCTCGCTGTCTGGGATGAAAGATGGGGAAAGGCTTTTGCTCTGTGGTTCAGGGTTGAACGGAACTTGAATTTTGCTTATTCGGATGTATTTGCGCCCGAATACGGATTCGGATGGCGTCACAAAGCGGATATCAGGAGACGGGAAATAAAGGAATCCTCACCAAATACTCCGAACATAGGCGAGATGCATTACAAGGTCAGGCTTGAGCTGAGAGACAAAAACCGTCTGATTGCAAAACATGAAACCCCGGGAGCCGACCAGATAAACAGTTCAGGATCATTTGACGGAATAATGAAAGTCAGGATAGGGCCGGATGTTTTGATAGACAATACCGTCAGGCAGAACTCAAAGCATCTCCCTTTATCTTAGACACGAAATCGTAAAGGTCTTCTTTCTCGGCCCTGTCAAGATATTTTGTCATCTCGAAAAGCTGGAAAGAAAGCAGATCGTTCAGTCCTTCGTCAAGAACACTATTTCTCCTGTCAGCAGGTATATCTCCAATATTGGACATCAGTTTCCCCTCATCAAGACAGCCGTTTCCAATAAAAGAGATTCCTGTAAAAAGGTCGTTTTTTCTCATCCCTCCGTCCTCAAAGAAGACATTAAAGGTTCTTCCGATATCACCCTGATTTTTAAGTGCAATTCTTTTGAAGATATACTGGAAAATCGAATTATATATTTTTATTGTGTTCAGAAGGTTCCCTGTATCATCGTCCGCTTCACCCGTGACAATATCCGCCTTCTCTTTCACGGTAATATATCCTCCCGACAGCAGAGAGTAGAACATCCTGTTGATCTCAAACTCTCCAACCGTGCATTCCTTCATAATGTCCCCGACACTGCGTACGCCATTAATTAATTTCAGCAGCTTTTTCTCCTCATCACCGGGTTCTTCGGTTAGCCCGGTGTCAGAAATTTCAAAGATTACTCCGTAGGACGGTATCCTGGATTTTATACGAGCCCACTCATCCAGCCTTCTTATGCCCTCCATTATGATGGTGCTGCAGTTTGTGTTGAGAGCTATTTTTTCCCTGACAGGCAGATCCGTTTCATAAAATTCGAACATACCCTTCTTCCATGAAAACAGACGGTAAACAATATCAAGCACCTGGTTTTTAACGCCCCACCAAAGTTCACGGGGTTTAAGCAACCCCAGCTCAATCAAAGCTTTTCCAAGCCTTTTTCCCGGGCCTACAAGCTCTGATGCCCTTTCATTGTCCTTATGACTGATGACCCCGCTGCGGACCAGAAAAGAGCCCAGAGAATCATCCGGATCGTTCGATGACGCGAATACAATCTCACCCCTCTCGAAGAAAAGAGTCCTTCTCTGTTTTTCCCTTGTAAGCACAAGTTCACCGTTTTTTCCGATGAGATTGATAAATGTCAGGATATCCGGAAGCGATATGCCACCTATATCCCCTTTTAAAATACAACGCATAATTAGAATCCTTCAAGACAGAATAACAAATAAAGCAGTATTATATCATGCTAATGTGCTATGGAAAAGCTCTGAACTGGCGGGTGTTGGGGGATGTGTAGTTTGAAGGCAACTCGATCCCGAACGGGGTGTAGTCGTGCAGGGATTCGACATCGCCGTTTTCATTCGTCACGGCTCTCGGGGTGCCGAGATGGTCGCGGTGGAACCATAATGTTTTGGTCGCCGTCGGCATCGGGAATTCCTCCGCCGTTTCGGTTATCTCCGGGATGATGTCAACTTTGCTGTACATATTTTAATTCATAGCGATTATGAGATAACTGCACCGCAGAATTAATGCAAAAATCAGAACTGCTGTCTGACTGTTCAATTGTTATCTTCCTTTTTCCCAGGTTTGTTCTCAAGGATTTTTTCAACCTCTCTATCGAAATCACTCAATGATGTGGCAGCTTCAACAGATCTTTTTGCTGCGAACCTGTCATATTCTTCTTCAGCAGTCTGTATTGCAAGATCATGAGATATTTTACCCGCGTGTGACAGGATCTTCCGGTCGTTTATGCTTAAAAAAGCATCAAGTTTAGTAACCCAGTCTCTCATATACATGGGAACTCGTCGCATTGCCTGTCCCTGGGCAAAGATAAGATACTGCTCTACCAGATTGTTAAGAGCAGCCAGTTCCTCTTTATCAAGATAATTCTTGGCTATGGTTACATCCTGTTTGCGGACTTTTGTTCCGCGATAACTGGTCAATCCCATGTTCTGTTTTTCTGAATCAGCCCGTGAATGGATTATCTCTGCAGCAGTCTGACCGGTAATTGCCCAATGCATCTTATTCTGCACTGTTTTGAAAAACTCAATACTGATGTCCATCGTTGGATCATAATCAACGCTGGTTGCATAAATGTCTGTGATTTTCTGATAAAATCTTCGCTCAGAAGTTCTTATATCCTGGATTCGGCGGGACAGCTCTTCAAAATAGTCAAAGGGCAGGTCGGGGTTTTTCAATCTCTCATCATCGAGAACAAAACCTTTAACAATATACTCTTTGAGCCTTTCAGTCGCCCAGATCCTGAAACGGGTTGCAACATGGCTTTTCACACGGTAACCGACAGAAATTATCATGTCCAGATTGTAATAATCGATCATTCTCCTGACTTCCCGCCCGCCTTCATTCCGAACTGACAAGAATTTCTTGTGAGTTGGATTCTGTAAAAGTTCCCCCTCTTCATAGACATTCAGTATATGCTGACTTATGTTCTGCTGCGTTGTTTGGAACAGTTCTGCCATCAATGGTTGGGTCAGCCATACGGTTTCATCTTCCAATCTGACATCAAGCTTCAGATTACCATCTTCCGCCTTATAGATTAAAAACTGGCTTTTCGATGGTCCGACCCTATCCCCTGTAAGTTTTTTTTGTTTATTCATAAATTCCCCCGTAAAAAAACATAATTCCCTAAACCCGATATTATACTTCCCGTTTAACCAATCGTCAATTCCTGCAAACCAATAAACTCATGAACAACTGGCATCTTAACGCTTCGCCGTTTTCATTCGTCACCGCTCTTGGCGTTCCAAGATGGTCGCGGTGGAACCAGAGGGTTTTGACGGCTGTCGGCATCGGGAAGGTCATGGTTTCTATGTACTACTGCTTTCCTTCACCAGCTTCATCCGTAGCAGTCTCTTCAGCAATCATTTCTGGGCATTTTGGGATTGTAATCGGATACCAGTTTGAATAAAGTCTTCCCTTCCAAACATTCTCCTCGGGTGACCAGCTCTGGAATACAAACTGAATTTCATATTCCCCGTGTGGGCAGTCGCTTAGTCCATAGCCATCGGGGAAATAAGCTCTTTTGATTTCTTTTGTATACACTTCTTTCTTTTGCAAGGTTATAAGTTCAACATCATTTATACTATCAACATAGCCATCTTCAAATGCATAGATATCAGTAGTACTCATTTCTGGGGCGCTATTTTGGCTCCGAAACTTTAATCCCATAATCGTTACATCAGGCATAAGATCATAATCAAGCTCTATTGATGCATCACGACGGATGAAATCCTTTGATACATTCCATTCGCTAAGCTTTGCAATCGTAATACTGTTTTCGCTATTATTTCTCAGGTTTACACATATTTCATATGTAAGCGTATCCATCTTGCCAAAGTAGAAGTAATCTTTATACTCTTCAAGTTGATCAAGGAATAGAATATTGTATCTTTCCCCATTTTTGCTTATTCCTTTCATGATCATTGAAGCATCGTATCCTTCTTTTCTTTCAACAAAGTGATATTCAGTTTTCCAGTAGAACTCTGCACTTTCAATCGATAATGTTAAGGTCTCTTTCGCAATTAATGTATTTGAAAACACCAATAAAAACATAACGCAAAAGAACAACATTGTCTGTTTTTGCTTCTGAAATAACATTAAAGTGTCTCCCAATATTTAATTCAGATCCAGTTGAAATAATTCACTAGCCAATAACCACGCACATCATTCATTTCCTCTTTGCTATATCCACCAATATTTTGCATGAATTCCAACTCAACTCTATAAGCTTTTTCTTCTGTAAAGGCCTCTGTAAAAGGAATGCTGCTTTTATAGTCCTTCAAGTGTTCCTGTTCATGAATTAATGTTCTGGCAATCAGAGGAGCATCATCCATAATAGCGGGATTCAGGGATACAATATATCCAGTAACAGCGCCTGAACTGTCAGTTTCAGCGAATGCCTTTCCTCTTTTAACCGGATTAAAAGCTGTTTTCCCATCTTTGGTGTATAAAAGCCCATCACCCTGTGAAGGATGCTTAATATTTGCGACAAGGATGTCTACATCTGCAGCCCTTAGATTGCTTACATCTATACCGTGCTCTTCAAGAACATTAAGGACATCATCCAGTATTTCTTGTTCTGTGTGTGGCGTATTCGCCCACTCTTCAGATAAGTCATCAAGGGCATCTCTGATAAGATTTCCTTCTACAAAATTATTTCTGTTAAAATTCCCGTACCCGAGAGTTGTTGGATACATGAAAGCGTTCTTTGCAAAGCCAGCAGCCATATCCGGCCCTCTTGAAAGTCTTTGATCTCCGCCTTCTTTATTGCTTGTCGCATATTTCATCCCGCTGGGATCAACATACTTCATCGGATTGTTCGCGGCGTAGGCGTAGGCATTCCATGATTGCGGGCTTCCGGCGCTTCCTTTGATCGGATCAACCTGGGTGAATCTGCAATCGCGGGGGTTCATGTATCGGGCGATGAAGTAATCAAGCCCCGTCTCCCTGTCCCGTTCCTGTCCGGTGAATTGTCTTGTGTTCGGGGATAATTCCCCTCCCTCGGAGGGGTGCCCGTCAGGGCGGGGTGGTTGAATTATCGGCAACTCGATCCCGAACGGGGTGTAGTCGTGCAGGGATTCGACATCGCCGTTTTCATTCGTCACGGCTCTCGGAGTGCCGAGATGGTCGCGGTGGAACCAGAGGGTTTTGACGGCTGTCGGCATCGGGTATGCTTCTGCCGTTTCCGTTATTTCCGGGACGATGTCAACCGTGCCGGAGGGGAGGCTCTCGCCGGTCTCTGAGCCTGTCGAAGTGTCGGATGGGTCGTCGGAAACCAAAACCTGTATTTTCTGATTCATGGCTGAATAATATCACAATCTAACAGGCTATGGTAGAACCGTTAAAAATAATTCATGCCCCCTGCTTAATCGTTAATAATCAATGATTTAGGCGCTGAAAAAAATTTGGATACCGATTTTTAAAAACCGTTCCCCGGCAACTTAGAAGCGTTCCCCGGCGACTTAGAACCGTTCCCCGGCAAGTTAGAACCGTTCCCCGGCAAGTTAGAAGCGTTCCACGGCGACTTAGAAGCGTTCCCCGGCGACTTAGAAGCGTTCCCTGGCGACTTAGAAGCGTTCCCCGGCAACTTAGAACCGTTCCCCGGCAACTTAGAAGCGTTCCCCGGCAACTTAGAACCGTTCCCCGGCAACTTAGAACCGTTCCCCGGCAA
>CAZDZC010000023.1:0-11190 GCA_964509835.1 uncultured Acidobacteriota bacterium
TTGGATTCCCATCTGCATATAGATATGGATATTCTGTTATCCAAGCTGCCGGATCAACACTCACAAACCTCCCCACCTCCGGCAGGTAATACCTCGCCCGGTAATAATACATCCCGTTCTCCGCTGTTTCCCTGCCGGTGTAGATATACGGATTATGAAAGTTTGCGCCGTCCGTCACCATCCCGCCCCAGGCGGTGTAGTCGTAGCTGTCGGTGGCTGTGCCGACATTATTTAAGATTTGGCGATTAATGTCTGATGTTCTTAAATTCATCATTCGCAAATCAGTTTTTATCCTTCTCATTTACCTGCCATTGTCCAAATTTCCGCCCTCCAATGCGGGAAATCCGGTTTTGTTTCCGTAGTTTGCCTAAATGGTAATTGATCCCGTCTTCTGTCATATTCAATGCTTTTGCCATCTCCGGTATAGTAATGAAGGGTTTTTTCCTGCACAGGACTAGAATCGCTTGTTCCGAGTTTTTTCCCTTAACTCTCTTTCCTGTAGTATTTTTTCCTGTAGTCTTTCCTGTAGTTCTCTTTTTTGTGTTGCTTTCCTCGAAGTTTTGCCTTGCAGCAGGCTGTTTCTGCTCGAGAGTTCGGGCTTTGGATGAAATAAAGAGAGTTATTCGGATAAAACGGCTAGAAAAGGTATAAGCATCACGGGAATAAGCATTTAATATGCGGGGCAAACCGGAACCAAGATATTCAACCATTTCCAGATCTTTGAAAACCCTCATCAGTGCTTTATTTCTTGGCATCGAATAACCGGCAAAAAAGTCATCCTGTTCTTCTCCGGGCTGAATGGAACCGGCGGATGTAATTTCGAGACGGTCGGAGAAAACTTCAAACTTAGGCACTAGTTCAGACGAATAGTCGTTATGTATAATTGCGTTTATGATAGCCTTCCTTTATGTATGTAATTCATTTTCATTTCCTGTTCTTCGCCTTTATGTAAACTTTGAATTTATCTCTCTTCCCCACGGCAATTACGAGCACTGTTACCTTCTTCTCTTCCACTTCATAAACCAAACGGTAACCTGCAGACCGAAGCTTTATCTTGTAATGGTTTTGAAAACCCCGCAGCCGATCGGACGCTAATCTTGGATTATCAAGTCTTTCCCGAAGTTTATTCTTAAACATCAATTGAACAGATGAATCCAGTTTCTTCCATTCTTTCAAAGCGGAAGGAAGAAATTGCAGTCTGTATTTATAATTCATCTATATCCACATCAACAGCCTCACTCTTCTCAGCTTCCCTTTCTTTAATCACTTTGGACAGCTGATAATCTTCCAACTTTTCCATCAGTAACTCGTAAGTCTCAGCTGGTACAAGATAAGCAGTGGGTTTATTATGATTAAGGATCGCAACGGCTTCACCATCGGCTTCTTCAATAAGCGCACTTGGGTTCTTCTTTAATTCTGAAATGCTTGCAGTTGATCCGGCAAGAATAGTTTTCATATTTTAACTCCCTTTAGTTATGACCTTAATTCAAACCATAATATAGGTCGTATATTTCATTTTGTCAACCTGCCTGTATAAAAATATACGGATTATGGAAGTTTGCGCCGTCCTGAACCATCCCGCCCCATACGGTGTAGTCGTAGCTGTCGGTGGTTGTGCCGTCTGTGGTCTTCATGGTCTTATCTTATCACAATTTATCGTCACCGGGTAGAGATGCAGGGGTGAAAAATTTTCCGCCCCTACGGGTTCATCCTGTTAATCCCATAATCATGCGAATCACGGTTCAGACAATTATTCCCCAGCGGCTCGTTGATATTATCCTCTTTCTGCTGTAATATCCTGATTTGAGTGAAGGTGCGGATATGAATGTTAACATCAACGGAAAACCGGCCCGGGTTGAAGCGAATGTGTCTGTTCAGGGGCTTCTTGATATGAAGTCGGTTGACAATAAGAAGGTGGTTGTGGAGCTGAACGGGGCGATCCTCAAACAGGATGAATATGACAGAACGGTCCTCGGTGAAAATGACAGCATTGAGATTGTCAGCTTTGTCGGGGGAGGATGAGGAGTTATGAGCGACAGGCTTATTATCGGAAATATTGAGCTTGAGAACAGGCTGTTCACGGGAACGGGCAAGTTCCCGTCAAAAAAAGCCGTTATGGATGTTCTGCGTCCTCTGGGCCGTGTTGTAGTGACGGTTGCCTTGAGGAGGGTGGATCTGGATTCGGAGGATGAGAACATTCTGGATTATATTCCGGAGGAATGCGTGCTTATGCCGAACACTTCGGGTGCGAGAAACGCGGATGAGGCTGTCAGGATCGCGAGACTGGCGAAAGCATCGGGATGCGGCGACTGGATTAAGATTGAAGTTATCAGGGATAACAGGTATCTGCTTCCGGACAATCTGGAGACGCTGAGGGCTTCCGAGATTCTTGTGAAGGAAGGATTCACTGTTTTGCCGTATATGTCTCCGGATCTTGACATGGCAAGGAGAATGGCTGATGCCGGTGCGGCAGCGGTCATGCCTCTGGGCTCTCCCATAGGGAGCAACAGGGGGTTCAGAACCTCCGAGCTTGTCAGAATAATGATAAACGAGCTTTCGCTCCCTGTCATCGTTGACGCCGGGATCGGGAAACCGTCCGAAGCCGCTGAATGTATGGAGATGGGATGCGCTGCCGTGCTGGTTAATACCGCGATTGCTACCGCCGCGGATCCTGTCATGATGGCATCAGCGTTCAACGAGGCTGTGAAGGCGGGAAGAAAAGCCTTTCTTGCGGGGATTCCGTCTGAATCGGCATCAGCGTCGCCCTCTTCACCGCTGACCGGATTTCTGAGGAAGGAATGATTCGCTTCTGCCCTCCATCGGGGCCTTCTCCCCTTTCCGTCCGGGCTGTTTTGGGGAAAGAGCAACTGTCCCTGACGGATTTCCACCGTCTCATCCTTGAGGTAACGAACGATGAACTCGAGCTGATGGCAGTGAAGTCAAACCGCATCACTGTCGCGAATTTCGGCAGGACGATCCAGATATACACCCCGCTCTATCTCGCCAACCACTGCGTTAACAGTTGTGTTTACTGCGGATTTAACGCCCTTAACAATATTGAAAGAAGTAAGCTGTCGCCGGAAGAGGTCGAAACGGAAGGCAAAGCGATCGCCTCAACGGGGATTAGGCATATTCTTATCCTGACAGGAGAATCGAGGAAGGAATCGCCGGTGTCCTACATAAGAGAGTGCACGGAGGTTCTGAAACCTTATTTTTCATCAATCTCAATTGAGGTCTATCCGCTGGAAAAGCATGAATACGCGGAACTGATAGAAGCCGGGGTTGACGGTCTTACGCTTTACCAGGAAGTTTATAATGAAGATGTTTACGGCGTTGTTCATCCCGCGGGCCCGAAGAGGGATTACGGTTACAGAATCGAAGCGCCGGAGAGGGCTTTGAAGGCGGGAATGAGAACCGTGAATATTGGGGCGCTTCTAGGGCTTCACGACTGGAGGGACGAAGTTTTCTGCGCGGGCGCCCACGCGGAATATCTGCAAAAAACATATCCGGAGGCGGAGATCAGCCTTTCGTTTCCGAGGCTCAGGCCGCACGCGGGGGCTTTCTGCCCGTCGTTCCCGGTTGACGACAGGGATCTGACGCAGATAATTATGGCGATGAGAATATTCCTTCCCCGCGCCGGCATAACCATCTCGACAAGGGAAGGCGCTACGCTCAGGGACAGCCTTGTCCCTCTTGGGGTCACGAGGATGTCCGCCGGTTCCCGGACAACAGTGGGCAGAATTACGGCGGGACATGAAAACACCGAGCAGTTCGCGGTGAATGACAAAAGAACCCTCGCGGAGATCAAGGCGATGCTCGGAACAAAGGGGTACCAGCCTGTAATGAAGGACTGGATGAACCTGTGAGCGGAAGAACGGAATTCATAAAAAGATATCTTTCTCATTCCCAACTTGAGCGAATAGAGAAAACACGAGTAGGTATAGCAGGAGCGGGAGGGCTGGGCTCGAACTGCGCCGTCAATCTTGTCCGGTGCGGATTCACGAGGTTCGTCATCGCTGATTTTGACAGGGTGGAGCCGTCAAATCTCAACCGTCAGTTCTTCTTTGCGGATCAAATCGGGAGGGAAAAAGTCATCGCGCTGAGAGAAAACCTGGAAAGAATAGCTCCTCTTGAGGAGATTAAAACCCTGTTTGTAAAAATATCTCCTGAAAATGTAAAAGAGATATTCGCGGACTGCGGCATAATCATCGAAGCCTTTGACAACGCGGAATCAAAGAGCATGCTCGTGAACGGGCTGATGTCCGAAGACAGATTCATTGTTGCAGCTTCGGGGGTGGCAGGCTACGGGAACAGTGACAGAATTAAGACCCGCAGAATAAACAGCGGGCTCGTGATTGTGGGTGACATGGAAACAGAGGTTTCCGGCGACAATCCTCCTCTCAGCCCGCGCGTGAACATTGCCGCGGCGAAGATGGCTGATGCCGTTCTGGAGTTCGTCCTGGGATAGTTTCCTCAGTCCCCGGGACGCGTTCTTTTCTTTATGTATATGGCAATAAGCGTGACAGCTCCCGGAGTGACCCCCGATATTCTTCCCGCCTGGCCGAGGTTTTCGGGCCTTACCTGTTCAAGTTTCTGAACCACTTCGTTTGAAAGCCCGGGAATGCCTTTGTAAACAAAATCAGCGGGAATCTTCATCATTTCCTGTTTCATCTGCCGTTCGATGTCCTGGCGCTGTTTCGTGATGTAGCCTTCGTATTTCACGAGATTTTCGAGTATCTCAAGGTCGTCGTGTGAAAGTTCGGGGAATCCGCTGCCTTCGATAAAATCTTTCAGGGAGAAGATATCAATTTCCGGCCTTTTGAGAAGGGTGTCAAGGCTGGAAGGGCGGCTGATCTCCGTGTTCAGGCGCTCTTTGATCCTAGCGGCATTTTTCTTTGTCGGATTTACAATCTGCGATCCGAGAAAGATTCGGGCCTTTTCAATCCGCTGATATTTCGCGTCAACCTCGTCTTTTCGTTCCCTGCTTATCAGTCCGAGCTCAAAGCCTTTATCGGTGAATCGCCTGTCCGCGCTGTCGGTGCCGAGAAGAAGCCTGTATTCCGCCCTCGAGGTAAACATTCGGTAAGGCTCCTTTGTCCCCTTGGTGACAAGGTCGTCTATCAGGACGCCGATGTAACCCGACGACCGTTCCACTGTCAAAGGGGGGTTGCCCTGAATTGCCAGGGACGCGTTGATTCCGGCAATCATCCCCTGCGCGGCAGCCTCTTCATAGCCGGATGTCCCGTTGACCTGCCCCGCGGGATACAAACCTTCCAGCGCTTTTGTCTCAAGAGACAATTTAAGCTGGGTCGGCGGAATAAAGTCATACTCAATGGCGTAACCGTACCTTGCCACTTCGATATCTTCAAGCCCCTCCACTTTTCTGAGAAATTCATCCTGCACCTCCGAGGGAAGACTTGACGAGATGCCGTTGAGATATATCCAGTCGGACTTAAGCCCTTCAGGCTCAAGAAATATCTGATGTCGGTCTTTTTCGCGAAAGCGGACTACCTTGTCCTCGATGGACGGACAGTATCTGGGCCCCACCCCGACAATCTCGCCGCTGTAAAGGGGGCTCTTGTCCATGTTCCTGAGGATGACATTGTGGACTTCGGGATTGGTGTAACCTGTGAAGCAGGAAATCTGGGGGTTTGTGATGCCCGAAGTCCGCCATGAAACCGGGACGGGAGGGGTTTCCCCTTTCTGCTCAGTGAAAGCGTCCCAGTGGACGCTGTTTTTCAGAACCCTCGCCGGTGTTCCGGTTTTCAGCCGCGCGAGTTCAATCCCGTTTTCCGCCAGCGAGGATGAAAGCATTGACGCCGGAGGTTCACCGAAACGGCCCGCGTTCTTCTTTACCGGCCCGATGTGTATGAGGCCCCGTAGGAATGTCCCGGCTGTCAGGACTGCCTTGAGGCATGAAATTTCATTTCCGTCGGCAAGCCTTACCCCTTTTATCCTGTTTTCATTAACGATAAGGGCGACCGCTTCCCCTTCAATTATTCTCAGATTATCAACATTGAGAAGGAATTTATTCATTTCTTCAGAATAAATGTCCCGGTCGCACTGAACCCTCGGAGCCCTGACTGCCGGCCCGCGGCTTCTGTTCAGCACCCTGAACTGAATGCCCGCCTTGTCGGTGATGATGCCCATGATCCCGCCGAGCGCGTCAATCTCTTTTACGATATGCCCCTTCGCGAGCCCTCCGACAGCGGGATTACAGGACATTTCCGCGATGCGGCCTTCTGGCATTGTGAGCAGGACCGTTCTCATTCTCATAGCCGCAGCTGCGTGAGCCGCTTCGCAACCTGCGTGCCCCGCGCCGATGACAAGTATATCGCAGTTCATTGTTTACTTACCGATACAGAATGATGAGAAGATATGCTCCAGCACATCGTCCGTGGTCACGGCGCCTGTTATATCAGAAAGATATCCGGCTGCCTCTTTCAGGTCTTCGGCAAGAAACTCATGTGATATTCCGCGGTCAATTTCCGCGAGGAGTTTTCTCACCGTTTCGGATGCTTTCAGCACCGAATCAAAATGTCTTCTGTTTGTTATGACATATCTCCCGCAGTCATCCGCTGAACCTGTTACTTCCGTTATTACGGTATCGGAAAGCCTGTCAATGTCCGCTGAAGAAAGCGCTGATATCTCTATGAAATGTTCGTTTCCGGGAAGACCGCCGGAGACAAGTTTCCGCTCCAGATCGGTCTTGTTGACAACAATTATTCTTTTCCGTTCCGCAGTTTCTTTCAGAACTTCCAGATCGTCATTATTCAGGGGCCTCGAAGCGTCAAGAACGACCAGAACAAGGTCTGCCTCTGAAATAGCCCTTCTGCTTCTTCTCACCCCTTCAAGTTCAACGGGATCACCGGAGGTCCTTATACCCGCGCTGTCCAGAAAAGTTACCGGAATTCCTTTTACTTCGACTGTTTCGCTGAGAACATCCCTTGTCGTTCCGGGCCAGTCCGAGACAATCGCCCTGTCGTCCCTGAGAAAGGCGTTGAACAGCGTTGATTTGCCGACATTCGGGGCTCCGGCGAGAACAAGCCTGATGCCGTGCTTTATGAATCTTCCCCTGTTATATCCTTCAGCGAGTTTTTCCAGATCGCTCAGCAGGTCAGCGGCAAGTTTCCGGATATCCGAACGGGGAATATCCTCCTCAGCAAAATCAATCGCGGATTCTATCTCTCCCGTCATGCCGATTATCCTGTCCCTGAGCCGGAGGATTTCGCGCGAAAACCCTCCTTTCAGCTGATACGCCGCGTTTTCAAGCTGTTTTGCCGAGCAGGCGTTTATAAGATCGTTCACTGCTTCAGCCTGCGCGAGGTCCAGTTTGCCGTTATGGAACGCCCTCATCGTGAATTCCCCCGGTGACGCCATTCTCGCGCCTTTTGAAAGAATGAGAGACATAACTCTTTCCGTAAGATAGGGGCTGCCGTGACAGCTTATTTCGACTGTGTCTTCGCCGGTAAACGATCGGGGCGCCGGAAACCATGTCACAATAACACTGTCAATAACGGATCCTCCATCCAGAAGGGTCACAAGATCAGCTTTTCGCGGGGTTATATCATTACCGGAATGGATTATTTCTTTAAGAATGGACAGCGCGCTCTGTCCGCTTATCCTGATGACCGCGACAGCGGACCTGCCGAAAGGTGTTGCAACAGCGGCTATTGTTTCTGCGGAACGCAAGATATGTGTTATCTCTTATCGGCGGACTGCTTCCGTCCCTTTTCACGGGGGGTCACTATGACCCTTTTTATGAAGCCTTTGCCCAGGCTGTATGTCGTAACCGACGGATTGTCGTTCAGGGTCATATGAATCAGTCTTCTTTCGTAAGGATTCATGGGGCTGAGCTTTCTGTCGCTTCCGTTGAAAATGACCTTTTCGGCAGCTTTTTTCGCGATTTCAATGATCTCGCGTTCCCTTCTGCGCCTGAAACCCTGGGAGTCGAGCTGGACCTTCTTTTTTTCCCTTAAAGAATTCATCAGCATAAGATTGGTGATATACTGAAGATCATTAAGCGGTTGCCCGTCCTTTGCAACCAGCACTCTCCTGTCCTTTCCGATCAGGTCAAGAAACAGATGCTTCTGGTTGCTTTCTTTAATCCTGACCTTAATATCCAGTTTCATATTATCCATAAGTTTAATAAGGCTCTCAACCGCGAATTCATCAAAAGCGCTCTTTTTTGAAGCGTCGGTGGCAGTCGCGGCCGGGCGCGGCGCGGGAGCAGCCGGCGCTGAAGGTGCTGCGGAAAATGGTTTTTCAATATTCCTGATCGGTTTCCGGGGAGTTGACTGCTGTTTTTGAGATGGTTCCGGTTCTCTGACGGGGGGAGAAACTGGCCTGGATGGAGGGGAAGGAATTTCCGTTTTCTTTTCCGCAATTTTCGCCTCGGAACGCTCCCTTGCTATCTCTTCCGGAAGATTCTTGATCCTTATCGTCACTTCCTTCTTTCTCAGCAGCCCGAAAAACCCGCCGCCTTCTGTTTTTATTATCTCGTAATCTATGAAGTCAGGCTGCATGTCAAGTTCCGCAGAGGCAGCCTCGAGGGCCTCCTTTAAGTCCTTACCTGAAAATTCCAGTATTTCCGACATTGATCTTTCTCCGCTTAATCCGTGTATTTATTTATCAGATACTGCTGTCCGATAGTCAAAATGTTGTTGGTCAGCCAGTAAAGAACCAGGCCGCTGGGGAAGTTCAGAAACATGACAGTAAATATAACAGGCATCATTTTGAACATCTTCTGCTGCATTTCGTTACCGGCCGGTGTTGTCGCCATGCTCTGCTGAATATACATCGTGGCACCCATAACTATGGGAGTGATGTAATACGGGTCGGGCATGGACAGGTCTTTTATCCACATAATGAACGGGGCATGGCGCAATGCAATGGAAACGGTGAGCAGATTATAAAACGCCCACAGCACCGGAAGCTGCAGAAGCATGGGAAGACAGCCTCCCATCGGGTTGACCCCTTCTGTTTTATACAGGTCCATCATTTCCCTGCTCAACTTCTCCCTTGATTCGGCATCCTTTTTCTTGTACTTTTTCTGTATCGCTTTCATTTTAGGCTGGAGCTTCTGCATCTTTTTCATAGAAACGAAGCTCTTGTGGGTAAGAGGATAAAGCAGCAGCTTTATTATTATCGTGAGCAGGATAATGCAGACCCCGTAGTTTGCTATGTATTTATAAAAGTATTCAAGCGCCAGCATAAGAGGTTTGGCTATGAACCAGAAAACCCCCAGGTCAATAAGCTGGTCATAATTTCCGCCCAGCTCTTTCAGGGCTTTGTATTCCCTCGGACCGATATACAGGCTTCTGATACCCGAAGACGGAACACCCAGTGTAAAAGTGGTTTTGAATATCCGTCCCTTTTTATCCGGCTCACCGTCAAAACCCCTGATATTAAGTGTCCGGAAAGAATCTCCGAGAAAAACGACCGCAAAATAGTTATCCCCGACCGACACCCATTTGAGCGGCATTTCCAGTTTCATGTCCCCGTTTGAATACTGATATGGAAGGGATTTCCATATCATTCCGGACAGAAATCCTGTTCCATCCGCTGAGTTCAGCTTCTTGAGCAGCTTTGGGGTTTTCAGGCGTTCTATCTCATTATTTGCCGAAGACAGCACCACCTGGTCGGTTAAATAAAAACGGTTCTTGCTTTCTCCTTCCTTTTTGTCGCCAAAACCCGGTCCCCAGAAAGAATATGAGTCAACAGGATTATTTCCCGAAAAAACTTCGGCACTATATGAAAACAAATAACCCTTTTCGGGAACCACGAAGGTCTTTAAAACGCGGAGCCCGTATCCGTCGGCAAATTCAAAGACGATGGTTCTGCCTTCTTCGCCTTCGGACTGTGTGACAGCATAATACGAATTGTTCACTGCTTCAGAATTTTCTGTTTTGTCCAGTATCAGCCCGAGGGGAAGATTGTTCTTTTCAACTTCCGAACTGTTTACCAATTCGAGCGGATCTCCGTTATCATCCATATAATTCTTAAGCTTCCAGCTTACCACCCTCGCGCCTTTGTTGGTAAGAACAACGAGCCATTCATCTGTTTCAACGGAAATTCTTTCTTCGGAATCAGCGGATACAGATGCGAATTCCGCCACAGCTTCCTCTCCCTCATCAATAACTGCTGTTTCTGAAGATTCCGCTTCAGGAATCAAAGTCTCGACGGAATCAACTGACTGTGTTTCAGGAAGCCTTTCAGGAATTTGGGGTGGGAATATAATGCTCCACAGCACAAAAACTCCGATTGAAAGGATCAGGGCGATGATAAGTCTTTTTTCCATTTTAATCCTTACTTCAGGGGGTCATATCCGCCGGTGCAAAAAGGATTGCATCGCAGGAGCCTGAACAAGGTCAGCCACAGCCCCTTCACGAAATTATATTTTCTGAATGCCTGAACGGCATATTCGGAACAGGTCGGTTCAAATCTGCAGGCGGGAGGAAGCAAAGGAGAAATAAACCTCTGATACCCTCTTATCAAAATCAGAAATATTCTGTTAATTATCTGCATTTATCTGTAACTGAAAGGACAGTTCTGATGAAGTCCTTTTTCAGTTGCAGGTATCCTGCGCGGACAGCACCGATCTTTAAAACAACAACCAGATCAAAACCCTGGGGCAGTTCCTGTTTTGTTTTTCTGAAAGCCTCTCTGATACGCCTCTTCAGCTTATTACGCTGAAACGCTTTCCCCGTTTTCCTTGACGCGACAACTCCTAAACGGTTAAAATCCTTATCATTAGCAAAGGCGATTACTCTTAAAAACTCCCCCGAAGCCGAGGGTCCCGCATCAAATACCTGTCTGAATTCCTTATTCTTTCTGAGGCGCTCTTCGCGCCTGAATCTTTCATCAATCGGGAACAATTCTCTTGCGACCTTTGGCCCTGCGGGCCTTGATCACCTTGCGTCCAGTAGGCGAGCTCATCCGGGCCCGGAACCCGTGCTTCTTTCTCCGCCTTCTGTTGTTTGCCTTGTAAGTGATACTCATTGTACATCCTTTTTTAAAACAAAATAAGCCTGATAATCTACCCCAGATTAACGAAGATGTCAAGAAACTTTCACAACAGTCCGCTGCACAGCTTAAAGCAGAAAGCTGTTCTTCAAAGTAAAATACAGCAATCTCTTGAATTGTCCTTGTTTTTGAGCTATATTTCAGTGTTGGACACTTTCAGGAGAA
>CAZDZC010000023.1:11290-42227 GCA_964509835.1 uncultured Acidobacteriota bacterium
TATTATGCATCGCTGCCTTCCGAAGGGACAGGCGATGTTCTGACACAAACCTCTCAACCCGAAACCGAAATGGATGAATTCTCTAAGGGAATGCAGGCTTACCTTAGAAAGGATCTTACCGGAGCTCTTGAGCATTTCAACACGGCTGCTGCCGACGATCCGGAAAACCCCAATATCTATTTCAGCCTTGCCAAGACCTACAAGGACATGGGAGACAAGGAGAACACAATTTCCAGCATAGACAAGGTACTGGCAATTATTCCCGATTTTGAGGGAGCTAGAATACTTAAGGGGGATTTATTCAAGGAGAATAAGGAATCTCAAAACGCTATTTTGGAATATTCAGCGGAAGCTAAAATGTTCCCGGAATCATATCTGGCCCAGATGAAAACCGCTGAGCTGTATTACGAAATGAAGGAGCTTGATAAAGCAGCCGAGTATTATGAAATAGCTTCAGCATTGAGGCCTGACGACGAATATCCTCTCAGAAAACTGTCAGAAATATATCTTGAAACCAAGAAAAAGGCTAAATTTGACCAGGTCAGCGCCAAACTGGCTGCAAAAAGCGAAAATCCCGTTGATTTTTATAACAAAGGGGTATCACATTTTAATTCCAACGAGATTGACAAGGCAATCACAGCTCTTGTGAAAGCAGTAAGTTTGAAACCTGATTACGCAAAAGCGCATGATATCCTGAGCAGTTGCTATCTTAACAAAGGCAATTATCCTAAAGCCGCAGAACACGCAAAACTGTTCATCAAATACGCAGAAACCGGGATGGACACAACCGGAGCACAGGGAATCGTTGACTGGATAGAAAGCCAGTAAACTTCGTTTATTCGTTTAAACCTATGAAGAACAGGCATGGATAAAACCATGCCTGCTTTTTTTATAAAGAAACCGCGGTTGGAATATTCAAAAAAAATAACAATAAATGTTACCGGAATGCACTGCGCAGGTTGTGTTTCAAGGATAACAGACCTTCTGAATTCAAAAGTCGGCGTTGTATCTGCGAAGGTTAATCTTTCAGCAGGAAACCTTCTGGTGGAGTTCATTCCCGGAAAAATTGATGAAAGAAAGATAGCTGAATTTGTGCGCTCCCTGGGCTACGGAGCTGGAATAGATACATCCGGAAACATACACAACGACAGGCAATATTTACAGAACATGACCGTTGCCTGGTGTTTCACCATTTCCGCTATGCTGATTATGTTCATCCCGATGATGTCCGGCATCCATCTTCATTTCACAAAGGAAATTATAATCGCGTTATCTGTTCCTGTAATATTCTTTGCCGGAAGGAAAGTCATTGTTAACGCTTATATTTCGATTATAAGATTTTCGGCGGACATGGATCTTTTGATTGCTCTGGGTACATCAGCTGCCTTCATTACCGGGCCTCTTTCCTACTTCATGGCCATCCCCGATTATTCGGGCGCAGCATCAATGGTCATGGCGTTCCACCTCACAGGAAGATATCTGGAGCACCGTTCCAGAAGGAAAACAGGAACAGCTCTGTCAAAACTCATGGAGCTTTCCGCGAAAACCGCGAGAGTCTTAAGGAAAGGCGCTGAAATTGAGATCAGTGCTGAAGAGCTGCAAGTCGGCGATATAATGCTTATAAAACCCGGTGAGAAGATCCCCGCAGATGGAAAGGTGCTGGAAGGAAATTCCGAGATTGACGAGTCCATGGCTACGGGTGAAGCGCTTCCGGTCAGCAAAGAACCGGGGGACAGCGTGATCGGTTCCACCCTGAACGGGTCGGGACATCTGATGGCTGAAGTGACCGCGACCGGAAACGACACCTTTCTCTCGAGGGTCATTAATCTCGTCAATGAATGTCAGAGTTCCAAAATCCCGGTTCAGAAAATGGCGGACAGGGTAGTTTCAATATTTGTCCCGGCCATCCTTGTTCTTTCCGCTTCGGCATTTATTTTCTGGATAACCGCAGGAAGTATTTTTATTGAATTTTTTTCAGGCTTTGAAACTTATCTGCCCTGGACCGATTTCAGCCGGTCTACCCTCACTTTGGCAATAGTTTCTGCCATTTCTGTCCTGATAATATCCTGTCCATGCGCCTTGGGGCTTGCAGTCCCCACTGCCGTGGCTGTAGGAACAGGAATAGGGGCGTCAAAAGGCATCCTGATAAGAAAAGCGGAAGCCATAGAAATAATGAAAGATATAAAAACAGTCTTTTTTGACAAAACAGGGACTCTCACAACGGGCAAAATGAAGGTCACAGACATCATTCCTTTTGGAAAATATAATAATGACAGCCTTCTTTCACTGGCTGCGGGTATCGAAAAGTTTTCAGGCCACGCTCTGGCAATGGCGATATGCCTTCACGCCTCAGAAAAAAAGATTGTTCCCGCAAGAGTTACTGATTTCAGGAACTTTCCCGGATACGGAATATCAGCCTGTATTGGAGAAAAACCAATTCTTGCCGGAAACGAGAGGTTCGTATCTTCAAGTGGTATTGATACTTCCATAACAGCCGATGTTTCTCTGAAACTTATGGAATCAGGCAGGTCATTAATCTGGATTACTGAAGGATCTGAACTGGCAGGTGTAATCGGATTCTCAGACACAGTAAGGCACAACACGGGAAAAGTTATCTCTTTATTGCATTCTATGGGGATCCGGACTATTATGCTCACCGGTGACAGAAGAGAATCCGCTTCAGCAGCGGCATTGGAAACGGGAATACAGGGAATGAAGTGTGAACTGCTCCCGGATGAAAAGGCTTCAGAAGTGAAAGAAATGCAGAGCAAACTAAAAAGCAGAGTCGCAATGGTGGGTGATGGTATAAACGATGCTCCTGCTCTCACCCAGGCTGATGTCGGGATAGCTATCGGCTCAGGAACAGAAATCGCAATCGAAAGTTCTGACATTGTCATAGTAAACAATAATCTGGACGATGTCATAAAAGCCTTCAAGATTTCAACCGGGACATTCAGGAAGATCCGGCAGAACCTTTTCTGGGCTTTTTTCTACAACATCGCAGCCATTCCTCTGGCATTCTTCGGACTGCTCCACCCGGTAATCGCTGAAATCTGCATGGCGGTCAGTTCGCTGATTGTTGTGTCAAATTCGTTAAGCCTTAACAGACAAAAATTTTAACAGGAGATATTCATGATAAAGAAAACCTTACTGATCGCTCTTACTGCACTCATAATAATCCCTTTCGCTTTATCAGGAGAAAGCAGAAAGGACAGAAAAGCTGTGAATAAAGCTGTCCAGAAAGAACTCGGACAGGCCTGCCTGTGCAGAAAAGCTAAAATCCTGGGCGGAACAGGCACTATTGATGACCCGATAGTAATCAAAGCAAGGAACAGGGACTACGCAATTGACTGCCAGCTGAGGTACATCAGCATGATGGATTGTGACAGTAAGCAGACATGGAAAATCACCGACAGGGTTTTCGTTACAGAAGAGGGTAAGAGGAGAATCGAGAAAATCGAGATATCCTGCGCATCTTCCCAGGGGGTAAAGAACCTTTATTTCGATATGACCGGAAGCAAATAATCCTTTGACGGGTTCCCGCCGGACAAGCATCCGGATCGCATTATTATCAGGTCGAAATGACTGAATGAACCTTGACATGAATTGGCTTTTATGTTAGATTTCCGCGCCTGTGTTGTTTGGGTTTCATTCTTCCATAATGGGCTGCGCACAATGGTCAATGGAGCTTTTTGCCAGCCTGATATTTCTTTTTGGTTTAACGATTAATGCCTGAAGTAATCATAAAATTTCTTGATTTATCCTACGAGAGGGGGATTTTCCTTATTAAACCATCAGAAGTGCTTGCTGTCGTGATTCTGGTTTCAATTCTATATGTTGTCCTGAACAAAAACATTATAAAACCGCTGAATGCTATTATTGAGAAAAGAGAAGAAAAATTCAGAAAATCCGCGGATGAGTTTGAGAAAGCGTCACTTCAGTTCAACAAAACAATAAAAAACTACAATGAAAGTATTTTCAATGCAAAGGCTGAAGCTCATAAGCTGCGGGAAGAACACCGGACAAGCGCTGAAAAATATAGAATGGAATGTGTCGGAAAGGCGCGGGATGAAGCCTCCGGAATGATTAACAAAGCACTGGAAGAGATTGATATTGCGGTTAAGACTTCAAAAAAAGACATTGAGGAAGAATGTGAAATGCTTGCGGACGATATTGTAAATTCAATGCTGGGTTCCGGTTCAGGAGCGCGAACTTGAAGAAAGGTCTGATCATCTTTTTTCTGGTTGCGTTGGTCGCATTGGTAAATGTGGCGGCTCATCTGTTTTTCGGTGCGAACACTCATGAACCGAATCCGTATTTCATGTGGACCATGAAGGTGTTCAATTTTGTGCTTCTGGCAACCATCCTTACGGTGCTGCTGAAAACCCCGGCATCCGGTTTCTTCAGTGCAAAAGCCAGAGAGCTTAAGGAAAATCTTGCCGAAGCGGAAAAGAAGCTGGCTGACGCAAACAGGAAACTTGCAGAAGCAGAGGAAAAACTAAGGAACCTTGACACCGAACTTAGCCTGATAAAGGAAAATTCGGAAGCAGAGGGCAAAAAAGAGGAAAGGCTCCTCAGAAAAGAAGCAGAGGATAGCGCGAGGAAGATTATAGAGAAAGCAGAATCTGAGATTAAAGGAAAGGTTAGTCAGGCTAAAAAAGACCTTTCATACCATATTTCCGATCTGGCAGTAGAAATAGCTCGAAAGAAACTTGAAGCGGAAATGGATGACAGAAAGAGAAAGAGATTTTTTGATGAAGCGCTGGACGACATAAAGGAGAAATTGTGAAAGGCGAAGCACTGGGCAGAAGATATGCCGGGGCGCTTATAGAATCAATTGATGACGATGTTGTCATGGACACCGTCCGCTCGGAACTTTCCGCGCTGTCGGAAGCCCTTGTAATGGATAAGAGGACAAGAGCATTCTTCTCCGGGAAATCAGCAAGTAACGAAAGAAAACTGGAATCTCTCCGGAAAATACTGTCGCATTTCAATATCACCCCTGTAAACAGAAGATTCCTGGAAGTTGTCGCCGCACACGGAAGACTGGATTATCTGCCGGCAATCTCATTCTGTTTCGGAAAACTTGTGGATGAAAAAAGAAACATTCTTAGAACTCCGGTGTCAGTTCCCTCTCCGATGACAACGGGACAGAGCGTAAATCTGAAATCTGTCCTTGAAAACGCAACAGGAATGAATGTAGCCTTGGAACCATCAACGGATAAAAAACTTATCGGGGGCATGGTACTTAAGATAGCGGGGAAAATTTACGATTGCAGTCTTATGAAACAACTGGAGCTAATCCGGGAAAGACTGCGGACAGCTGATTGATAAAAGGAGAAGTTTTATGGAAATAAGGGTTGACGAGATAACCAGGTTCCTTAAACAGGAAATAGCCGGTTTTGACAAAGACATCGATGTATCGGAAGTGGGATCCGTTATTTCTGTGGGGGACGGCATCGCGAGAATATACGGCCTTGATAATGTCATGGCGGGAGAGATTATAGAATTCCCCGACGCGATCTTCGGCCTTGCCCTCAATCTTGAAGAGGATAATGTCGGTGCTGTTGTTATGGGCGAAAGCCGACATATCAAAGAAAACGATGTCGTGAAAAGAACAGGGAGAATTTTGGAAGTCCCTGTGGGTGAAGCTCTTGTAGGAAGGGTTGTGAATCCGCTGGGACAGCCGATTGACGGCAAAGGCCCTATTCATACAGAGCACAAAAATCCGATTGAAAGAATAGCTCCCGGTGTTGTCCACCGCCAACCGGTATGTGAACCTATCCAGACGGGAATCAAAGCGATAGATTCTATGATACCCATCGGGAGAGGACAGAGAGAACTGATAATCGGTGACAAACAGACAGGTAAAACAGCGATTGCGGTTGACACGATAATAAACCAAAAAGGGAAAGGGGTCATCTGCATCTATGTCGCCATCGGACAGAAACAGTCCACTGTCGCCAGGGTAGTAAAAATGCTTGAGGATTCAGGCGCGATGGATCACACGATCGTCGTATCGGCATCAGCAAGCGAGTCTGCGCCACTCCAGTATCTGTCTCCGTACGCAGGATGCGCGATGGGAGAATATTTCAGGGACAAAGGCCTCCACGCGCTCACAATATATGATGACCTTTCCAAACATGCGGTCGCATACAGAGAGATATCACTTCTTCTCAGAAGGCCTCCGGGGCGTGAAGCATATCCCGGCGATATCTTCTATCTGCATTCCAGGCTGCTTGAGAGAGCCGCTAAGATGAACGATGACCTCGGGGCGGGTTCCTTAACTTCCCTACCGGTAATAGAAACAAAAGCAGGGGATGTTTCCGCTTATATTCCGACCAATGTCATATCAATAACGGACGGCCAGATATATCTGAAGCCCGATCTTTTTTACCGGGGTGTCCGCCCCGCTGTTGATGTCGGGATATCCGTATCAAGAGTCGGCGGGAACGCCCAGATAAAAGCCATGAAGAAAATCTCAGGAACACTGAGACTGGATCTGGCCCAGTTCCGTGAACTTGAAGCATTCGCGCAGTTCGGAAGCGACCTTGACGAATCCACAAGAGCTCAGCTGGCAAGAGGTCAACGAATGGTCGAAGTGCTCAAACAGAGTCAATATACCCCGATGGATGTCGAAAAACAGATCGCAGTAATTTATGCAGGCATTAACGGTTATCTTGATGAAATAGAAGTAGGTCATATAAAGGAATTTGAAGAGGAATACCTTAACCACCTGGACATCTCACATTCCGACCTGCTTTATATGATTTCGGAAACCGGTCAGATGGATGACGACTGCAAAGAAAGACTCGATTCGGTTCTCACCGAATTCGTATCAGGTTTTAAGGCATCACGGAGCGACACTTATAAAACTGCCGTAGAGGAAACCGTGTAATCATCATGGCAGAGAATATCCAGTCAATTCAACGCAGAATACTGAGTGTAAAAAACACTCAGCAGATTACCAAAGCAATGAAAATGGTGGCAGCCGCAAAACTGCGGAAAGCAGAAGAAAGAGCCACTAGCGCAAAGCTTTACGCAGAGAAAATAGAGGAAGTTCTTGGTAATCTGATGGGTTCGGTTGAAGGATATTCCAATCCCCTTTTCAGCAGGAGAGAAGTCGGTAAAATCAGGGTAATGCTTGTAACTTCAGATAAAGGGCTCTGCGGCGGCTTCAATAATAATTTAATCAGGTTCGCCCTTTCCTTTCTGCAGAAAAAATCACACGAGAAGAATGAGATTGAACTTCAGCTTATCGGGAAAAAGGGGATTGATTTTTTCAGATACAGAGAATTCACGATTTCAGGGTCTGCGATAGATGTCAACGGAGCAAAGATAACCCCTTTTACTGAGGATCTGTCCGGGCAATGCGTCAGGGAATTCAAGGATGGGGAATTTGATGAGCTTTATGTTTTTTACAATAAATTCATCTCGGTCGTCAGACATTCACCAGTCAATGTGAAACTCCTTCCTCTCTCTGATATCGAAAACACAGAAGCGCCCAATACAGCAGAGCACATATATGAGCCTTCAAGAGAGGAAGTACTTGAGACCCTTATACCAAAATATTTTTTCACGCGTTTACAGGGTGCTTTTCTGGATTCAGAAGCTGCTGAACATAGTTCAAGAATGACGGCCATGGACGCTGCAACGAACAACGCAAGAGACTTAATAAAATTCCTGACGCTGAAAAGGAACAGGATAAGACAGGCATCCATAACAAACGAACTCATTGAAATAGTCAGCGCCGCAGAGGCTTTAAACGGATAACAGGAGGATTATATGAAAACAGGTACTGTAGCCCAAGTTATTGGCCCTGTCGTAGATGTTGAATTTGACGGGGAACTTCCGGGCATATATAACGCTGTGAAAATTGAAAGCGACGATAGGCACTCAATAAAAGTGAATGTCACTGTTGAGGTTGCCCAGCACCTCGGTGAAAACCGCGTCAGATGCATTGCTATGGAACCCACCGACGGGATGGTCCGCGGAATGAAAGCCATTGATACGGGCAATCCGATCTCTGTTCCGGTGGGCCCTGAGATACTTGGACGCGTTATCAATGTTCTTGGAGATCCGGTTGACGAGATGGGTCCGGTTGACACAAAGGAAAGATACCCGATCCACAGGGATGCTCCCGATTTCAAATCGCAAAGTACTTCCGCTGAAATGTTTGAAACAGGCCTTAAGGTCATTGATCTTATTGAACCATACGCAAAAGGCGGCAAAACCGGTCTGTTCGGGGGAGCAGGCGTGGGTAAAACAGTTCTGATAATGGAACTCATTAATAACATCGCCACCAAGCACAGCGGTTATTCAGTGTTCGCGGGTGTGGGAGAAAGAACCCGTGAGGGAAACGATCTCTGGCGCGAAATGAAGGAATCCGGGGTTATAAATAAATGCGCTTTGATTTACGGACAGATGACCGAACCTCCAGGGGCACGGCTGAGGGTCGCTCTTTCAGGGCTCGCAACCGCAGAATATTTCAGGGATGCAGAAGGGAAGGATGTTCTTCTTTTCATTGATAACATATTCAGGTTTGTTCAGGCAGGTTCGGAGGTTTCAGCCCTTCTCGGAAGAATGCCATCCGCAGTCGGTTATCAGCCGACCCTCGCAACGGAAATGGGGGAGCTGCAGGAGAGGATAACAAGCACGGACAGAGGCTCCATAACCTCGGTCCAGGCAGTATATGTGCCCGCGGATGACTATACTGATCCGGCGCCTGCGACAACCTTTGCCCATCTTGATGCAATCACCGAACTTTCAAGGCAGATAGCGGAACTCGGGATTTATCCCGCAGTTGACCCTCTCACATCAACCTCGACCATTCTGGACCCGAGGATAGTAGGAAAAGAGCATTACGAAACTGCAAGGGAAGTGCAGAGCATTCTGCAGCGCTACAAAGACCTTCAGGACATTATAGCGATACTCGGAATGGATGAACTTTCAGAAGAGGACAAAAGCACCGTTTCAAGGGCAAGAAAAATTCAGAAATTCCTTTCCCAGCCATTCACTGTTGCCGAGCAATTCACAGGGATTCCGGGGGTTTATGTCCCGCTTAAGGAAACGATAAGAGGTTTCAAAGAAATAGCTACAGGCAAACATGATGACCTTCCGGAACAGGCATTTTACATGGTCGGAACAATTGATGATGTGATTGCGAAAGCTGAAAAACTGAGAAAAGGGAAATCCTGACCATGTCTCTGCGACTCACAGTAGCCACTCCGTCCAAGCCTGTCATAAAAAAGGAAATTGTCGAATTTGTTGATATTCCGACGGTAAAAGGATATGTCGGTATCCTCCCCGGGCACACTGCCCTTATTTCCATTCTCGATACAGGAATACTGAGATACGGAAAAACAAGGGATGATGTGTCAAAGATAGCAATTGACAGGGGATTTTTGGAAGTGTCTGCTGATGAAGTTACTGTTATCGCTGATGCGGTTTATAAACCGGGTGAAGTAAACAGAGCATCCCTTGAAGAACTTCTCCGGGCTTCCGAAAAAACTATCATGACCGAAAAAGATCCGGCTGCCGTTGCTTCCGCGATGAGGGATAAAAAAAGAGCGCTTTGTATTCTTGAGATGGAGACCTGACTCGGAACTGATTTTTATGACGGGCAAAGAGGCAGATGAAACCAGGGATACCCTGCTGAAGGGAAGAGTTATCCTCTTTCAGAGCAGAAGAGGTTACAGGCATTCGGTTGATTCAATCATTCTGGCTGATTTCATAAGAACGGCTCCGGAAAGCGAAATCATTGACATTGGCACCGGAAACGGTATTATCCCCCTGCTTCTTTTTAAAACCAAAGAATTCAAACATGTAACAGGTGTCGAGATTCAGAAGGAACTTGCCACTAGAGCTGGAAAAAATGTGTTGAGCAACAGCGCTTCAGAAAAGATTACTATTGTCTGCAGCGATATAAACGACTATTGTCCGGTTTCAGAATTCGATATAGCGGTTTCCAACCCGCCATACAGAAAAGTCCGTTGCGGAATTCTTAATCCCAATCCCGAAAAAGCTATTGCGAGGCATGAACTGAAACTTGATCTTTGTCATCTGTTCAGGGTCGCCGGAAAAATGACCCGCAAAAACGGCAGATTCACAATTATTCACCTGTACGACAGACTGAATGACCTGGACAGATGCGAAAAAGAAAGCTGTTTCTGCCTTGAACGGGAAAGAACTGTCTTCTCCCGTGAAGGGCAGCCTCCCATCCTTATTCTCAGGGAATACGCAAAAAAAAGCTCTTCTTCAGTCGAGAAACTTGAACCTCTTGTAATTTACAACCCTGACGGAAGTTACTCGAATGAAATGGACAGCATTTATCATGGAAGGCTGTTATCGTGAAACGGAAAATCGGGTTTGTCGGCTGTCCCCCCGAAGAAACCCTTCGGAAATTTTTCAGTGATGATCTTATAGACCTTGATGCGACTTTTAGCGGTGTTGCCAGAAAATCTTTTGAAATACTTCCATCAACGACCTGCTCCATTGTGAAAAGAATAGTTGACAACGCGCTGTCTCTTGAACTTGACCTTATCATTTTTGATGATGGCTATGGAAAGTGCGATGAAGCGCGGGCTGCAGCTGATGTTATTACAAGTCTTATCAATACGAAGATAGTACGAACAAGAAATTCAAACACGGCAGCAAAAGGAACACCGGTATGCGATTCGGACATGAATCCTCTGGATAAGGCAGAAATGATCGTTTCATCCCTTACACGACCACTTTCCGATTTAAAAATCAAACAGGAAAGCAATCCTCCAGCTGCCCTCTGGGGTGTCCCCGCATCGGATTTTGCGATTTACAGATTGTTCCCTAAAGGGACAAAACTTCTGGGATGGTTCAGATGCCTGGAAAACAGAACCCCCGCAGATCATGACCTTGAAAGATTTGTTGACCCTGGCCTGCCGACTGTTTTTCTTTCCCAGTCATTCTGCCACAAGAATATCCTGGCAAGGCACCTTGCCTTGAAATATAACGGCCTTCATGTTGATATAGAAGGGAATATCACAAACTCAATTAAAGCTAAAATTGAAGCCTTTCTTGAATTCAGGGCGTTGAGATGACGGTTTTCGGAGATTTCGGAACCACCTGGACAAAATTTTTCAACGGGGAGAATTCAGTTTACAGCGTTGTCAGAACGCAAGATTTGTCTGAATGTATAATGGTTGAAATAGGAACCGGACATAATGCTGAAAAAAAATCCAAGCAAACAGCGAATGAACTCATAGCACTCAGCCACGGAGGACTGGCTCTTGTGAAGGAGAGAGATTTCGTGGTGCTTGATGTCGGCTCCAGAGATATGAAATACATACACATGATAAACGGTTCGATTGCGTCAATGGACTGGAACACAAATTGCGGCGCTTTGACCGGATTTACGCTTGAACTGCTGGGGAAATATTTCTCAATTGATTTCAGGGATACCTGTCCTTCACAAACAACTATTCCAGTCACCTGCGGACTTCTCGGTATCGAACGGATCTTTGATATGATCGCCGGAGGTTCTTCAATTCAGGAAGGCGTTTCGTCTTTCACCAAAGGGCTTGCGCAGAACGCGCACAGATTTATTAACAAAAGAAGAAAATTTTACCTGTCAGGAGGGATGTGCGATAATGCACTGTTTATGAGCAGTTTTTCTGAACAGGTCGAAATTGTTCCTTTGGGTCGTTTTGTGCTTATTGAAGGCCTGAAAAGAATACACAGCTTGAAAGCCGATTGATGTTTGATTCCATTCTCAGAGAATTTTTTTTCATTTGCAATATACATGAAATTACTATAAATTGTACTTTTATATAATAATTATAGGCTCTTATGATCATCTGCCCAAAATGCAAAACCGAGAACAAGGAAACAGCGGAAAAGTGCAGTTCCTGCGGTGAATTTCTAAAGCACGAAGACATCGGCCGCACGGAGATAATCAGGAGGGATGAAAAATCTTCTTCCTCTGAGCATGATTTAAACACCGTTGACGGCAGGTACGAGATTCTTGAAGAGCTTGGAAAGGGTTCTTTTGCAGTAGTTTACAAAGCCAGGGATATTCAACTGGATCGTTTTATAGCTCTTAAAACCCTTAAACTTTCCGGACTGACAGATGAGGACAGAAAAAGGTTTGTTCGTGAGGCAAGAACTTCCGCCAAACTGAATCATCCTAATATAGTTACGGTTTATGATACCGGACAAGATGGTGAAATTTCATTTATAGCAATGGAAATTCTTGCAGGAAAAGATCTTAAATCTGTTCTCCGCGAAAAAGGACCATTCCATCCTTCATCGGTCTTGAAGATTGCCATCCAGATATGCAGGGCACTTGAAAGCGCACACTCAAAAGGAATTGTTCACAGGGATATAAAACCCGCAAACATTGTAATAGACGATAATGATCGTGTGAAGGTGACCGATTTCGGGCTTGCTAAAATTTTTGATGAAGAAGAGTCCTCTTCACAGCAGGTTGCAATAACAAAAGCCGGGACAATACTCGGGACACTTGCCTATATGTCTCCGGAACAGATCAAGGGCGAGAAACTGAATGGAAGGACTGATATATATTCATTCGGAGCGGTCCTTTACGAACTGGTTTCGGGAAAACCTCCTTTTGTGGCTGAAAAACCTCTGGAACTGCTTAAGATGCATACAGATATAGCTCCTGTTCCTCTTCAAGATGTTTGCAGCAACGAACTCCCTTCCGGGCTTTCAGACCTGGTAATGAAATGCCTGAACAAAGACCGTGCAGACAGGTACAGGGATGCAGGTGAAATTGCGGATGAACTTCAGAAAATCGCTTCCGCAATAGACATTGACACTTCAATTAAAACCAAATCCCTGGATGCTTCAGAACGGAAATCTCCCCACCCGGTTGAGGAACTCGGAAAAGACCCGTTCGTCGGAAAGATCGTAAGAGACTGCGAAATTCTCGAGATCCTCGGCGAAGGCGGGATGGCTTCAGTTTATAAGGCAAAGCATACCGAACTGGGAACTTACAGGGCAATTAAGGTTATCAGGCCTGAGCTTGCTTCACAATCGGGCTTCTATGAACGGTTCAAGAACGAAGCAATCCTTGCGGAAAACCTTACCCATCCCAATCTTGTTACTCTTTATGACTTCACAAGACTTGAAGACGGCTCCCTTTTTGCTGTCTGGGAATATGTAGAGGGTGAAACGCTTGAACAGATTATTAAAAAGAAAGGAGCGTTCCCTCCTGCCGAAGCGGTCAGAATTGTAAAAAAAATCTGTGACGGCTTGGATGCCGCCCATCTTAAAGGTATCGTTCACCGTGACATATCCCCCGACAACATTATGCTTGTTGAAGACAGGAACACTGCTGAAAAACATGTCAAAGTAATTGACTTCGGTATTGCGAAGGATATGTCTCCCAGCAGGCCCAGCGAAAGCCACCTGACTGAAATAGGTGTTTTTGTGGGGAAAATAGGATATTCCTCACCTGAACAGCTGGGCGACCTGAAAAAGGGAGAAACAATTGATCACAGAACGGACATTTTCTCAATCGGTATAGTGCTCTATAAAATGCTGCTTGCGGAAATACCATTCAATGCTTCGGCTGTGACATCTTACATGAGGGATATTGCCACGAGCACTCCTGAGAATCTTGAAAAGAAGATCGGGAACAGAATACCCGAAGAGCTCAGGAAGGTAATCATCAAATGCCTCATGACGGACAGAGAGGACAGATATCAGAACATAAAAGAGTTGAAATCCGCCCTTAACAGGGCTCTTATGTTCCTGACGGGGCATATAAAACCTTCAAAAAGAAAGAGAACGCCCACAAGAAAAAGCTTATCCGTACTGCTTCTTCTTGTGGTGCTGGCCTCCCTGCTATACGCGTTCAGGAACGATTTGAGACTTAAATTTTTCCCTGCCCCCCAGATTCCGCCTCCGGTAAATGTTACGACAGGCGAGATGAAACAGAAACTTACGGAGTTAATAAATAAGGCTGAACTTGCCATAAATGAGGATCGTCTTGACATCCCCAAAGGAAACAACGCCGTTTATTTTGCTTCAGAAATAGTTGATCTTACGGGAATTCCCGAACTCGGAACAAAGATAACATCCAGGGTATCAGAATCGTTCACAAGGATGGGTAATGCTGCAATTGAATCTCCGGAACTGCTTGAAGAGGATATTGACAGGGCACTGGAGTTCTTTCAAAAGGCCGTCAGTCATAACAAAAACAATGATGCAGCAAAGGGAGGGCTACATTACGCTAAAGCTCTTAAACACCTTGCTGACAATAAACCTGAATCCGCGATTGACGAACTTGAAAAATCACTGAAAGAAGACCCGGAAAGAACAGGCATCAAGCAGATGCTTGCGGACACTCATCAATATCTCAGCGACTATTATACAGGATTGAATCGTCTTGCTGATGCCGATTCTCATATGAAAAAAGCAATGTTTTTTAATTCGAACCTCAAAAAAACAGATTTCAAACTGCACGAGGCAAAAGGAGCTTCCCAGCCCCCTGCAAAAGAACCGGTTAAAATAATTGAAAAGAAAGACCCGGTTAAAATCCCAGAACCTGTTCCCGAAAAGACTGAACTTCCCGTTAAAGTTGAAGCTCCGGTTAAAAAACATGAAGATTACATATCCTATAATAATTCAGCAAAAGCGATGCTTGAAAGTAAACGGTATGCCGAAGCAGAGGATCTTTACAAGAGAGCCCTTGAAGGCAGGCCTGACGATCCGGCAGTCCACGCAAATCTTGGAACCCTCTATTACATTCAAAAGAAGTATCCCAAGGCAGCGGAAAGTTATTCAAGTACCGTCCGCCTGGATCCATCCTTTAAAGACGCCAATTATTACCTTGCTCGCAGTTATCACGAAATGAAACGATTCAGTGATGCCAAACATTACTATAAAGAAGCGGCAGCACTTACACCGTCTGATGCGCAGATCTATTTTCAGATGGGAAGGCTCGGAGAGGAAATGAATGACAGGGGATTTGCCAAGGAATCATATCTCAACGCACTCGATCGTGGATACGACGGACCTGAAGCAGACATAAATCTGGGAAGGATGTACTTTGAAGAAAAATTGTTTGATCAAGCTGCTAAACATCTCAGCAATGCCGTAAAAGCTGACGAAAGAAACCATCTGGCCCATTACAATCTCGCAATGGCCTATAAGGAACTGCAGAACACAGCTGACGCCGAAAAACATTTCAAAAATACTGCCAGAATAGACCCCGATTATTATCCTGCCTATTATCAGCTGGGAAATATATATTTTAACCGCAATAACCTGGAAGATGCAGAATTCAACTATAAAAAGGCTGTAATTCTCAAGCCAGACTATGCAGAAGCACATTTCAATCTCGGTATTGTTTATCTGAAAATGAAGTCCGATGACCTCGCGGAAGAACATCTCCGGAAATCATGCGAACTAGGCTATTCAGCCGCCTGTGACGCGGTCAGCAAAAGATACTGAAAAACCGTTAAAGTCTGTTCCTGATATCTTTTGAATCCGGGGATTGGTCGTCCAGAACCGGTTGTTCAAGAAGATGCTTCGGAAGAAAGAATTTGTTGGCGATGAGGGTCGGGATTACTGCACTCGCGATCACAACACCTACGATCAGTGAGTATTGTTCCTTTGTAATAATATCATGCGAAAGACCGTAAAGAGCGGATATCGTCCCGAAGGTCAGGCCGGTTGACATCAGTAATGTGTAATACCATTTTTCCTTTTTGTCCCTTCTGAAATTCCTGATGACGGGATACAAGCCCAAAATTTTCGATATGGACTTCCCTGCAAACAGCAGAACGCAAATAAACGGTGCAGATATCAAAGCAGGCAGCGTCATAAGAGCACCCGCCCTGAGAAAATACAGCGGAGTTAAAAACCCCACTGTAAGGGTTCTTAATCTTCTCACAAAATGGCCATCCTTTTCCATTGTTCTCGCAAGAACCATTCCGATTATATAAGCAGGAAGCACAGGTTCGCTGTCTGACCACAAGGCAAGAACTGCCATTGACATCAGCACAAAAATTATCCATTTGGCACGAATAGCTGCAGTTTTATAAGCAAAGTTTTCTATAAGCATCCGCGTAAGAAAAGGCAGGGAGAATATCATAACTACTGTAACCACAATAAAAACAGCAGTTTTATATGTGAACGGCGCAAAAATAAGCCCAAGCCCGATAACAGTTCCCAGGTCGTTGATAAAACATGCTCCTAGAATACCTTTTCCGTATTCAGTTTTATTGAACCCATACTCGAGCATCACAGCATAAACCACTGCCATTGAAGTTGTTGAAAGAGCTATTCCGCAAAGCAGGCTTGCCTGAACATTCCAACCTATCAGAAAATATGCTATCAGAGAACATCCTATAAAAGGAGCAAAAAAACCTATGAGGCCGATAACAGTTACTTCCCTTATTTTACTTTTGATCATATCCGGGCTTAATTCCGCCCCTGCAAGGAAGGTCAGCAGAATAGCTCCGACGCCAGCGCAAAATCTGAACCACTCGGCATCCAGAGCTAACAACTCTGTCAGGCTGAGCATATAAGCTGCATAGCCAATTGTTGCGCCAACAACAATCTCCATCAAGGCCATTGATATTTTTAACCGATTCGCGAGGATGGTTGACAGGACGGCAGCCAGAAACCAGAAAGCTGCCACCGAATAAATAGCATTCATAAAAAAACTCCTTCTCTTGCAGTAGGAGTCATCAGCACTATCGCGGTTTGCGGTGAACCCCATCACCGGTTTTACAGCAGACTCAAAACAGCGGGTTGAATTTAATAAAGGCTGTCTTGTAGCACTCTGGACTGGCTGTTTATCAGGCAGTCAATCTGATTAAAGTCTGAACAGCCCTGCTGTTTTTTCAATCGTCTTCCAGACACCCCATGCCAGCGGAATGCCTACCATTGTCCAGGCAACCGCTACTGCGATCCAGCTTGTTGCAGAGGCTCTGACTGAAACGGGACCTTCCCCTGGAGCAGTTTCCTTAATGCCGTTGTTCTTATTGTCCTCTTTAAGTTCTTCAGGGGTCATGTAGTATTTTTCACTGACGGGACGAACCAGAAGGTTGCAGACAAAACCAACAAGCAAAAGACCCGCAAGGATATAAAGAGTGAAGTTGTAAACCGAATGTTCCGGAATACCCTGCTTGATCTGAAATTCACGAATATAGTTCACCAGCACGGGACCGAGGATTCCTGCGGTTGACCATGCGGTCAGGAGACGGCCGTGTATGGCACCGACATATCTTGTCCCGAAAAGGTCAGCAAGATAGGCCGGAATAGTCGAGAAACCGCCTCCATACATACTCAGAATCACGCAAAATACGGTTACAAACATCACTATATTCTGTGACCTGCCGGCTAAAGATGCTGCAATGTATAGAATCATCCCCAGAACAAAGAACACATGATAGGTATTTTTTCTGCCTATTTTGTCGGATAGCGACGCCCAGAAAATCCTTCCTCCGATATTGAAAAGGCTTAAAAGTCCTCCGAAAGCCGCAGCAATTGTAGCCACTTGGGCTTTCTGATCTGTTGCCAGTTCTGAAAGTGTTGCCTGCACCTTGATCAGGGCTCCTCCGAAAACCTCCTGCAACATGGGAGAAGCCATTCCGATTATGCCGATTCCAGCGCTTACATTCAAGGTAAGAACACCCCACAGCAGCCAGAACTGAGGGGTGCGGTGCGCGTTTTTCACATGAACATGGTGGATTGTTTTCATCGCCTTCTTTTTCTGCTCCGGTGGTGTCCAGCCGGGCGGCGTCCAGCCCGGAACAGGAATACGATATGTGAAGGCTCCTGCCAGCATCGCTATTAAATATATGACACCCAGAGTAGCAAAAGTTTCCCATACCCCTACAGATGTTTCTGTTTCATAAAACTTCATCAGTTTGTCTGCAAGGGGCATTCCGACCATAGCTCCTCCTCCGAAGCCCATGATTGCCATTCCTGTGGCCATACCCCGCTTGTCGGGAAACCATTTGATCAGCGTCGAAACCGGCGATATATATCCAAGCCCAAGACCGCAACCTCCGATAACACCTGCTCCGAGCCACATAAGCCATATCCAGTGCATATAAACTCCGAACGCTGCTATGATTAGACCGCCACCCCAGCAGAATGCAGCAGCAACCCCGGCTTTTCTGGGGCCGTTATGCTCCAGCCACTGGCCGAAAACCGCTGCCGATGATCCGAGCAGAACAAAAAACAGCGTAAATATCCAGCCCAGTTTGCTTATTTCCCAGTCTCCCGCAACTGGAGCAGTTATACCAATCGCCCTGCTCAACGGCAGCCAGAACACGCTGAATCCGTAAGCCATTCCTATTGAAAGATGAATAGCAAGAGCCGCTGGAGGAACAAGCCACCGGTTAAAGTCGGGTGGGGCGACTGTGTGTTTTTTATCCAAAAAACTCATTATATTTTCCCTATCCGTTATTTAAACATTTCGTACTTATAAATTTTTATCCATATTCAACTGTTAGATCAACAAAAAGCAGTACAAAAAAACATCGGAGTATAGATTAATAATCACGATATTGCAACAGCAAATCGGTATTGTTAACCATGAATCATTTGAGAGAATCGCCGATTATTTCTTGTGATATTCATTTACTTGATATAGAATTAAGGGTTAGGTTTTTTTAATTTTAGATCTTTTACTATTGAGAAACAGGAGTCAAAAATGAAGTCAGATCTGCAGATAGCGCAGGAAGCTAAGATCAGGCCGATTCTGGAAATCGCCGAAACAGTCGGATTAACAGAGGACGATCTTATACTTTACGGAAAGTACAAGGCAAAGATAAAACTTGATGTAATAAAGAAAAATGCCGGTAAACCCAATGGTAAATATATCGGGGTTACGGCAATCACACCGACCCCCCTTGGTGAAGGAAAAACGGTCACCAATATCGGCCTGACCCAGGGTCTGGCATACATCGGCAAAAAAGTGATCAGCACACTCAGAGAGCCTTCAATGGGACCCGTTTTCGGAATCAAGGGCGGTGCCGCAGGCGGCGGGTATTCCCAGGTCATTCCAATGGAGGATATCAATTTACATTTTACGGGGGATATGCACGCGGTAACATCTGCCCACAACCTGTGCGCGGCAATGGCAGACAACCACCTTCAGAAAGGGAACACCCTCGGGTTTGACATAACTTCCGGAATGATCGGAAGAGCGCTTGATGTTAACGACCGTGCGCTCAGAGACATTACTATCGGTCTGGGCGGGAAAGACAATGGGATCCCCAGGCAGTCATTCTTTGATATAACAGCCGCGTCCGAAGTAATGGCCATCCTCTGCCTTGCGACAGATCTGCATGATCTGAGAAAGAGACTCGGAAGAATGATATGCGGGTTCACTAAAACAGGCGAAGCGATAACAGCGGACGCCATAGGAGCGGCAGGCGCTATGACTGCCCTTCTAAAGGATGCCATACAACCCAATCTAGTCCAGACCCTTGAAGGAACCGCAACAATTATGCACGGCGGGCCTTTCGCTAACATCGCTCATGGAAACAACACCAATGTCGCGGACATTGTGGCCCTTAAAATGGCAGATTATGTCGTGACCGAGAGCGGTTTCGGAGCGGATATGGGTGCTGAAAAGCTCTATAACATCAAGTGCCGTGCTATGGGTATAACACCTGACTGCGCCGTTCTTGTGGCTACGGTTAAAGCTCTGAAGATGCACGGCGGCGGATTTCAAGCAGTTCCAGGCAAAAAGCTCAGCGTTGATGTCTGGGGGAAACCGAACCCTGACGCTGTGCGCATCGGATGTTCGAACATGGTAAAGCACATAGAGAATATAAAGCTTCACGGCCTTCCTGTTGTTGTGGCGCTCAACAAGTTTGAACAGGACACTCCGGAGGAAATCGAGATCGTCAGAAAAGCTGCTATGGAAGCCGGCGCTTTTGATGTTGCCCTTTCCGAAGTTCATGCAAAAGGCGGAGAAGGCGGAGCAGAACTGGCAAAAGCGGTTGTCAGGGCGTGTGATGAAGCAAAGACCGACTTCAGGCATCTTTATGACCTTGACATGTCCATCAAGGATAAAATTGAGACAATCGCAACAAAGATCTATGGCGCAGACGGCGTTTATTATGAACCTGCCGCTAATTCAGCAATCAATAAATACAATAAGCTCGGACTTGATAAGCTTCCTGTGTGCATGGCTAAAACCCATCTTTCGCTTTCCCATGATCCGAACCTGAAAGGAAGACCGACAGGTTTTGAAATTCCAATCAGGGATGTCAGACTTTCTGCAGGAGCAGGATTTATATATCCTATTCTTGGAAAAATGATGACCATGCCCGGATTGCCGAGTCATCCTGCGGCAATGGACATTGACATTGACGAAAACGGGGCGATACAGGGCCTGTTCTAGACATCTGATTATCACAAAGGGACGGAGAATATTTTTCCGTCCCTTTTTTTTTCACACGAATTTTCTTCATATCTCTCCGCTTTTTGCGGAAAGTAATAAATAAATTTCCGAAGAATTTGACATAACTCCTTTTGCGCATTATACTTTTCTAAAAGGTAAACAACGGAGCACACGATGAGGAACCTTCGGACATTTATCATACTGGTTTTTATCTTCACTCTCACATGTATCGTATGTTACGGACAGGGTAAATCTAAAATGCTGGTGATAATCTCTGAAAAAGGATTTCAGGATCAGGGGTGCAAAGACCAGATTTCCACATTTAAGACGGCGGGACTGGAAGTTACCGTTGCGTCAACACTGAAAGGCAATTGCAAAGGATTATTCGGCGCGCTTATTGAATCAACATTAACACTGAAGGAAATTAAATGTTCCGCATACGATGCCGTTTCGATTGAAGCAGGAAGGAATATGTGGGACTCACCTGATCTGGCCAGAATTGTCAAAGAATTTAACAGCAGCGGAAAACCTATCGGTGCCATATGCCTTGGGCCGGTAGTGCTTGCTAAAAACGGACTACTCAAGGGAAAGCGCGGAACCGTTTACAGGAGTTCCGAAGCAATTCAGGAATTGGAAAAGAACGGAGCCACTTATGTTGAATATCCCGTGATGAGGGACGGCAATATTGTTACGGCAAATTCTCCCAAATCAGCAGATGCTTATGCGGAAACTCTTATAGCAATGCTGAAATAAAAACTTTCCTGTCGCTCAATCTTCCAAAAATGTTGACATTTAAAGGTTCCGGCATTATATTATAATCTTGAACAAGGAGATATTATGAAAAAAACTTTAGCAATAATTTTGGCGGTTCTCTTTTTAGCAATAATAACATCCAATCCGAAAGCGGAAACCCTCTCTTTTGTTGACGAAGAAGAAAAGGTTGCTGATGAGAGCCCGGACCTGCTCGATATTGTCATTCCGGACACCGAATCCGTTGAAAAAGGCAAAGTCCTCATCGTAATATGCAATAAAGACTTTCAGGACAATGAACTGAACATGCCTGCCTACATCTTTCGGAACGCCGGTTATAAGATTGAAATCGCTTCTCCTGAAAAAGATAAATGCACAGGTGTGGCCGGAGATGAGCTTGTCCCTGATTTTGCCATTTCAGAAGTAAATTGTGAGGATTATCTAGCTATTTCAATAGCGGGAGGCCCCGGCTCAATGAACAGTCTCTGGAAAAACTCTGCTTTAATAGACCTTGTGAAAAAATTCGATGTTGCCGGAAAACCGGTAGGAGCAATTTCAGAATCTCCTGCAATCCTTGCTATTGCTCAGGTCTTAAGGAAGAGGAATGCCACAGTCCTTGAAAACAAAGATACAATAAGAGAATTCCGCAGGAACGGGGTAAGGCAGCAGAAATCCCCCGTAGTGCCCGACGGTAATATCGTAACTGCAAGTGCTCCATATACTGCAAAATTCTATGCGGAAACTCTACTTTCTAAAGTGGAGTCCGGCTTAACCACAAACTAGGGCTGTCTCCTTCCGGAGAGTTCGGAATCAACTTCAGCTGAATTCCTGTCTTGCTTCCGGTTTGGGGCGCATATGGTGCAAATTAAATTGGATTGCGGTGTTTTGTTATCAAAATTTGTAGTGATGTTATTCGATGCTTGCTGAAAAATTTTTTAAAAAAGGAAGCGATTTTCTCGGCTCACGATACCCTGTAATCTGTGGAGCTATGACATGGGTCAGTACTCCGGAGCTTATTGCCAGTGTATGCAACGCAGGAGGGTTTGCTTCTCTTGCAGGCGGCAATATGCCTGCAGAGTCACTTGCAACTCAGATTCAGGACACACGGAAACTGACTTCAAACCCATTTGCAGTAAACCTTATAACAATTGCTCCTGCTTACCGCACGCAGCTTGACCTTGTGAGGAATCTTGCCCTGCCATATGTTATATTTGCAGGCAGCTTTCCGAAAGAAAAAGAAATAGCTGCAGCCAAAGAAGGGGGGGCAAAGGTTATATGCTTCGCATCCACAAAATCAATTGCTCAGAGGATGATAAATTATGGCGCTGACGCGCTTATACTTGAAGGAATGGAGGCTGGAGGCCATGTTGGCAAGGTAAGCCTGAGCGTTCTTATTCAGCAGGTTCTGTTCGAAGTTAAGGATGTTCCCGTTTTTGTCGCAGGTGGTATTGCAACCGGAAAATTCTGCGCCCATCTCCTGCTCATGGGAGCGGCAGGAATTCAGATGGGAACAAGGTTTGCGGTATCAAACGAAAGCTGCGCCCATCCGGAATTTAAAAAAGCCTTTATCAGGGCCGAAGCCCGTGATGCTGTTTCAACTCCTGCATTTGACAGCCGTCTTCCGGTTGTGGCAGTCAGAGCTCTTAAAAACAAAGGAATTGACGAATTCGGAAGACTGCAACTGGAACTGATCAGAAAACTGGATGAAAACAAAATTACCAGGGTTGAAGCTCAAACCAGTGTTGAAGAATTCTGGGTCGGTGCGCTCAGAAAAGCTGTAATTGACGGTGATATAATCTCGGGCTCTCTGATGGCAGGCCAATCCGTGGGGTTGGTAAACAAATCAGAACCTGTCGAACTAATTATTAATGGAATTGTTGATGAAACCGAAAAGGAACTTGTCAGAATTTCAGGTCTTCTCGGGAACCAGCGGCTTTCTTAACGCAATATCAAAATACACTGTTCTTCCATTCTTAAAAGATGTAACTACTTTAAGTTTCTTAAGCTGATTAAGTAACTGCGAAGTGTAGCTCCGCGATTTTTTCAACTGCAATGCTACCTCTTCGGTTGTGGCTGAACCATTCGAAAGAATTCTGAGAACATGCAGTTCAATATCGTTGAAATCACCCTGGATAATGGTCTGTTCAGATTTTTCCTGCAATGCATTCAAATCCGACTTAAGCTTTGAAATCTGATTTTCCAGTTCTGTAACACCGAGAAATTTCTTTAACCAGTTACGCATAAACTCTCTATATAAATGATTAAATTTGCTTCAGAGCATTGATTTTAAAGGGTTCCAATCGCTCTTGTCTTAAAATCATCAACAGGTTATCAACAGCTGTTGAAAAAGTCAACGCATAAAATACAAATACTGAATTAAAATTCTTGAACCGATGTTGTTCAAAGATAAAAAGAAGCTGAGTTTAGGTTAACAGACTGTATTTAAATGTTCAAATTTATCAACAGATCATGACTATCAACACCTCGCTCAAAGATAAAAAATTAAAGAATCCCTCTGCCCCGGTTTCCGACACATCCGTGCAGTCATTAAAACAGCTATTAAAAACCGCGTAATGTTAAGACCTGCCGACCTTCTTCTCAAATTTTTCAATCAGGCTTTGAAGTATCTCAATTTCCTCGGAGCTGGGAGAAGGGATAAATAGCTTGCTGACAAATTTCCCTTTAAATTTCCCGCTTGGAACGGAAATCACAAGCCTCTGGACTCCTGTTCTGCGATTAGGCCATTTGTAAGGGGATCTGGCTTCCATCGTCTCATATAGAAATCCGTCGCCAATACCTTCGGCCCCTTTTCCGCAAATATATTTTACGATCCTGACCCTTACCGGGCAGGGGGGGTCGGAAGGCATACCGGCACAACCGCCGTCATGGATAACTTCCTGAACACATGCAAAATAATTTTCGCAGCCGGAAAGAAGTTGGGAGATATTTTTGTCATTGAGTTTCATAAGGTCGGCGCATGAAGCTTTTTCATCAGCGCAACCTGCAAAAAGACACAGAACCGTCAACAATACAGCAATGAGTTTAATACTTGAAAATTCCGATTGTTCTTTCATTTTATACCACCTTGTAATATATGTACATTTTAAAACAACCGGAAGTTATTTTCAAACCCGGAAAGCATTATTTCCGTTCAGTTATCAAACAGTCCAGCAGCATGCAAATAAGGGCAAGCGCTAGAAACCACTGGAACCGCTCAGTATATGAGATGTGAAGCTCTGTTTCGAAGCGGGTTTTTTTCATTTCGTTTATTTTCTCGAACACTTTTTCAAGTTCGACTCCCCTCTCGCTCCTCGTATAGATTCCGCCGGTCTCTGAAGCAATTTCCATAAGTGTTTTCTCGTCCAGTTTTGAAAGAACAGGGTCCCCATTTCTGTCCTTCTTGTATTCCTTAAGAACACCCCTGCCGTCCTTCAGCGGAATAGGCTCTCCCGTAACAGAACCAACTCCCACCGTATGTATGATAATGCCCTTTTCACCGGCTTCCTTTGCCGCCTTCAGGGGGTCGCTGCCGTGATCTTCTCCGTCCGTGACAAGAATGACAACTTTTGAAGACACATTTTTTGTTTTAAACGAATCTGTTGCAGCTCTTATTGCCTCTCCAAGCGCTGTGCCGGGTTCCGGAATGATTTCGGTATCAACAAGATCCAGAAAAAGCTTCGCGGCAGAATAATCAAGGGTCAGCGGACACTGGACAAACGCGCTGCCGGCAAAGCACACAAGTCCGACCTGATTCCCCTTGAGACCCTCAATAAAACTGGATATTTCCATTTTAGCCCTGTCCAGGCGGTTTGGTTTCACATCTTCAGCCCTCATGCTGAGTGAAGTATCAAGAGCGAAAATGATATCAATCCCCTCTGAAGACACCTCTTCCATCCTGCTTCCCCATTGCGGCCTTGCCATGGCGATAATCATAAGCAACAAAGAAACCGTGACCAGAATTGCTTTCAGAAATTTCTTTTCGGGCAGGCCTGACAGCGTATGGCGTTGAAGAGCCTGTCTGTCCCCGATCTTATTTGCATTGAAAATCCCGAGACGCCATTTAAGAAGGTAGAAAGCTATAACTGCGGGTATTGCAACTATAAAAAAAAGGAACGATTGGTCTCCGAATCGGATCACGGGAACCTCCTGAACACTGTCGAGGAAAGTAAAACATAAACAGCTGAAATAATCATGGCCGGTACCAGGAATTGAGAAAACAGTTCAGTATAATTTACATAGGTTTTGGATTTAATCTCCGTCTTCTCGAGCTTGTCAATTGTATCAAAAATATTCTGGAGGCTTTCTCTGTCAGTTGCCCTGTAATATTCTCCTCCTGTCTTTTCAGCTATTGCCGTAAGGGTCTCCTCATCAATATCAATACTTACCTTTCTGTATTGCCGGCCGAAAACCGGGTGTTCGTAGGGGAAAGGAACCTCTCCCCTGCTTCCTACCCCTATTGTGTAAATCTTTATGCCCAGGGCTGAAGAAAGTTCTGCTGCGGTAAGGGGTTCAATTTTCCCCCTGTTGTTCCTTCCGTCTGTGACCAGAATAATAATCCTGCTTTTGGCATCGCTGTCCTTAAGTCGGTCGGAGGCATTCGCAAGCGCGCTTCCGATTGCTGTGCCGTCTTCAATCTGGCCTGCTTCAATCTGGAAAAGCAGATCCTTCAGCACCCTGTAGTCAATAGTTGGCGGACACTTGGTATAGCTTCTCGCTGCAAATGTAACAAGCCCTATCCGGTCGTGCGTTCTTTTGTCTATAAACCACGAAGACACATCTTTAGCGACCTTGAGTCTGTTGTCAGGCTGAAAATCCTCGGCAAGCATGCTTGTGGAAGAATCGATCGCGATAACAATATCAATACCTCTCGTTGTGGTTTCGCTGTAGGATGTTCCCGTCTGAGGCCTCGCTGCGGCGACTATCACAAGAGCAATGGCTGCGGTTTTCAGCAGAAAAAGATATCTGCTGAACACAGCTCTGAGTGAAGGCTTGATCTGTTTTATTGAATAAAGAGTGGGAACGCAAATATGGCTGCTGTTTCTTTTCATCCTGTAAAACTCATAATACACAAGAACCGGGAGCGCCAGAAGAAGATACAGGAATTGAGGATCCTCAAATCTGAACATCTGTTTTCCTCTCTTCAGCAGGTTCTTCTCTTTTTGTTTTATTTACAACTGAAAAAGCAATATTGAAACACCTTGAGTGATCTTCATCGGACGGTTTAAGTTTGGCAAATTTAACAAGATCGCACTCGTTCAGAAGTTCTGTTATATCTCTGATGACTGACAGCTCAACATTTTTATGACTGAGACGCTCCGAAGTTTCTTCTGTTGTGCTTTCGACGGCATTCCATTCATATCTCCGCCCAAGATAATGCTTAAGTATCTGTGAAAGCCGGAAATAATATTCCTTTATCTCACCTTTTTCGGGAAGTCCCTCGCTTTTCAACCTGTCAAGCATACTGAAAGCCTCAATATGTTCAGGGTCAAGAGGCTTCGAATAAGTTTCAAGAATATATTTTCTGTTCGTTATGAACAGAAGAACTGCCAAAACAGCAAGCAAAACAAATGAAACTGAAATTATCATTATCCAGTTGAGAGCACTTACCTTGACAGGCGGCTTCACATCGGATATATCCTGCTCATCCCCCTTGAGCACACTCTGGATTTCCAGCGAAGCCACAGGGGTTTTCAGTACCTTAATTTTTTCATCAGCACCCTTTACCCTGATATCAATCTGAGGAAATTCATGAACGCCCGTCTCAAAGACAGTAATTGCATATGTAAAAGAATAAACATTCATTTTGTTTTCGGAAGTTGTCCTCTTGTCCATTGACAAAATAATAAATGGCTCAACTTCATTCAGATCAGGATCCTCGATTGTGAGAGGCTCCACGCTTTCCACTTTAATCAGCAACTCAACCCGGTCGCCCACATATCCGATTTCGGGAGAAATCTTTGCGTTCACCGATATTTCACACTGCGCGCTGCAGGCAGGGAGTAAAAAAAATAAAAATACAAGAAATTTCTTCATCGTCTCAACCGTTCATGTCTTCTTCTGAAATAACTGACCAGAGGTTTGTGGTAGGGCTCATTGTTTCTGATATCTATAAGATCAATCCCCTCCGCATTCATCCTGCCCGCTGCTCTCTCCCTTATCTCCCGTTCAAGCATTTCATATTCTTTTCTGACTCGGCGGTCAGAAGTATCGACTATCATCTTCGCTCCACCTTCGGAATCCATCATCTCCAGAAGTCCGGCGCTTGGCAGAATTGTCTCAATCGGATCAAGAACCCTTAAAGCTATCATGTCGTGCTTTCTGGCACTCACAGAAAGGGATTTCCAGAACCCGTCATCATGGAAATCAGAGATTAGAAATGCAACGCTTGTCTTGTTTATAACCTTGCCGAAAAAATCAAGGGCCATAGAGACATCAGTGCCAACCCCGGACGGTCTGAAATGAAGTATTTCCCTGATCAGATGAAGAACATGCTTTCTTCCTTTGCCAGGCGGAATAAACTTCTCTATCCGGTCAGAAAACATTATCAATCCGACCTTGTCATTATTCTTTATGGCAGAAAATGCCAGTAGTGCGGATATTTCAGCGCTAATGTCAGCCTTGGTTGCTGATACCGTCCCGAAGTGCTGGGAGGCGCTGGTATCAACAAGAAGCATAATAGTCAATTCTCGTTCTTCAATATGAACCTTCACGAACGGATGCCCCATCCGTGCTGTAACATTCCAGTCTATTGCCCTGATATCGTCGCCGCGCTGATATTCGCGGACTTCGAGAAATTCCATACCTCTGCCCTTGAATACGCTGTGGTATTCACCCGCCAGGCTTTCATTAACTATACGGTTGGTCCGTATTTCAATCTGCCTTATTTTCCTGATAAGCTCTTTTGGAAGCATTCCGGTTATCAGGGGACTTCAACGCCGTCAAAAATCTGCTGAATGATATCATCGGAAGAGAGCTCCTCCGCATCCGCTTCATAACTAAGTATTACTCTGTGTCTGAGAACATCCTTTCCTATGCTCTTTACATCTTCCGGAGTGACATATCCCCTTCCTCTTATAAAAGCGTGAGCTCTTGCTGCCGTGACCAGATAAATTGAGGCTCTCGGTGAAGCGCCGTATCGTATCAGATGGTCAAGTTCAAGACCATAAACGGATGGTTTCCGGGTTGCGAAAACGAGATTCACAATGTAGTCCCTAACCTTGTCGTCAACATAAACATTTTCAACCGCAGTCCTGGCCTTGAGAATATTTTCCAAAGATACCACCCTGTTTACCTCCGGCACCATCCGGACAGACATTCTGTCCATTATGTCCCGTTCTTCTGCCTTAGACGGATAATCCACCTTCAGCTTCATAATGAAACGGTCCAGCTGGGCTTCCGGAAGCGGATAGGTGCCCTCCTGCTCAATCGGGTTCTGGGTAGCGAGCACCATGAAAGGTTCATCAAGAACATAAGTGCTGTCCCCTATTGTCACCTGCTTTTCCTGCATCGCTTCAAGCATTGCCGACTGGACCTTTGCGGGAGCACGGTTCACTTCATCCGCAAGAAGAATGTTTGTGAAAACAGGCCCTTTACGGGGTTCAAACTCTGATTTTTTCTGATTATAGATAAGCGTTCCGATGAGATCGGCAGGCAGAAGATCCGGAGTGAACTGGATTCTTTTGAAATCCGCGTCTATGCATTTTGCGAGAGAACTTACGGAAAGGGTTTTCGCCAGCCCCGGCACCCCCTCAAGAAGAACATGGCCCGGAGCGAGAAGTCCTATCAGAATTCTGTCCAGAAGATATTTCTGGCCCACAATAATCTTTCTCATTTCCGAAAGAAGGGATTCCACAAAAACAGATTCCCTTTTCACCATTTCATTGATCTCGTTTATTCCTAAGGTCATAGTTCCTCCTGTGACTTCTGATGAACAAAAACCACCCCCGACTATCGCGCCTTGAAAAAGGCAATTCTAAATTAAAGTGGAAAATATGTCAAGATGATTGACAATAAAAGGCATTGCCCCGGGAAGGAATCTCCCCTTCCCTCCCGGAACAACATAATGAATTAAATTTTGACCAGCTCAGCTCCGCACACACATTTACCTGGTTTCATGTAGGTTTTGCCCTCGCATTTCGGGCATTTGTAAGATTCCTTGCACTGAGAAGCAGGAGCACATTTCCCAGCGCACGAATCCTTCTGGCATTTCAGCATGCTTTCCAGGATTTCAATGACAGCCTTCATTTCTTCGCTGTCTGCGCCCTTCATTTTCTTGAGTGCTTCCAGTTTCTTTGTTATGTCTTCACACTGCTGAGCCTGTTCGGATTTCACATCTGTTGCACCGCAGGCAAGTCTCTGCGCCGGAGTGCATCCTTTTTTGTCAGCTTCAGCTTTTGTGCATCCGGATCCTGCAAGAGCCGGCAATACAGCAAGAGAAACAATCAAAGCAGCAACTAAGAGATTTTTCATATTCCTTCCTTTCATAAAAAACACTAAAAGAACAACAAACATTTCCGGAGCGGTATATTAACTTATCAATATTTAATAATCAAGATAATCTACCCATCCATGTAAACAAATTTTAAGGACTTTCATTCCATCTAATTTAATTTCATATTATTCTGTTGCCACGAAAGCAATATCAGGTTATTCTTTCTTTATGAGAGAATTGAACGAGAAAGACAAACTGTGGAAGAAAGGGGAAAAGATCGCCCTTTCGCATTTGAAATCAAAAAAACACAACATCATTGAACTGAATTTCTCATGCAAGTTCGGGGAGATTGACATCATCTCGGAGGATGGTGAATTTCTTGTGTTCACCGAAGTCAAAACCCGCACAGCCGTGGATTATCATCACCCTCTTGAAGCAGTGAACAAAGCCAAGATGAAAAAAATCATCAGGGTTGCAAAATATTATACAGTAGTGAACCATCTGATGAACCGGAGCTGCAGATTTGATGTCATCGGAATTGTGCTGGATGAAGGAATAAAATTCACTATTGATCACATAGAAGGCGCTTTTGTTGAAGAAGGTAGAAATTTTCACTGATTTTGACGGCACAATCACAGACAATGACTGTCTTGAATATCTGCTGAACAAATTTGCAAACACTTCCTGGCTGGAAATCGAGGAAAGGGTCCTGAAAGGAAGCCTTTCGGAAATCGAAGCCCTTCAGTCAGAATTTGATCTTATAAACGCAAACGCGGATGAGGCTGTTCAAACGCTGGTCAACGATATCAGTATTGACAGATCGTTCAGGGATTTTTCGGATTGGGCAGAAAGAAAGAATTGCGGTCTTACTGTCCTCAGTGGAGGATTCACTGAATTCATAGAGGCGATCTTTAAGCGGGACGGAATATCAGAGCTGAACATAATTGCCAACAGCTTCAGAATAGAGAACGGCCGATGGATCATCATGAAAGCTCCGGTCAAAAGGCTGTGCGATCAATGCAATCACTGCAAGACCGCATCAATAATCAACGCATCTGCGCAAAACAGTTTCACTATTTATATCGGGGACGGGACGACTGACAGGTGCGCGGCTCTTTTTTCCAATTTCGTTTTCGCGAAAGGAACACTGCTGGAATTCTGCGTAAAACACAATATTCCTCACAGGAAACTCAACGGATTCAGTTCTCTTCCCCGGGAAATCGAATCCATCTTAAATGAAACAGAACTGTATAGCCCTCTTTACGGGTTTAACACAGATACATTTCCCCCGCTGGAAGTCAAAACCATGACATCTTTATAAAAACACATGCTGTTGAAACTCGATGATAATGTCACATAGTTGACTCATTAGAAATGTCACATTA
>CAZDZC010000024.1:0-41223 GCA_964509835.1 uncultured Acidobacteriota bacterium
AATGTGACATTTCTAATGAGTCAACTATGTGACATTATCATCGAGTTTCAACAGAACCGTTAAAAATAATTCATGCAGCCCTGCTTAATCGTTAATAATCAATGGCTTAGGTGCTGATAAAAATTCGGACAGCAATTTTTGAAAACCGTTCCCCGGCGATTTTTGCGCATCTCGATACATTCCGGGCTCTTCGACACTTCAATCCGCCTGGGTACACGATACCGATTTGAAAATCACAAATCGGGTCATGTCCCCGGCTCGATGTTCGGTAAAGGTTCAGTACAAAGTCTCTGATAGGCGTCACAAAGTCTCTGATAGGCGGTGCAAAGTCTATGATAGGCGTTACAAAGTCTCTGATAGGCGGTGCAAAGTCTCTGATAGGCGTTACAAAGTCTCTGATAGGCGTTACAAAGTCTCTGATAGGCGGTGCAAAGTCTATGTTTACCGTCGCAAAGTCTCTGATAAGCGAGATAACAGGTAATCATGTTAATCCTGAAATCAAGTGAATCATGGTTCAGACAATTGCCCCCATCATATCAATCCTGAAATCCTATTTATCCTAATTCAGACAATTATCTCCAATCATGTCAATCATGAAATCATGCTCTTCGACAGGCTCAGAGTCCGGAACACTTGATGCCCGGCCTTTTCTGCGCTTCATTATGTTTTGCGGAATGCGTGCTGAGGACAGAAAAGAGCAGAAAAAAATGAAATGCTTGAACCGTTTCTTCTGCGGGTTTAAAATGCAGGATGAAGAGTATTGACGGAAAATATATGCAAAGAGAATTAAAATTAACACCGGGCAAGAAACTGCTGTTTTCGGCAGTCATCGTGCTGCTCTGCGTCATGACAGCCGAGCTTGCCGCGTTTGCGGGGTATTCAATCATGAACGGCAGGCTCTATTCAAGGTCGGATATCATTGACAGGATGAAGGGTCAGAGCGAAAGCGCTTCGGAATTTGAAAGAAATTACAATGAGGGGATAACCGGCCGGATCCATCTGATGAAGGAGACCATTCATCCGTATCTGGGTTTTGTTCTGGATCCCGAAGCGAGCAGGGTGGAGGTCAGCCCGCTTGGTTTTCTGAAAAGCAGCGAAACTGTCATCCCGAAGAAGGCTGACGGGAAATTGATAATAGGCGTGCTCGGAGGGTCTTTCGCGAATTCCGCGTTTGATATTGGAATAGGAACATTTCTGGAAACGCTGGGGATGGACGGAAGCAGCGCGGATGTTCTGAATCTGGCTCTCCCGGGATATAAGCAGCCTCAGCAGTTGATGGTTCTATGCTATTTGCTTTCGATGGGGGCAGAGTTCGATGTTGTCATAAATATAGACGGTTTCAACGAGATTGTTCTTCCAGGTTATTACAACATTCCTAAAGGGGTGTTTCCGCTGTTTCCGCGCGCCTGGCACCTCCGAACCGATACGGCAGTCAATCCTGAAACCCTGAAAATGGTGGGCAGGATAGCTCTGCTGGATGAAAAGCGGAAAAGCTGGGCTTCTTTTTTCGAGCGCAGGAAGCTATACAACAGCGTTTCGCTCTCTCTGCTCTGGATGGCGGGCGACAGAAAGCTGAGAAGGGAAAAGAGAGAGATTTCAGAGCTTCTTGAAGCAGGTTCGGAGCTGAAAGCGACCTCTTATTCTTCAACAGGGCCGGATATCGGGATGGAGAAAGAAGGCGGAATTGAATACCTGACGGAGTGCTGGGTGCAGTCTTCCATCCAGATAAAGCGTTTATGTGACGCAAATGACATAAAATATTATCATTTTCTTCAGCCCAACCAGTATGTAGAGGGTTCAAAACCGATGTCGGATGAAGAAAGGCTTCTTGCCGTGGACTTTGAGAATCCTTACTCGTCTTATGCTTCCGAGGGGTATCCGTATCTTATCGAAGCCGGTGAAAAACTTCCGGCATCGGGTGTCAGGTATTATGATCTGACCATGCTCTTCAGGGACAGGGAGGAAATCCTTTATGATGACAGTTGCTGTCATCTTAACAAAAAAGGGTATGCGATCGTGGCGGGTCACATTGCCGGGATAATAAAGGCAGACATGAAAGCAGGCGGCTTATCCGGGGTCGCTGATTAAGCGAAGATAAATGAAGGTCACGCTATTCATCCCGTGTCTTGTTGAGCAGTTCCATCCCGATACCGGAATTGCCGTGAGAAGGGTTCTGGAGAAAACCGGACAGACGGTCAGATATATTGTGGAGCAGACCTGCTGCGGCCAGCCGGCTTTCAATTCAGGCTACAGGGAGGAGGCGTCCGCGCTTGCCGAACGGTTTATAAGATGTTTCGCCGACAGCGAGGTGATTGTAGCTCCTTCCGGTTCGTGTGTTTCGATGGTCAGGGATTATTATTCGTGCCTGCCCCTTTCTGAAAGCATCAAGAAAGAACATGACACCCTGAAAAGCAGGATTTACGAGTTTTCGGAATTTCTTGTTGATGTGCTCAACATCACCGATGTGGGAGCGGAGTTCCATCACAAAGTAACATATCACGAGTCGTGCCACCTGCTGAGGGAACTGGGGATCTCTTCACAGCCGAGAGCCCTTCTGAGGAATGTAAGAGGGCTTGAACTGATTGAGATGGAAAATGCCGCTGAATGCTGCGGTTTCGGCGGGGTGTTTTCGGTGAAGCATCCCGATATTTCGACTGAAATGGTGAAAGCCAAGACGGAGGGCGTTGTTAAAACCGGAGCGGAATTCGTGACCGCCTGCGACACCGGGTGTCTTATGAATATTCAGGGCTACGCGGACAGGGAAAAGATTCCCGTAAAAACGATCCATCTTGCCGAAATACTCGCGGGAGAAGTAAAATGAAACTGTCCCCGTCACGGTTCAGGAAGCAGGTAGCGGAGAATCTCGGAAAAGAGAAACAGAGGGAGGTGCTGTGGAACTCGACGGCGACAGCCAACCTGAAGAGGAATAAATGCCGGGCTTCAGTACAGGGATGGGAAAGCCTTTCAGAGCAGGCGCGTCTTATAAAAAAACACACGATTGACAACCTGGACAGGTATCTTGAGGAGTTCGCGTTGAACGCAGAAAAAAGGGGCATTAAGGTCTTTTGGGCGGAAACGGGCGAAGATGCAGTCAGATATGTAACCGAGCTGGCTTTAAAAAAAGGGATGTCCAAGGTCGTAAAATCGAAATCCATGGTGACGGAGGAGGTCGGCCTCAACCACTGTCTTGAGAATGCCGGGATCACTTCAGTTGAAACGGATCTCGGCGAATATATCGCCCAGATAGCGGGTCAGATGCCTTCTCATATAGTCGGGCCGGTCATACATCTGTCGAAGGAGGATGTCGGCAGGATTTATCAGGAAAAGCTGGGGATCGAATACACCGACAAAGCGGAGGAGATAACGATATTCACCAGAAATCTTCTGCGTAAGGCTTTTCTTGAGGCTCAGATAGGGATATCAGGCGTGAATTTCGCCATGGCCGCGGAGGGCAAATTCGCGGTTGTTGAGAATGAAGGCAACGCCAGAATGGCGACCGGCCTTCCGGCTGTTCATATTGCTCTTATGGGAATGGAAAAGGTCATCCCTTCGATGAAATACCTTCCGCTGTTCATGAAGGTCCTGACCGCAAGCGCGACAGGACAGAAGATATCGAATTATCTGAACATAATCGGAGGACCCGATAGCGAGGGGCCGGAGGAGATTCATGTGGTAATTCTGGACAACGGCCGGAGCAGAGTCCTCGCTGACCCTGAACTGCGGCAGTCGCTTTATTGCCTCAGGTGCGGAGCCTGTCTGAACACCTGTCCCGTTTACCGGCGCATTTCGGGACATGGCTACGGCTCAGTATATTCGGGACCGATAGGATCGGTGCTGACCCCGCTTTTCCAGGGGCTGGAAAACGCCACTGATCTTCCTTTCGCGTCATCATTGTGCGGGTCGTGTTCTGAAACATGCCCGGTAAAAATCCCGCTTCATTCCCTTCTTTTGCGCTTAAGATCCGATATAGTGCGCGCCGGGCTGAAACCTGCTTTAGAAAAATTATGCTGGCAGGGGTGGCTTTTTGTGAACGACGATGAGGAGGTTTACAGAAAAGCCGGGATGCTTTTGAGGCTTATGCAGAAAGCCCTTCCCGGAGACAGTCTTTTCGTTCCCGGATGGAGCGCTTCTCGGAAGTTTCCTAAAGTCTGGAAGAAGACTTTCCGTCGGATATCAGAGGAGCAGGATGGAAAATAGATTCATCGGAAATATCAGATCCGCTCTTGCCGGTTCGGCAGATAAAACGGAACTGCGATCACTTGAGATGGAAGTTCCGGTTTTCGCAAACCCGGGGGAAAGGTTCAGGGCTGAGCTGGAAGCGGTGAACGGCAGGTGTTTTATGGAGCGTTCATCGGATTCTCTGAAGAATTCGCTTATTACATATATCAGAGAGCTGGGGATAAACACCCTTGTGTTTTATGATAACGACATTCTTAAGACTGAAAGCCTGCTGGAAGAATCTGCTTTCCCGGAGGGCGTAAAAATATTTCCGGGGAAGCCCGGAAGGGACACGGCGTTGCGGGGAGACGCCGGAATAACCGGGGCGTATAAACTTATCGCTGAGTCCGGGAGCATTGTCATGCTGTCCGGCACCCCGGGGGGCAGGTTCGGCTCGTTGCTTCCCCGGCATCACATCGTGCTCGCTTCGGACAAACAGATCATCAGCACATTTCATGAGACGGGAGAGGATGAGATATTCAGGGACGCGCCCTGGTCGGTGCTGATTTCAGGGCCGAGCAGGACAGCCGATATAGAGCAGAAAATAATCCTGGGGGTTCACGGCCCGCTGACCCTCGCGGTGTTCATTCTTTGCGGATGATCTTGCTGAGTTCGTCCATGAATTCGTCAACATCCTGAAACTGTTTATAGACGGATGCGAACCTGACATAGGCGACCTTGTCGAGGTCCTTAAGCCTGTTAACTACATGGTTTCCGATCGCTTCGGAGGAAATTTCCTTGTCCTTCGCGTTGGAGAACATCGCCTCCACCTCGTCAACTATCTTTTCCAGGTCAGCAACCCCTACAGGCCTCTTCTGGCAAGCAGTAAGAAGGCCTTTAAGAAGTTTCTCCCGATTGAAAGGATCCCTCTGGCCGTCCTTCTTTATCACCATATAGGGGACTTCCTCGATCCGTTCGTAGCTGGTGAACCGTTTCTGGCATTCAAGACACTCACGCCGTCTTCTTACGACCTGACCGTCCTGTGTTTCACGGGAATCAACGACTCTGTCCGTGCTGCTGTGACAATATGGGCATTTCATTTTACGGTTTCCTTTTCACTCTCAATTTGATTTCTGAAAACATCAAGTTTACTCAAACTGTAGCCTTCCCTCAAGAGAAAAATCAGCCCTGCGGCTGATATCGGTATCCACGAAAGAGCGTGAACCGCTATTGTAGCAGCAACTGCCGTATTTTTATCAATCGAAAAAAAAGCTGTCAGCGCGAAACCGCAAACCGCGTGGTAACCTCCGACCCCTCCCGGAGTCGGCACCGAAATCCCCACCGCTGTCACCGGAATGATAAGAAGCATCGCCGCTAGGGGAAGGCCCATGCCGAAAGCCTCAAATCCGAGCCAGTTGTAAAGCGCTATAAGAAGCCAGACCACCGCGCTTTCCAGAAATACGAACAACGCGTTCAGGTCGAACCTGAGAGACGAAAATCCTGACAGAAACCTTGCGGCGGTGGCAGCCAGCTTAGACGACAGCTTTTCTGAAAGGAAGCCCGACATGAACAGCACGGTTTTTTCTGCATAAGCGGGTTTTCTTGTAAGGAAGATGATGACGGACAAAGCAATCAGTATGACGGCAAGCCCGGTCAGACCTGAATATAGGAGGGTTTCCGTCCATTCATCGCTTATATCCGTCCCGGTTATGTCTCCGGGCAGAATCAGAAATGCCGACAGCATGATAAGAATTACCAGGGTATCAATTATCCGCTCAAGAACAACGGTCGCAAAAGCCTCGCTTACGGGGAAATCATACTTCTTTGCCAGAATATACGGACGGGCGAATTCCCCGAGCCTCCCCGGAGCGAGGAACGATATCGAAAACCCTGCCATTATTGCGGAAAAAAGATCGTATATTCCGGTTTCAGGTTTTCCGAGAAGAAGCCTCCATCTGTGCGCCCTTATCAGCAGGCTGATGAACATTATCACCAGCGCGCAGAGGATCAGATCCATCCGCGCCCCCTTCAGGGATTCCATGATCCTGCCGAAATCAGCGTTCCTGAAAAACAGGTACAGCAGCACCGCGGTGAGCAGCAGGGTGAAAAAAATTGTGAGATTCTTTTTCATAATAAAAAAGGGAGCAGGAAAAATCCCGCTCCCCTATTGTATCAGATTAAAGCCGTTGTTTACAGCTTTACCAGTTTTTTCATCGCGTCAACCACTTCCTTGACTGCCGCTGCTGATTTGTCAACAAGCGCCTGTTCGCTCTTGTTGAGTTTCAGTTCAATGATCTTTTCGATACCCTTGGAGCCCAGCACGACCGGAACGCCGAAATAGATCCCCTTCACGCCGTATTCGCCGTTGCACAGAGCGCAGCACGGAAGGATCTTTTTTCTGTCATTGAGAATGGAGTCAACCATTTCGACTGCGCCGGATGCCGGAGCATAATACGCGCTTCCGGTTTTCAGGAGAGCGACAATTTCCCCGCCGCCCTTTGCCGCGCGGTCAACCATCGCGTCAATTTTTGCCTTCGGAAGCAGTTCGGAGATCGGAATACCGGAAATCGTCGTGTATCTGGGCAGCGGCACCATGGTGTCGCCGTGACCGCCGAGGATGAGGGTCTGGATGTTTTCCACGGATACATTCAGTTCCATCGAAATAAAAGCCCTGAATCTAGCCGTGTCGAGGATGCCCGCCATACCGACCACCCTGTTCTTCTGGAATCCACTTTTTTTCCATGTAAGATAGGTCATGACATCCAGCGGGTTTGTGACTGTTATGATGATGCAGTCCGGCGAATTTTTGACAACCTTTTCGGTAACCGAACCGACAACATCCGCGTTGACCTTCAGCAGGTCATCCCTGCTCATGCCCGGTTTTCTCGGAATGCCGGCTGTGATTACTACAACATCGGAACCCTTTGTATCCTTATAGTTGTTCGTCCCGAATATATGGGCGTCAAAATGCTCGACCGGAGCCGACTGTTTTATGTCGAGCCCCTTGCCTACCGGCATATCGTCCTGAATATCAAGAAGAACGACATCGGCAAGGCCTTTCTCGGCAATTCTCATCGCGGTCACTTCACCTACATGACCGGCCCCTATGACTGTTACTTTTTTTCTCATGACATCTCCTGATAAAATTACATGTTTTTGATAATTCTGTTTCCGAACTCGGAGCAACTTACTTTGGTAGCGCCTTCCATCTGTCTTTCAAGGTCATAAGTGACTGTTTTGTTATGGATGGCTTTTTCCAGTCCTTTGTTGACCAGATCGGCGGCTTCGTGCCAACCGAGATGCTCAAGCATCATGACCCCTGAGAGGATAAGCGAACCGGGGTTTACCATATCCTTGCCCGCGTATTTAGGCGCGGTTCCGTGGGTGGCTTCAAACAGAGCCACCGAATCTCCGAAATTGGCGCCCGGAGCAAGTCCCAATCCGCCTATCTGCGCAGCAAGCGCGTCTGATATGTAATCGCCGTTCAGGTTGGGAAGCGCCAGGACTGAATACTCATCCGGCCTTGTGAGAACCTGCTGGAACATCTGGTCAGCGATCCTGTCCTTTACCACTATTCTGCCGTTAGCGTTACCTGCCGGTTTTCCGCCCCTGAGACTGCTGAATGCGCCGTCTTTCTGGGTGGGGGTGACGCCGTCATCGGCCTTTGTCCAGTCGTAAAGTTCGTCTTCCGTTATTATTACATCGCGGAACTCTTTTTTCGCAAGCTCATATCCCCAGTCCTTGAACGCGCCTTCCGTGAATTTCATAATATTGCCCTTGTGGACAAGCGTGACGGAATCCCTCTTCTGGCTGATGGCATATTCAATGGCCTTTCTGACCAGCCTGGTTGAACCCGTGATGCTTATCGGCTTTATTCCTATGCCTGAATCAAGCCTGATCTTGCAGCCCATTTCCTCATTCAGGAAATTGATGACCTTCTTCACCTTGTCTGTTCCCTGCTGCCACTCTATACCGGAATAAACATCCTCGGTGTTTTCCCTGAAGATCACCATGTTGACCTTTCCGGGTTCCTTTACGGGACTCGGCACACCCTCGTAATATCTGCACGGGCGGACACAGGCGTAAAGGTCAAGAACCTGTCTCAGAGTCACATTGAGGCTTCTGAAGCCTCCTCCGACAGGGGTGGTCAGAGGGCCCTTGATGGCGACCTTGAAATAATCAATCGCGTCAAAAGTCTCCTGGGGGACCCACTCGTTGAATTTCTCAAAAGCCTTTTCTCCGGCGTAAACTTCCATCCATGCGATTTTTTTGCTTCCGCCGTATGCTTTCTCAACAGCAGCGTCAATTACATTCTTTGTTGCGGGCCAGATATCAATGCCGATTCCGTCACCCTCAATAAAGGGGATAATCGGATTGTCAGAGACATTGACCTTGCCGTTCTCAACCGTAATTCTTTTGCCCTCAGCAGGCACCTTTAGTTTTTTGAATTCCATATCTATCCTTTCATAACAAACATTAGCGGGGTAAGAACATTTTAAAACAGTCATTAAGCGGGAAATAAAAATCTGAATCAAACCAGATCGGGGATTTTAACATGGTACCGGAAATCAATCAATATTATTTATGAAATAATGGAATACAAATTATGCAATATGGAAAAAAGCTCACATGGATTCGTCAACCGTGATCCTGCCAAGAAGAACCTGCCCGGTTTTCCAAGTTTCCTCCCATTTTTCCGAAGGGCTCTCGAACCACATTATGTAAAGCGTATTTGTCGCCGTGTTCGCCATCGTAACAACCTGGGTGGTAATGGCTTTCTCGTCCGTTATTCCGTCAGTGTTATAACAACAGCCGTATATTCTCAAGGGGCCTCTGACGGTTTCCCATTTCTCCGTCACATTTCTGATCGCGGGGTTTTCAAGGTTTTTCATGAACCTCAACGCGTAAGCTTCCGCGCTTATGTCCCGCAGTTTCCTGTAAACATTGACAGTGAGGCCTGTTTCCAGCTTTCCCAGTTCCGCAATGTTCTCCCTCGAAACAAACACCGCGATAACCCCGTCCACCTCCTCCTGCGACAGGAACCAGCCGTAAGGGACGGGAAGAGTGCAGTTCAACTTTTTCACTTTCTGCCAGTAAAAGCCTTCAGGAGCTTCTTTCTTTTCAGCGCAGAAAACCCGCAGCGGCAAGGCTTCTGAAACAGTAAACATCAAAATAAAGAAAACAATGCATCTCTTCATAAAAATATTATAACCCTGTTGCACAGGGATTATCAAATATCCTGGACAGTAATTTGATTTCTATTTCTCCAGGATCATGTTGAAGGCTCGTAAAACTTTATCGTCTTTTTCTTTTTGAAAGGAATTTTCAGGATCTCTTTATCTGCTGCAATTCTGAGACATTACCGGAGAAAAGCGTAAAAAATATTTTACGCTGGCTGAAGTGATAAGCAAATCGTCACGGGTGCGCTTAACGGCTTTTTATTCAATAAGTTAAAGTTAGAATTGGCAGCTGGCACATGCTTTGAAATACATGTTTACGGGTGTTGCGGGATTTGATTTTTAAAGGAGAAAAGAAATGAAAGCAAGTTCGTTAAAGTTTGTGATCTGGATGTCCACGCTGATGTCAACTGTCATGCTTCTGGCTGTGCTTCTCACGGCAATATGATTGTTAATTCATTAATTTTAAATGGGAGACGAAAATGAAAGGAAAATCTGAAAATGGAATGAGTCTGGTTGAATTAATGGTATGCCTGTGCCTGATATCTGTCTTCGCCTCTGTTGCAGTCCCCTATATGACCGGGGTGATGGCAAAGGCAAAGCTGAAAAATGCATCCCGGACTGTTCTGCTGATGTTCCAGCAGGCGAGAATGAAGGCAATTTCTGAATCCAGATACATAGGAATCAGGTTCGAGAAGGCTGAAGACGGCGACGGGATTGTGCTTTCGTTTTACAGGGATGGGGACGGCGACGGGATAATGACAGCGGACATCAAAAAAGGGACGGACAGGAAAATCAAAGACTCTGTCAGGATTATGCTGGAAGGGGTGGAATTCGGGATTCTTCAGGGTGATATGAAAGATGTCCCCACTTCAGGCGGCAATATTTCAAATCCGGATGATCCCATCAAGTTCGGCAAATCGAATATTGTTTCCTTTTCTCCGATCGGGAAATCATCCAGCGGTTCGGTATATTTCAGAATTCGCGACAGATATATGTTCACTGTCAAACTGTATGGGGGGTCTGCCAAGATGAAAGAATGGGAATACGATTGGGATGCCGCAGAGTGGCGCTGATTTCAATAAAGCTTTTGTCTTTATTATACTCTCTCCTGATGATATAATCCCGCGGATGGAAGGTACGGAATTTTTAAAGATCAGGAGAACAATATGAAAAAAATAATAATATCGGTTGCCGCGGTGGTTTTGCTGGTGTTAATTGCTGTGATTGTTGTCTGGGGTTTCGGCTTATTTTTAACAGCTTCACCGAAGCTGGACAGTGTGTTTCCGGAGAATACCGTTTTGTTCTGTCAGTTGACTGACAGAATGATCGCGGAAAAGAACCTCAAAACCACAAAGTTTTTCAGCGCGTTTGAGCAGTCGGCATTTGAGGGAAAGGCCGATTTGAAGGGACTTCTCGATGAAAAAGCGCGGAAAATGGAGCTGGGTGAATTTGCAAAACTTATGGATTTCTTCCGGCATGGTTCCGCAATAGGCGTTTTTGATGTTGATATGGGTGAACATCGCTTCAATATTGCTTTTGCAGGAGATATAAGCAAAGACAGCAATGGATTTGAGGAGTTTCTGAACCGAGAATTCCGGTTGATGCTGGAGAAGAAATTCGGTGAAGTAAGAGAAGAGAAGTTTGATTCGGAAATCATTTTTTCCTTTAAAGGATGGGATAACAAACAGGCAGGTTATGCTGTTGTCAAGGACTATTTCATCTTGGGATACCCTGTCAAGGCTGTCGAAACATCAATTCTGTCTCTCAAACGGAAGTCAGGCAAGGTGCTTGCCGATAATGCCAATTACAGAGGAGTGAAAAAGGAATTAAGAGCATCGGGCGGGGTGTTTGTTTTTGTTGATCTTGAGAAGCTCATAGCAGATGCTCTTAAAGCTCCGGGAAAGAAGGCCCTCCCGTTTCAGGCGGATAAATATCTTAAACTCTCAGGCATTGACGCTTTCAAAGCTGCCGGTTATAACTCGGTAATAAAAGAGGGGTTTTTTGAAGACTCGTCTTATATGAACATTGATTTCGGTTCGGAGGGTGTTCTTCCCGCCCTTATGAATGTGCAGCCTCGAAAGATAGGAAAATCAGGAAGATTTATTCCGGCGAGATTTTCTGTTGTATCGGTTTCTTCTATCGGGGACCTCTCTGAAGGATGGGAAGACATTCTTGAGAGAATAAGAAAAAACCTTGATGATTCTGTTTGGCAGAATGTGAACAACGGCGTCAACTTTGTTGAAAAAGGGCTGAATTTCAATATCAGGGAGGATCTTCTCGGAACCGTCATGAATGAAGTCGCCGTGGGGTTCTGTTCTCCTGATGTGCCTGCCCGCGAAGGCCGGGATGAAATGCTGAAGACGCTTGATGAATATGAGATTATAATTGCAACCGAAATAAAGGACAGAAAATCGCTCGATTCAACCCTTGAAAGATTCGGATATATGGGGCTTGCTGAAATGTCTTCCAAAACATACAGAGAGTGCGAGCTGAAAACATTCGAAACTTCTCTGACCGATATGAAGCTTTCGCCTTCATTCGCTTTTGTGGATGACTTTATTGTTCTGGCTCAGAGCCGTGAAACCCTGGAATCAGCCATTGACAGTTATCTGGATAAAAAATCAGCAGTTGATGACAAAGACTGGGCTGAAGCGGAAAATCTTTTTCACGGAAAGGTGAATCAGCTTGCCATGTTCGGGAATGAATCCTGCGGTAATACTGTCGCGAGTCTTATGCGGCTTTGCCCGGAGTACGGCAACTGGAGTAAAAAGTTTGGTTTTGAACCCGCGGATGAAATGCGCATGATAATCTATTCTCTTCCGTCTCCGGTAAGCTCGGCTGTGAAAAGAGAAAAAGGTTATTATTCAATGATAAAGTCTCCCTACCCCGTTTTTCTCGATTTGTTCTCAAACAGTTTTATGCGGTGGTACTTTGAATGCCCCATGGACGAGCCGGTTTCAGATTTCGGTGAAGATACTCCGGACGGGGACAGTGACGGGAACAATATTCCTTTAAACGACTGATAAGTTGTCAGCCAAAGCAAGACTGGGTCAGAACTTCCTTGTTGATGAAAATTATATAGGGAAGATCCTTTCCGCGGTTAATGCGGAACATAAGGATCATATTTTTGAGATAGGCCCGGGGAAAGGAGTGCTTACCACGGAACTGGTCCGTTCAGCAGGAAAAGTGACGGCGGTTGAGATTGACCGTAGGCTCGCTGAAGGATTGACAGAAAAACTGAGCAATGTCTCGAGTGTTGAAATAATCTGTGAAGACATACTTGAGTTCGATATGAAAAGGCTTTCAGCGGATAAATATAAAGCGGTTTCCAATCTTCCTTACTATATCTCATCTCCTGTTCTGAGGATGCTTGTCAGAAATATAGAGTTGTTCAGCGTTATATATCTGCTTGTTCAGAAGGAAGTAGCGGAAAGGATCATAGGAGCCGAAAAATCAACCAGGGGTTTTCTGTCACATTATGTGAATTTCCACTGCATACCCGAATACCTGTTTCCTGTTCCTGCGAAAGCATTCCGCCCGGTTCCGGAGGTTGAGTCGGTTTTTTTAAGCATTACGCCGAAAGAGAAGACGGAATTTCTTAAAGGCTCAGAAGATGATTTCTTTGATTTCATTAAAATTTGTTTCACCCATCGCAGAAAGACATTGAAGGTGAATCTCAAAAAAATCCTGTCTTCCGATATTTGTTCAAAAGATATATTGGCAAAAATGATGATAAATCCGATGGCGAGAGCCGAGGACCTTTCTCTCGGGGATTTCGTCAAATTATTTAACGGAGTGAAAGATGAATCTAGCTGAAGCTCTTTTGCTCGCGCTTATTCAGGGCCTGACGGAGTTTCTGCCTGTCAGCAGCTCCGGACATCTCGCGGTTGCCCAGCATATTCTGGGTGAGATAGGCGGAAACAGTTTCGCTTATGATATCCTCCTGCATCTCGCGACACTGGGATCTGTCCTTTTTTATTTCAGGAAGGACATCTCTGCTTTGGCTGTGGGGTTTCTCACGGGCAGGACTGATGATGATTACAACCTTCCGGAGACGCCGAGGCATATCGGGAGCATGATACTTCTTGCGAGTGTTCCCATCGCCGTTGTCGGGATTTTCTTCAGGCATTCGGTTGAGAATGCGTTCGCCAATATTGCATTTGTTTCGTGCATGTTTCTTGTGACAGGGGTCCTGCTTTATCTTACTAAATACTTCTCCGTTAAAGGGAACAAAGGGATCAGCGTGTATCAGGCTTTTATTATAGGGTGCGCTCAGGCTGCAGCGATCTTTCCGGGAATATCAAGGTCGGGAATAACAATCGCTGTGGCAATCTTTCTGATGGTGGACAGAAAGTACGCGGCAAAATTTTCCTTTTTCCTTTCCATCCCCGCCATAATCGGTGCTGTGGCCGTTGAAGGCTCAAATATAATGCAGTTGTTCACGGTAGGGGCGGATGAACTTGCGATAAATCTTGCGGGAGCAGGTCTGGCATTTGCTGCCGGATGCGTGGCAATACACCTCCTGCTTAAGATGGTGACTTCGAGATTTCATCTCTTTTCTTTCTACTGCATTCCTTTGGGACTGACAGTTTTCGTTGCGGTTTTTCTTGGCTGGATCAGTTGACATAACCGAGCGCCCTGAGTTTTGATTTGAGTTCCTCATTTTCCGTTTGAGTTTTATTGTCAGGATCAAGGCTGCCGGTGATAATGTCCATCGCCTTCTCCGTTTCGAGCATCTGGATTTCGTTTTGTGAAGACAGGTCGTTCTGTTCCCTGCTGTCATCCGAAAGATTATAGAATTCCGTTCTGTTGCTTACACTGCTTTTTATCAATTTGAAGTCCCCTTCGATGACAGCTTTTTTCTCTTCAAAGAAGATCAGCCCCTCCGAAAAAATCCACGGGATTTTCTCCCAATCGCCATCGTTCATAAGGGGCAGGAGGCTTTTTCCGCTGAAAACCCCGTTATGCTCAATATTGAAGATATCCAAAACTGTCGGGACAATATCAATGAGACGAACCCTTTCATTTACAGTGGTGTTCTTATCGGCGCCGCCCGGAAGTTTAAATATCAGAGGGACCCTTATCTGCTCCTGATAAAGGGTGTGACCGTGCTGAACTCCTCCGTGTTCCCAGAATTCCTCCCCGTGGTCGGAGGTCAGGATTAGAAGACTTGAATCCCAAATCCCTTCTTTTCTGAGCTCCTCAAAAAAGATTCCCAGGTGGTGGTCAACATACTTCACTTCGCCTTCATACATACATTTAATATATTTTCTGTCGTTACTGTCAGCCATCCGGCCCTCTCTGAATTTGAGCATGGGTCCGATGCCGGTTTTAAGGTCTCCGTCATACCAGGAGCAGTCAGGCCTGAATTCATCGGGGGGATCATAAGGATCATGCGGGTCAATGAAATGGAGCCACAGGAAGAAATCCTTTCCACCGTTCCGCTTCAGCCACCGGATACCAGAGTTTACTACTTCCTCTGCGGTTCCGGCAGCAAATGTCCTGCTGTCTGAAAAATCCGTTCTGCATAAACTGTCAATTATCTTTACACAGGTTGTTCGTCTTATGTTGTGGGTAAACCAGTCCAGCGGCAGCGTTCCGCCGGCCCTGCAGAAACCCTGGAAAAACCCGAACTCGGACGAAGACATGGAGTTTGTCAGCACGGCAGAACTGTTGAACCCTTCGGCAGAAAGTATTTCCGCAAGCGTAACCTGCTTTTCGTCAAGAGGGACAACTGTTCCTTCCGTCATTCCAAGCTGGGAAGGATACCTGGAGGTAAGAAACCCGGCTACCGAAGGATTAGTCCAGGGTGCCTGGGAATATGATTCGTAAAAAAGAACACCTTCTGAAGCGAGAGAATCCATCGCCGGGGTCAGGCAACCGGAACCGTAACAGGAAAGAGCGTCAGCTCTTAAGGTGTCAATGCTTACCAGGATAAGTTTTCTGCCGGTATCATTCACCTTTTCAGGCTTTCTGTCCGGTACCATAAAAGACATTGCCGCGGGAATGGCTATAAATGAAAAAAATAATATATTTGCGTGTAAGGGTCTGAATTTCCTTGAAAGCATATAGAATAATGTTCCTGCGATTGCTCCGGCCAACAGGCATCCCGCGTTTCCCGACAGAAACAGAAACGGCTCCGAGGGGCTCAGATATCCGAGGTTCACCCAGAAAAAGAGGGTTGAAAATACCAGCGCTGCCGCGATAGCAGGAAGAAAAAAAACCCGGAGCAGATCTTCAAATTTTTCAGGCAATACTGAACTGAAGATGAGCAGCGAGGCTGCAAGGCTCAACAGGAAGACATCGCTCAGGGCGAGGACAAAAGGATAATGAGTCAGGCTGTGCTTCGGGATCACATTCATAACGACTGCTGTTCCGGGGATCAGCACCGTCAGAAATCCGGCTGATGCCGCATATAGCCGGGGCCACGGGAGCTCTGTTAATTTTATTGTTTTTGAAAGCGCTTTCACGCATAAAAAGAGCAGAGCATAAAGAACCGCGAAGAAGATGAAGTTCATCGCAATATCCAGGATGATGGATCTGAACACCTTGCTGAGCAGAAAATGCCTGACCTCGGTGCTTGTGTTTATTGTGGCAGCTATATCGAGTGCTCCGTCCTGGACACCGAGAACAAAAGAAGTAATAAATGCCGCTGAAACAGTATAATTTATGCTGCTTTTCACAAAAAGCCCCTAAATCCTTTGACGGGGATGTTTTTTTGATTTAAAATCACATTATATGCAAAGGAGCCAAGCATGAGCAAAATAGAAACTCTTAAAAAATCCAAGATATTTGAAGCACTCAACGATAATGAACTCGACATTGTATCACAAAAAATGAGCCATGTTTCCCTGCCGGAGGACACCCTCATACTTCAGGCGGGAGAACCCGGCGACACATTGTATATAATTCGGAAAGGTTCCGTCAAGATAACAGGAAGCTTGGGAGGTTCTGAGGCTGTTATTGCGACGCTTGAGGAAAATCAGCATTTCGGCGAGATGGCAATTATTGACAACTACCCGAATTCAGCCTCAGTTACTACACTTGAGGAAACGGAACTGCTGCTGATGACGCGGGAGGATTTTGAATCTCTGACGACAGAGTTCGAGATATCCAATAAACTATGGAAAGCTATTGCTGAAGAGCTTTGCATAAGGATAAGGAAAACAAATCGTGTTGTTAAGGACTATGTGGCAGTCAATAAAAACCTCGTTGAAAATGAGAAGTTCCGGGAGTTTTACAAGCTCTGCACTTCGTGATGATAAGAGCTTCAGGATGTGGTATTTGTAGATTGTTGGTTGACTTTTGAACAGGTATGACTTAAAGTAATACCGGATGGTTTTTTATGAACAAATCAAAAATTGCAATATCATTGGATTACGAAAGCATACGGAAAATTGACTATCTTGTCAGGGAGAATGTTTTTCCGAACAGAAGTCAGGCGATTCAGGAAGCAGTCAAAGAAAAGCTTGAAAGGATAGAGCATACAAGACTTGAAAGGGAATGCTCCAAGCTGGATTCTGATTTTGAAAAAGCTATGGCGGAAGAAGGTTTATCCGGGGATTTGAGTGAATGGCCAGAATTCTGAGGGGTGAAATACGATGGGCAGACCTCAATCCCGTGCGGGGGAATGAACAAGCAGGGTTCAGACCTGTCCTGATAATAAGCCATGATGTATTCAATGCGAATTCCGGGACTGTCATGGCTGTAGCGCTGACAAGCCAGGTTCAGAAAGCCGGTTTCCCACTGACCATGGAACTGCAAACTCCCGGGCTTCCTAAAAAATCCTGGGTCAAGATAAGCCAGATAAGAACCTTGTCGGTTGACAGGATAAGCAGAAAGATATGCAGGATTGAACAAGAGATATTGGATAAGGTAATCGCCGGACTGAATGAGATCATAAGCTGATGGTTCCTCTGTTTGGTCCGGAGCTGGCTTGCTGAAAGTGATGTTAGTATCAAGAGGTTTTTAGTAATGACGGAAAAAGAAGCGGTTGTTAAAGGGAAATTTAAGCGCCATCTGTTAGCGTGGCTGGTTGTGGCAGCTGTAATTACGGGTTCAGCGGTTGTTCTTATGTTAAGCGGTTCAGAACCCCGACCGCTGAAGGTTGTGTCATACGGGGGCGAATGGCAGGATGTTCTCAGAAAAGCCGTTTTTGTTCCGTTCATGCAGGCTAACGGATATGAGCTGGAAGAGGGAAAATATGACGGGGATTATCCTGAGCTTTCCGCGCATTCATATCTCAGGAACCCTGACGGAGTTCCCGACTGGGACCTTGTGGATGCCGAAGCCAACATGGTCCTTATGGGCAAGGACGAAGGAATACTCGAGCCCATTGACTATTCAATAGTAACTGTCAAAGGGCTTAACGCGGCAGCAAAAAATAAATACGGCGTCGGAAATGTCGCGTGGTCGTTTGTTTTGGCTTATAACACGGATGCGTTCGGGGATGCTCCCCCTGAGAATTGGAAAGATTTTTTCGATCTGAAAAAATTTCCCGGATCCAGATCGCTCAGGAACGATCCCAGAAGAACCCTCGAAGTGGCTCTTCTGGCGGACGGAGTTAATCCGCTGGAACTCTATCCCCTGGATGTGGAAAGGGCGCTTGCCAAAATGGACAGACTGATGGCAGATTTAAGGGGTTCGGGTTCGAAAATGATATGGTGGACTGATTTCGCCACGCCTCCTCAGCTTCTTGCCACCGGTGAAGTTGCTATGAGTTCCGTTGCGAACGGACGGCTGGCCGCCGCGATGGCAGAAAAGAAAATCCCCGTAAGCTACACCTGGAAGGGCGGAATTATGAACCTTGACTTCTGGGTTGTGATGAAAAACACCCCGAATAAGAGGAAAGCCATGGAATTCCTCAACATCGCAAGCTCGCCTGAATCCCAGAGCGAAGTCGCGGTAAAGTTCTTCTACGGGCCTTCAAATGACGAAGCCTTCGCTCTCATACCTGAAGATGTCCGGAAACTCCTGCCCAACCATCCTGATAATCTTAAAGAGCAGATATTCTTCGATTCGGAATGGTGGCTGTGGTATGGGAGCGAGATCCAGAAAAAATGGGACGAGTGGATAAAGAAATATCCTGAAAATTAATTCTCCGTGCCCTCAATCGGAACGATCCTGAAACTTCCGTTCTTGACAACCTTCAGAAAAATATTCTTGCCGAGGATGTCACCGTCGGGGCTGAAGTAATAGTCTCCGCCAATCCCCTTCCAGCTGTCAGTGTATTTCAGTGTTGTGCTCACGACCAGCGGATCGGTTGACCCACCTGCCTCCATCGCCTGGGCAAGGATATGAACCCCTTCGTATCCCTGAGCGGCTTCGAGAGTGGGAGGCATGAGAAAATATTTCATCCTGTAAGCTTCCGTAAATCTCTGAATGCTTTCCTCGGGATAAACATGCGAAAATGTGCTTACAACATAGGTGTTTTCGGCAGACTCTTCGGCATTTCTCCAAAGGGTGGGCGTGTCAAAAGCGTCGCCGCCTATTATCGGGCATTTCACCCCCATTTTCCTGAGTTCAGTGATTACCTTTGTCCCCTGGTTGATATTGCCGTCAATTAGAAGAAGCCAGTCAAAACTGTATTTTCTAATATCCGCGATGAGGGGCCTGAAATCCGCTGTTCCGTCGCTGTAGGATTTTTCAAAAACAATCTCCATCCCGTTGTCTTTTGCGTTCTCGATGAACACAGACGCGAAACTTGTTCCGTACATATCCCGGATATAAAGAACGCCTATTTTTTTTACCCCCAGTCTGGAGAGAAAATATGCTGCGCTCTGGGCATACTCCTTGTCGGTGGGGATGTTTCTGAAAACATATTCAAACCTGTGACCTGATAAATCCGGATTGCTCGCGAAACTCGCCAGGAAAAGAAGGCCGTTGTAATTATATGTCACTGAAGCGGGTATGGAATGCGCAGACCCCGCGTGGCCGATTACTGCAACGATGTCATGGTTTGCCGAGATCTCCACTGCCGTTTCCCGAGACTGGTCAGCATCGTTGTCGTAATACCGGTGAACCCGAAGGTTTCTTCCAAGCACTCCGCCTGATGAGTTGATCTCATCAACGGCAAGCTGAACTCCCTGAATGTAAGGAGAGAACTCGTCCTCCTCCGGCCAGACGACCGCAATATCAATATCGCCTTTATCGGAAGCAGCTGTTTCCGCCCTTTTCATGGAGTTGTATTCGTAAACATTCTTCACATTGAAAAAAAGAAAATAGGCAAGAACGGCCAGAATGGCAAGTATCAGGAGATCCGTAATTCTTCTCATATCAAAGGCCTGTCTGTTTTAAATTCAATTTCATCACCCGGCCCTACTTGTCAGACCCGAGAATGACGGGAAGGGACCCCTCGCTGTTCCCTACAAGAATAACCTTCGTGTTCGGCGATTCAGCGAGCTCTTTGGTGGCTTCTATGCCTTTCCATTTTAGGACATTCGATGAAAGCGACGAGTTCAAAATGTCATTGTATCTTTTGTATCCTTCTGCCTCTATCCTTTTCCTTTCGGCTTCCTTAACTTCCCTTTCAATCTTGAATTCATAAGCCTTTGTCAGTTCCTTTTCCCGGATCTTTTTTTCAATCGCCGCCTGAATTGACGGAGGAAGCTCAATGGACCGGATGATGACATCGTCTATTTTCAGGAATTTCTGCACAACCTGCTCAAGGGATTCGTTAACGATCTTGTTCAGTATCGCGCCCTGTGTTTTGTAAACCTCATCCTCGTCGAACTGCCCTATGGTAGTCCTCAGCGAAGATTCCACTTCAGGGATTATTACCTTCTGGGCGTAATCCTCACCCACCTGCTGATGAAGGACCCCCACCAGCTCTTTTTCGGGTTTGAACCTGATGGACAGATCCAGCTTTATCTTTAGGCCGTTTTTTGTCAGAACGGAAAGATTATGCTGGATCTCCTGTATCTTCACATTGTAAACATACATCTTGTTCCATGGGGCAACAAAGTGAAAACCTTCGCTGTAAAGATGGTCTGTCACGGTTCCGGCACCGAACAGTTTGTACATTACTCCGACTTCACCGGATCTGACTATGTAGAACATCCTTGGCGCGATCAGCACCACGATGAAAAGAAACACCAGCGCCCAGATGCTCCATATCGCGAGTCTGTCCTTGAACAATTCCTTGAAATCCTTTTTCATTTAGCCTTTTCCTTCTTTAGGGACCGGTTTTTCTGTAATCCCGTCCTCTCCCAGATGGAGGATACGGTCTGCGGCATACAAATATTTATCATCATGCGTCACAAGAATGACAGTCTTTCCCTGTTCTTTCAAATCCTTCAGAATTACTTTGTAAAAATACTTTCTGAAATCGGAATCCTGTTCAGCCGCCCACTCATCGAACAGATAAATCTCTCTGTCCTCAAGCAGCGCGACAACCAACGCCAGCCTTTTTCGCTGGCTCGTTGAAAGGTTGATGTCGGTAAACCTGTTGTCTTCAAAACGGGTCTTGTTTTCAAGCTCCATGTCGTGGAGCAGTTTCAGGACTTTTCCGCTGTCAATGTCCTCAAGCCCGTAAAGCCTGTCAAAAAGGTGGAAGTCTGTGAACACGGCTGAGATAAGTTCCCGGTAATTGTTTATGTTGGACGGAACTACCGCGCAGCCGTTAACTTCAATAATCCCTGAATCAGGGGTGTAAAGTCCTGCCAGAAGCTTCAGGAAAGTGGACTTGCCGCATCCATTGTCGCCTGTTATGAAAACTGTTTCCCCTCTTCTCATGTCAGCGCTGACGGGGCCAATCTGAAATCCGGCATCCCCCGAACAGGTCCTGTAACTGAAGGATACATTCCTGAAACGGATGTTCTTGAACCCTTTAAAGTTAGCAGCTTCAGGTGTTTCGCTTTCTGAAGGAGCATTCAGCAGGCTGTCCAGTTTTTTCTCAAGATCATAAATATTGTCAAGGGCCACATCTGTTCTGTAAATAAAGGGAACTCCTTTTACAACTGAAGCGAGAGGCCCGATAATAAACAGAATAGCGGCTGTCATCTTGAATACTATTTCATCGTAAGTGACGATCATTCTCGGCAGAAGAAAAATCATGGTTGCCACAAGGAAATACAGAAACACATGGAAAAACATCAGATCGGACGCAAATTTTACCCCCGTTTTCACGCGGAGATCTTCCGTTTCATCCGACATCCGGCTTACAGAGCCGAAAAGAGAATCACTTCTTTTTCCGTTGAGCCTTATTTCCTTGAAACCGTTTATCAGATGAGTCATTGAATCAACCAGCACTGATTCCTTCTCTGTCACTTCATTGATATCAGCAAGGACCGATTTCCTCAAATTGTAATACGAATAGACGCAAATTGAGACAGACACCGCTGTTATAAGGAATGCCGTTTTGGACAGCCAGGCGATATAAAGAAAACAGAAGACAAGCATTATCGCCGACTGCGCTGAATCTATCACAAATGAAGATGTTCTGGAAATTATATTTGTTTCCTGGTAAATCTTTGTGTAAAGCTCCCCCAGCCTCAGCTTCTCAACAAGGACAAGTTCAGAGTTTCTTATCTTGTCTGAAACCCTCAGCCTCAGTTTTTTCAGGATGCTTTCCAGTATTTTTGTGGACCGTGTCAGCGAGGTTTTCTTCCCGATGACATAAATCAGCATCGCGATCGAAAACAACAGAATGGTTCTTGTGCTTCCGGTATCCCTTGAAGCCGCTGCCGCCGCTGTGTTTATAAGGCTGAGCAGAATGCCGTTCGCGAGGCCCGACAGAACAGCAGCAGTCAGGACAAGACTGTAAGAATCCGGAGACTCCCGCTTCAGGAACTCAAGAAACTTCATTCTTCCATATACCTCGCAATCATTAAACAAATCAACAAAAGAAACCGGACAGTAAACAATATTTATAACACAGCGCTGATAATCAGTCAATGGCGATGACAGCATGCTTTCCCTTGACAAATGAAAGCAAAAGATTTAACTTGAACTGTTATCAGGAGGGAGGAAATGTCCATTTATCAATGTCCTCATAAATCCCACGGGGCGGTTTCCGTACCGATGAATGAAGTTGAGCTCGGGATTCACGAGTGTCCTGACGGGCACCGCTACACTCTTATGCAGAACGAAGACGGGCAATATTTTCAGGGGGCTACTGAGACGGAGATCTACGAAGCGGAGTATTTTGATCTTTCGCTTTTGAGGGGAAATCCCTCCTTTCGCAAAACCCCGGACAGGGAAGTCCCGAAGCAAGAAAAACAGCCTTCTGAGGCAGTTGAGCCGGATAAACCAAAGAAGGCGGTTGTTGTTCCTAAATATGAAGAACGGGACATTCCGACCAGAAAAAACGGGGAGCCGTATGAAGAATACGGCACCATGCTGACCCCTGTTCGCCGAGAGAGAGCGCCTGAGCCTGAAGCGCAGGCGGTAGTGAAGGAAGAAGCAAAAAAACCTGCTGTCCCCGGAGCCCCGAAATTCACTCCGAATGCAGAACTTCTTGCGCGCTGGAAGGATAGCGAGAAAACAGAAGAAAAGAAACCCGACAAGATCACCGTTTATGACTGTCCTCATATTGCGCACGGCAGAGAGCCTAAACCTCTCAAATCAATGGACGGCGTGATTTATTACTGTATTGACCGGCACAGATACACGATGGAGATCGAGAACGGCAAAAAGTTTTTCAAGGGGGTCGGGCAGTCAGCTCTCTATCCGGCTGTTGTTTATACGGGGACGGAAGGCATCCGGCAGGATGAACCTCAGAACCTCCTCAATAATCCGGATGAAGTTGTTCTGGAACCTGAAGATGATGTTGCAGAAGATGAATTGCTCAGCACAAAAATCTATGTCTGCCCTAATTCCATTCACGGCAACAAGAAAGTGCCGCTGACGGACGATCAGAATGTCCACATCTGTTCCTGGGGCCACAGATATAAGCTGAAGATGAAGGATGGCGTTATAAAACTGTGGAGCGGGGACGAGGAGAAATGGTTTGACGCGCTGCCTTACGATGTCAGCCAGCTTCAGAGCTATGACGAAGCTGTTTTTGATCCCGAGGAACTTGACGGGAAGGATGATGAGGCTGACATTGACACGGAAAGGTATTACTCCGGTGATGCCGATTCGGAAACCAGCCCTCCTGACCTGATCACGCCTGAAGATGTGCCCGTAACCTCAGAAGAATATCCTGCATCCGCGGGATCGGCTGCAGTGCCAACGGTTGAGGAATACTCTTCACAAGCCGATGCGGCGCAGGCGGGTGGATCCGGGGATATTCCGGATTTCGACCGTGGGGAACACTATATTCCAGCGGTTGTCGAGAATCTGAATTTTAATGAACTGGATCTCAGCCCCGAGGAGTGGAAAATAATTGCAAAATCGAACGGTGCTGAAAATCTTGAAAATGTACTGCTTGCCTGCGGATTTGAAAAAGCGAGAGGACGCGAGATCGTGAAGTCGCTCATCGGCAGGGGAGTGATAAAGATTGTCGAGAAAATAACCTGATCAGGCTGAAGCGATCTCGCTGTTGATCAATTCAACAGCCTTGACCGGATCTTCAGCTTTTATCAGTGGCCTTCCTATCACCATAAAATCCGTTCCCAGCCTCACCGCATCACCGGGAGCGGTCACCCGTTTCTGATCATTCAGGTCGCTTCCCGCAGGCCTTATCCCCGGGGTTACAGTGATAAATTCCTTCCCGCATGTTTCCTTGACCGGCTTAACTTCTCTGGGAGAACACACAACCCCGTCAAGCCCGGAGTTCCTGCACAAAAGGGCGAGCCTTCGAACCTGTTCGTCAATTGAACACTCAATACCGAGTTCTTTCAGGCTTCCTTCTCCGAAACTCGTCAGCACCGTTACCCCCACAATGAGAGGGGGTTGGATGCCTTGTTTCAGGCAGTGTTCCTTAGTTTTCCCGGCAGCGGTTCGCATCATTTCGGAACCTCCGGATGCATGAATGTTGATTATTGAGACCCCCAGCGAGGAAGCCTCCGTGCACGCGCTTGCCACGGTGTTCGGAATATCATGGTATTTCAGATCAAGGAAGACACGGGATCCCCTTCTTACAATATATTCGACAATCTCACGGCCGCAGGCGGTAAAAAGCTGATGTCCGACCTTGAATCCCCACAGTTTTCCCGAAAGCATATCAATGAGCCCTGACGCTTCATCTTTTGTTCCCACATCCAGAGCGGCAATAACTTCAGACATAAAAACCTCCTAACTGCATACAAAAGTGCCTTTTATTTTGTCAATACAGTCAACAGACCTTTCGGTCATATACATTTCAAGTTCAGCGGCAAGACGGGCGCTTATTCCCGGCTCGACAAAGTTCATCGTTCCGATCTGCACGGCGGAAGCTCCGACTATGATGAATTCCAGCACATCATTCAGGCAGGATATTCCGCCCATCCCTATGACGGGAATCTTCACCGCTCTGCAAACCTCATAGATCATCCTTACCGCAACAGGTTTTATCGCGGGGCCGGAGAGGCCGGCGACAACATTGGCAATCTGCGGTCTGCGGGTTTCGACATTGACCGCCATCCCGGTCAGCGTGTTGATGAGGGAAATGATATCAGCCCCGCCGTCTTCCACGGTTTTCGCGATATCCGAAATCCTTGTCACATTCGGCGAAAGCTTGACGATCACAGGGATGCCCGACACCGCTTTAATTCTCTCCGTCAGCTTCCCCGCAGCGGCCGGGTCCTGACCGAACGCCATTCCGCCCTGAGTGACATTGGGACAACTTATATTCACTTCAAGAGCGTGCACGCCCTCCTGCGAACCCAGAATGCGGGCAAGCTCCTCATATTCATCAGCGGTTTTTCCGTATATATTCGCGATCACCGCCGTGTCATAATTTCTCAGCTCCGGAAGAACATTACTGATAAACGCTTCGCATCCGATATTCTCAAGCCCGATCGCGTTCAGCATCCCCGAATGCGTTTCATATATCCGGGGCATCGGATTGCCTTTCGACGGTTCCAGCGACAGCCCCTTCACGACTATCCCGCCGAGCAGGTTCAAATCAACATAATTCCTGAATTCAAGCCCGTAGCCGAAAGTCCCGCTCGCGGTCATGACCGGATTCTTCATTTTCAGGCCGTTCAGGTCAACACTCAGGTTCGGCTTCATTTCCACACGATCTCCGTTCCGTAGAACACCGGGCCGTCAACGCAGGTTTTTTTGTTCCCGTTTATCGTGCCGCAGGTGCATCCGAGGCACACCCCGATCCCGCACGCCATTCTCTGCTCGCACGAAATCTGGGAACGGATGCCATGCTTCGCGGCAATTTCCGACATCTTTTTCAACAGAGGTTCCGGGCCGCAAGCAAAAATCTCCGTCCCCGAGCTCCCGTTTGCCTTCAGATGTTTCTCCGCGAGAGAGCTGACAAAGGACTTCTCCCCGAAACTCCCGTCATCGGTGCAGTATTGAACCTCACAATTCAACGAGTTAAATCTGTCCCGAAGAACAATCTCCTCCGAACTTCTCGCCCCGTAAAAAAGGGATGTTTTTCTTCCCGCTTCAACAGCTTTTTCCACCGCGAACAGCAACGGCGCAATCCCTATCCCGCCTCCGACGAAGACGCAATGCGATGTTTCCGACAGGTCAAAACCCCTGCCCAGCGGGCCGAGGACGGACAATTTCCCTCCCGTGGACAGACGGCTGAGGGTGCGGGTGCCTTCACCCGCTATCCTGATCATTACCGAAAAGCAAGAGTTCCCGTCGGAGCTGTGGACGCTGAACGGCCTTCTAAGAAGGGGAGCACCGGCAGAATCCGGCTTTATCATCACGAACTGACCCGGTTTCGCGTGCTTGGCGACGGCGCTGTTATAAATCTCCAGAATAAAAATATCCCCCGACAGGGGAATGTTGCTTCTAATTTCGGACAGAATATCTTTCATAAGGCGCAACTATAGCAGAAGAGCAGAGCGGAGTAAAGAGCAGAGGGGCGGAGGTGAACCCGCTCGAAATTGTCTGAACCATGATTAGCATGATTATGGGATTGCCATGATTGGAAAATTCCCCTCCGCCGTAGGGGTGGCACGAAGTGCCGGGGTGGTTATTGTCTGAACCCGACGAACGGAATTGTCTGAAACCCCGACCGGTCCCTGAGCTTGTCGTAGGGACGAAAAATTTTTCGCCCCATCCGGGGATTGTCGGCTGGTTCACCCGTACCGTCCCGTTGGCAACAGCGGGGCTTTTTAATGTTCATCCTTATCGCGCTCGGAAGTAAAACCGATTTCCCTTTTTTCCTTTGTTTTTGTTTTATCACAGCTTAAAGCGTGCAAAACCTTGAAAACGAGTTTAAACTGCCCGTCGTATTTCTTTTCCAGATAATCAAGCTTTGCTCTGAGACTTTCATTGGATGCGATCATCTGTCTCATGTTAACAAAGGCTCTCATGATCATAATATTGACCTGAACAGCTCTTTCACTCCTGAGAACACCCGAAAGCATGGCAATTCCCTGTTCCGTAAAAGTCCTTGGAGGTTTTCTCTTTCCTCCCCAACTTGATATTCCGGATTGGAATATCAAGTTATCCAGTTCATCTTTTGAAAGCTGGAACATGAAATCCCCAGGAAAGCGGGAAATATTCCTGGTAACAGCTTTATTGAGGTTACCGGTTGTAACGCCGTAGAGATCCGCAAGATCCGAATCCAGCATCACTTTATGACCTCTGATCAGAAGGATCCTGTTCTCGATCCTTTCAATCGGAATTACCGAGCCTGGTGTAATTCGCGAATTGCCCTTACATTTGTTCATTAATACCCCCGTAAATATAAGAAAACATCAAAACAGATAAACTGTCTAACCCTTCATGAGCACGCCCGATTTATGTGCTCCCGTGTTGAAGGGGGATTATAATGCGGATTGCCTGGCAGAGGTCAAGCGGGGCAGGGTGCAGACCTGTGTGTCTGCCATGATTGCAGGGGCACGGTGCCCGTGCCCCTGCATGCCGGGGAACGGTTTTTAAAAACGGAAAATTGTGATAAGATAAGTCCATGAAGGCCACAAACGGGAGTGACGCGTATCTGTACTATCACGGAACGCGGATAGATGATATACTCGGGCAGGATGACGGAACAGCGAATGCGTATTATTTCAAGAACCACCTCGGAAGTGTGATGCAGATGACGGACGGAAAGATGCCCGGGGAAACCACCCCGGCCTTCGGCCACCCGAAAACACGGGGACACAATACCGATTTGAAAATCACAAATCGGGTTATGTCCCCGCTCAATGCCCTGGGAGGGGAATTTTCTCATCATTTTTTTCTTTATTTTATACTGAAATGTGTTATACTAACTGTTTGTGCGGGACAGTGTGGGTCCTTAGCTCAGTTGGTAGAGCCATCGGCTCATAACCGATAGGTCCCAGGTTCGAGACCTGGAGGACCCACCACCGCGAAGCAATGATATTTGAAACATGAGAGAACAGTGACTTATAACAAGATACCGTCGTTTTATCCAGCGCATTATCCAAGGGTGTTCCGTTGAACACCCTTTTTTATTTCAGGCTGTTTTTGGGGAGATATTGTTTTGATAAGTGAAAATATTGTCAGATTGATTGAGCTTCAGGAGGTCCTTAACGAGGTTCGGCGGCTTAATGCCAGGCTTGAGGCAATTCCGGTTGAGGTCAGCGTGATCGAGCAGACCATCAGCACAGCGGAGAGGGAACGGCAGGAACTTCTGGACAGGATAGATGAACACAAAAAATCCATGAAGGACGCGGAAAGAGAGATTGAAACCGTCAGGGAAAAACAGGGGAAGTTCAAGGAGCAGCTTATGGGAGTGAAGACGAATGTCGAATACAGGGCTCTTCTGAACGAAATTGATGCCGCGAAAAGCACAATCGGCAGGCATGAGGATTCTCTCATCGAGAAAATGGAGGTTTTGGAGGGGCTGAATGCGGAATTGGCAAAAAGAGAAGATTTCTTCAACAACGAGAAGATAAGGATTGAGGGAGAAAAAAACGAGCTTTCGAAGGAAATCAAGGTGCTGGAATCGCAGGTTGCCGACCTGAACGCAAAGGCTGCTTTGATTGAGAAGGGCATTCCGAAACAGCATCTGTCCGTGTTCAAACGGGTTTTTGCCGCGAGGGAAGGTGTCGCGATCTCCCGGGCGGTAAATGAATCCTGTACGGTTTGCATGATGCATATCAGGCCCCAGCTTTTTCAGGAGGTTAAGAAAGCCGAGGAAATGCTGCTTTGCGAGAACTGCAAGCGGATACTCTACTGGCTGGAGGATGATCCGACCGAGAAGGATGCGTCCGATGAGACTGTGGCTTCGGTCTGATAATATGATTCGGTCATGACAGTTTCTTCGCGGACAATAAAGGACAATTACAACAGGGTCAGCGAAAGGGCATCCCAGGCTGCTCTCAGGGCAGGACGGAACCCCTGGGATGTTGGCATTGTGGCTGTCTCAAAAACCTTTCCGCTTGAGACTGTTCATGCCGCAATAGACGCGGGGATAACTGTTTTCGGCGAGAACCGTGTCGAGGAAGCGCTGACGAAGATTGATGCCTGCGGTGAAAACATTGAATGGCACATGATCGGCCAGCTTCAGTCACGCAAGGCGAAGGACGCTGCGGGAAGATTTTTCCTGATCCATTCAGTTGACCGCTGGTCTCTTGCTGAAAAACTTAACAGAGCACTCGAAGGTTCGGATAGAAACCAGGGCATTCTCATTCAGGTGGACTTCACCTCAAGAGACGACAGGGGCGGTGTTTTGCTTGATACAGCAGAATTATTCATTAAAAAATCAGCAGAATTGAAGAATCTTTCTGTAAAAGGACTGATGACTCTTCCTCCCTGGAGTGATAATCCAGAAGAAACAAGACCATACTTCAGAAAGATGAAGGAACTCTTTGATAAAATAAGAATAAAAGGAATTCCCGGTGTTGAGATGAAGTATCTGTCCATGGGAATGACCGATGATTTTGAGGTGGCGGTTGAAGAGGGCTCCAATCTTATCAGGGTTGGAAGGGCGATATTCGGAGAGAGGGAATGACGGTGAACTACGGATTTGCGGGAATATTGCTGACGGTTGTCTCCAGGCTCTTCGATCTGGCTATCCTGCTTTTCTTTGTCAGAGCTCTGCTTTCCTGGGTTGACGCTCCCCGCTATAATCCTGTCGTCAAATTTGTGACTTTTGTGACAGAGCCTGTTCTGAGACCCCTCAGAAGGATGATTCCGCTTGTCAGGTTCGGAAATGTCGGGATAGATTTTTCGATAATTGCCGTTTTTATAGGGCTTATGATTCTCAGAAGCCTGACCCTTAATCTGTTGGTCAGGATATTCTACTGAGCTTTTCTTTATTTCCGTCCCGCGATATATTGACATCAGAATGTCCGTGAAATATAATCTGAAGTTGGGTATTAACTGGAACCTCAGCCTAAAAGGAGAACACGATGGCATTTAAAGGAGAAGGCAAAATCTGGTTCAGCGGGAAGCTTGTGGACTGGAACGAAGCGAATATTCATGTTTGCTCCCATGTTGTTCATTACGGATCGTCTCTTTTCGAGGGAGACCGCTGCTATAACACTAAGAAGGGTCCTGCGGCGTTCAGGCTGATGGATCATATCAAACGGCTGTTTGACTCGTGCAAGATTTACAGAATGGATCCGCCTTTCACGATGGAGCAGGTTCATGACGCCTGCCTCGAGACCATCAGGGCGAACAATATGAAAGACTGTTATATAAGGCCTATTGTTTTCAGGGGTTATAATTCTCTAGGTGTAAATCCGTTCCCGTGCCCGATTGAAGTTGCCATCGCGGTCTGGGAATGGGGCAAATACCTGGGAGAGGAAGCGCTTGAAAAGGGCGTAGATGTGAAGATATCCACCTGGACGAGAATGGCACCGAACACCTTCCCCGCAATGGCAAAATGCGGCGCGAATTACATGAACAGCCAGCTTATCAAGATGGAAGCAATAAAAGAAGGATATGTGGAGGGGATTTCCCTTGACACATCCGGTCATGCCTGCGAAGGAAGCGGAGAAAATCTTTTCATGGTCAGAAACGGTGTAATATACACCCCGCCGCTTTCGGGCTCGATACTGCCCGGCATCACAAGGGACTGTGTAATGAAAATTGCAAAGGACTCCGGCTATGAAGTTCTTGAACAGAGCATCCCGAGAGAGGCCCTGTATATCGCGGATGAAGTCTTTCTGACTGGAAGCGCCGCGGAGATAACTCCGGTAAGATCCATTGACAAGATAACCGTCGGGCAGGGGGCAAGAGGCCCTGTTACGAAGAGGATTCAGGATGAGCTGTTTGCCTACATTATGGCGGAAAAAGAAGATAAGTATAAATGGCTGACATTTGTATATGACTGACATTGAATTAATAGGAGTGTAGCGCGTGCATATCAATGATCTTTTAAAACTTGCCTGCGAAAGAGGCGCGTCGGATGTTCATCTGAAGGTCGGAAGCCACCCTGTTATCAGGGTGGACGGAAATTTGAAGCCGATGGTTGATCAGAAAAGGCTTATGCAGGAAGACACAATAGCGATGTCTTTCAGTGTTATGAACAGTAAGCAGAAGCAGAAGTTCAAAAAGGATCACGAGATTGACATCGCTTACAGCGTCCCTGGCCTGGGTCGTTTCAGATGCAATGTTTTCCAGCAGAGAGGAACAATAGGGCTCGTGCTCAGGGTTATTCCGGTAAGAATCCTGAACTTCAAAGACTTGAACCTCCCGCCAGTTCTTGCGGAAATAGCGGACGAGACACGGGGGCTTGTTCTTTGCACGGGCACGACAGGAAGCGGCAAATCAACCTCGCTTGCCGCCATCATTGACCATATAAACTCCACAAGAACAGAACATATCATGACCATTGAGGATCCGATCGAGTTTCTGCACCGGGATAAAAAGAGCCTTGTGAACCAGAGAGAGGTTGAGGTGGACACGCAGAGTTTCTCCAGAGCATTGAGAAGCGCCCTCCGCCAGGACCCCGATGTTATACTTGTCGGAGAAATGAGAGACTACGAAACAATTGAAACCGCCATCACTGCGGCGGAAACGGGACATCTTGTTCTCAGCACCCTGCACACCCTGGACGCGACGGAAACCATAAACAGAATCATTTCCGTGTTTCCTCCGCACCAGCAGAAGCAGATCAGGCTTCAGCTTGCCGGTGTTCTTAAATCGGTTATATCCCAGAGACTGGTTCCGATGGCTGACGGTGAGGGGCGCGTGCCCGCGGTTGAAGTGCTGAGGTCAACCGCATATATCAGAGACTGTATCGAGAATCAGGAAAAGACAAAGCTTGTAAGGGACGCTATCGCCGCAGGTGTTTCTCAATACGGGATGCAGACATTTGATCAGTCGCTTTTCAAACATTACAAAGATGGCCTGATAACCTATGAAGAAGCCATCAGACGGGCGAGCAACCCGGATGAGTTCAAGCTGAAACTTTCCGGTATCCAGTCGGCAAGCGATCTCGCGAAGGAGGACATGGAAGGGGGAATGAACAAAAAGGAGGATGATCCTCACGATCCCAATTCGCCTTTCGAGTTCAGCAAACACTGAGCCGGGCCCCGGCAGAGATGAACAGCCTTGACAGGGCGTATGACTATTGCCTGAAACTTCTGTCACGAAGAGAATACACTGCGCGCGAAATTTCAGAGAAGCTTGCGGCGAAGGGTTACAGCCTTGATGTCAGTAAAGAAACACTTGATGAACTATCCTCCGCGGGGTATCTGAACGATGAGCGCTATTCGGACATGTTCATAAGGACAAGGATGGCAGTTAATTTTGAAGGTCCTGTCCGGATTCTGACGGGACTTAAGGGGAAGGGAATTGACGGATCTCTGGCCGAGAAAGCGGTCGGAGGTATAGATAAGACTGAGATCGAAGCTGTATTGAACAAAGCGTTTGACAGGCATATAAGAATAAACGGAGAACCGTCAACATATAAAGAACTCGCAAAATTGAGAAATTATCTCGCCCGTAAAGGGTTTAGCATGGATATGATTATGAACGCAACCAGGAAATACAAAAGCATGGTGTCCGGATGAAAGCCCCGGAAATACGCGGGAAATTCAAGAAATACTTCGCGGATCGGGGGCACAATATAGTTCCTTCATCCCCGCTCATCCCGCGCGGTGATGAAACCATCCTGTTCTCGAACGCGGGAATGAACCAGTTCAAGGATGTTTTCCTCGGGATCAGAGAGAGAAGCTATCCGCGAGCTGTTTCCTGCCAGAAGTGCATGAGGGTGAGCGGCAAACACAACGATCTTGAGAATGTGGGATACACGGCGAGGCATCACACTTTCTTTGAAATGCTGGGGAACTTTTCGTTCGGAGATTATTTCAAGAATGACGCGATAGCCTACGGGTGGGATTTTCTGACGGCTGAGATGGGGCTTCCGGCTGATAAACTCTGGGTGACGGTTTTTGAGGAGGACAGCGAAGCATTTGACATTTGGAAAGGGATGAATGTTCTGCCGGAATCCAGGATTGTGAGAATGGGAGAAAAGGATAATTTCTGGGCGATGGGGGAGACGGGCCCTTGCGGCCCCTGCTCGGAAATACACATTGATCTCGGAGAGGATGCCGGATGCGGAAAGGCAGACTGTTCCGTCGGATGCGATTGCGACCGCTTCCTTGAAATCTGGAACCTTGTTTTCATGGAATTCATGAGAAACGAGAACGGAACGATGACCTCCCTTCCTTCCCCGAGCATTGATACCGGAATGGGGCTGGAACGGATAACTGCCGCTGTTCAGGGGGTTAAATCCAATTATGAAACGGATCTTTTTCAGCCTGTGATAAAAAAGGTCGAAGAACTCTCCGGCCTGAAATATAACAGCAGCCCGGAGATAAAAGCATCCATGAATGTGATAGCCGATCATGTCAGAGCATTCCTGTTCCTTGTCAGTGACGGTGTGATCCCGTCAAATGAAGGCAGAGGTTATGTTCTGCGGAAGATAACCCGCAGGGCAATCAGATTTGCCAAAAAACTGGATATCGGTTCACCGTTCATGGAAAAGCTTATTCCGGTTGTCACGGAAATGATGGTGTCTGAATACCCGGAACTCAGGGCCTCTTCCGACATGGTCTCCGAAATAAGCAGGATCGAAGAGGAGAAGTTTGACAACACGCTGTCCTCCGGTCTGAAACTGCTTGAGGATCTGTGCGGGGAATACAGGGGCAGCGGGAGGGACACGCTTCCGGGGGCGGAGGTCTTCAAGCTTTATGACACTTACGGGTTCCCGCTGGACCTGACAGTTGATATCGCGAGAGATTACGGGCTTCTCGTTGATTCTGACGGATACGGCACCGAACTTGAAAAACAGCGCGAACTGGCGAGAAAGTCCTGGAAGGGCGCTTCAAAGCAACTGGACACTTTCCATGATGAACTTGCCTCAAAGATAAAATGCGTTTTCACCGGATATGACACCCTTGTTTCAGAAAAGTCTTCCGTGAAAATTGTCCTGAAGGACGGGAAACAGGTATCCTCGCTGAACGAGGGAGAGGAAGGCGGCATTGTTCTTGATGTGACGCCGTTTTACGGAGAATCGGGCGGTCAGGTCGGGGACAGAGGTTTCCTCAGCAGCCCTAACATGCTTGCGGAAGTCACGGACACAACCCTTCCGGTCAAAGGGCTTACAGTCCATTCCGTAAAGGTTGTAAAAGGAGTTGTCCGCCCGGAGGATGTTATCAGGGCTGAGGTTGACCAACGCGGACGGCAGAGGATAAAGGCTCATCACACGACGACTCATCTTCTTCACAAAGCGCTGAGGGCGGAGCTGGGCGACCACATAAAACAGGCGGGATCCATGGTTTCACCCGACAGGTTCCGCTTTGATTTCACTCATTACCGGATTCTCAGCAGTGAATCCGTAAGAAGGATAGAGGATGATATCAACAGCAGGATCCGCGAGAACATGCCAGTCATTACGGAGGTTCTGCCTCTTGACAAAGCCTTGGAAACAGGCGCTGTCGCCCTTTTCGGCGAGAACTACGGGGACACCGTCCGCGTGATCAGCATCGGGGATTACAGCAGAGAACTGTGCGGGGGGACTCACTGCTCGATGACCGGCGAGATAGGGCTATTCAGGATAGTTTCAGAAAAGAGCGTCGCGTCAGGCGTGAGGAGGATAGAGGCTGTCTGCGGAGAACCCGCTTACGATCTCTTCAGGAATGAAACCGGAACCCTGCGCTCCATAGCTTCAGGGCTGAACTGCCCACCTGAAAAATGCGGGGAAAGGGTCAGCGAGCTTCAGGAAATGAATGTCTCTCTTCAGAAGGAACTTGCAGCCTTCAGGATGAAACTCGCGCAAAGCGGCAGCGGAAGCAAGGACGATACAATCGAGATAAAAGGAGTGAAGGCTGTTATCAGAAAGACGGAGGGCCTCGGGGTCAATGAAATCAGAAACCTGTCAGACTCGATCAAGAACAGGCTTGGAAGCGGCGTGATTGTTCTGGGAAGCGGCGAAGGCGGAAAGGTGACGCTTATGGTTTCTGTTACGAGTGATTTGACAGACCGGCTGGATGCGTCTATTATAGTAAAAGATATAGCAGGGATCACGGGCGGCAGTGGCGGCGGAAAGAAAGAAATGGCCCAGGCTGGAGGGAAGGATCCTTCAAAGCTTGATGAAGCGCTTGAAAAAAGCGCGGGGATAATCGGCTCATATCTGAACTGAAAATGAGGATGTTCTGTTTAATCTTCCATGTTGTTTTTCTGCTGTTTGTCCGGCAGTTCTGCTGTGCTGATTTCATCAAGACCGAGAGGAACGGAAAGACCGTTTACAGTAATATCGGCAAAACGGATCCCCCTCTTGTTCAGCACAAGGAAGAAAGTATCGGTTCCGCGGCTCTTAACATGACGAAATACAATCACTATATTGAAAACTACTGTTCATATTACGGAGTGAACCCTGTCCTGGTCAGGGCGATTATTCAGACAGAGTCTAATTTCAATCCACTTGCCGTTTCGTCTAAGGGAGCGATGGGGCTTATGCAGCTCATGCCCGATACAGCGAAAATATACGAGGTGAAAGACCCGTTTGAACCGGGAGAGAATATCCTGGCAGGAATAAAGCATATCTGTGTTCTGAAAAAAAGGTACAACGATAATCTTTCGTTGGTGCTGGCCGCCTACAATGCGGGAGACACGGCGGTCGCAAAATACGGCGGCATTCCCCCGTTTCAGGAGACAAAGGATTATGTGAAGAAGGTTATGGGGCTTTATGAGGGCAATAACTCATCAGTGAAGAAAAAAACGATCTACAGCAAAAAGAACGAAAACGGAAAAACTGTTTATTCAAATGTTATTACGGGGGACTGATATGAACGCAGCCGATATCAACAGGGATGATTTTTCAGGTCTTCTGAACAAAGGGAAGGAACTGCTTAAAAAGGGAGACCCGGCAGGAGCGGTGAAATACCTGAGCGAAGCATCTAAACTGAAACCCGGGCATGACGGTCTTCTCAACCTCCTCGGGATGGCATATTTCAGGCTTGAGGAGCATGACAAGGCGGAGAAGATATATCTCAAGCTTCTTGAGTCCAACCCGGAGGTTCATATTCTTCACACAAACCTCGGGCTTATATATTTCAAGGAGAACAGGCTTGAAGAGGCCGCGGAACATCTTGAAAAAGCTGTCCGGATTGATCCCGCGCACCTGAAGACAAGATCCTATCTCGGGCTTGTATATCAGAAACAGGGAAGGCTGGAGGACGCGCTTAAAAAGTTCAGAGAAGCAGCCGCCGATAACATGGCTGAAAAAGTGGAAAAGGAACTGGCAAGAAGAAATCTGCAGAAACCGAATACTGTATCTCCCCCACAGGTTCAGTCAGCTCCGGTGAAGAGAATTGCCGATCCGTTGAAGATGAAATCCGAGGCGCAGAGTGTTCTTAACCGTCTTTCATCGGCAAAACCTTCCGTCCAGCGTGAAACCAGGCCGGCAGCCCCGGAGAGCGACTCTTTATTCATCAAAGAAGAGAAAAGTGCCGGAGAGCCTCTTATCCCAAGCGACAGGGATCAGATACTGGATGAGATGAGCCACATTGAAACCTCGCGTCCCGTGGAGTTTGACGCTTTTGTTGATGTTTGTTCCACGGCGCATCAGGAGAAACTTCCCGAAGCGTTCAGGTTTATTGATGAATCAACTATTGATGTCACTCTTATGCACGAGTTTATCATCCAGCATAAATGCCCGTTCGTTATGACAGGTAAGGGCCGATGTGCTGAATCGGAATTTTCGAACCGCTTTTCGAAGTGTTCCGGGGAAGGGCGTGTCCTCCTGGGCGGCAACGGTCAGTGTCTCTATTTCGTGTATGTGAAGGCGACAGGATTTCATATCAGAATGGATAACGCCGTTCTTATTTCTGAGGGCATGGAGCCTTACATGGTGAAGGCGTTCGGTCGGGATTTCGTTCATATTTCAGGCGAAGGGTATGTTGTGGTAAAGGCCGGCAAGGGAATGACCGGTTTAAATATCCCCGCGGGCGATGCAGCTTTTGTTCCTCCTTCCCAGATTGTAGGCTACGCGTCCCTGAAAGTTGAAGGAATAGCGGAAACCGGAGAATCCCGTCTGGTGGGCGGGGGTGAACAGATCCTTAAGATCACCGGCAAAGGCGCGTTGCTGGCAGGAAGGCCTTAAGCTATTTTTCCGTCTCACAATTTATTTTGCGGACGATCACGCCTGCTTCCTTAAGCAGTTTTCCGGCGGTTTCGTTCAGCGGATATTCAGCGTTATAGACAACCTCTCTGATCCCTGAATTTATTATCATCTTGCTGCACATCAGGCACGGTGAGAATGTGGAATATATCGTCCCGTCCTTGACGCTCACGCCGTGATAGGCGGCCTGGGTTATCGCGTTTTCCTCCCCGTGGGAACACAGGCATTCATCAAGTTTTGTTCCGCCGTCAGCGAATGAATTGCAGCGCGGACATCCGCCTTCGTCGCAGTTCCTTGTCCCCCTCGGTGTTCCGTTGTATCCGGTTGAGATGATCCTCTTGTCCCTCACAATGACAGCCGCTACATGCCTCTTGACGCAGTTGCTTCTTGACGCCACAACAGAGGCGATATTCATGAAATAATCGTCCCAGCCCGGACGCGGAGCGGATTTTACGGCTCCCGCCAGAAACCTGTCTGTCAGGATATGGAGGTCGTCTATCGAACCGCTGTTTTCAACCACATGGTCAGCCATTTCGCACACTGTCTTCATTTGTTGTTTTGAAGGATCCGGACTGCTCTCTTCCTGCTGTTCCAGTTTCAGAAAGGTCTCAAGATCATCCGGGTCTCCTTCCCGTTTCCGGCTGAGCATCCTTTTGAAGCGGGTCTCCGGATCCGCCTGTATCTCCACAAGCAGGAAATTCCCCGTGCCTTTCAGAAACTCCACTTCCGAAGGGTTCCTGATGGAATCCACAACATGATTCCTGTCTTTTTCCAGCCGCTGATAAACCCTTTCGGCCAGAATGGACGGGCCGAACCTTGCTCTGAGGTCGTTCCCGACTGCGATCAGATTCTCCCTTGTTTCTTCAAGGCCTCGCGCCCGGATCTCCCTTCTTACTTCATCGGAAAGAGACGAGAAGTAAAAACTTTTCCTGATAAGGTAATCAGCGAATTCCCCTTTGCCGGAGCAGTTTCTTCCTGTAATCCCAACTATCATTTTATTCTCCCTTGAACGACGGCTCTACCGTGGAATATTTCCGGACTTTTTCCGTGACGATTTTCTTTATCTCCTCAAGACGGGAAAGCGTTTTTGCCTCGAAGCGGAACACTATCACCGGCTGGGTGTTGGAGGCGCGCATCAGCGCCCATCCTCCGTCAAAAAGGACTCGTATGCCGTCAATTTCAATGGATTTATATTCTCTCCTGAAATCGGCCTTCAGCTTTTCCACAAGGCCGAATTTTTCAGCCTCAGGGCATTCCAGCCTGATCTCCGGTGTTGAAACATATCTGGGGATATCGGAAACGAGCTCTGAAAGGCTTTTCCCTGAATCCGACATGATCTCAAGGAGTCTGCATGAAGCATAGATTCCGTCATCGAAACCGTAAAAATCGTCGGACAGGTAAATATGCCCGCTCATCTCTCCGCCAAGAAGGGCGCCTGTTTCAGCCATCTTGTCCTGTATCATCGGATATCCTGTCTTCCAGATGACCGGAATGCCGTTATGTTTTTCAATCTCGTCCACAAGCGCCTGCGAGCATTTCACATCAAAAACAATGTTCCGGTTATGCGGATTTCTGCCCAGGATCTGTCTCGCGAACAGGATCATCAAATGATCCGCCCAGACAATGTTTCCTCCGCTGTCCACCGCACCGAGCCTGTCCGCGTCACCATCGTAGCCGATACCGATATCCGCGCCTGTCTTTTTCACTTCAGCAATAAGGTCGGACATGTATTTCCGGACTGTCGGATCCGGCAGGTGGTTGGGGAAGTTCCCGTCAGGATCAAGAAAGAGGCCTGTCACATTGCAGCCCAGTCTTTTCAGCAGTTCAGGCGCTACCAGCCCGGCAGTCCCGTTCCCGGCATCCATCACAACATTGAACCCCGGTTTCAGAGAGATCTTTGACGCGACATCGTCAATGTATCGCTCAATAATTTCCGATGAAGCCCTCTGGCCGGAACCGGTTTCGAAATCCCCATCCTTGATGAATTTATATATTTCCTGTATCGCGTCACCGAAAACAGGTTTGTTCCGGAACCTCATCTTGAAACCGCTGTATTCCGGCGGGTTGTGGCTCGCGGTTACTGTTATGCCCGCGTCCTTTCCCAGCTTGATTATCGCGAAATAAAGAAGCGGGGTCGGAACGAGCCCGACATCGAACACATCGCAGCCGGTTGACAATATCCCGTCAATCAGCGCTTCGGAATATTCAGGGCCTGTCAGCCGGCAGTCCCTTCCGACAACGATGCTTTCTCCACCTTTTCTTCTTATGTATGTTCCATACGCCCTGCCGATCATCCTGACTCTGTCAGCGTCGAGGTCCTTCCCCGCAATCCCCCTGATATCATACATTCTGAAAATTTCCGGATTCATAATCATCTCCTGCTGTAAGAACACCCAAGTATAGGTCATAAGCGACAACCATGCAAGGCGCAATCGGAGAACTTCAGGAAATCTTTGCAAACAATTACCTGTTGTGCTAGCATAGTGCCTGTTGTAATTTAAAATTAACCCTTCAGCATTTAACGGAGCAGAGGATGCTTATCACAGATGTTTTTGCAAGAGAGATACTCGATTCAAGAGGAAACCCCACTGTTGAGGTTGATGTTTACACCGAAGACGGAATTCTCGGCAGGGCGGCTGTCCCGTCCGGAGCTTCAACCGGAGAAGCGGAAGCGCTTGAGCTGAGGGATGGAGACAAAGCCCGGTTTCTGGGCAAAGGGGTGAAAAAAGCCGTTCAGAATGTGAACGAAAGGATATCCCCTGAGATTCTCGGATGGGATGTGAGAGACCAGGCGGGACTTGACGGGCGGATGATTGAACTCGACGGCACGGACGGAAAAACGGAACTCGGCGCGAATGCCATTCTCGGTGTTTCGATGGCTGCCGCGAAGGCGGCGGCGGAAAGCTGCGAACTGCCTCTTTACAGATATCTGGGAGGAGCAGGAGCCGTAACGCTGCCCGTCCCGCAGATGAACATTCTGAACGGAGGCGCACACGCCCAGAACAATGTTGACATACAGGAATTTATGATCGCGCCTGCCGGAGCAGAGTCATTCGCGGAGGCCCTCAGATGGGGAGCCGAGATATTCCATCATCTCAGGAAAGTGCTTTCGGACAAGGGATGTTCCACAGGCGTCGGGGATGAAGGCGGTTTCGCGCCCGACCTCAAATCCAACGAAGAAGCTCTTCAGGTTATTATGACCGCTATCGGGAATGCCGGATATAAAGCCGGAAAGGATGTTTTCCTCGCCCTCGACTGCGCTGCGAGTTCATTCTACAGCGAAGGTAAATACAACCTTCTAGCCGACGGCCGGAAACTCTCGTCGTCGGAACTTGTGGACTATTATACAGGTCTGGTGGAGCAGTACCCGATTATTTCCATAGAAGACGGGATGGAAGAAAAGGACTGGGACGGCTGGGGCCTGATGACCGAAAAACTCGGCAGCAGGATCCAGATCGTCGGAGACGACATCTTCGTTACCAACCCCAAGCTTCTTGCAAAAGGAATAGAGAAGGGTGTTGCAAACGCCATCCTGATAAAACTGAACCAGATCGGGACCGTTACCGAAACACTTGAAGTTATTGAAATGGCAAAAAAAGCAGGATATAATTCCGTTGTGTCCCACCGTTCAGGCGAGACTGACGACACGACAATCGCTGATCTCGCGGTGGGGCTGAACACCGGTCAGATAAAGACCGGCTCGGCATCGAGGATGGACCGGATTGCCAAATACAACCAGCTTCTCCGCATCGGCGAGGAACTGGGGACATCCGCGAAATACGCTGGGAAAAAGGCTTTCGGAAAAATCTGAAAGGTCAGGGAAGGTTCTGGATGACAGAAGCGGAAAAAGGACAGGAAAACAGCAGTCCCGGGAAGAAGAGGGTTCTCGCGGTGATTCTTGTGCTGTTCCTTATTGTTCTTTTTACCGCGTCCCTTTTCGGCGACAAGGGACTCATCGAAGTTTACCGCGCAAGGCTTGTTTATACCGAAATCCAGAATGAAATAACCCTGCTGAAACAGGAAAACGAGAAACTCACCCGTGAGATAAATGAACTCAGCAACTCGTCCGGGATAATAGAAAAAATAGCAAGAGAAGACCTCAACATGGCAAAACCCGGTGAGGAAGTTTACATATTTTTGGAATAATTCCGCTTTTCGCATAATAGTTGTTGACGGACGGGATGCTAATCAGTTATACTGTATTTTTGACGCGGGGTGGAGCAGTCTGGTAGCTCGTTGGGCTCATAACCCAAAGGTCGGTGGTTCAAATCCACCCCCCGCTACCAA
>CAZDZC010000025.1:0-41028 GCA_964509835.1 uncultured Acidobacteriota bacterium
GAGTTTATCCTTCGTCGGAGTTTATATCGAGAAGCGTCGCAAGTTCATGTTTCGACTTCGCTCAACATGACGGGGTTCCACTCAGGATGACGAAATCATGGATTCCTGCTTCCACAGGAATAACAAAGGGCACGATGCACCGTGCCCCAACAATCAGGTCAGACACACAGGTCTGCCCCCTGCCCAGCTTGACCTGCCGGGCAATCCGCATCATAATCCGCCTTCAACAAGGGAGCACATAAATCGGGCGTGCTCATGAAAAGAATATGATTATTCGCAGGCGGGGGCATATTTCGTGACCATCTGCGCGCAGGGGCGGGAATGGTTGGGGGTTCAATATAATTACATTGAATTGGATGCGTGGATAATTATGCCAAATCACATGCACGGGATTATAATTATCAATAACGATTGTAAGGGCGATCGACCCCCCAGCCCGCCCCCTTGACCTTTAATTCTTCTTGTAATAAGCTTCCACTCTGTCGGTCTTTGGAAGACAGGGGATTTATCCCGACCATTTTTCAACGCCGGCCTGATTTCTTCGGGCCGGTTTCAAACATTACCGGAGGTTTCTCTGATGCATAAGATTGTGGAATGCGTCCCTAATTTCAGTGAGGGGAAGGACAGGAAAATAATTGACGCGATCGCGGCTGAAGCCGGGAAGGTTGACGGCGCGAGGCTTCTGAATGTCGAGCCTGACGCGGACTATAACAGGACGGTTGTAACTATCGCGGGAAGCCCGGATGCCGTCACGGAGGCAGCATTCCTTACTGTAAAGAAGGCCGCCGAGCTCATAGACATGGCAAAGCATGTCGGCGAACACCCCCGGATGGGCGCGACCGATGTCGTGCCGTTCGTCCCCGTTCAGAACATGACGATGGATGAATGCGTGGAATGCGCGAAAAAGCTGGGGAAACGGATTGGGGACGAGCTGGGGATACCGGTCTATCTTTATGAATTCGCGGCATCCAGTCCGGAACGAAGGAATCTCGCGAATGTCAGGAAGGGCCAGTATGAGGGTTTACCGGAGAAGTTTGCCAATCCGGAGTGGAAGCCCGATTTCGGCTCTCCTGTTTTCAACGCTAAATCCGGGGCCACGGCTGTCGGGGCGAGGAAATTCCTCATAGCCTATAATGTCAATCTCAAGGATGATAATGTGGAAGCGGCGAATGAAATTGCTCTGAGGCTGAGGGAAAGCGGACGGGTCCTCACCGATGCTGAAGGGAATAAACTGAGGGATGCTAACGGGAACCTGATGAAACAGCCCGGAAGGCTGAAAGAGGTCAAGGGCATGGGTTTTCTTCTGGAGAAGTTCGGAATCGCCCAGGTTTCGATGAATCTGACTGATTTTGAAATCACCCCTCCTCATGTCGCGTTCGAGGAAGCGCGGAAGGAAGCTTTATCGCTGGGGGTGGAGGTTAACGGCTGCGAGGTTGTGGGGCTGATTCCCAAAAAAGCGCTGATTATGGCGGGGGATTATTATATCGCAGAAGCAGGAATGTCTCCGGATACGGACGAAAGGCAAAAGGTGGAGCTGGCAGTGGAGAAGCTGGGCCTTAACGCGCTGAACCCGTTCGACCCGGATAAAAAAGTAATCGAATATATGATATAGGAGTTTGAAATGCTTGTTAAGGAAACAGTTGAAGGATTTCTGAACAGGGTCGCGTCGGATGAACCCGCTCCCGGAGGCGGAAGCGTTGCGGCTCTCGCGGGGGCGAACGCAGCTGGGCTTTTGTCCATGGTATGCAGGGTGACAATAGGCAAAGAAAAATTCGCGGATGTCGAGGCGGAGCTCAAAGAGGTTCTGGAAAAGCTTATTCCTCTTCAGAAAAGGCTCACCGAGCTGATTGACGAGGACACTCAGGCGTTCAACGATGTAATGGCGGCGTTTAAAATGCCCAAGGAAACGGATGCCGAAAAGGAATCCCGTAAGGCTGCCGTGCAGGCGGGATATAAAACCGCAGCAAATACCCCTATGGAGACGGCGGAATGCTGCTCAAAGGTTCTTGAACTGGGCAGAGCGGTGGCGCAAAAGGGAAATCCTAATGCCATAAGCGATGTGGCGGTGGCGGCGCTGAACGGGATCACCGGCCTCAGGGGCGCGGTTTACAATGTCAAGATTAACATCCCTTCGATTAAAGACGAAGAGTATGTCAGAAGCGCTTCAGAAAAAGTGGAGAAACTGCTTGCGTCAGGAAGGGAATTTAAAAGGGCTATGCTGGCTTCCGTCAACGAAAGGGGAGGTTTCTGATCCCCCGCTTTTCTTGACATGTCCGCAAGGCTGTTATATCCTTTCGGCATTCTGAATAGGAGGATATTATGAGGTATATATATCCGGTTGTTTTATTGATTCTGATAACACCCTTCCTCTGCGCGCAGGATATTACCGAGGTGCAGGCGGAAGGGGTCGCGTCGCTTGCGGGAGTCGCGAAGGACATCGCGCGCGACAAGGCGCTTGAAAACGCGCTGCGCCTGGCGGTGGAACAGGCAGTCGGAACGCTTGTCGAAAGCGAGACCGTGGTGGAGAACTATCAGGTTCTTTCGGACAGGATATACACAAATTCCAGCGGATATGTCAGCAGCTATGACATTCTCAGCGAGCGGAGCGAGGACGCGCTTTACTTCGTAAAGGTTCTGGCAAAAGTAAAAACATCCGGCCTCTCGAATGATCTCGCCGCGATAGGACTGCTTATGTCCAGGGTCGAAAAACCGCGGGTCGCCGTGATGATATCCGAAACCAACGCGCAGCAGCAGACAAACTACGGGGGGACATCCGTCAGAACCTCACCGGGGAGCACGGTATATCAGGGATATATGTCGAGCTACACGAACAATATTTCGCAGGCAGAGTCCATAATAATAAGCGCGTTTCAGGACAAGGGATTTCTCGTCGTGGACGCGGGGGTTATCAGAAGTAAGCTGGAAGCCCAGTCTGCCTACGCCGCGTTTCAGGGTGACAATGCGAAGGCTGCTTCGCTGGCAAACAGTTTCGGAGCGGATATCCTTGTCATAGGAGAAGCTCTGCTGAGTTTCACTCAAATCCCGGACACCGGCATGGTCACCGCCCACGCGACAATGAACGCGAGGGCTGTCCGGGCAGGTAACGGAGAGATAGTCGCGTCATCCCAGGGCCAGGGAAAAGCCCCGCATCTTGATCCGACAACTGGAAGCCAGAAAGCGCTTGAAAAAGCTTCTCAGCTTCTTTCAAGGGATATCATTGGAAAAGTCCTGAAGAAATGGCAGGAAGAGACTTCAGGGAGCAGGATGATAGCAGTGAACATAAACGGCGTGAACCCTGAATCCCTTTCAATACTGAAGGAACAGCTCAAATCGAAGGTCAGGGGAGTATCGCAGATTTACCAGAGAGAGTTCTCGGGTTCTTCGGCGAGACTGGACATTGAATTTAAAGGAAACGGCAATAAGCTGTCGGAGGCAATCACAGGCGTTATCTTTGACGGGCTTAAAATATCGGTCATATCATCGTCAATGGACGAAGTCACATTATCCGTAAAATAGTCACAGGAGGATCCTTATGTTAAAAAGATGTATTGCTTCAGTCTGTCTTATTATTCTGATCGCATTTCCGCTTTGCGCGGCGGACGGAAAGGTCAGGATAGCCGTGCTTGATTTCGACACTGACGCTCTCAGGGCGAACTGGTCGTTCGGGTGGTCTTACGATAATCTATCAACTGCCGCAGCAGACAACCTCACAACACAGCTTGTAATGACGAAACAGTTCTCGGTCATCGAAAGGCAGAAGCTTAATCTGGTTCTGCAGGAACAGCAACTTGGCCTTTCAGGGGCGGTGGACGCAAGAACGGCCGCAAATGTCGGCAAACTGCTCGGGGTTCAGCTTATCGTTATCGGTTCGGTTGAAGAATTCGGGGTTTCAGGCTGGGGCGGAAGCATCCCGCAGATTGGAAAATGGAAATTCGGGTCGGGAGTAGGCGGAGGCATGCAGAGCGGGAAATGCGTTGTCAACGCCAGACTCATAGACACAACAACCGCGGAAATTATCGGGGCATATCAGGCAGAGGGCAACAAAAAGTTCGGCAAGGGTGATTTCGCCGGAGCCAATTTCGGTAAAAACTATGATTCCGGTATAGTGTCCAAGGTCTTAAGCGAGGCTGTTGAGAAGCTCGCGCAAAACATATCAACTGATTCCGTCAACATAGTCCCGTCAACCGGTATTGCGGGCTCAGGCCCGACAGAAGGGAAAATTGCCAGCGTGAGCGGCGAGAAAATATACATCAACCTGTCCAGCAGTGACGGGATCAGCGCGGGGGACAGATTTGATGTCCTCAGGCCCGGAGAGGAAATTATTGACCCGGACACCGGGGAATCACTGGGTTCGGAAGTGTCGAATATAGGTTCAATCATTGTGACTTCCGTTCAGGCCAAGTTCTCGATAGCGACAAGGGAGAGCGGATCGGGATTCGCGGCCGGCGACATAGTCAAGAAGAAATAACAGATTGGCTGAAATATCAGAAATAAAAGGGTTGGTCTTTACGCTGGCCAACCAGTTTACTATTTTGCGGATGGGACTGGTGCCGGTGTTCTTTATCGCTCTGGTTTACGGTTACAGAGGAAGCGCGTTCGCGATATTTGTAATCGCGGGTATTACCGACTGGCTGGACGGTTTCATCGCGAAATACTGGAAACAAAAATCCACACTGGGTGCTTATCTGGATCCTGCAGCAGACAAAATTCTGCTCGTGACTGCATATATCCTTCTGACCGTTTTGAAGCTGCCGTTCACCATCCCGCTATGGCTGACAGTTCTGGTTTTCGCAAGGGACATTATCATCATGGTCAGTGTCGCGATAATACTTCTAACTTCGGCTGAAATTAAGATAAAGCCTTCCTGGGCCAGCAAGGTGAATACCTTTTTCCAGATCGTGACAGTTTATTTTGTGCTTTTTTTCAACTGGACGGATTCCCTTTCAATGGTTGAATTCGGAAGCGCTGCTTTAATAACAGTCAATGTTCTCATAGCGGCCACATTAATCACCACAGTCGTGTCGGGGCTGTATTATGCTTATCTGCTGACATGTTTTCTGAACGGAGACAATAAAAAGTGGAAATGACACGGAACACTTCATTCAAAAAAAGCATCTGGCTTAAAGTTATTTTATCGTGCTCAATATTGTTATTTCTGCTGCTGCTGATTTTTGTGGCGAGAAATATACTTCTTCCTTTTTTTCTGGCTTTTCTTCTAGCGTATGTTCTTGACCCCGTCGTTGATATACTTGAAAAACGGGGCATAAGACGGACGGTTGGGATTGCTGTTGTAACCGGGGTCATGCTGATTTTGTTCCTTCTGGTGTGCTCTTACGCATATCCCATTCTCCACCGCCATATCTCGGAGCTTGCCGACACGCTGCCGGTTTACGCGGAGAAAATAAAGAACAAACTGGGCCCTGTAATCTCGGACTTCAGTGTTAAATATGAGCTGGAAATTGATCAGGTTGTGGATAACGCCAAGACCTATCTTAAAAATAATGCCTCCGCAATTCTTGCGCCGCTCTCGGGTTTCACGAGAAAGGCCTTCTCGAGTACGGTCAATCTCCTTCTCAGCCTTCTTAACATTGTGATAATCCCGGTGTTCGCTTTTTATCTGCTTAAAGACATGAACACACTGATGCCCCGTCTGGCCAGGCTCGTCCCTGTGAAATACCGTGACTGGACAATCGCAAGATTCCGCGAAGTTGATCAGGCAATGGGCCGTTTCATAAGGGGCCAGCTCACAGTGGCAGCCATCCTTGCCATTTACTATTCGGTTTTTCTTTGGATTACGGGAATACCGACAGGAATTGTGATAGGCATTGTTGCGGGATTCGCAAATATAGTCCCTTACCTGGGAATTGCGGTGGGGGTTATACCTGCATGTGTTTTTGCCTATCTTGAATTCGGATTCGGCTGGCAGATCATTGCCGTTCTCGCGATCTTCATAAGCGCCCAAATGCTGGAAGGAATGGTCATCACCCCCAAGATAGTCGGGGACAGCGTGGGGCTCCATCCTCTCGCGGTAATGATAGCACTCCTGATAGGAGGAGAACTCTTCGGGTTTCTGGGGATCCTGCTTGCCGTTCCCGGTGCGGCGGCAATAATGGTTTTTGTAAAATCAGGATATGATTTTTATATAAATTCAGAACTGTACCTGGAAAAACAGCGAGTTCCGAAAAAGAAAAAGTATTATCGTCACAGACCGAAAACAGATAACAGAAATGCGAAGCCTTCCTCTGAGTAATTTAATGACGACGGATAAGCACGAATGAATTGGAAAATTGCGAAAACCGTTCATAATGTCACGATCCGCTACAATAATTCTTCAGAATTGAAGGGGAATATTTTTATTTCCGCTGAAGAAGGACAGGGGTCTTCAAAAACTGAGCAGATACTGAATGTTCTAAATGGCGAAGGGCTGTTCTTTCCGTTTGTCATTCTTGGAGAGCAGGATGTTATGCTTATAAACAAGGACCATATCCTTTCGTTAAGTCCCGAAGAATCTGTCCTTCCTGATGAGGCGTTAATGAAAACAAATGTTACCATTGAGCTGAAAAGCGGGGGAAGGATAAGAGGGGTATTTTTCATAAACTATCCTGAGGGAAGCAGGAGGGTCCAGGACTTCCTTAACCTCTCGGGCAGGTTCTTCCCTGTTTACGCGGGCGGTTCGTTCATGGCCGTGAATAAAGACTATGTCATCAATGTTACGGATGAGGGCCATGCTTAACCCTCAACGGACATATCAATCGTCATTATAAGCCCGTCCTCACTGCAGTTCCGGTAATAGTTCTTCCTGACCCCCGCGTAAAAGAACCCTGCTCTTTCATAAAGTTTTCTCGCCGCGATATTTGACATCCTGACTTCCAGGGTTATATATCCGCAATCCGCGGCAACACAGAAATCCTTTACAAATCCGATTAAAGCGCTCCCCAACCCCGTTTTTCTGAAATCAGTGTCTATGGCTATATTCGTGATATGCACCTCATCAACAATCTTCCAGAGACACAGGTATCCCGCAATCATTCCATCCAATTCGCAGACAAAGGCATAAGAAGCTCCGCTTCTGTTTTCAATTTCACCCATGAACGATTCTCCGCTCCATGGATCACTGAAAGAATACCCCTCAATCTCCAGAATGGCATGAAGGTCGTCCGCTTCCATTCTCCTGAGCCGGAAATCCCCTTGTTCAGCGGAATGGACAAATCTCTGCACAACATTGTCAATCATTTCGTCTGTCATTGTAATCAGTTTGCTCCTCTCATCCTCTCCGCCACAGTCTCAGCCTGCTCCCTGTAGTCCTTGTTTTCGGGATGACCCCGGACAAGGCTGTCTGAAAGCTTCCGGGCCTCCTCCAGTCCGCCGGTAAGAAGAAGGGTATTGATGAGATTATAGACAGCCTCCTGATTGTTCCCGTCCCGCTCAAGCGCTTCACGGTAAAAATTTATCGCAGTTTGATAATCTTTCAAAAGATAATAACAATTTCCGATATTCGTGAAAGGCGGCGAATGATTTGGCTTGATGGAAACAGCCTTTTCAAAATGCCTGATGGCGTTTCTGTAGTCTCCCCTTCTGCCGTAAATTGTCCCGAGGTTGTTGTGCGCTCTGAAATTAAGACTGTCAAGAGCGACTGACTTTTCAAGCGCTATTACAGCTTCGTCAATATTCCCTTCGTTAAGATACGCATCGCCCAGCCCGTTAAACGCCCTGCTGTTTCCGGAGGCCTTGTCGGCAGCATCCTTCCATATTGAAACCTGGTCAGCCCAGACAGCATTCCGCTGAAATGTCCAGACTGCAAAGACAGCAATGACAGCAACCGGCACTGCGTATAAAAACCCCGTTCTTTTTAAACCACCTTTCAATGCTCCGGCAGCCTTCGTAAATCCATACGAAACCAGCATAAATATCCCGGCTGACGGAAGATAATTCCGGTGTTCAAAAACGAGTTCAAGCGGAAGGACCGTTGACTCCAGCAAATGGTTTACAAAAAACCACATGATCCCGAAGGAAAATATCCTGAACTTTGGAGCGTATATTACTGCCGCTGAGATAATCAGAAGGATAGAGATAACAGAGAATACGGTAGTAACGGGCGAAAAAAGCCCTTTTGAAAGCTCAACATCGTGCGCGAGGCTCAGTCTGGACGGATGCGGATATATCAGTTGAGAGAGATAAAAAACAAGCACACGGCTTTCCGTTAACAGTCGTTCCCACGCCGTGAAATTCCTTTCGGTAAACCGCAGGGTGAGAATTTCAAATATCTTCGTTCCCTTAACAGAAAAAATGTAAAGAAACATCACAGCGCCTGCCGGAATTATTGACATCAATGAAATCAAAACTGATTTCCGGGAAAACTTCCTGAAGAAATACAGTTCGTACAGCGGGATTATAAGCAGCAGCAGATAGGAATTCCCTTTCGACAGAAACGCGCAGACAGCGGCAAAGACTGCGATTCCGAGGAAAACAAATTTTGACCCTCTGTTTTCCGCAATCCTGAATTTAATATACGCTACAACCGAAGCCATATAGAACATTGCAGCGAGGCAGGTTGACCTCTGGTAAATATATGTCACGGATTCGGTCTGAATGGGATGAACCGCGAAAATCAGTGAGGCAATGACCGCGGATGACGAAGCAACGATGTCGTCTCCGTCAACCCTGAGAACGGTGTATCTTACAAAAAGAAACACAAAGAAGGAGCACAGGATGTGTATTCCCAGATTCACTATATGGTATCCGGTGGTGTCCAGCGCCGAGTATCTGTAGTTCAGAGCGTAACTGAAGTTCGTAATCGAACGGTTCGGAGTTCTGAAGAAATGTAACGCTCTGCCGAGATCCTTAATCTCGCTGTTGTCGCGGATGAAATCCACTCCGTCGAAAAGGAAGGGCGAATTCATTGTGTTGCCGTAAACCAGCAGGCAGCAGACCGCAATGACCGCAAATACCGCAAAATTAAAAATAAACCGCCGTTTCATGTTTCTGTCCATGTTCTGATTATAATCCCGGAACAGAAAGATTCAACAGGGAAGGGTTCCCGTTATCATCGGGATCAATATGTCTTGGGGTTGTGATCCGCGCCGTGACAGGAAAGATAGCATTCACCGGAGCCGGCGCCGGCGGAATAATAATCAAGCCTTCCGGAACTGCTTGGTTCAACAGGGGAACCAAAGGTTCCGTAATTGAAGTTGATAAGATGTTCATACCTGACACTTCCGTGTGCATTGTGACATGTCGCGCACGATGTTCCCACATTTACTATGTGCCTTTTATGCTCAGGAAAACTCTGATCGGAAAGGATGCTGTCCCTGCTGTGGCACCGGTAACATAAGGCATACTGAAAGCTGTCTTCAGGCATTCTGTCCAGCCGTGAATAGTGATCAACAAGCAGAGGGGAATAGTCCGAGCCGTGCGGCCCTTTCGGCCCTCCGGGGTCATTGTTGCCGTGGCATGAAGTGCAGGTGATTCTGTCCCTTCCGGGACCGCTGATGATGCTGGGAACAAAACCATTGTTTCCCCGCGCTTCAACGGGATGATAAGACGCATTGCCGGTGTCAAAATCAAGATCAATCTTCTGACCCGGCGTTCCGAAAATATTTGAACTGGCATGACATTTATAACAGAGCAGATATTCATCCTCCAATCCTGAAACACTCCTGACTGTTCTCCCTGTTTCGGCGAGAATGGCTTCGGGCGACTCAAATTTAAAATCATTGTTGTGTGTTTCGTGACAATCCGTGCACTCGGAGTGCCGCTGAATGTTTTTCCTTGTTTTCAGTGATTCCTCACCGTAGATATGCATACCTTCATATTCAACAGGATGATGCGACTGTTTCTGAAATTCTGCTTCAATATTCTGTATGTCAATACCCGGAAGCAGCTTTCTGTTGATTTCGAGCGATGACCTCCCTTTACCGTAACCATGGCAGGTATAACAGAAACGCTCTTCCTTCTCGGGAAGCATTGGCGTTCCCGGAACCCCGTGCCCGACATGACAGCTTCCGCAGCCTTCGGTCAGCTTTCCCCTGTCTTTGTGGGAACTGATCCCCTGCGCGTAGCACAACGATACTATCAGAAACAGAACTGACAGCATTGCAACTGAATTTTTCTTAATCACTGGTGACATACCAGGCATACCTCGCTGAATGTGGATTTGGGCCAGAAAGGATATCCGGAAACAGCGTCATTGCTGTTGTCATGAGGATCGTGACACACGGTGCACTGCACCCTGTCCAGGGCATCAAGATGGACGACGGGATCTGATCTCATGCTCGCAAGAGGGTTGAGCGGACTGTCCTTTGCGTTGTTGGCTGCGATAAGAGCGTCAGTCACAATGAATGACATCGGATGTTCCCCTGAAAGATCACTGCCTCTCGGATTAACGACTGATCCCGAAACGGAAATATTTACAGCTCTGCTTTTGACCGCGCCCAGAGCGATGGTTCCGTCGTGACAGCTCAGGCAGAGTTTACTGTATCCGTTCGGCTCAGGCGCAGCGGCTTCAGAAGGATAGGCGTCAAGCGTGGGAGACCAGTATGACACATAATCTGCCACGGCTGATATATCATGATTCCATAGAGGCTCAACCGGATCCGCAGAATGGGGGGTGTGGCAGAAAATACAGATCTCCGTTTCAACATTCGATTTAACCGTTCCGGGCCCTGAAACCGAGAGATTATGAACCGTGTTGATCACATCCGGCAGTGAAATAATTCCGCAAAATAACAACAAGCTGAAAAGGATAATTTTAATTCTCATTGACAGTTCCTTTCAGATACTGAAACACCTGTATTCTACCATTAAAAGAGTCTGAAACATATATCCTGTCGCTGCTGTCAATATGAATTCCAGACGGAAGATTGAACTCGCCCGGACCATTCCCCGGACGGCCGAAATTCAGGAGAAATGTTCCGTCCCGGTCAAATATCTGCACGACATCATACAATGAATCAACGACATACACATGACCTTCCGAATCCACAGCGACCCCTTTAGGCTTCGAGAACTTGCCCATTTTATCGCCTGCTTCTCCGAAGCTTCCGGCATAATTCCATTCCGGGTCAAAGATTGCGACCCTGAAGTTCATGGTGTCGCTGATATATTTATATCCGCTGCTGTCAATATCAACAGCGGACGGAAAATTGAAAAGGCCCTCCTCTTTCCCCCGGCGTCCTGCTATTCCGGTCAGTGTTCCGTCAGTCGTAAAGAGCACAGCACAGTTACCGGTTGTGTCAACCACTGCAATCTCAGATTTGGCCGGATCATACGCAATTCCAGTCGGGCGTTTCAGCTTGTTTTCCCCGAACGAACCGAGATATTTCCCGTTCATATCGAACACATATATCGCCGCGCGGACGGAATCAGTCACATAAATCTTTTCCCCGACAATAACGGCATCTATTGGGGATTCAAGCCGGTAGTCTCCTATATTCCTCACCAGACGATATTTTTTGGCGGTCTTGTCAAAGATGTGCAATGCCCCGATATCCGTATCTGTGACGGCAATTATTCCTCTTTCATCATCCGTGTCAATCCCGAAAGGCCTTGAGATTGACCTTTCCTTTTGTTTTCCGGTTAATTTATTCCAGAAGCCTGTCCCGCTTCCTTTACGAATGCCAATGTCCTCCGGGGATTCCAACGAATAAAGATATTTTATCCTCGGTTCATCGGGTGGAAGAGGCCAGATCATCTCCGCAGAAGGCAGGGCTTCAGTCATTTCTTTCCTGACGGAACAGCCCGGCATCGCAATCACGGCAGCCATAACAAGCAAAGCAAAATATCTCATCATCTGAATATCCTGAAATTGAAATTCCTCCGGACCTTCAGATAATAAGTGTTTTCCGAAACATCTATGCTGTTTGAATAGTTTCTTCTGATATAGCTGAAATCACAGACTACTTTTCCAATATAATAGCTCGCTTTGGCTTCATAGTATTCCTCGTTCAGCAAGTGCGCCTGATAAGCGTAGTCATGTTCAGCATTTCTGTAAAGAAATGAAAGCGCGAGCTTTTTTATCGGCCTTATGGTGCCATTGAATGTCATGACGGTTGAATCCACTTCATTGATTCCTGTTTTTGAACTGGAAGCAGTGTATCCCGCCCTGAAGTTCCATATTGTGTTCCGGAAAGAAGTGAAAATCCCGTAATCCGAATGTTCGGTGTCGCCGTAATTCATCTGCTCCGTGTCGTAGTTTCTGACGAAAATATCCACATCAATAGGATATCTTTTAAAATAACGGAAGTTTGTAATAATATTCATGCTGTGGTAGTTTCTTTTCAGCCCCCCTTCCAGCAGATTATACCGCGCGGGGTCGCTTATCAGAAACCCGTTGTCTTCCTCGATGATGTCATTTTCATACGAATTGTACTGATATCTTAATTCTGATTTTAATTTCCTTGAGAAATTCCGCAGAAATGAAAAATATAAATCCGCGCCGGTTTCAGAAACTGTGTCATGCACATCGGAACCGGTTTCAGTGCTTGATAAACTACCCTTTACGGACAGGTAGTTTCTGCCGAATGCCCTGCTGTACGCGATCCCTCCATAAAAGGATGTAATGTCCTCGGAAACCGTTTGATCGGTTGCTCTTTTAAATTCCCTTGATCCCGTCCCTGCGCCAAGACGGTAGCTCAATCCATGGGCCGTAAATATATTTAACCTTGATGAAAACAGAATGCTGCTGTCCTCGTCTTCTTCATTATACTGCCTGTCCATGTATGAAACATTGTTGAACCAGTTTATTTTTTTCGTGAAAAGGTGATTGCCGGAAGCATACAGTTCATTTGTTTCCACTTCGGGTGTTTCAAGCCCTCCGTGAAAAATCTGATGCACCCGGTTTCTGCCTCTTAACACAATCTGATGTTTCTTCCCGAATCTTTTTGTCGCGTCCAGATGGATCTCGTCCCTTATCAGTTCCATCCCGGAATCAAGGTAGCGGTCTTCCTCCTTCATGTATTCCAGGCGTATATTCCCGTTGGATATAGTTTTCCGGGCAACCGCGCCGTAATAGTCCTTTTCCCGGACATCAATATCATTTACAGTTGTTGAACTTTTTCTGAAGTTAAAATCAAGAGCGGGAAAATACTTCCTGAAAAGAAGATGAAATTCAGCGCCCACAGCATTAAACTCAGTGGTAGATCCCGAATCCCTTTCTGTGCTGTTCCCGGAATAATATAAGCTGAACGGGAAAAACCGTGAACTGAAAAAATGAGTCGAGAGGTTGTACCCGATACGGCTTCCGCTGGTCCAGTCCGTGTCGCCGGAAAAATCGGCATAATATACGCCGGTATTAAATGTCATGAATCTCGGATCCCAAACGGAGCCCGAAACATTGATATCAGAAAAAAGGGTGAGTTCCGTGCCGGAAGACCTGTCTAGGTAATCCGCCCCGAAAACACCATAGACAAGATACCCGTCCTCTGCTGAAAACGCGGGGAACGCGGCATATAGGATGCAAAAACAGAGTATGGAAACCCCTCTTAAACCATATCCGAATATCAACTTGGAAGCCACGCTATTTTACACACTTAATAATCTGCTGAAGATAACCGCCATCCAGCCCCGCTAAAAAACGAGGGCGGCCCGCTTGAGAGTGAGCCGCCCCCGAGATTAAATCAACTCAAAGGCAGAGTTATTTTACATGGCATGTCAGACAAAGCGCGCTCTGACCGTTTGAAACCACAAGAAGTCCAGGTGTGCCGATGTGCGGATCATGACATGACGCGCACTGAACAGAACCGTTGAAAAGCGGAACAGTTGAGCCGGCATCAACATAGTCAACACTGGTCGGAACAACAAGTTCACCGTCGGTTGCAGCAAGGGCTGCATTGTAGGTAAAATTGACCGGGTGATCATTGGTAAGATCAGTACCCAGGTTAGCTGTGCCGACAACGAGTCCTGAATCCGGAACCCATGCAAGCGGATCATTGTAGAGATCGCCAACTGCAACGGTGCCGTCATGACAGCTCATGCAGAGATTGCTGACGGATGTGCCGCCGCCGATTTCCGTGGGAACCGCATCAAGGGTATCACTCGCGTAAACCCCGTAAGCTGCTGTCGCGCTGAGGGTATGGTTCCACAGCGGGTCAACTGTTGTGCCACTCTGGTGAGCGGTGTGACAGAAAACACAAACCCATGTTACTGTTGAATCTGCATATGCAACAGGGCCGGTTGTTGAAAAATCATGCGCGCTGCCGATAACAGCGGCATACATCACAGCCGAAAAAACAACAGCTACTGCAACGATAAGTGTGTAAATAAGTGCTCTCTTCATTTAAGTATTCACCTCCTTAAAAATTGAATAACCAAACCAGATGCCACCATGGCACCTGATAATGAAGACTTTGTTTCGGTAAAAACATACATAACCGAGAAGTAACAGCAAATTTCATACCAAAACAAAGCCAGATAAAAAGCGCATTATACATATATTTTTTTACTAATCAAGAAATATTCTGCGCAGGAATTCCGCACAAAAGAGGGTTTTTCCCCACTTCCTCAACATCATTCCCCGCCAAGAAACTGAAATACCTGAATCCTTCTGTTCTGGTAATCAGACACATAAACCTTGTCTTCTCTCCTGTCAACATATATAAATGTCGGGAGCCAGAATTTCCCGATATCCTTTCCTATGCTTCCGACATGCATGAGCACCTCAAAATTCTGGTTGAACACCTGAAAATTATTGAATTCTGAATCCAGCACATACACATTGTCTTCGCTGTCAAGGGCGACGCTTTTTGGTTTTCTGAACTGACCCGGGAATGCTCCCATCTCACCGATGACACCCACAAAATTAAGATCCGCGTCAAATACCTGCACCCTGAAATTCATAAAATCGGTAATATAAAGCTTCCCTATGCTGTCAACCGCGGCATGAATGGGAAAGTTGAAGAGTTCCGGTTGTGACCCGCGTCCCCCTATCTTTGCGACATAGTCTCCCTGCAGATTGTAAACATGGACTACATGGCCTTTTGTGTCAACCACATAAAGATGATTGTTTTCCGAATCAACCGCAACCCCGGTGGGTCTGATAAACTCGTCCCCTTTCGGACCGTTAAGCGAAAGAAACGGGGTGCCGTCGGGACGGTATCCGTAAACAACCTTGCCGTTCGCGTCAGCCACATAGATATTGTCTTCCTTATCCACCGCGACACCGATGGGATGGATGAGCTGCGCCCTTCCCTTTTCTCCAAGATAGATAACACTCCGGTTATCTCTGTCAATGACAAAAACAATCTTATACCCCGGATCTGCCACAATAAGCCGGTTTTTCGAGTCAACGGCAATCCCGTGAGGAAACATAAAGGATCTGTATTTTAATTCGGGGTCGTCACCAAGAAGTTTATCCTTGAAAGTTTTACCGTCATCAAGATATTGTCTTTCCCCGTATATTGCTTCCACAAATTTATATCTGGCTTTTTCCGGGGGAAGTGGCCATATCAGCTCCTCTGTTTCGCTGTTTTTGACAGCGTCAGCCTGCTTCGCGCTGCAGCCATGAAACATTACAATCGCAAAAACCATGCACAAAATGATAATTAATTTTCTGGTTATATTCATAATCCTTCCCTATTTTTCGCTATGACATCCGGCACAAATATCAACACGGCTCCCCTGATTTCCCTTCAGGCCGCCCGGTTTGTCCCACGCATGCGGTTCATGACATGAGACGCAATTGAATTCCCTGCCTTTTTCAAACTTGTTCTCTTCCTTATATACGGGATGACCTCTGGTAGGATGGCCTGTGCTACGGTTAACAGAAAGAAGCAGTTTCGGAATGCTTTCGTAATATTCGTAATCCAGGTTCATATCCGAGAAAAGCGTTACCTGAGGTTCTTCGCCGGCATTTTCCCCATTTTCTTTCAGATGGCATTCAAGACAAGTATCGTTAACAGTGTTTTTCAGAATGCTGACATTCCCGGAACCGTGAGGTTTATGACAGGCGGAACATCCGTGGCTGGTGATAATGCCGTGTGTAATTGCCTTCTCCTTCATCAGGTCTCCGATATCCGCGTGACATTCCGTGCAGGTGGTGACATTGTCGCCCGTCAAAAGGTTGGCAGTTGCAGAGGCATGGGGATCGTGGCATACGGTGCATGAGTCCATATCAAGGGCAGCGTGTTTAACGGCATAACCCGCTATCTCAGACTTCTTGCTGTCATGGCACATATAACACAGTTCGTCCGAACCGTTTTTCTCCGTTTTTATTTTCCCGTTATCGGCCCCCGTGTGGCACGCGTCACACATTCCGTCCGCGAAGGGGCTGTGGGTAAACCCATTGAGCAGTTTCGCGTTCTCACTTCCGTGAGGATTGTGGCATTTTCCGCATTTCAATGAATCCATATCAACATCAAAATGCTTTTTCCTTAGATCCTTATCCGAACTGTCATGGCATACAGTGCAAACATCGGGATACGGCAATATAAGCACGGTCTCGTTTTCGGACGCGTGGGGATGATGGCACTCGGTGCAATCCATCATTTCCATGGCAGCGTGAGGAAATTTCGAACCGACTGATTTTTTGATTCCGGTATGACAGGTGAAACAGAAATCCTTCCCCTTCGAAGGAAGAAGTTTCACAGCATCGTCAAGGTGCGGATCGTGGCAATCAACACAATTCCCGCTTCCGAATGCAGGATGAAGGTTTTTCTTTTTAAGTTCCCCCTCCTGGTCAGAATGGCATCCGAAGCAGAGCGCGTTGCCTTTTTCCGTCAGACCGATTTCCTTATCAGACGGGACATGGCATCCGTCGCACATATTTTCCTTGAAAGGCATGTGATAGCTGCTGCCTTTAAAAATGTGCTCCTCAGAACTTCCGTGGGGATTGTGGCAGGATGCACAGTTTACAAGGTTCATGGGCTGGCCGCCGTGTTTTTCAAGATATGCTTTATCCTTTAAATCATGGCACTCTCCGCACACTTCAGCGTTGCTGCCTCTGAGCTGTTTCTCAACGGGGCTGATGTGGGGTTCATGGCACGACTGGCAGCCCGACATTTCAACGGCGGCGTGAGGGAAGGCTGAAGAAAGATTTTTTTCAATACTGTCATGGCACATAAGACAGGCGGTATTCATTTCATTCATAGGTATATCGTGACAGGCAGAACAGTTCCCGTCCCCGAACGGAGCGTGGATAAAACCGTCTTTCATAAGATTGTCATTATTGCTGCTGTGAGCGTCGTGGCAGGAAGTGCAGACAGCTTTTCCCATCTCGACACTGCCATGGGACTTTTTCAGGTCATCCGTCAGATCATGGCATGCGGTGCATGTTGCGGTCGGGGTTTCAAGCAGCAGGGAAACATTGTCCGACTGATGATATCCGTGGCAACCAGCGCAGTTAACCATGTCAATCGCGTCATGCTTTACCTCGCCGCTCATTATTTCATTGTGGCACGAAACACAAAGCGCGTCCCCTTTTTTCTTTGTGAGCGCTTTTTCGCCTTTGGCCGAGATATGACAGCCGTAACAGTCGGCTTCGGCAAAAGGACTGTGCAGGGATTTTCCCTTTAAAAGCTTCCGGGAAGAAGATGCATGCGGGTCATGACAGGATGAACATCCGTTCTGCTTTACCGGCTGGCTTTTGTGGATTTTTCTGAAAGCATCGTCATCCGTATCATGACAATCCCCGCAGGTGGAAACCTCATCCGCCAGAAGCAGCGATTTATTGTCTGACATATGCGGATCATGACAGGAAGAACATCCTGATTCAACAGCGCCATGAACATTATCACTCTTCCCGATGACTTCATCTATATCGCTGTGGCACATGTAACAGAGCGCGGGAACTTCTGAACTGAGACCTGCTTTATTTCCTTCAGGTTCATCGTGACAACTGTCGCATCCGCCAACAAACGGACCGTGAAGATATAAGCCTTTCAATATTTTTTCCTGGGAAGATCCGTGAGGTTCGTGGCAATTTGCGCAGCCTGAAAAGCTGACCGGCTGTCCGCCGTGCTTTTTCCGGAAATCGCTGTCTGAAGAATCATGGCATCCCTGGCACAATTCAACCGCAGGGGAAGTCAGAAGAAATTTCTGCAAGGAGCTGTGCGGATTATGGCATTCATCACACTCCATCATCTCAAGCGCAGCATGCGGAAACTTCTTTTCCCCCGACTGATCGGTGTGACATTTCGCGCAAAGATTGTTCCCTTTGTCAAACAGGAGTTTTTCATGCTCCGAAGAATGAGGGTCATGGCATGCAATGCAGTTTCCGGTATTTATTATCCCGTGAACATTGGCAGGGGAAGCAAGGGATTTTTCCACTGCGCTGTGGCACTTTAAACATACGGCATTGCCCTCTTCGGAAAGCTTCATCACCGTGGTATCCCCTTCCAGTCCAAGACTGTGACATGTGTCGCAGGAAGCAACTTCAAAAAGCGAATGCAGGAACTTTCCGGCTTTGATGTCTTTATGGCAACGGACACATGTTTCTTCCGAAGTGTCTTTCAGGCTCGGATGTTTCACGGCTGCAAAAACCGCAAAGAAACAGAAAAGGAAAACAATGCTTGAAAGCGCAGCAATTTTGGCAGGAATTCTCATATTCTTATACACTTTATCTTAAGATAATTACAAAAATAATTACAACAAACGATCATTATATACTACTGCTGATATATTTCAAGAATCTTAAAAACATAAAAAAAACGGCCTCCCTTTCGGGAAGCCGTTTGTCAGCTCTTAAAAAGAGTTATTCGTGCTTGTGAATGGAGGCTTTGGCATCCTCAATCTTCACAGCGGGGGCATGTTTGCACACTTTTGTATCATGGCATTTATTGCAATTGTCCTGTCCGGGTTTTGCTACAAAACCCTGTGCCTTTGCGCCTTCTTTATCGCTCTTGTGGGTTTTAATATACTCACTGCCGGCTCCGTGACAAGCTTCGCACTGAACGCCCGGGAAAGCATCAGAACCTGTTACATGACAGGTTATACACTCGGGTTTTGCGTTGTCCCCGGTTCTGCTGTCAAAAGCTTTCGCGTGCCCTGTTGCTGACCATGCGTCATAAACCGCTTTATGACACATTTTGCATTTGCTCGCGCCGACATAATCCGCTGCGTTTGCAAGACCGATAAGCGCTGCAAAAAAACCAACTGTAACAACCACTGTAAGTAACTTTTTCATTTTCAGACCTCCTAAGGTTAAATCAACTTCGCACTTACACTAACAAAACTACACTATTCAACATCTGAATGCAATAGGAAATTCGGTAAAACTACCTTCCGAAATTCCTTACAACATAACCCGTCAGTTCCCACTGTAAGTTTTCGTTTTACTTGAGTATCTCGATGACAGAATGGTTCTCTATCCCGAATATCTCCGCTGTGGGCCGGTTTGTGCATTTACCGCCGTATGTGCAGACACCCCTTGAAAAACCAATATCTTCCTTCAGGGTCTTTTCCAGGCCTTTTGACGATATTGCGGCTATATATGGAAGCAGAGCGTTAGCCATCGCGTGTGATGCTGTTCTTGCCACCTTTGAAGGGATGTTCGGAACACAATAATGAATTACATCTTCTTCGATAAATGTCGGTGCCGTAAGATCCGTGGGACGGCTTGTCTCTACGCAACCCCCCTGATCTATACTAATATCAATAATTACCGATCTGGGTTTCATGGATTTCACCATTTCCCTGGTAACAATATGAGGAGCCCTCTCTCCGCCGTGTATCAGAACAGCCCCGATAAGAACATCCGCGAAAGCCACAGCTTTTTTAAGATTATGAATATTGGCAAATCCCGTGACCATCTTGGGGATTCCGGATTGAGCAACCTCTCTTAGTTTCTTCACATCATTATCCAGAACTACTATCTCCGCTCCCAGCCCTCTTCCGGCAATGGCAGCATGTTTCCCGACAGTTCCCGCGCCAAGGATTACTATGTTGGCAGGCGGGACCCCGGGAATGCCCCCGAGAAGTATTCCGCGGCCTCCCCGCTGGCTTGCAAGGTAAGAAGACGCGAGTATCACGCTTAGCTGGCCGGCAATTTCGCTCATCGGGGTTACCACAGGAAGATTCCCCGTTTCATCCTCAATAAGCTCCACACCAACCGCAGTAATTTTCTTGTCCAGGAGGGTCAAAACCGTATTTTTCTGGGCTACCGCAAGATGCTGACTGCACATAAGGATCTGTTCAGACCTGAGAAGCCCGTAATCGGATTCCTTCACTGGAGATACTTTGGCAGCGATGTCTGAACGGCCGTAAACCTCTGCCCGGTCGTAAACTATTTGAGCGCCCACATCCTGATAATCCTGATCATGAAAACCGCTTGCCTTTCCGGCATCGGCCTCAACATAAACAGTATCGCCGTTTGAAACAAGCGTTTCAACAGCGGCCGGGGTCAAAGCGACACGGCTCTCAAATTCGCTCCGTTCTTTGACTACTCCAATATTCATACTTCCTCCTGTCGGAAATAAACCTTAAAGAACCCGATTACTGAAGATAACCCGGGATCCCTCGATGAAAAGAGATCCCGGGGTGTTGATTATAACATCAAGTTTATTTGGATACAAACTTCTTTATCCACTCTGTACTTACCGATTTCGGCCTTGTAATCGCTGTTCCCATAGCTCTGTTGAGAATAAGCTGAGCGCACATTCCCATCGCTCTTGAAACGCTGAAGAGAACAGTGTAGTAATCAAATTCAGTAATGCCGTAATGATAAAGCAGCGCACCGGAACCGGCGTCAACATTCGGCCATGGATTCTTAGCCTTGCCGTGTTCCTTAAGCACTTTAGGAACAACATTGAACACAACATCCACTGTCTTGAAAACCGGATCATCAGGGAAATGTTTTTTCCCGAAGGCGTTGAAAGCCGTAAATCTCGGATCCGTCACCCTCAGCACGGCATGTCCGTATCCCGGGATAACCTTTCCGCTGTTCAGGGTTTCCCACGCGAAATCATGAATTTGTTTTTCGGTCGGGGCTCCGCCGAATTTCTTCATAACATCAAGAATCCATCCGAGGCACTCCTGGTTCGCGAGTCCGTGAAGCGGGCCCGCAAGGCCGTTCAGGCCTGCTGAAACTGCGTAATACGGATCTGATAAAGCAGAACCAACCGTATGGCATGTGAAAGCACTGACATTGCCGCCTTCATGATCGCAATGCAGGGTCAGATAGAGCCTCATGCAGTCATAAAAGTCCTTCTTGTCGTTTCCCATCATGTGGGCATAATTCGCGCCCCAGTCCAGCTTATTGTCAATGGGGATCAGATCGCCCTTCTTATATCTCATTCTGTAAACACCGGCTGCAAGCTCCGGAAGTTTCGCAAGAAGCTGAAGCGAATCCTCAAGGGTAGGCTCCCAGTATTCAGATTTCGGCATACCTTCAGAATATCTTTTCCTGAACTGCGATTCCCCTTCCATTACCAGAATACCTGTATTGAACATGCACATCGGATGGGAATCCTTCGGCATTGCTTTCAGAACTTTCCACACATAAGACGGAACGCCCTGTCTCTCCTTGTAATCCTCCTGAAGTGATTTCTTTGCGGCCGCATCGGGTTTTTCGCCCGTGAGCATCAGGTAGAATATCTCCTCCGGCCACATATCCGCCGGACCCTCAAGAAGAGGCAGACCCCTAATTATGAGACCGGTATCCGGCTCAACAACGGATGTGTCGCAGATCATCCCCTTCACCCCGCGCATACCGCCGAAGGCCTGAGCAACCGTTACCTCGGAAATAACCTTATCTCCGTGCGCTTTTCCAAGCTCTTTAAGCTCCTCCCGTAGAACGGGGATCTGCTTCTCAAGCTTCTGTTTTAATTTTGACATTGAATATACCTCCTAGAAAAAAATCCCTGACTGTCAAGCGCTTCAAAACATTAGGAGCGCGCTCCAGTCATGTTAGTTCACCCGAAAACCAAAAAACCTATATCAATCCTGAGCATCAACAACAGCAATGGCTGTCATGTTAACGATGTCTTTCACCTCACAGGTTCCCACCTGAAGGAGATGAACAGGTTTGCGCATACCCATCAGCACCGGTCCCACGGCTTCCGCGCCGCCGAGCCTCTGCATGAGTTTATACGCAATATTTCCTGACTGAAGATCCGGGAAAATCAGCACATTAGCTTTTCCCTTCAGCGAACTGAAAGGATAATGCTTTTCAAGTATCTCAGGAACCACCGCTGCATCAGCGTTCATCTCGCCGTCAATCATAAGCTCCGGAACCCTTTTCTTGACAATCTCGGTTGCCTCTCTGACCTTATCCGACGAAGCATGTTTTGTGCTGCCGAAGTTTGAGAATGACAGCATCGCGATTCTCGGTTCGACATCAAACTTCCTTGCGTATTCCGCGGTAAGTATCGCAATATCGGCAAGCGTCGCGGCATCCGTATCGGTGTTAACTGTGGTATCCGCGAAGAAGTAGATATCATTCTTGAATATCATCATGTAAAGACCGGCTACCTTTTTGATGCCGTCTCTTGTCTTTATGATTTCCAGAGCGGGACTGATCGTTTCCGGATAGTGCTGGGTCACTCCTGAAATCAGGCCGTCCGCGTCTCCCAGATGGACCATCATGGACCCGAAGTAGTTCCTGTTCTTCATGATCCTCGAAGCATCCATAAGGGTAGCCCCTTTTCTCTGACGCAGATTGTAAAACTCCTGTGCATACCGGTCAGCATCAGTGCTTGTCAGATGATCAATTATATTTATTCCGTCAAGCCCTGCCAGGTTGTGTTCTTTTATCATGTTCCCGATAACTTCCTTATTTCCCAGAAGGATCGGGGTTGCGATCTTCTCGTCAAGGATTATCTGGCACGCCTGAAGTATCTTGATATTTTCCCCTTCGGGATAGACGATCTTTTTGGGCGCTTTCCTTGCTTTCTTTATGACGAACCTCATCACTTCCCTGGATCTTCCGAGCCTTGCTTCAAGCTGTTCGCGATACTCATCGAGATTAATCTTTTTCTGAGCGACACCCGTCTCAATCGCGGCTTTGGCAACAGCGACGGCTTCCCATAAGAGCACTCTTGGATCGAAGGGTTTCGGGATAAGATATTCCCTGCCGAATTCCATGCTGTCGGCATCATAAGCCCTCAGTACATCCTCCGGTACCGGTTCCTTCGCGAGTCTGGCAAGCGCCATGGTAGCGGCAACCTTCATTTCTTCGTTAATCGCGGTAGCCCTTACATCCAGCGCTCCCCTGAAAATGAACGGGAAACCGAGAACATTGTTAACCTGGTTCGGATAATCAGATCTTCCGGTCGCCATTATCAGATCTTTTCTTACAGCAATGGCTTCCGGATAGGAAATTTCCGGATCCGGATTTGCCATAGCAAAAACAACGGGATTTTCATTCATGGAAGCAAGCATCTCACTTGTGAATGCTCCTTTCGCGGAAAGCCCGCACAGAACATCAGCACCCTTTACGGCTTCGGCAAGGGTTCTCATTTCTGTTTCAACGGCGAATTTTTCTTTGTAAGGATTCATACCCTTTGTCCGGCCTTTGTAAATCACGCCGGTCGTATCGCAAAGAATGATATTCTCCCTCTTTACCCCAAGCTGAACATAATGGTTCGCGCAGGCAATACCCGAAGCACCGGCACCGTTGAAAACAACCCTTACTTCTCCCGGCTTCTTCCCTACAAGCTCAAGGGCATTGATAAGAGCAGCGCCTGAAATAATGGCCGTTCCATGCTGGTCATCATGAAACACGGGAATGTTCATTTCCCTTTTCAGCGTTTCCTCTATGAGAAAACATTCCGGCGCTTTGATGTCTTCAAGGTTAATACCGCCGAAAGTCGGCTCCAGAAGCTTTACCGCCTTAATAATTTCATAAGGGTCTTCCGTTGCAAGCTCAATATCGAAAACATCAACATCGGCAAATCTTTTGAAAAGGACTCCCTTTCCTTCCATAACCGGCTTACCCGCAAGGGCTCCGATGTTCCCCAGACCAAGAACAGCCGTTCCGTTTGAAATAACCGCGACAAGATTGCCTTTCGCGGTATAACTGAAAGCAAGATCAGGATTCTTCTCGATTTCGAGACAGGGTTCCGCGACACCCGGAGTGTAAGCCATTGCCAGATCTCTCTGGGTCTGGCACGGCTTGGTCGGCACTACCTCAATCTTACCCTTTCGTCCCCTGCTGTGATACTCTAGAGCTTGTTCTTTTGTTATCAACTTTTTCACCCTTTTATCAGAATAAATTTAAAATTAATATTCAAAACAATCCGACTTCAAAAATCAAGCTGGACCGTTAACACTCGAAGTTGTGAAAGATTTCACTTAACAGAACAATAAATCTTCCCGGGTTAATCTGTAACTAAAATACCGCTATCTTCAAGAAAGTGGTTTCTGCCTTCAAAGATGTAACATTTTAGCAGATTAAAAAGAAAAAGCAAAATAAAAATCAAATAAATATTCACAATATTTGAACCTTTACTCCGCCTGATCCCCGAATATCTGTTTCAAAAACTCTGCCGTCGGAGTCTGTTGTCCTGCAAGCTGTTCGGGGGTTCCTCTGCCTACAGCAAAACCTCCCCGCTCTCCTCCCTCCGGTCCCAGTTCGATTATATGGTCGGCATTCTTCAGGACTTCTATGTTATGTTCAATTACAAGAACTGAATTCCCCTTTCTTACCAGTTTCCTAAGGCAGGACAACAATCTCTCAATATCGTGAAGGTGAAGTCCGGTCGTCGGCTCATCAAACAGGAATAATCTTTCCAGTTCATCATTCATCGAAAGAAAAGAAGCCAGTTTCATGCGCTGTGCCTCTCCGCCGGAAAGGGTTTCCGCTGACTGCCCGAGTTTGATGTAGCCCAGACCGACCTCAATAAACGGGGTAAGCTTTCTTATCACCGATTGCTCCGGTGAGAACAACCTTACCGCTTCGTCAACGGTCATCGAAAGAACATCAAAGATATTATATCCTGCGTAGCGGATATCCAGAACATCCTTACGGTAACGCATGCCTTCGCAGCTGTCGCATAAAAGGGTAACAGCAGGAAGGAACTGCATATCCACCTCAACCGTCCCGAGTCCCTCACATTCCTCGCACCGCCCTCCTTTCGTGTTGAACGAGAAGGATGACGCGGTAAGCCCCTTTACTTTGGCAGCCTTTGTCGAAGCAAAAGCTCTCCTGATTCCGTCAAACGCTTTAAGAAAAGTGGCAGGGTTTGATCTTCTGCTCCTTCCAATCGGCGCCTGATCCACCATTATCATGTCATCAATCAAATCAAAACCGCTTACTGATTTGCAATTCCCGACCCGTTCAACCTGAAGCCCCTTATAATTTTTGTATGATGAAAACAGAATATCCTGGACCAGGGTGCTTTTTCCGGAACCGGAAACCCCCGCAACGCAGACAATCCCCCCCAGGGGGATATCAACATCAATATTCTTAAGATTATTTTCTGACGCACCCTTGATTGATATTTTCCTGGATGCGGGAGGACCCTTGTGGAGCTTTGCCGGAACATCAAGCCTTCCGGAAAGGTAGGCAGCGGTAAGAGAATTCTTCGAAGCTTCCAACTTGCTGAATGGTCCCTGAAACACTATCTCCCCTCCCTTCTCTCCCGCCCCGGGCCCAACTTCTATGACATAGTCTGCGGAAGATATCACTTCCATATCGTGCTCCACAACAACCATTGTGTTGCCCTGATCGCGCAGCGAGTGAAGAATGCTTATGAGTCTTCTGTTATCTGAGGGATGAAGTCCGATAGTCGGCTCATCAAGGATAACCGTTATTCCCACAAGAGACGCGCCAAGTATCGAAGCAAGGCTGATTCGTTGAGCCTCCCCCCCGCTCAGCGTCGAACTCAATCTTGACAGTGTCAGGTACCCAAGCCCCACCCTGTCCAGATAGGAAAGCCTTCTGTTTACCTCCCTTACAATCCTTTCTATAACCTTACCTCCAGCCCCTTCCATGTTGAGATCCGCAAAAAAAGCCCCTGCCTCGGTTATTGTCATATCGGAAATATCCGTTATGGACTTCCCTCCTATCCTGAAATTTTCTGCTTCAGGATTGAGCCTCTTTCCCGAACAAAGCGAGCAGGTAACTTGCTTCCTGTAGCGACTGATGAACACCCTGACATGAAGTTTATATTTTTTGGCTTCGAGCCTGGCGAAAAATCCCTCTATTCCAGGAAACCCCTTTCCTCCCTTTTTCAGGAGCTCCAGTTCTGCGCCTTTTAGACTGCTGAACGGAACATCAGTTGGAATATTGTTCCGCGCCGCGAAATCAAGCATCTTCTTCATAACCGCCTTGCCCGAAGGCATATTGAACGGTTCAACCGCTCCTTCTTCAAGACTGATGGATTCGTCAGGAATTATCTTAACATAATCCAGCGCCAGGGTGTTCCCGAAACCGTTGCATTCAGGGCATGCGCCCAGCGGATTATTGAAAGAGAATTGGAGCGGAACAGGCTTCAGATAAATTTTTCCGCATCTGGAACACGAAAAAGCACTTGAAAAATTCTTCTGCTCCTCACCCGAAACAATGACCGTCATTGACCCGCTCCCTTCCCTGAGGGCTGCTTCGACGCTTTCTGCTATCCTGCTTCTGTGCCGTTCATCAATCCTGAGCCTGTCAACGGCAACATACATCTTCCCTTCAGACGAAAATCCTCTTTCCTCCCTGATGTCATAAATCCTGCCGTCCCTGAAGATTCTGAAATAGCCTTCCATTAGTAGGCGGTCAAACAATTCTGCCGCTGCGTCACCCCCGGAGACTGAAACCGGAAATGCGACAATCACTGTCCTGTCTTTGTATGAAACAATAATCCCGTCCGTCATGTTCGGGGCGGTCATTTCAGTGACCAGCCCGCCGCATACGCAGTAAGCAGTAGCCGCTCTTGAAAAGAGAAGCCTCAGATAATCGTTGATCTCGGTTGATGTGCCGACAGTGGAGCGTTTGCCTTTGATGGTGTTCCTCTGCTGGACAGCAATGGCGGGAGAAATCCCGTCTATTCCGTCCACATCTGGTTTCGCCATTTTTTCCAGAAACTGTCGTGCGTAAGAGGACAGCGACTCGACATATCTTCTCTGCCCTTCGGCGTAAAGCGTGTCGAAAACGAGACTGGACTTTCCGGATCCGCTTACCCCCGAGACAACCGTCATCCGATCATGGGGTATGATACAGTTAACCCCTTTCAGGTTGTTTGCCCTTGCGCCTTTTATATATATAAAATTGTCCATTCCGGTTCACTCCAAACCCCTGATTATAAACCAGCACTCTCAGGAATTAAAGATAATTCCGTGTTATAAACGGGTTCAGGCTTCTGCTGAAATTAATTTTTAATCTGGAATATAAGCGTGACCATCCCGAGGTTAATCTGGGAACCGTGGGACAACGGGGTAGGAATCCCGGGCTTAAGCCCGTTACCGTCAACAAATGTCCCGTTAAGCGCGCCGATCTCTTCTGAAATATAATAGGTCCCGTCCTGGAAAAGCATCCTCGCGTGCCTTCTTGAAACGGACTTTGCGTGCAATTCATCGCTGAGATTCACCTCAGGCCTGATGTTCGTCACAGGATCAGTGCGTCCGATCAGGACATCCTGTTTGTAAACCGGATATTCCTTCCCGCTGGATTCAGAAATGAAAACAGCAAGAACCTCTCCTCCGACGGTCGCGTCAGGAGACTGTGCTGTTTCAACCTCCTCAACAATCTTTCTGGCAGTTCCGCTTACATCCGAAGTGAGGAGTTTTTCAATCTTCTCGTCCGCCTGCCTCAGCCGATGGGATAATTTGCGCAGCATCCGGACAGCTATCTCGATATTCGCCCTGATCATCTCGTCAAATGTCGCGCTGTTGATCCTGACCATCTCGCAGTCTTCAAGGCATTTCACAGACGCGGTCCTCGACTCGTTCTCAAGCAGGGACATTTCACCAAAAAAGTCGCCCTTGGAGAAAGCCGCTATCTCCGTCAGTTTCCCGTTGAAATCCTTCTCAACGCTGATAGAACCCGACTTGATGATATACATGTCCGTCCCGAGGTCCCCCTCCCTGAAAACATACTCCCCTTCCTTAAAAGATACCTGATACTGCTTGAATACATCCTGTGACATTCTGATTTCCTTGAACCTTAACACCTGCCGTGTTATTATCTTTTTTATTATAGGTCTCTCAATGCAACAAGTCAACCGAAAGATAATAATACTTTTATTCTGCTTTGCCATTCCCGCGCTGTCGGCGGAACCGGAATCCGGCGGGACCGGAATAGCCTGGCCTCTTGAACACAACTACGGCATAAGTTCCACTTTCGGAGAATACAGGACAAACAGGCTCCACGCGGGAATCGACCTCAAGACAAACGGACAAAACGGGTTGAAGGTGTTCGCCGCGGATGACGGCGTTATTTTCAGGATTCATGTTGACAGAAGCGGCTACGGAAGAGCGCTTTATATTCGTCATAAAGACAACAGCGTATCAGTTTACGGTCACCTTCAGGAATTCGAGGACAAGACAACAGGCCTTGAAAGCATCGTTAAAAGCTACCGAACAAAGAGGAACAGATGGTATCCCGGGGACATATATCCGGAGGAGCCGATACCTGTCTCCAAAGGACAGCATATCGCGTACTCGGGGGAAACCGGCGCGGGGCTTCCCCATCTGCACTTCGAGATACGGAAAAACGAATCTGAACCCTACAACCCGCTTCTAATAGCTCCCCTCTTTTCGCAGGATCTTAAACCTCCGGTGATAACCAAAATAACCCTCTCACCGACAGGCAGAGGTTCATACATTAATGGAAGGATGGACAGCATTGAATTGAAAACAAACGGGAACTCAGTTCCGTCAGTCTGCGCGTCTGGCCCTCTGGCTCTTACCGTTGAAGCTAAGGACGATCCCGGCGCCGGCAACACATGCGGGGTGGACAGCCTGAAACTCGAAGGGAACGGAGAGCTTCTGACCTCGCTTATTTTTGACTCATTCTCATACGATAACCACAGGGAGGGCGGAATCATCTTTGACATATCTTCCTCAAATCTTTCCCCGTCAGTATTCACTTACAGGATGACCGGCCTTCTCGGGACGACTGTCCCGGTTATCAAAAAGGCGGTTCCGTATCTGAACATAAGGGACGGGATAAACAATTTCACCGTGACGGCTTCGGACGGAAAGGGCAACGAAAAAGCTTTCCCCTTCCGGGTTTACGGAGCAAGCCCCGGCGCGTTTCTTCTTCATGGCATGAGTTCCAATGGTGACGGCAGTTACACCGCAGAATGCTCTTTCATGTTCTCCCCGGAACTGGCAAGTCTTTTGACAGCGGAATTCGAGTTCTCATCGGACGGGGGAGCAAACTTTTATCCCGCTAAGACAATATCAACAACAGGCTCCGCTGAAAATGCGTTTTACACAATCCGCCCCGCCGGGACAAAAAGCCCCACTCACCTGAGAGCAAGGGCAAATATTGACGGAAACCCGCTCCCGTGGCAGCTTAAATCACTTACAGAAAGTGAAGCCGTACCCATTACGGCAGATCTGTCAACCGGCATACATTCCGATTTTATTCTGTTGACTTCGACCGTCTCCGCTCTCGCGGGACAGTATATCACCGTGACAGGAAATGACGGAAAAGACATTCCCATGTATTATGCCGGAAACAAACGCTATCAGGCCATCATTCCCGCTGATATCGCGCTCTCCTTCGGCGAAATATCCCTGAAAAATGAGGATGGATTGCTATCCGAACACCGGTTCAGCATTTATCTCGCAGAACCGTCCTCTGAACTTGGAATTAGCGCAGGTCCTTTCCGGCTGGATATCCCGGAACATTCAGCCTTTTCCCCGTCTCTGATATCCGTAAAAACTGAGCCTTCTGCCAACAGAAACAGCAGTCTTTTTTATCAGGTCAGCGACGCTTTCATTGTTGAACCCGCGGGAGCATGCTTTAAAAGGCCTTTCACCTGCAGGATTGACGCAGGAGATTCAACGGAAAAAAAGAAAACCGGCATATACAGACGCAATGCTTTCGGCAAGTCATGGTATTATTGCGGGAGCAATGCTGACAGTCTCAGCACTGACTCATATTACACGGCATCCTTCGCGCTGTTCGTTGACAAAGCGCCTCCGACAATAACATCAGTCCATCCATCAAACGGTTCCGTTGTTAACAGCCGCTCTCCCGAAATCAGGATGAATGTGAAGGATACCGGTTCCGGTATTGATTACGCTTCAATCATATGCACAATTAACGGAACGAAGCATTTCGCTGATTATGACCCCGACAGGGCAAAGATATTCGTCCCGCTTGAAAATCCTTTCACTCCGGGCAGATATGAAGCAAGCATTTCTTTTCAGGATTACGCCGGGAACCCGGCTTCGAAAATCTGGAATTTCACCGTGCAATAAAAAGCCCCGCGGATGCGGGGCTTTCAACAGCTTTATAATTCAGGCTCCCTATTCCTGGGGTTCCCCTGCTTCTTCGGCTTCTTCTGCCTCTTCAACTTCTTCAGGTTCTTCGATGGGGGTCACTTCCTTCTCGATCTCCGGAGCCTTGGAGCCTCCGCCGAATGTGTATTTGGCTCCTATGGCAATCTCCCATCTCTCCAACGGGATATCCCCGCCCTTGAACTGCCAGTATTCAGGGCTTGTAGTGAAATTCTGATCGCCGTTCATCCAAAGCATTTCATATTCCTTACCGTCCTGGAAAAGGTTGACTTCAATATCCTTCTTGCCATATAAAAATCTCGTGGAAACACACGCCGACCAGTGTTTTGACAGATCAACATCAACGCCGAAATCAGCGTGATATATCACAGAGTTATCCACAATCACCGTATAAGTGGGAGGATTGATATTAGCGCCTACGGTTTCGTCCCCAATGTTGTTGAAGTTATATCTTGCTATCTGGGCATTGAGATCTTCTTCCTTGAGGTCGCAAAAACTGTAGCCCAGGCCTACTCCGGCAAGCATCCTGAACCTCTGATTCGGGCGAAACACCCAGTTTGCCGTCATGGACACAGGTATTTCAGTGAACTCGCCTATCCCCAGACCTACATAGAACTCATCCTCCGTCGGGGAATCGAAAACCCACAAACTCCTGTCAGGGTCAACCAGAGCCGCGAAATTCTGGATATTATTGTTGTAATAACCGGCCGAAAGCCTCAGATAAATATGATTGGTCAGATGATATCCGAATCCCGCCTCATAACCAATATGCTCGCCCAGCTCCGTTTTTCTTTTCGGAACAACATACTCTTCATCAGCGTTGCCAAAAAGGATGCCGGACTGGGACCAGCGGTTATCTATTTTGAAATCAATGCTGAATCTGCCTTTCATGAGCTGGTCTTTCGTCCCCTGAGCAAAAGAGACGGAGAAAGAACAGAAACAAATAACTATCAGAACTGCCAGAAATAACTTTTTCATATACTGCACCTGCGATTAATGGTTAATATACAAACAAACTCAAAACAGCTTGAGATTTTAGCACACGGGCAACAGGGTGTCAAGGTTATGAATTCTCTTTCAGTCCCGAAAGGATTTTCGCGGCTTCCGCTGCTTCCGGAGAACCCTTTTCAAGGGAGATGAACCGCTCCAGATATGCGGCTGCCCGGTTATTATCATTAAGCTGAATCAAAACCATAGCCGTGTTGTAAATCACTTCGGACCGGTCAGGCTGAACGCGCAGGGACGCGTTCAGGAACGGGAGCCCCTTGTCGGGAAAACCGCTTCTCACATAAGCCATTCCCGCTCCGTAATTCGCCGCGGCATTCATCGGATCCCTTTTCAGCACCATCCTGAAATTCTTGAGCGCTTCGCTGAGTTCCCCTCCGTAAAGGTAGTAATGTCCGAGGTCAAGTCTCGTTCTGAAATGGTTCGGATCCTTCGATATCGCCTCATTGAAAAGCGCGAGCGCTTCCTTGTGCATACCCTTTTCGGCATACCAGATCGCGAGGTCGCTCCGTGCGTCCAGCGCGTATTCATTCAGATCAACAGCCTTTTTAAGGTAAACAAACGCGTCATCCGTCATCCCCAGCGCCTTGAAACACAGTGCTGTGTATCTGCAAATATCCGATGTCATCTCGTGTTCCTTCTCATACGCCTTCACTCTCTTTATGGCTTCGCTGTAGAGCTTCTGATCACTGTATTGGTTCAGCAGCATTTCAAGGGCCGCCCTGTTCGCGGGTGTTTCTTCGAGAATTTTCTCCATGGCGGCAATCATCTCCCCGCTGACATCCTCTTCTGTCCCCTTTTTTAGGAAAAGAACAAACTGGTGCAGTGAAAGATCATAGGGACGGGTTTTCAGAAGCTCCTCGGCTTCCTTAAGCGCCTTCTCCCTGTCCCCTTCAAAGAAAAATACATGCATGTTTGTTATAACCTTATACTCGTCCAACTTGTTTTTGGGATCAGCCAGTCCTGTCGTATCCCCTTCCGACTGCCCCGCCGCCCCGGAAAAATAACCGAGGGACATAAGCTGCTTCTTTGTTTCACCGTCCACTTCAAATGCCGCCCTCTCTCCTCTTTCGTCTGAAATATCCTTCTCGAAGTGCGACCGGAGGATCTCTTTCAGCTCCGCGGCCTTTTCATTCTGGTGCGAGAACAGGTTTTCGGTTTCCCGTGTATCATTTGAAACATCATACAGTTCAGGAACGGGAGCATGAATATATTTCCACTGCCCTTGCCTGACACCTGTCAGCGGACTCCAGCCGTTGTCCAGAAACGGGGTATATGTTTCAAAATAAACAGGCTCCTCTTTCATTTTCCCGCCTTTGAGCAGTTTCGTGAGAGACCTTCCCTCCATGCAGTCCGGAGGGTTTATGCCAAGGAGGTCAAGAACAGTCGGGGCGATATCAATAAGCGAGACGATATTGTCCACCTTCAGTCCCGGCCGCGCCCTGCCGTGCGAATCCCAGATTATGAGCGGAACATGGATGGTGCTGTCATACACGAAGAAACCGTGCGTTATCTCGCCATGATCATTAAAATCCTCGCCGTGGTCGGAGGCGAGAACGACTAGAGCGTTATCCAGCCTGCCCTCCTTCTTCAGCATATCCAGCAGGTCCCCGATCACCCTGTCACAGAAAGCTACTTCGGCGTCATAGGGTGAGTCAGGGAACTTGTCCAGATAAGTCTGAGGCGGGCCGTAAGGCATGTGGGGATCGAAAAGATGAATGAAGGCAAATGTTTTTCCGCTGTTGTTATCCCTGAGCCACTCATACGCCTCCCTGACAACCGTATCCGCCCTTCTCTGAGGGAAAAACGGGCTCTCCCCGGAAGTATCCACAGGATAATTGTCGTTGTACTCACTGAACCCCTGATCCAGACCGAAAATGGAATCCAGCGGGAAAGCCCCGATAAACGCCGCGCTTTCATACCCGTTTTCCGTCATTATCTCGGCAAGAGTGACTTCTTCGTCCACCAGCCTGTGGGTCGCGTTGTTTCTGACCCCGTGACTGTAAGGATTCCTTCCCGTCAGCAACGAAGTATGAGCCGGCAGGGTCAGCGGATAAGGCGTGAACGCGTTCCTGAACATTACCCCTTCCGAAGCAAGTTTATCCATCGCCTTCGTGTCGCCGGCATTATATCCGTAACACCCCAGGCGGTCCGCCCTTACCGTGTCCACGGAAATGAGGAGCACGGTGTCATACTCTTTCTTTTCCCCGCAGCCGCAGACAAAGACCGAAAAGGCCAGAACAACCGCGGGGAGAAACATCTTTTTGAAACTGTTTGAATTTTTCATATCACCAATCCGTCATAAGCCATATTAATATTGCAAGGAAGCCTGTCATCAAGCTCCCGGTAATCCAGATCGTGGTTCATGTGCGTCAGCAGCGTCCTTCGCGCTCCTATCCTGCAGCTCTCCGCAAGCGCCTGCCCGACTGTCATGTGGGTCGGGTGGTGAGAAAACCTGAGGGCGCCCAATACGAGAATGTCCAAACCTTCAAGCAGGCGGTAACTGCTCTCGGGGATAAAACTGCAATCCGTCAGATACGCGATATCCCCGAACCTGAAGCCGAAAACCTCCATCTTACCGTGAACAACGGGAACGGGAATGAAATCCGTCCCCGCCGCAGAAAACGGCCCGTCAACGGCGCGCAGATCAAGCTCGGGTTTTCCGCCTCCCTGCTGGGTCTCCTCAAACGCGTACCAGAAAGTCCTTCTCACCTGCTCAAGCGTTTCAATACTCCCGAACACGGGTATATTCTCTTTCTGGTAATAATTGAACATCCTCAGTTCATCGAGCCCCATGATATGATCCGCGTGCGCGTGGGTCAGCAGAACGGCATTCAGACTCGAGATGCCCGCGCGCAGCGCCTGCTGCCTGAAATCCGGGCCGATGTCAATCACCACAGTTGATTTGCCGTCTTTTATCATTACCGAAGGCCTCAGCCTGTTATTCCGGGGCGAGTCCGAACGGCACACCTCGCAGGAACAGCCTATGACGGGAACTCCCACCGATGTCCCGGTCCCGAGAAAGGTTAATTCCATAAAAAACTCCTGCGAAAGACGCTCACCAAATGTCGGATTCTAACCTGTCCGCGTTATTTTGTAAACATCAGGCAGATAAAACAGTTAAAAACTTGAGAAATGCCACCCTTTCTGATACCCTGTAATTTAATTTTACGACAGGAGGTAGATATGGGATACAACAACATTAAACTCGAAATCGCGGACGGAGCAGCTGTTCTTACGATAGAAAGGCCTTCCGCTATGAACGCGCTGAACAACGCGACCCTTGATGAAATCGATTCAGCGCTTTCGGAGGTATTGTCATCTGGGATCAAAGGAATGATCGTAACCGGAAGCGGCCCTAAAGCATTTGTCGCCGGAGCCGACATCTCCGAGATAAAGGACCTTAACCCCGATGAGGCAAAGCTCTTCTCGCAGAAAGGGCAGAGGACCTTCAGAAAACTTGAGACCCTCGGGATTCCTGTCATCGCGGCAGTAAACGGATACGCCCTGGGAGGCGGGTGCGAGCTGGCTATGGCGTGCACCGTCAGAACAGCTTCAACAAACGCCGTTTTCGGCCTGCCCGAAGTCAGTCTCGGCCTTATCCCCGGCTACGGCGGAACCCAGAGACTTTCAAGGCTCATCGGGAAGGGAAGAGCTATGGAAATGACCCTGACCGGCAGGATGGTCAAGGCGGAAGAAGCCCTTTCATTCGGGCTTGTCTGCAAGGTATGCGAACCCGATAAACTGATGGACGAAACGCTTGCTCTGCTTGCATCCATAACAAAACACGGCCCACTCGCCCTGAAATATGCCATGACCGCCGTAAACGACGGAGCGGAAATCCCGTTCGACGAAGCCCAGCTCATCGAAGCGGGTCTGTTCGCCGCAGTCTGCGGGACAGAGGACATGAAAGAAGGAACCTCGGCGTTCCTCGAAAAAAGGAAACCGGTGTTCACCGGAAAGTGAAAAACCATGTCGAAGAACATTGACGAAAAAAATCTGATATACGACTGGAACAGCGAAAATCTGCCCCTCTATCTGCACGGATGCAGGATCGCCCTGAACGACGAGACCCTCAGGGACGGACTTCAATCCCCCTCTATAACAAACCCGTCCATCTCGGACAAAAAGCGGATCCTCCAACTTCAGGACAGGCTCGGGATAGACTCTTCGACCCTCGGCATGCCCGGGGTGAGCGACAAGGCTTTCGGATATGTGACGGAACTCGCAAAATACGCCTCCGCGGAACCGCTTGACATATCGCTCTGCTGCGCGGCGAGAACGGTAAGGAGCGACATAGAGGCGGTGATATCCATCTCGGAAACGGCAGGTATCCCGATAGAGATATGCGTCTTCACCGGCTCGAGCACCATCCGGAAATTCGCCGAGAACTGGAACCTGGACACCATCCTGCGGCAGACCGACGAAAGCGTTTCCTTCGCGGCAAAAAGCGGGCTCCCGGTCATGTTCGTCACCGAGGACACCGTCCGCGCCAAACCCGAAACCCTGAAGAAAATCTACACCACAGCCGTCCTTTGCGGCGCGCGGCGGATATGCCTGTCCGACACAGTCGGGCATGCCGTTCCTCAGGGAGTCGCGTCACTGATAAAATTCATAAAACAGACCCTCTCGGAAACAGGAGAGGACATTAAAATAGACTGGCACGGCCACCGCGACAGAGGCCTCGCGCTGATAAACACCCTGACCGCAATCGAATGCGGCGTTGACCGCGTCCACGGAACCGCGCTCGGAACAGGAGAACGGGTCGGGAACACCCCGATTGACCTTCTCCTCGTCAACCTGAAGCTTCAGAAGGTGATAGACAATGACCTGACCCAGCTTCCCGAATACTGCGAACTGATATCCAAGGCGTGCCTCATCCCCATCCCGGACAACTACCCCGTCTTCGGGAAGGATGCCTTCCGGACCGGCACGGACATCCACGCCGCAGCCGTCATAAAGGCGAAAGAAAAAGGCAATTACTGGCTGGCAGACAGCATCTACTCGGGCGTTCCCGCCCACTGGGTGGGGCTCAGCCAGGAGATAGAGGTCGGCCCCATGAGCGGACTGTCAAATGTGATTTACTGGCTCGATTCCCGAGAGGTTGAACCGTCGGATGAACTCGCGCTGTATATCCTCAAAACCGCCAAAGAGTCCAACCGCGTCCTGAGCGAACTTGAATTGTGGGGGCTGGTGGAAGGGTTCAAAAGGGGGGACAGGTAGGAATTGTCTGAACCCCGATTCGCTTGATTTTCTTGATTTCAGGATGTTGTCTGAACCCCGATTTGCTTGATTAACCCGATTATCCTGATTCTTAATCATGGTAATCCTTTAATCCCATTAATCATGGTTCAGAACAAAAATAGCCCCGCTTTTAGGCGGGGCTTAGAAGAGAATGCTCTCTTTTATCTTCGTGCTTTTCATAGCGACCTCACTATTTTCTTCGTCATCTCTTAAGTGAGATTGTTGCTGCTGCTGAACCTCCTTCGGGCAGCTCAAAAAGGGTTAATAAAAGCAGCGCCTATGGATTTACAATCCCAATAGGCGGAATGCTGAACGGCCCGCGCGGGAAACGCGGCGGAACATCCTTCTGGCGGTCCTTCGACAGAATTTTCACCGAAGGCACCATAACGAACAAAGCCTCCAGCATCTGCAGATCTTCCGGAAGCAATGTTCTGGCACAGGTAACCATTATCTGAACCCACTGTTCAAGTTCAAACAAAGCGTTATCCCTTTTCAGCTTTGCGTTCTGGGCAAGCGCTTCCGCTTCCTTATAGCTCGCGTACAACCGCTTGGCATCTTCGGCCTTCTCGTGACCCAGAGCAAGCTCGGCAGCTCCGACATTGTATGCCGCAACAGCGTCCAGAATCCCGGCATCCTGAGCGTTCAGGAAGAATGCGGATATCTGCTCCAGTTTCCCTGCTATACGGGTCTTTCTTTCCCCGCGAAGCTCAAGCAAGGTTGCAATGCCGTCATCGCTTTTGAACAGCTTTCTGAATAACAGCAAATATATCCAGTAATTCTCATTAAGCGCTCTGAAATGAAAATGGAACTGACGGTGCATGCCGACAGCTTTAGCGTGCAGTGATTTCCGGGCCCTCTGCGTGTCTTTTGCAGTTTCAACCAGAGCAAGGCCCTCGCCGAACTTTTCCTCGTCGTAGCCTCTCTGAAGCAGAGCGGCTGAAATCACCTCGTTAGACGCCGCGTTCTTAACGGCTATCTCCAGGCTCAGTATCCTGCCGTCATAGGAGCGGTCGGGAACATATCCGCCGGATTCTTCTGTTTCTGTTTCCTGCTCTTCGGCAGGCTCGTCATCAAACAACTCTTCCGCCCCGTCTTCTTCAACGGGGCTTAACTCATTAATCGCATTTTCTTCCGTCATAATATGACTCCTTTTTAAAATGCATGTTGATAATGTGCCGGAACAGTGCTCCGGCTGTTAAAGTAACTCGCATAAGGTTCTCCTTTATACAGAGAAGGTTAATAAAACCCGGAATATATATTCCGGCGCCAACAAGAGAGCATTCCCTTTTCTTCATGAGGCCTTGCCTCAATTTCTTTCTCTCCTTTTCCCAAAATTAATCTAAGGCACAACTTGAAATCTGTCAAGTTTTGTTTTAAGGAGATATCCCCGCATTTTTTACTGCCGGGAAATGGACAATACAAACTCAATACAGGCTTGCATTTCGTATATATCAGCGGCATATATTATATACATAACAAGGGTTTGCTGCGCAATATATTTGTATACGCTTTATGGATAAGGATTCCGAAAAGCCGGAATAGGCCCGGGAAAGGTCGGAATGGTTCCGGGAAAAGTCGGAAAAGTTGAGGAGAAGGTCGGATTGCCCCCGGGAAAGGTCGAAATTGTTCCGGGGAAGGGCTGATTGATCCCGGGAGAGATCGGAATGCATCCGGAAAAAGCCGTAATGGTTTCGGATGAAATAAGAATGGTCCAGGGAGAGGCCGGAATATGCCCGGGATTGTCTGAACTTTGATTCACTTGATTTTTAATCGTAGAGACGCGGCTAATCCGTTTTGCCGCCTTTTGCTATTCCCATCCTTTCCAGGCTTGAACCAGCAGCAAGAATCCTCATCTGATGAATAGCAATTTTATTCAGCTTTTCCAGACGCTCTGCCTGAGCCAGACCTTCATTTATAAAAACCGCGTTGAGATTCTCAAGATTGGACATACATACAAGTTGTGACACATCTGCATAATCCCTTATATTGCCTTTTTTGTCAGGGTTTGCGTTACGCCACTCCATGGCGGTTATTCCAAAAAGCGCCATGTTCAGAATATCCGCTTCGGTGGCATAAATCCGGTTTATGAGGGATTTATAAAGTTCCGGAGGGATTAGGTTTTCTTTTATTGCATCTGTATGGATCCTGTAATTAAGTCTTGCAAGGTTCCTCCGGATATCCCAGCCAAATTTTTTCAGTTCATCATCTTTCAGACGCTGGAACTCTTTTATGAGATAAAGCTTGAATTCCACTGAAATCCATGAGGCGAACTCAAACGCAATATCCTTATGCGCGTATGTTCCTCCATAACGGCCGGCTTTTGATATAATTCCTTTTGCAGATGTTTTTTCTATCCACTGTTTGGGCGTTATTGTAAAACTATTCAGCCCGGCGACCTTTCTAAACCCGTCAAATTCGACGGGTTTAAAATCCGGATTATTAAGCATTTCCCAGATACCCAGAAATTCGATTGTGTTCCTGTTTCTAAGCCAGTTTCGTATCAGATCGTCTGTTCTTTCCGGATTCCTGTAACGCGCAATATCCGTGATACAGATATAGTCTTCATCTGTGTGCGAATAAATCGTAATCTCTGTTCCCCTCACCTTGATTTTGCTCATATTTTGTCCCCTCCTTCTTAATAGGCCCCAATAAAAATATGCATGTTAATATTTGCTGTTGATAAAGCTCTTTGTATCAAATGCACGGCTGCCATTATACAACGAACCATGCTGTGGAGGCAACGAAGATAACAATTATTTCTTACTCTATCTCAGGGATTTCGTAGCAAAAGACCGGAAAATAAACCTCAACTGGTCGTGAACCGGAAGAGCGGGATATCTGCATTCCTTAATAAATTATTCCGTATGCAGTTTTTCCATCAGCTTTTCAAGCGAGATGACCGTGATCCCGTTTTTTACCGGAAATTCGTCATTTCCGCCATATACGACAAATTTATGCGTTGCTTTGACATCTTCACACGCCCCGTTAAAGCCATTCCTGATCTTCGGCGCCGTGCCGTGCTTGATTTCAACGGCCCACAGTTCATCGGGCGATAACCTTATCATAAAATCTATCTCTGCCCCTGCTGAAGTCCGGTAAAAAAATGTCTGTGCTCCGTCCGGCAGGACAGAATAAATATTTTCAATTACAAAACCTTCCCAACTTTTACCGAGAACAGGGTGCGAAAGCAGAGAATCCAGGTTATTTACTCCTAAAAGGCGATGCACAATTCCGCTGTCCCGGATATAGCACCTCGGCGATTTCACCAGCCGTTTCCGGGTATTTTCATACCATGGCTCCACTCGTCTGATTAAAAGCAGATCAGCAAGAACATCAATGTAAAACCTGACGGTCTTGCCGTCAATGTCAAAATTGCTTCCGAGTTTCGACAGGTTGACAGGTTCTCCCTGCAAATGCGCCAACATCGTCCACAACCTTCTCAGTCTTGCGGACGGAATGCGGAAGCCGAACTGAGGAATGTCGCGTTCAAGATAAGTGCGGATAAGGTTTTCAAGCCAGTTCATGCTTCGTTCATCGCTGTCCGAAAGATAACTTTCCGGAAAACCGCCGCGGAACCACAGTGTTTTTATTTCATTTTTCCTGTCCCGGATTTCAAGAGCATTAAATCCCGTCATATCAATATAACTTATCCGCCCGGCAAGGCTCTCTGAAGACTGGCGCATGAGGTCCATCGAAGCGGATCCCAGAAGCAGAAATTGAGCCGCTTTCCTTCCCGCAGCCCTGTTTTTGTCAACAATGCCGCGCAGCACTTTGAAAAGCTCGGGCGCGCGCTGGATTTCATCAAGAATAACCAGCTTGTCTGCGTGGCTGGACAGAAATGTCACCGGATCGCTGAGTTTGAGAAGATCTTCAGGCGCTTCAAGGTCAAGATAAACGGAGTCGTATTCATCGGAAATAATTTTCGCGAGCGTCGTTTTGCCGACCTGCCTCGCGCCAAGCAGAATAACAACAGGCGAGTGCGCAATGCTTTGTCTGAGTTTATCTGTTATCCACCGGTTTATCATACCTTGTATTTTAGGAGACAAACTCCGAAATTGCAAGGTAATAAATCTGAGCCGTGATATTTTCTGAACCCCGATTAGCTTGATTTTTAATCGTAGAGACGCGATTAATCGCGTCTCTACCGATCCATGCCAATCCTCATGATCCATGTAGAGCCGTTGCATGCAACGGCTCTACGGGTAATACGGCATGGTTCAGACATCATGCTTCAGACAAAAAAAAGCCCCGCGGTTGCGGGGCTTTTAAAGCTAACTAAGGATCAGGTTATCTTCTGGCGGTCTGTGCCATGTCGATTGTTGTAGCGGAAATGAAACTTGTTGTTCCATCTTCGTTTACAAGTTCGAGCTTATAGGTAGCGCCTGTAACCTTGCCCTGTGTCTTCGCTGTTCTGTCGCCTCTTTCGGTTCTCTTGCCTTTTGAGTCGATCTTGTC
>CAZDZC010000026.1:0-40907 GCA_964509835.1 uncultured Acidobacteriota bacterium
GAATATTTCACGGGGAACATAAGAAAGTTTGACAGCCAGAATGCATGGGCGGAAGATACGGTCAACTTCCCCGTGACAGGGTTGAGCAACCCGTGGGATATATGTTATGACCAGATTCCGGGAAGACTGCTGGTAACTGAGTACCAGTCAGGCTATATAATTCCCGTCACCACAACAGGAACCAAAGGCACACCGATAAAATATGAGGATGGAAGGCCTGTAACGCTTTCTATGGTTTATGATATTGTTTATGAAGGTGTGGGCAAATATCTCATTGCAGAATGGGAAGGAAGCTATCTGAAACGGTTGGAAGTGGATTATCTTGACACTGCGAAAGTAACAAACATCGTCAACACCTGGGCATGTCCCACAGGAATTGCATCAGTGGGAAGTGATATTGACGGAGTGCCTTTTTCAAGGTGGATACTGGGCTGTGAATATGACACAGGCGATATCTACAGGGTTGCAGAACCTATCATAATTGAAGTGGGGAACAACCCGACTGACTGTGCCTTTGCTGATACAGAAGATGCTGTTACAGGTGATCCCAAATTCTACACTTATGTTCTGAATGGAGATGATGATACTGCTGATATCATTGATACTTTGTCAGAACTGCCTGATTCAACTAAAGTGGATCTGACGGATTATGAATATCCAACATGTGTAGTAACAAGGCCCTCAGATCCGGGAGTTGATGAAGACCCTGTCAGATTATACCTCACAGCCTTTGATTCTGATAAAGTTGTTGTTGTAAATACTGAAACAAATGTACCTATTGCTAATGTTACAACAGATGATGGACCCAGGAGAATAGATGTCCAACCCATTCTGAGCATCGACGGATGGATTACGCTGGGCAAGGGAATAATCATTGATGAGCCTGATACAGGTTTTGTTGTGAATGGTGATGCTTCGATGAAACTGCCTCTCCTGAACCAGTTCACTTCCCTTGAGGAACAACTGGAAAAGGAAAATCCAAAGGAGAAACCACTTGTTGTCCAGATTGACAACATCATCGCCAAAGGCGACCGCTGGATTGCTGATGAGGAACTGAAGGAGGAGTTCAAAGGAGTAATGGAAGCTGCAAAGGCTTCTGTCATAAAGATCTACTGACGGTAACTGGAAATAAGGGAATTTGTGATGTATATTTCAGTCAGGAGATCAATCAAATGTTAAAGAATATCATTATGGTCATAAGTGTTATGATGGCGTTTGTAATATCATATACTTCTGATGATATCTCTTTCACCCAGACAGAACTTCCAGACGGCACAATTGAGATAAGAGATGAGTCAACTAATACGGTTGTCTCAATTGTTGTTCCTGATGCAGTTCCCCCTCCTCTAACTCCCTCAGCAATCCCCGACCAAACAGGTTGGCCCTATGTTATAGCCACAAGCAGTGTTACTTATGGAAGTCCCACTGTTGGAGATATTGACTATGACGGTGATCTTGAGGTTGTATTCGGATCATGGGATGACAAAATATACGCTTTAAATCATGACGGAACTCCTGTTCCCGGCTGGCCTGTCGATGTTGCTGCAAATGGAGATACAGTGGCTTTATGTGATATTGATGGTGATGGTATGATGGAAATATTTGCCGGTTCCCGCTATCTCTACGGTTTCAGACATGACGGAACTCAGTTCGGTAACTGGCCGGGAATACCCTCAGCAGGGGCAGGATATGGCTTAAATGCACCTACAGTAGATGATCTGGACGGAGATGGTGACTTTGAAATTGTTATGATGGAGTATGGTCCCAATGTTGCCTGGGAGGGAAGGGCGAGGATCTGGGACGCTAATGGCAATTTAATTGAGGAATTCCCACTACCTTATGGCCCTGGTTGGTCAACTGGATCAAGCATGACATCCTGTGCAACAGGAGATTTTGATGAGGACGGGGAGCGGGAGATCGTTTTTGTTTGCAGATCATCTCATTTTGCAGTATGTGATCCTGATGGCACAGTTTTATGGTGGAAAGCCCTGGGAGTTGATATGGTAGCTGAACCGGCTGTAGGGGATATTGACGGTGACGGAAAACTTGAGATTGTAGCTGCAAGAACCGGAGCTGAAGTTTACATGGTTAATGGCGAAGATGGCAGTATGTGCTCCGGTTGGCCACAAGAAACTGTTGGCCATTGTAATGGTGGTATATCACTTGGTGATATTGATAACAATGGTACTCTGGAAATTAGTATTGCCACACTTGATGATGAAGTAAATCTATGGAAAGCAGATGGATCATCTATCTCAGGGTGGCCTCCATATATATATCTTACAGGATTTAATGGAGTTCCTGTATTAAAGAACACATCAGGTGTTTTGGGAGTTTTATCAATTGCAGGTGCTGAACGAACCTTTTCAAACATAGGTCGAACTCACTCTTTTGATCTTGCCGGCAACACACTTCCTGATTTTCCAATTGTGACACCAAATCAGTCAATATACTTTTCTGTTGCAACTTTAGTGGATCTTGATCTTGACGGTGACACAGAAATGCTGGTTGGATCAAATGGTGATGCATCGGGCTCCAGGATGTTCTGCTGGGACATACCTGAACCTTTCAATCCCTACGAAATGGAATGGAGAATGGATCAGCACAATATCCGCCATACAGGAGAGTACGCTCCTCCTGAAAAAGCAATACCGCTGATAAACAGCATGACCCCGAATATCATACAGGAAAATACGATTTCAACAGTTGCCATTAACGGTGAGAACTTCGGCCCGGAGGCAAAGCCCTTCATCTGGATCGTCCCGGAAGCGGACACTGTTGCCTTTTACAACGGCAACCTGTCGCTGGGAATCCCGGCTGCGATGGTGACGCCGTCCAGAACGGACGGCCTGCCCTGGACATGGCACGGCTACACCGACCTTGAAGTGGAGCTTCCCGCCCTTCCGGCGGGAACCTATGAGATCGTGGTGCAGAACCCGACGGGGATAAGAAACCAGACAAAGCTTTTCCTTACCGTCGAACCGCCCAGAGGATGCTACCCGCCCTATGATCCGTGCATACCCGGATATTACCCGTCCGACATAAACTGCGACGGATGCGTTGACGGGCTGGATGTGGCGTTTATCGGAAGAGCGTTCGGGGAATTTTCCGGAGATCCGCTGTATAATGAATACGCCGACCTTGACCAGGACGGAAAGGTGGACGGAGAGGACCTGATGATAATCGCGCACGATTACGGGAGAGGATGCAGGGATTAATGATGAATGATGAATGAAGAATGAAGAATTAAGAACCACCCCGTCCGGCGGAGCCGTCCACCCCTCCAAAGGAGGGGAATGATAGTGCAAATCCTGAATTCTCCTCCCCTGGAGGAGTACCCGAAGGGGGAGGTGGTTAGACAATAAGGAAAACCAAAATGACAAACAAAATTATTGCGACACTGACCGCGCTGGCAATGATCCCGCTTCTTATGTCCCTCTCCTGCGGAGGCAGTTCCGGCGGCTCGGACGGTGACGGCGACAGCACCGGCATTACATACACGATTATCTGCGCGGACCCGACTCCCGTCGCGCCCGTCGCGGGGGACATCGTGATAAAAATGAACGACACGGAATCCTCCGGAAACAATCTTGTGTTTGACATCACCGTTTACGGCGCTCTTACAGGCGTTTACGACATTGCCTTTCATCTGTGCTACGACAACACGGTCATTCAATTCCTGACGGCGGACACGGCAGGCAGCGTTCTGGACGACGGATGCAACGCGGGGAACTGCGTGCTGTTAACCCAGGACGCGACGACAGTCCCCGGAAAAGTCATCATCGGGCTTACCAGGCTGGAGCCGGGCGTCGGGATTAATCTGGCAGCCGGAGCGAACATTATGCTGAAGCTCGAGTTCAGGGCAATCGGAAAAGGGACATTCACATTCGACTTCACATGCGGCGCGGGCGCGCTGGAAGACGCAACCGGAATCGGCCTGGCCAACGCGTGGTATGCCGGGGATGTTTCGGTGAACTGAACCTGCGGAAAGCCCTTTCAACACGCCGTGTTACCGTCCCTTGTTTTTCGCCTTGCATATTCTGCGCAACAGGATTATATTCCGTTGCAGATATTAACGACTGGGATTTAGATGCGTTTACTATTTTGGTGAGGTTTTTCGATGAAATTAAAAGTTATTGTTCATGAAGCGGAAGAAGGTGGTTTCTGGGCTGAAGTTCCTTCCATTCCGGGCTGCGCCACGCAGGGTGAGTCGTTTGACGAGCTGTTGAGCAACATTTATGAAGCTGTTGAAGGATGTCTTTCTGTTGACATAAAGGACATAGTAATCACCAAGAATGACAAGGTTCTGGAGATTGCTGTTTGAAATCCATTTCGGGAAAGAATCTCGGTACCCATTCACGGTAATAAACTCCTGAAAACAGGCCTGCTGAAATATTTTATGAAAATTGCCGGGATCGAAGAAGATGAGCTTTAAGGGGAATTAATCACAGCAATCTCGAAAATCAGTGTAATCTGCGGTTCAGACAATAAGGAAAGCCAAAGGGGACATTCACATTCGATTTCACCTGTGGCGCTGGCGCGCTGGAAGACGCTGTCGGAACCGACCTGGCCAACGCTTGGTATGCCGGGGATGTTTCGGTGAACTGAACCTTGCGAAATCGCGGGTTACCTCTCCTTCGCAAAAGTTTTCTTGACTATCATTTTTCAAACAGTTAGAATGCACTTTAATGTTTATTGGGAAATTTGGCATGGTAAGTCCGTTAACGCTGATTAAGAGGGAAAGGAATTGAAGGTAAAATGCTGGGGTACGAGAGGCGGGATTCCTGTTTCAGGCGCTGAATACAATAAATACGGCGGGGATTCAACCTGTCTTGAGGTAGGGACGGATGAGGATGATGTCATAATAATTGATGCCGGGACGGGAATAAGGCGGCTGGGGTCAAGCCTCATCGCTGACGGCTTGTTCCATTATCATCTTCTTTTGACGCATGTCCACTGGGATCACATCATGGGTTTCCCTTTCTTCAAGCCCATTTACATGGGGAAAAGCCATATTGAGATTTACGGTTGCCCTTATATCAAGGCGCCGGTCAAGAAGATCGTGGCAAATTCGATGGAATCGCCTTATTTTCCGGTGGAATTCAATTCCCTCGCTGCTAACTTCACTTATCACGACACCTGCGGTGATTCTTTCCGGATAGGCAACACGAAGATTGATACTGTAAGCATAAGCCATCCGAACCAGGGGGTCGGGTATAAATTCACGAACAACGGAAACAGTTTTATTTTCCTAACGGATAATGAACTGTCGCACATTCATGAAGGCGGTCTTCCTTTTGATAAATATGTTGAATTTTGTTCCGGAGCTGATCTGCTGATGCATGACGCGGAATTCACTGCGGAGGAATATAAGTTTACGAAAATGTGGGGGCACAGTGTTTACGATGATGTTCTGGAACTGGGCATCAGGGCCGGGGTGAAAAAACTCGGCCTGGTGCATCACAACCAGAACCGCACCGATGCCGACCTTGACAGAATTCTTGAGAATTGCAGAAAGGAACTTGTGAAAAGAGGCTCATCCATTGAGTGCGTCGCTGTCGCGCAGGATATGGTGATCAATCTCTGAATCGGTTCCCCTGTTTTGCCGAATCCCCGCGCCGGAAGATAAATCAAGCAGGATATTAATCCGATTATGTTAATAAGGGGCGTGTACCCTGCCGAGGAGACATTTGTCAGATAAAAACAATTCACTTAAGAACAGGATCATCGAATTCCTTGATGAAGGGCAGCTATGCATCGCCATTGTGCTTGACGAGTCAAAGGACAAGGTTCTTGTTCTTGACGAGAAGGGTTTGCGGAAAAGCATACAGGCGAAAAGAATTGTAGTTGTCCACGACAGCTCTTCGGATAAATCGCAGATTGATTATTATGTGTCTCAGATCAGGGAGAACCTGGACAGGGTTTACGGCAAGATTGACATAGAACTGCTCTGGGAAGGCCTGTGCATGGAAGACAGGGAATTCAGTATTCCGGAGCTGGCGGAGGAATATTTCGCGAAACCCGGGCCGGTAGAGAAATCCGCTGTGGCAAGGAAGGTGCTGGAGAACAGGGCGCTCTTCAAGCAGAGGGGAGCATCGTTCAAACCGATGAGCCCGGAAAGGGTAGAGGAGAGAAAGAGAAGGGAAGAGAAGGAAGAGGAGGATGCAAAGGCAGGCGGGATATTTGTGAACTGGGCGAAAGCTGTCCTTGACAATGATAAAGACGGACTGACTGTCCCGGACGAACTGAAGGGGCAGATTGAAAGTCTGGAGCATTTTCTTTACGGAACGCCCAACAAAAAGCTCGAAGCGCTTCTGAAGCTTGTGCACCCCGATATTGCCGCGCATCTGACCGCGTTCAGGCTGCTTGTTATTGCGGGAAGGATTGAACCCTCCGCCGACCTCGCTCTTGTCAGGGCAGGGATAAGGGAGCATTTCAGAACGGAAGCCGAGGATGAAGCCATGATTGCTTGTTCAAACAGTGTATTCGGGGAAAGGCAGGATTTCACCGCGCTTTACACCTTCGCCATTGACGATGAAGGGACAGAGGAGATAGACGACGCGTTCTCGGTTGAAAAAGCCGGGCCAGTAACGAGGGTTTTCGTGCATATCGCGGATGTGGCGCACTTTGTAGGGAAGGGGAGCCTTCTGGATACCGAAGCCAGAAACAGGAGCACCACCCTTTATCTGCCGGACAGAAGAGTAACGATGATACCTTATTGTGTTTCGTGTGACGCTGCCAGCCTTAAACCGGGTGAAATCCGTCCGTCAATGTCGTTTGTTTTTGATTTTGATGAAAATTATTCCGTTATAAACTCGAGCATCGTAAAAGGAATGGTCAGGATCAATGACCATATTGACTACACGGCGGCTGACAGTCCGCCACCCCGGGCAGAATGGAGCGAAAAGCTGGAACCCCTGTTTGAAATAGCGGATAAACTGAAGGGGATCAGGCTGAGCAGGGGTGCCGTCACAGTTGATAAACCGGAGCTGAAGGTGAAGGTCGCGGGGGACGACATTGTGCTGAAGCTGATACCGTTCCGTTCCAGAAGCAGGGCAATGGTGGGGGAATTTATGATACTCGCAAATTCCTTTGCTGCTGATTTCGCCGTTCGGAACAGGATCGGCGCTATTTTCAGGACACAGGAGAAACCCGACAGCCCGGTCGGGGATATCATTCCCGACAGTCAGGGTGATTTTGACCCGGTGAAGACCGACGAGCTTATGAGGCACATGAAGCCTGCAAAGCTTTCATTATACGCTGAACCTCATTTCAGCATGGGGCTGGACGCTTATATTCAGCTCACTTCGCCGATAAGAAGGTATTCCGACCTCGTGCTTCAGAGGCAGTTCACGGCGCACCTTGCAGGCGAAGAGCTTCCTTACGACGGACAGGAGCTTCTCAGGGTGATGGCAATCGCTGAAAATATGGAAAAAGACAAGAAAGCCATTGAAGGTGACAGGCTGAGATTCTGGGTGACGAGGTATTTCGAGAAATGCCCCACCGACAGAGAATTCACTGCCGCCATTATAAGGGAAAGGACAGCGGGCTATATTGCCGAACTGACTGACTACGCCTACCGCGTTTTTATAAGAACCCCGGAAAAGCTGACCCCGGGAACCAGGGTCACGGCAAAGATTGCAGAGGCAGACGCAGAAGGCGGAAAACTTTCCTTTTCGCTGACCTGAGACAATTTATGATATGAGCGCGAAGGTGGGCACCATGAAAGCGGGGTTATGCTCGTTTATCAGGCCGGTCTTCTCTGCTCTGGTTAAAAATCCGGTCAGTTTTCCGTCAATTAAATACTCGCCTAGATGCCTCACATACTCTGTGCCGTCATGTGCTTTGAATACGGGCGCGTCCGCTTTTTTCTGGACAAGATAGTCGCAGTCAATCTCTTTCCCCACTTTCGCGTCCCATTCTTCCTGCGAAACCATGCATCCCATAACCACTCCCGCCCCGTCGTAAAGATTGGCGGGTTTAAGGACAAACTCGTCCCTGTTGTTTTGAAGCAGTTTCCGAAGATCAATGTTTTCCTCTCCGAAGACGACTTCTCCTGTTTTCAGCGGCATTGTCCAAGGGATGTGTTCCCGGATAAACGAAATGTCGCTTCCGCTGAAAAAACGCTCCGCCCCTTCCGACCAGAGGAACGAGAACAGCTTCTTGCTGAAACCGATATATGCCCTGAAAGGATGTGAGACGCATACCTTCCCGTCCAGATAAGCCTTTCCGAGGGCGGGGGAGGCATGATATTCCGGGAGATATTCAACGGTAAGAAGCCTTCTGTAAACAATGTCAATTTCGAAATTGCCTGAGCGGAGCCTTTCCCCGTCGTATGAAAGTTCTCCCGGGTCTGCTATGACGCAGGCATGTCCGCGCGATACGAAGAAATCCCTGAATGCTTCAAACTCAGGGTATGTGCTTCCGCGTTTTTTGTCCACGATGGCGATGGAAGGTTTTCCGGTATGGCGGGGAGAAAATTCCCCGAAGCAGGAGAGAAGGTTTCCGAGGACTTTATCTTTCAGATTCTGAGAAACAATATTATCCCCTCGTAATTCGCCTCCAGGGTAAAAATCCAGAAAAAGATCGTTCAGCCTGCTGCTCCAGTGCATGCACGCGACCCCCTCGGCATTGAGCTCTATGAATGTGAGGTTCTTCCCGTCAAAATATGAATCAAAGCGCGCGATCGGGAAGTTCCTGACGAAGCCGGGGTTTTTGCATACAAGCGCGTGGAGAAGGTCTTTTATGCCGAAATATTCAGCAATTTCACTGTTCTCAATCAAAATTCCCGAGGCTTTTTCAGCTATGCCGAGCATTCTTTCGGAAACCGCTTTAATGAAACTGTATTCAACCGCACTCAGGATGTATGGATTGAAAAGCACCGGAACCGGTCCTTTTGTAAATCGCAGTTGTTCTCCGGCGGTTTGCCTGAAAAGCATTTCAGCCGTTTTCCCCTGTTCGCTCCGGAGAACGCTGTCAATGTTTCCGTATATTCCTGTCTGCTTATCGCTCATATCCTTCATTTTTGAACCTTTATGTTCTTAACAAGGAAATCACTTTTAACAGAATATCCGTGTATATTCAACGAAAATCATGTAAAATACAGCCGGAATGTTCCGCATGGAATAATTGCCGTCTCGGGAATGTTGAATGATGTCAATAAGGGAACAACATGAGAATAACATTAGTTTTTGCGGTTTTAATGCAAATATTTATTACAGCGGAGCGAAGCGGAATGGAGAAGAAAACTGATACGCAAACCCTGACCCCGGAAGAGAAGAAAATAATTATCGACAAGGGGACCGAGAAGCCCTTCAGCGGCGAATACAATGATTTTTATGAAAACGGCGTTTACTGCTGCAGACAATGCGGAACGATGCTCTATAAGTCGGACAGCAAGTTCCGGTCGGAATGCGGCTGGCCGTCTTTTGATGACGAGGTTGACGGAGCGGTGAAGAGAATCCCCGACCCTGACGGCAGGAGGATCGAGATTGTCTGTGCCGCTTGTAACGGCCATCTCGGGCATGTGTTCGAAGGGGAGAGATTGACGAAGAAGAATGTCAGACATTGCGTTAATTCGCTGTCCCTGAGATTCATCCCCGGTTCTGAAATCGGAAAGGCTTATTTTGCCGGAGGCTGCTTCTGGGGAGTGGAATATTATTTTGAAAACAAGAAGGGCGTTCTGGAAGCCGTTTCAGGTTACATGGGAGGGAATGCCTCCGACCCGGATTATAAAACGGTATGCACCGGGACAACAGGCCACGCTGAGGTTGTGGAGGTTATGTATAACCGGAGTGAGGTGAGTTATGAAGAACTTGCGAAGGAGTTTTTCGAGGTGCACGATCCGACCCAGAAAAACAGGCAGGGACCGGACATCGGAACGCAATACCGCTCAGTGATTTTCGTGTCGGATGAGAGCGAACGGGCTGCCGCGTTAAAGCTGATAGCCGAGCTTAAAGAAAACGGTTATGCAGTCGTCACGGAAGTGCTTCCGGTCACAACCTTTTACCGCGCGGAGAACTATCACCAGAATTACTTTGAAAGGGCCGGCAAGACTCCTGACTGCCATATCAAAACAAAGAGATTTAAATAATCTGACGGCTGCCGTTGCTTCAGATGTTTCTGTTTTACGAAGAGATAAAATGTGTTAGAGTTATGGTCTGGTTTCTCATATTTGATGGAGGATAAAATAAATGAGAAGAATATTGAGCTTATCCGTTATGTGCTTTTTTGCAGCTTCTTTTACCTGTGCCGCTGTCCGCGTTATCGAAGTGGAAGATGTTGCCAAACCTGAATCAATTATAAAGAAAATGGAAGTTCCGGCAGCGTTTGAGATAGATCTTCCTGAGGATTTCGGACCCAAATTCAGCGTGTTTGAAACAGATGAACTTAAGGGGATCTCTCTGGAAGGCATTATAATTGAAAAAATAAAGATGACCGTCTCAGATGTCAGGGAAACCACCGTCAGCTTCAGGATGGACATTCAGTTTAAATTTGAAAAAAGCTGCGCAGTAAGGTATTTCAAGTTTGAAGGTAATTTTATTTTAAATGATAAAAAGGCGTTGTCTTTTGTTACAAATGACAGAAGAACTCAGGCATTGTCAAAACAGGAGAGGACATTCTTCGTGCAGAGCGACAGTACAGGATACGATGAATTCCTGAAAGCTGGCGGCGGAAAGAAATTCCAGTTGTTGATCAAAAGAGCCAGAATATAGACCTGATACAAATTTTTAAGAGGATGATTATGGGAAAAAAAACAGCAATATTCGCGTTCAACCCGGAACCGGGGTGCTTCACGCACGCTCTTCTGAATGTTCTCGACATGCACAGCAAGGGCTGGGATGTGAAACTGATTATCGAAGGTCAGGCGACAAAGCTTGTGAAGGAACTTTCGGATGAAAACTCTCCGTATTCACAGGTTTACATTAAAGTCCGTGATGCCGGTCTGATAACAAGCGTATGCCGTGCCTGCGCGGGTAAAATGGCCGTCCTTGAAAGCGTTGAGCAACAGGGGCTGGAGCTTTCCGGAGAAATGTCCGGACATCCCGCAATGTCAGGTTTTATTGAGCAGGGTTACGAAATCATCGTCATCTGAAACGGAATGGAGCCACCGAGCGGAATCGAACCGCTGACCTGCTGATTACGAATCAGCTGCTCTACCAGCTGAGCTACGGTGGCCCACGACGACAGTTTATTTCAGTTTTGGCTGACAGTCAATATTTTTAGTTGGGGTTATCGGAATTCATCTTTTTTTGGAGATGCTCAGGTAGTTCCTTGACATTGTCGGTAAGGAAATTATATTATAAGTAAGGAAACATGTGATAACTTCTTACTGTGAGGTGCAAATGAAAGCAGCGGCAACGATAACGACAAAAGGGCAGGTTACCATTCCCTTGGAAATAAGAAGGAAACTGAGGTTAAAGGCAGGACAGAGGATTATCTTCTCGGTAGAGGACGGTTCCGCGAGAATTATTCCCGAGCCGTCAGAGCCGCTTCAGGAACTCCGAAGGCTCAGGGAATACATTTCGTGCTCGGGGGAGGAACTTGCGGAAATGGTGAGAGAGTCTAAAGCATCGTGGGACAGTATTGAAAATGATATATCTTGACAGCTGGGTCTGGATATCTTTTTTCTCCGATGAGATGACCGCCGGAAAAGTTGAAGGACTCCTGGCGAGGGTTGAGGCCGGTGAAAAAGCTGTTATGAGCGTCATCGGACTCATGGAGATACGGTATATCATCAGCAGAAGGTTCGGAAATGAATATTCCGAAAGGATATTTACGGCGATTACATCGTTCAGGAACCTGCTGATTCTTCCTGTGAATGAAGAATGCGCTGTTCTGGGAGCGGATCTCCGGCGGAAATATTACGACCGCATAAAAAATACGATGTCTTATGCTGACGCTGTTCACCTTGCCACAGCAATCCTTTCAGGATGCAGGGAATTCTACTCGGGAGATCCTGATTTTGCGGCAGTTGACGGGATAGAAGTGCGGCTCATAAACAGACTGCCGTCAAAGCAAGCGTGAAGACAGCCTGAACATCCAGAACGGGTTATTTCTTCTGTTGAACCTCTGTTGTGTATGGTGTAATATTCTGTATTGTAAATTACAGGTTATGCGGAACCGGCATATAACCATATAAGTAACAGAAAATTATTGATAAGGATGAATTATGGGAAAAGAATTATCCCGGAACGGAAATCCTGCGGCAGGAGCCCCTCTTTATAAAAACCTTTTAAGTTATATCGGATTTCTGGTTCTTCTTGCCGGGGCGTTTCTGACAATCTCCACTGTTTTTTTCGATTTCCTCACCCATTCGTCAAATCCCTACATCGGAATCTTCAGCTACATGATATTCCCTGGGATTATGGCGTTCGGGTTTGCAGTCGTCCTTTACGGCATGAGGCGCGAGAGCATCAGAAGAAGAAAAAAAAGCACGGAAGGGCTTCCGTATCCGGTTGTTGATCTTAACGACCCTAAACACAGAAAAACTTTTACGATGACCCTTTTCTCCGGCTTTATCTTCGTGATGATCCTCGGGTTTGTCGGGTTCAACGCGTTTCTTTTCACCGAGTCCAACAAATTCTGCGGCGAGCTTTGTCACGAGGTAATGGAGCCCGAATACAGCGCATATCAGCATTCCGCCCACGCGAGGGTGCATTGCGTCGAATGCCATGTCGGCTCAGGAACATCTTTCTATGTTAAATCAAAGCTGTCCGGGGTGAGGCAGGTCTTCGGGGTCATTTTTGACAACTTCAACCGTCCGATAAAGACCCCTCTGCACAATCTGCGCCCCGCCCGTGAAGTCTGCGAAGAATGCCACTGGCCCGAAAAGTTTTACGGCCAGAAGCTTCTCCAGCTTCCTCATTACAGAATGGACGAAGCCAACTCCAGCAGTCAGATAAGCCTGCTTATGAAAACAGGTGGCGGATCGTCTCTTCACGGGAAGAGCAACGGCATTCACTGGCACATGATAATTGACAACCGCATTGAATACATCGCTTCGGATGACAAGCTGCAGGAAGTCCCGTGGATGCGGGCAACATCCTCAGACGGCACGGTAACGGAATATGCCGCTTCAGGCTCCGATTTCGACAAAAACAGCATTAATGAAAAGGACATTCGACTGCTGGACTGCATGGACTGTCATAACAGGCCGTCCCACAGATATCCGCCCCCCGATGAGGCGCTGGACAAGGCAATGAAGGACGGGGCGATATCAGATGACCTGCCCTGGATAAAGAAAACAGCGTCTATTGCCGCAATGACCGCTTACGGCGACAGCGGAGAAGCCATGAAGGGGATTGAGAATGCCATAATCTCTTTCTACAGCGACAACTATCCCGATATATTAAAGAACAGGGCGGGCGACATCGGAAAAGCCGTCGCGATAACGCAGGGGATATACGGTTCCTCCGTTTTTCCGAAAATGAAGGTTGACTGGTCAACCTATCCCGAGAACATCGGCCACAGAAACTGGAAGGGTTGCTTCAGGTGCCATGACGGAAAACACAACAGTACATCGGACGGAATCGTTCTTACAAATGACTGCACCGTCTGCCACACCGCGCCCAAACGGGGGCCCGTGCATGAAGCCGATATTCTTCACGATTACGGCACCGACTGGCACACCTTCCCGCTTACAGGAAAACACTCGGAGATCCTGTGCAGCGAGTGCCATTCCGCGGGAACACGGCCAAACGGCGATTGCATGAGCTGCCACAGACATGAAACAAAGAATGTCCCGATGGGGGATTTTGCATGTCTTGACTGCCACAGCGACCCCGGTGTCCTCACAAAAACGGAAGCTTGCGATGATTGCCATTCATCCCTGTCGGGAGAGCATAAGACAGGAATGCACGCTGATGCTGATTGTCTTGACTGCCACAAACAGCACACATGGACAGTGACAAAACGGGAGACATGCGAATCATGCCATGATGATAAAAAAGACCATAATCCCGGCGTATTCTGCGGTGAATGTCATGAATTTAAGGAGGACTGACAAATAGAATGTCCCGCTGGATATTGATATCTGTTTGTATGTTTTTCTGCGCCTTCAGCCTGAGCGCTTCGCCGGAATCGGTTGGAGCGTTTGTGGAAATGGTTAAACCGGGCAGCCCTGTCGAGAAGGCCGGTATTATGCAGGGGGACATTCTTGTTTCATGGATCAGGGAATCCACCGATGAGTCTGATGCAAACGGGAAATCCGGTGAATTCAGATCCGCGTTTGATCTGGGTTATGTCATGATTGAAGAGTTGCCCGCAGGACCGGTTTCCGTCAGAGTCAGAAGGGGAGAATCGGAAACTGTCATAGATATGCCTCGCACGAAATGGGATTTGACAGTCATGCCTGTTCTTGAGCCCGAAATAATCTCTGAGCTTCAAAAAGCGAGAACTTTTGCCAAAGAAGAACATTACGACCTGTCCGCTGAAATTTACATGAACCTGTACGCAAAGTTTGAAAAACAGAATCCTTCCACTGCGGTATGGTTTTTATTTGACCATGCCAAATCATTCATTAAAAACAAACAGGCGGGTAGAATTCTGGGTACCCTTTCAAAAGGGATAGATAAAGCCGTTAGCGAAAATCTCAAAAATGCTGCATTTGAAATGATGATAGTAAAAGGTTTGGCATACATGTACATGAACGACATGGAGACTGCATACAAGGTTTTCACGGAGTGCGCGGAATATGAGAGAAAAATCTCCGGTCAGACTTTAGCTCTGGTATTTGTTCTGAACAAGACAGGATGGCTTAGCAGCGGAAGGGGTGATTATGAAGGAGCCCGTGAAGCTTACAATGAAGCGGTCGAAATAGTGGAAAATATTGCACCGGTCTCTGAATCTGCCTGCAGCGCTTATAATGCAATGGGTTCTCTACTGTTGAAAATGAGCCGTTTTGAAGAAGCTTCCTCATATTTTGAAAAAGCACTTGATATAATCACAGGAAGCGATCCTTCCGAGCTCTGGCATTCGAGGATACTCAACAATCTTGGTCTTTGCAACATGAAAACCGGCAGGTATGAACAGGCTATTGACTTTTATGACAGGAGCCTTGCAATATCAGAAAAAAACGATCCGGAAAGTTCGGAAACAGCCCTGTGTCTCGCGAACAAATCCCTAATCCTCGTTATGCGGGGAGATTATGATTCTGCAGCCCAATTCTGTGAAAAATCATTGAAAATAAAACAGAAGCTTTTCCCCGGAACGGTTGAAGTCGCGCAGGCATCAGTAAATCTGGGTCTCATAAAAATGGAGCAGGGGCACCTGGATGCGGCTGAAACATTATTTGAGAGTGCTTATGATATTTTAGTTCATGCTCGAGGCGACGAACACTCTCTAGAAGTGTCGCAGGTTTTGAATAACATGGGTATTATTCATAAAAGAAGAGGGGATTTTCAGAAAGCTTTTGATCTTTATGACAGATCAGTCAGAATAAAAGAGACGCTGTCAGAAGGATCGGTTGAATTACTGGCGGGATATGTAAATCTAGCAAAGATGGTTTTGTCGGAAAATCAATACGATGCTGCCGGGGATTATCTGAATAAAGCGCTCTCAATCTGTAATGCGCATTTCGACGACAGTATTGATAAAGCTCTTGTTCTTCATGAAATGGCCAGACTTGCGATGAAAACTGGAGACCTGGGCAAATCGGAAGCTTTTTTGAAGTCAGCGTTGGATATATGTTCGGAATATCCTCGAAGCAATATCACCGCAGCGGTCCTTAAAACTGAAGCAGAGCTTAAAAGCAGCCAGGGAAAATTTGAGGAAGCAGCCGAGATTGTGGAGAAAGCTGTTCACATTTCAGAAAAATTCTGCTCTTTGAGTTCAGCTCATGCTGAGATCGAACATGAGGCCGCTTTAATCCACCGCAAGTCCGGCGATAATGAAAAGGCATTGTCATTTTACCGCAAAGCAGTGGAAACACTCGAAAAGCAGAGAGACTATATAAGATGCAGCTCTGAAAGGGAAACATTCGCTGCTCTTTATTCTGATTATTACAGGGAGCTTATAGACATTCAAATCAGCCAAGGTTTGACAAAGAAAGCCTTTGGAGATCTGGAGGCGTTCAGGGCGTCTGAACTGCTGGTCATGCTTGCCGAAAGAGATATTGATTTCACAGGCGATGCTCCCGAGGGCATTTTAAAAGAATACAGGGCTTTAATAAAAAGGCATGATGAACTGCTGTCAGCATTGAACGATGTTTCAAAAAGCAACGAACAGGAGGAGATTGGAAAGATTTCATCCGAAATTGAAGTGTTGCGGAAAAGAAAAGAATATCTTGTTGAAGAAATGAAAAAACAGTCTCCCGGATATTTCTCGCTTTGTCATCCTGAAAAACTTGATGCCGAACAAGCTGCCATCGAACTTGGGAAAAAAGACCTTTTGGTATCTTACTGCGCGGGAGAGGACGCCCTGATAATATTTTCGTTATATAACGGGGCGCTCGAGGCAATCAGAACAGAGATAAAACGGGATGAACTTGCCAACAGGATAAGGTCTTTCAGGGCACTGTTCTCATCAACTGAATCCGGGATTGATGTCATACAGGAACAGGGGAAGTCGCTTTACAGGATTCTTCTGGGCAAGTTGGGTAAAAAAACTGCGCGGTGCGGAAGAATAATCATATGTCCTGACGGACCTCTTCACCAGCTTCCTTTCGAGTGTCTGACAGATTCCAGGGGCAGGTTTCTGATTCAGAACAAAGCGGTAAGCTATGCTATTTCAGTATCTGTGATGAAAACTCTAAGTTCGGTTTCTGCGAGCGGAGGGAAGATTATAGCTTTCGGAGATCCGGTTTACGAAGGGACGCTTGATGATTCGCTTAAAGATCCAAACAGGAGTCGAGGTTTAAGAGACGGCCTTGCTGAGTTGCCGGCTTCGGGAATTGAAATGGACCATATCCGGAATGTTTTCAACGATCGGGCGGAGATATACCGCAGGGAAAAAGCCGACGAAGGTACCGTGCTTGAGGTTGCCGGAAAGGCGGCATATCTGCATTTTGCCTGTCACGGCATACTTGACGAGCATCTCCCGCTTGAGTCAGGAATAGCATTGAGTTTTAATGAAAACGGAGCTGAAAACGGATTTCTGCAAGTGTGGGAAATTTTCGAGAAGCTTAAATTGAATGCGAATCTTGTTACTCTTTCCGCGTGCGAAACCGGACTTGGCAGGGAAATGGGTGGAGAGGGCCTTATCGGCCTCACAAGGGCTTTTCACTACGCAGGCGCGTCATCGGTTATTTCAACGCTGTGGAGCGTGGAAGACGAATCAACAGCGGAATTCATCAGGCTGTTCTATTCCGGTATGACAAAATCCGAGTCAGTATCAGAAGCGCTGAGGTCTGCAAAGAGAGGTTTCATAGAAGGCAAAGAGGGAATCAATATCCGGAATCGTGCCAAACAGGCCGGAAAGCATCCTTTCTACTGGGGCGCTTTCATATGCAGCGGCCGCTGAAAATATCACATTTCGAAATCAGTATAATTATCGTCCCAGAATCCGTCCCTCAGGGTGATGGTTCTGCTTTCCCATTCAATATCACCCCGTTCCTTTAAACGCTGGACAAGTCTTGAGAAAGTCTCGGGGATGGTCCCGATCGCGGACGCGAAATCCTTCTTTGATAACACTATGCTGTATTGATTTCTTCGTCCGTGTTTCTCGGCGAGAAACCTGAAAAACCGCTCCTCCACATCATACGAAGTCAGATAGAGCAACCTGCCGGTGAGATAGCGTTTCTTTCTCATCAGCGCGGCTATGAAATCATTCCTGAAGCCGCAGTCCTCCAGCAGTTCGAGGAAAGAAAGCTTCGCGATCTCGAACACCTCCGAATCCGCGATTGCAACAGCGCTGACGGGATAGCGGTCGGATTCGAAAAGGACGACCTCCGCGAACATCTCTCCGGGATTAACGAGCTTCACCGTGACCTCCTTGCCGTCCGAAGAGGATTTGTAAAGCCTAACAGATCCGCTCAGAAGAATGTACAGGGCGGTGCCTATATCTTCGTCGAAAAAGAGATGCTCCGTTTTCTTGAACTGCCTGCATTTCGCGTGTTTCGCAACACTTTTTATCACTGCCGGGTCGGCATCAGCAAAAAGATCGGTTTTCGATAATACGGCTTCGATGTTCATGAGTAAATTATGAGCCATGCCGGATATTTTTTCAAGCTGGAGATGAAGGGGCATGGATGTGGTCCGGGACGACAACTTGAAGACTGTATTGCCTCATCTGATTTTCAAGGCACTTGTGGGAAACCTTTTGGTGTTTTCCACATATGCGTCAGTTACGGCAGTTTTAATAGCTTTCTGCTCTAATATTCTACTGGTCTTTTGATTGATCTTGTGATTGCAAATATCCGGTCAGCGCTGTAAATTCGTTGAGTATTATTCCTTTTTCTTTTTTCTTTGCCTTTCTGTGCCTTTTTGCCTGTTCTTTTGCTACCGCTTTTTTTTCACTTATTGTCAGTCCTATTATTTTCCTCCTGGCTTATTCTATCAGGAAGACTTTTCGTTTAGATTTTTATATGAGGCAATGTTATCATTTCATTTAGACTTTTTGTGAGGCAATTCGCTATCTTGACTTATTGGTATAAAATACTTATACTTGAGCTGTTGTTGAAATTAATAATCCGAAATTTCTTCGGAGGAATATGAGAAAGAGCTTAATGCTTTTTGCAGTCTTGGCTTTCATAACGGCGATGTCTTTTGCCGACGGAGCGAGGAAGCCTGTTTTTGAATTCACAATAATAACGGAACCTGGGAATTATTATCTTACGAGGGGTATTGATGGAGCAATTATTATTAATTCCGATAATGTGACTTTGGATTTGTGTGGAAAAACTATTTCATGGTTTCTGGATTTTTCCGGTCATACCGATATTTTCATAAGAAACGGCACTACGGGTGGGATCTATGCAGACAGCTCAATTCCTGTCAGATGCAGAATTGAAAATATGAACCACACCGGGGGTGGAATTATGCTTGAGAATGTTGAGTTTGCTGATATCAGAGATAACTATATATATGCTTCTGGAGATTCAGTAAACCCGGCAAGCGGGATTGATCTAAAATCATCGGTTTACGGCAGTTCAAGAATAACAGGCAATACCATAGATGCAACTGCATATGGAATTTACCTTGAAGGCCTGAATGGTTCAATTATAAGCAGTAACAATATTCTGTCATATGCAGGAGGACACTCAGGTGAAAACGGGATATATACTGACGGATCCGGGAGTATTATTTGTGATAATTCTGTAAGAGATGGGGGAGAATACTCTTCAGCCATTTTTTCTTCACAAAGTGCTGAAGGTAGTTTGATTTCAGGGAACACAGTTCTCAGCGGTTGGGATGGAACTGGTATGAATATTGGTTCCAGTGGGTCTCTTATTATCAATAATAACATCACTAGTTCACTGTTTTATGTCAGCATATATTTATCAGGTGCATGTAATGTTACTAGAGACAATGTTTTAATTTCATTGGATGTAAATGTAATGAGAATCGATTCAGATTTTAATCTTATTGATTCTAATAAAATCTATAGTATGTTCGGAAACGAAATCGGTATTTTCTTTAATTCAAATGCTGATTCCAATTCCTATAGAAATAATTTTTTTAAAGGTACTTCTGCCCCAATTCAGGATGACGGAACGGGCAACACCGATGACGGGGGAAATATAAATTGATGATTGAGGAGGTAAAATGAAAAGGATTACTGCTTTATCCATGTTTTTAGTACTGTCTGCTTGTGCCATTTATGCTGATGGTGCAAAAATAGCGGTTTACGAGCCAAAAGCGATAACTGAACCTGGCTATTATTATCTGACGCAGGGTATTGAATCGTCCAATAATCCTGTCATTGACATACTGTCCGATAATGTAACTCTGGATCTGAACGAATACACCGTTTCAAGTACAGTTTTGACAAATGTGCTAATTGATTTCAGTGATCATGTAAATGTAAAAATACAGAATGGAAGACTTTCGGGAGGATCAACAGCGGTTTATTCGAATGGAACGGTTGCATCTTCCTGCAGCCTGAAAAAACTTGATATTAGTGGTACAGGAAATAACGGAATTGACCTTACTACAATGTTTTACACGGAAATTGAATCCTGCTATGTCAGTGCTTTATCTGGAACAGGAATTTCTGTGTCAGCTTCAAAATCTCCCAAAGGTGGAAGGATTGCTGAGAATACTGTGGTAGCGGGGATCAACGGTCTTTATCTTGATCAGATGAACGGTGCTGCAATTGAGTTAAACCAGGTGTTGCAGTTCGGAACAATCTCTCCGGGTTCCGGCATTTACTTAGGTGGTCCTGACAATATAATTTTAAAGAATACAATTAAAGGGGGCGGAGCTTCCTCTGCTGGGTTGAATATTAGTACCGCAGCTTATGGATCAATGATTAAGCTGAATACTGTTTCGGGGAACAACGGCATTGGATTGATCCTTGCCGGAGATTGCTGCTCAATGGAAACATGTGTTCTCAGAGCCAATCAGGGAGGAGGAGCTATTATTACTGGTGATGACTGTGTTCTTTCAGAAAGCTCTTTTACAGGAAATACCGGTGACGGAATTAATGTTTCTGGCGAACGAAATCTCATCGAAAAGAACCTGATGGGTGAAAATTCAGGATATGGAATTGCCTTTGACAGCTCCTCATTAGACAATGCCTACAGGAACAATATGCTGCGTGGAAATACAACAGGGACAGTCAATGATCTGGGAACTGGGAATACTGATAACGGTGGAAATATTCTTTAATCAGGGAAGGAACGAACTGTGAAAAATTTAAGTTTCTTCACTATTGTTTCACTTATGTCTATATTTCTTATGAATATTAATCATGCGGCAACATTTTACTTTGCAGTAGATGTTCCTGCAGATCTGGGAGGGATGGTATATGAACCTTCCCAGGTTGTTCTTTGTGCGGATAATGTTTATTCACTTGAACAGTCCTTTCCAATTAGTAGTGAGATATCAGCATTGGATGTTACCGGTGGAACAACATGGGTATTTGCCCCAGCATCTCCGGTAAACATTGGAGGTACTTATTACGATACTAATGATCTTATTGCTGTAACTGGTGGTATTTATTCCACTTATTTTGATGGCGCAACAGCAGGTGTTCCTGAATACGCATCTATAGACGCAGTGTTTCATGATGGGGGCATCCCTGTTCTCAGCTTTGATGTTCCTGTCAATCTTGGGGGAACTGAATACAGCCAGAATGATCTGGTCCAGTATAATGCAGGATTCTCTATATATTGGGATGCTGAAGTTGAAGGTGTTTCGGGTTTTGCCAATCTCATCGGTGCAAATATAAACTCAAGCGGCAGGCTAACTCTGAGTTTTGATATACCTGTGAATATTGACGGAACTCTTTTTCTTCCCGGAGAACTTATTGAGGTTAGGCACAGCAGTTATAGTCTCTATTCGTCAGATGTAAACTGGCCTGAGCATGTTGTTCTTGGTGATTTTGCATTTGATGCTCCTGTAACGACTGCTGCAGGATATGTTCCTGATGGTAATCTTATTGCCGGTACTCCGCTGACAGTAAGCAAAGGTGCTGGAAGTGATCTGTACCTTGTCTGGGGAGACTCCTGTATAATCGGAGACAGTGATTATGCAATATATGAAGGAACTGTAGGTAGTTATTACAGCCACATTCCGCTTATCTGTTCATCAGGAGGAGGAACATCAACTTCTGTCACTCCTTCAGAAGGGTCAAAATATTACATAATAGTGCCTGTCGGCAGCGGTCGTGAAGGATCATACGGTTTTGACAGCACTGCCACGGAGAGAGAAACCGGATCAGTATCCTGTTATGCCCAGGAAGTTACGGCCTGTCCATAGTTTTAACAAACCAATATTGTAATTCAGCTGCATTGGCAGTGTATTAAGCCCGATCAGGAGCAGACAAAGAAGAGATCCGCTCTCAGATCAGCCATAGATTCAACTATGATCTTCATCGAAAGAACGACCTCCGCGAACATCTCTCCGGGATTAACGAGCTTCACCGTGACCTCCTTGCCGTCCGAAGAGGATTTGTAAAGCCTAACAGATCCGCTCAGAAGAATGTAAAGGGCGGTGCCTATATCTTCGTCGAAAAAGAGATGCTCCGTTTTCTTAAACCGCCTGCACCTGCCGTGTTTTGCAACACTCTTTATAACTGCCGGATTGGCATCGGCGAAAAGGTCGGTTTTCGATAATACGGCTTCGATGTTCATGGATAGATTATGGACCATGACAGCTATTTTTTCAAGCTGGAAGATGAAGGGGCATGGATGTGGCCCGGGAAGACAACCTGAGAAACTTGCGTTTTCAGGAACAATGAAGTATATTTCCTCGGAAAGACTTAATGCTTTTTGCGACAGATTTTGAATCAGAAAGGCAGCAAGAGCGGTGGAACGGTTTACAAAAATGTATAGGGGGTGACTCAGTGAAGAATAAATCTGTTTGGGTGGCGTCGGTAGGCAGGAACACCATTGTTTATGGAGGAATTGAAATGAAATACAGAGGGGTTGTTTTTGCGATTGTTTTGCTGGTTGCTTTGTATGGTTCTGCTTCAGCTCAGATATGTTCATCTAATCTTTTTGTACATAGTTTCTCATATGTAGATCTTGGATATGGCGGTTTTAATCCTAACCCATGCAATATTTCACCCTGTAATGATACTGATGTTTTCTCCGCACATTTCTGGACATGGGACTCGAATGGAGATTACCTGAATTCATATAACCTGGATAATGATACTTCATGGGTTTTGGGCTGGGGAGCATCAAAAGTAGTATATATCTGGGGTGACATAGATAATTATTCAGCAGGCGTTGATATTTCCTCCTGCCCTGTAATTTCCGGAAGCTATGATTCTTTCTGCACTGCTGCCTCCTGGTCTGATGAAACAGCGTCAATGACAAGAAATGCTTATTATTTCGTTCTTTCTACTGATTACTATTCTGCCCAGTCAAGATGGGAATTTGACCGTACGGCTTCAGGTCCTTTCGGTGAATCTTATCCTTATGTGACAAGCATCGTCCCAGCCGGATGTGACGGATTGGGTGCAGTTGTGGATGTTACTTGGTCGCCGACACATACCGATTACAGAATGGCTGGTGTGACATCACCGCTTGTAGCAGGATACCAGTTTTTCTATCAGTATGTTCCCGATGAAGCAAACGCTCCGACTTCAGGTGATCTGGCAGGCTGGACACCAGTTCTGAGTGTCAATGGTTCCGGCAACTCCTATGTTGCTGGACAGGCAACAGCCAGTTCCTCAATTACTGTACCCAATCCATCAGGAGTGATTCTTTATATTGCAATGAGGCCTGTTTTTTCTGATGGAATTAATGCTTTTGATTCCGGACTGGCCCCTGTTTTGCCGATGCTCGGAGGTAACGGAGTTGAAGGTCTTGGGGTAAGTACCTGTTCTTTTACTCCGCCATCAATAACACCTGCGACAGGAGTCCTTTACGACAGTCATTTACTGGATGAAAGCGCAGGAAACGGTAACGGCTGGGTAGATAAGAGCGAGACCATAACTATTCCAGTAACACTAAAGAATACAACGGATGAACTTGCAGTAAATGTTAATGCAACTCTGTCAACGACAACCCCAGGTGTGACAATTCTCTTGGCAACAGCATCTTTCGGGAATATTGATATCGGTAACACAGCTCAATCCTATGGTCCCCATTTTCAGTTCCAGACTGACGGAACACTTGATCATGGTGAAATGATCGAGTTTGAACTTAATGTCACTGCCGATGGAGGAAAGAGCTGGACAACTGATTTCAGGGAGCAGATCTACTGGACTGATATGGTCTATGGTTATGATACCAGTTTTACTGAGAGTTACAGTAGAGGTGGTTATGATGTTACCTGTGATGATAGGGGCAATGCTCATTATCCAGGGATCTACGAAGGATATCCAGAACCTTCCTTTAGGCTTAGTGTGAAAAAAAGCAAGGATTACGGGATCTCTATTGGCAGTGAAGAGCTGCTGATAGGCAGCACTCTGTCAATGCATACGGTTTCCTCTGCAACTGACAGCGAGGGGAATGTCTATGTTGCTTTTAACAATAACTCGAATATCGGTTATGGTCTTTATTATGACAACGGCGCTTCTTTCTATTATCAGGAAATTCCCGGAACACCGACCCAGCAGCTTTTTAGCTATCCTTTCATTTCTGTATGTGATGGAGGTCATGTATATATCAGCTGGAGTGATGACTATAATCTCTATATTATTTCATCTGATGACTACGGTGTTACATGGACTTCTCCACTTCTGGTTGACGGCAGCGTTGATGAATTCTATATGGCAAATGACCAGAACGGCAATGTATATCTGTTCTGGGAAAAATCTAATCAGGTTTGGTTTTGTCGTTCTGAGGACTATGGGGCCAACTTCTACCCTTCCACGATGATAAGCACCGGGATGAATCCTGAAGTAGGCTGTGATGAAAATGGAAATGTATATATTTTCTGGACTCATAATATCAGCCCTTTCAGTATGAAGTTCATGAGGTCTTCAAACTTTGGCTCTTCATGGATGGGGCAAGTATATACATTTGGAAGCGGTCCTCTTGAAAGCGCAACTAACTCGGAGAACGGGTTACTTTATGTCATTGATACAAATGAACAGACATACAGTTCGGATGATTACGGAGTCAACTGGAGCGGTCCTGTAGTAATCCCTTCAATTCCTGACCAGTGGAAGGAACTGAAGTGTGATGACAAAGGGCATGTATATGCTATCAATTCCGAGTATTTTGACGATTCTGGCGGATATGGTTCTGTATCAATTTCATATTCCATAGATAACGGAACTAACTGGAGGGGACCGGTATTTGCAGGAAGAAGTTTTGATGAATGGACCTGCGAGGCCAAGTATGACAGTGATTCATTCGGTCACTTGTATGTAATGAGAAGAGCTATTGCTCAAGCGGGTCCACCGAGTGTTCAGGCTGTGTACACAGACAAAAGCCTGGTCTATCCCAATCCAATTTTTGTTGACTGGGACGGTGACACAATTGAGGACGGGTTGGACAATTGTGTTTATGTTGCCAATCTTGACCAGCTTGATTCCGACGGCGATCTTATCGGTGATGTCTGCGATCCTGACATAGACGGTGACGGAGTTGACAACGGACTTGATATCGATCCGAACAATGGTGATCTCTGGAGTACACCTACAGATGCTGAGGGATTCTCGGCCGGGATCTCAGGTGACAGTTTCAGCTGGACAGCTCCTTCCGATCCGGGTGCGACGACTTATGTTTATGATGTTCTGCGTAGCTCAATTGCTTCTGATTTCTCGGGAGCGACTTGTCTGGAAAGCAACATAACCGGCACATCCGTGACTGACAGTGACACCCCTGCACCGGCTTTATATTATCTTGTGAGAGTTGAGAACTCAGCCGGAAGCAATATGGGAACTGATTCCTTCAGTATTGACAGAACCGGGGCAACTTGTCCGTGATATGATATGATTAAGCAACCCAAAAAGTTCTAAATCGTCCATCTAGGTGCGGTTAAGGGCTATAGTACTCCCCGGAAACTGGACTGAAGATGAAGGGGCATGGATGTGGTCCGGGACGACGCACAGAACAAACTTGCGTTTTCAGAAACAATGAAGTATATTTCCGTTACATGTTAAAAATTGCAGGTAACAGAAATGAAATACGATGTCTTGATTGAAAAATTCAGAAACAGGCCCTATTTTGAAAGTCCTGAACTTCATATTCTCATCAATGAACCGGCATCCCGGATTGAGTCCGTGCTGTCGCGCTGGGTTTCTTGCGGAAAACTGGTAATGCTCCGGAAAAGCAAATATCTGCTGCCCGAGAAATACCGCACCGTAATTCCATCCCTCCACTATATTTCTAACTACCTCTATTCCCCGTCTTATGTAAGCCTGAGAACAGCTCTCGCTTTCCATAAAATGATCCCCGATGTGGTCTATGCGCAGGAATCAGTCACAACAAAGAAAACTGCAGGATGGGACAACGAAGCAGCTTCATTTAAATATTTTTCTGTCTGCTGCAAAAGGTTTTGGGGATACAACGAAGAGTTGTCAGCGGGACAGGGTTCACAGAACAGGTATTTTATCGCCAGGCCGGAAAAAGCCCTGCTGGATATCTTTTATCTTCTTAAGGGGGAATGGTCAAATGAAAGGCTCAATGAAATGAGATTCCAGAATCTTCATAATATTTCCCTGGAGAGGCTTAATGCTTTTTGCGACAGATTTGAAAGCAGAAAGGCAGAAAGAGCGGTGAAACGGTTCATCAAAATGTATAAAGGGGAGCTCAGTGAAGGATAAAGCTGTTTCGGTGGCGTCGGAAGGCAGGAACCAAGGTGATTCCTATAACAGGCTGAGGGAATATCTTCAACATGTGGTTCTGAGGGCTCTATTTGAGCAGAATGCTCTTAAAGGCATCGTTTTTCACGGCGGCACCGCGTTGAGGATCATCTACGACTTAGGAAGATTCTCGGAAGACCTGGATTTTCATGTTGATGCAGGATGCGGGTTTGATCTGAAAAAAATCTCGGGAACACTTAAGCGCAGTCTGGAACTGCAGGGATATGCCATAAGCTTGAAGAACAGTTCCTCCGATGCGGTTAAATCAAGTTTCATCAAATTTGGTTCAATTTTGACTGAAACAGGGCTTGGCACAAGAGAAGGAGAAAAGCTTAACATCAAGCTGGAGGTTGACATGAACCCTCCTGCGGGATTTGCAACAGAACACTCGCTGATAAATAAATATTTTCCGCTTGCAGTCATCCATCACGACGCAAAAACATTCTTTGCGGGTAAGCTACATGCCGTATTCCAGCGGTCATACATAAAGGGCAGGGACTATTATGACCTGTGGTTTTATCTTGGAAGGTGGAAGGGGTTTGAGCCAAACTTAAAATATCTGAACAACGCTCTTGAACAGACGGGATACAAAGGAGATGAAATCACTGTTGATAACTGGAAAACTCTTCTGGCTGAAAGGATTGGATCGGTGAATTGGAAGGCTGTCAGTACAGATATAGAACCCTTTCTTGAAAATCCTGGGGATGTAAGGATATTCAATAAAGACTTTTTTCTTCAGATGTTAAAGTAAACCAGGAAAAAGCCCCGTTTTTACGCGGGGCTTTCGGAAATCTTGGTAGACTGCAATCTTGATCAGTAGTGCTTATGTGTTTCCAGTTCCTTCATTGGGACGGGTTCAGTATTTTTCAGTTGCATTGCATCAGTCAGGAACTTTTCATCAGAATTAAAAATCTTCATCAGTTCCTCTGTCAGGTCAGTAAATTCCGCATTTTCAGGCAGACAAAGGATATCCCACTTTGAAATGACAATGTCAACGCCTGCCTCTTTTGCTATTTTTTGGATATCCTTTTTATGCTCTTCAAGAAGTTCATCAATATCCATCGTTCCGAATACCTGCTTATGTCCGAGATCCTGCATTTTTTCGCCTTTAGCTTGATACCCAGATGCAATCTCTGTATCACCTGCTTCAGTTGCTTCCTTATGTTTCAACTTCAAATTATTTATTTCAGTCATGAAAACATCTGAACGGTAATAAGCAAAAGCGACAAGGCGGCTGTCAAAAGTCCCGACCTTCAGGCAGCCGTCTGAAGACTTTTCCCCTCCGACAGCAACCAGACCTGTAAATCCCGCAATCACAACAGTGATCATCATACATTTCGTTAAAAACTTTTCCATGGCTTTTCTCCTTTAAAAAATCTAACCATCTATCCTGAACTGTTAATACAGCAACAACCGTGCCGGAATGGAAAGTTAATGGTCGGATTGATCCAGAGCGCTGTAAATAAAAGTTAAGAGGTCAATATTTGTGATCGGGAAGGAAGATCAGCCTTGTCAAAATGGAAAGAAATTACACATCCGGAGGAAAATTCTTACACAATTCCAGCGCAATCACTCAGTGACCGCTCAGCAAAAGAAATCCCCAATACTTAAATGCTGCAAATCCTGATTCAGACTATTTCGCTATGGGGTCACATGTTCCGGTCAGATTCTGGGGAAGGTCGCAGGCTCCGATGCCTGTTGCCTCAGGCCGTTCAGTTCCCGTTGAATCATCGCCGTAGGAACCTTCCTCCACGCCGTTGTTACCTGCGATGACAAAGAAGATGTTGTCCGGTGAACCTGTCAGAACTGCACTTCCTGATATGTCTGCATAACACTGTGCTCCCGTGTATCCGTATGTTGCGATCGATGCAATGTCCCCATAATAGACAGTGTTTGCATTTGATGAACAGGCAGGAGTGTAGTTCAGAGTTATCTCATTCAATCCTCGGTCATATGTGACAGTCATCTGCTCTGCACTTACATTCTGATGGGAAGTCTCTCCCGGCGGGTCGGACACTCCCGATACAAGATTGTTGGCAACGGCAAGGTCTATTTGAAGCGGTGCAGCCTGTCCAGTATTTAGCCATGCATCGAGCATGTTGATACCTTCCTGACCGAGGAAGGCGCTGGCCCCGTCGTTGGCTTTCCAGAGAAACTGAATATATTCCCAGCTGGTAGGCTGGTAGTAGAGCCTTACCTGGGCGGCAACCGCACCATCGGGGATCTCGAAGTCAACTTCATCATAGTGGTTGTATGTTCCTCCTGCACCCGGACTGCCGAACTGGTCAGCAGGGACTGGAAGACAGTTCCGTACCATAGCCTCATCATATTTGAACCCGTATGGCGGTATCCTGTTATCATGTTCCACAGTATTATTAAGTACAAAATGGAATGTGTGATAGGCGGTACCAACAGGTTCTAGAGCAAGATCTCCAAGAGTTTGCGCAACTGAATCGGTCATCCGGTCATAAGTCAGGGCAAGATTTGCGTCATATCCGAGAGTGATAAGCTGGTTTGCCCATTCCTGGTCCATTGCCATCAGGACTTCATAAACAATTGTGGAGGAAGGATCAATAAGTGACTTGACATTGTGAGGTGTTCCAACAAGATCATTGACAGTTCTTCCGATATCGCCATAGGCACCGTTCTCGGCAATAACTTCACTGCCTGCATCCAGCCATTTGATATTTATCCAGGCTCTTCTTCCCTCAGGATATCCGCTTATGAATTTATGGCCTGTAAGGTTAGTCACTTTTACTGTGAGGGCTGAGCTGCCACTGTCCTGCCATGCTTCAACAGATGCAGCACTCTGGATAAGTTCCTGTGCTCTTAGCTGACCCGCATCAAGAGCATCATGCTGCTTCTGGGTAAGTCCGGTCCCGAACCTGAGAGTTCCGTTCAGATCCTGGTACTGGATGGCATCGGGTATCCAGTAACCGCTTCCGGTCTGGTCATGCCTTGGAAGATCTGTTCTTATGGGCATATTATTCTTATTACAGCCCACTCCTGTAGATGCGCTCATGTGGCAGGTCTGGCATGTGAAATATCTTGGAGTTCCATCTTCGTAATTTGCATCACTTCGGGCATCGTAGGCACGGTGATAGTTAATATAAAAAGAACCTTCAGATACCCGGAGTTCTGCAGGAAGGGAAACAAAGTCGTTAACAAGTGTTGTGTCGAGTGCGCCGGCTACATATTCACTGTATGTTCTTTCAGTAATTCCGAACTGATGGGGAAAGTTATTGAAGGCTGCTTTGGTGTCGACAGGAGTTCCGAGGATACCGCTGGCATCGGCAGGGTCAATGTCTATCTGAGCCCCGTAATTATGAGCAAGGTCACCGACAGCAGGATTACTTACATCATGACAGGTAGCACAGAATTCAGCTTTTCTGTGGAACGGGGACTGGTGAAAAGTATGGGATGCTAAAGCATCTGAATATGGCCCAAGTCTTGTTCCCTCGCTGTTAATAACATATTCAGCTGCGCCACGGTATGCTTCACCCGTATCGGGATCGAAAGCTTCAAAGGGTGCGTTCTGCTCCTCTACAGTGCCTGGAATATTAGTCGGTTCATCAGGGTCAACCATGAAGTGACAGAACTCACACTCAACTCCATTAGTATCAGTTCTTGAATCCATTCCGGAACCGTCAGTGGGAGTTGATCTTCCACCCATCCATCCATTGACGGTGTGGCATCTGAGACAGAGATCACCCGCTCCGCCGCGCATGTCGGGATCAGTGTTGGGTAGAAAATCCTGCTCTGCAATAGCCATTGTTGCCCAGAAGATGGGGTCACGGCTTGCGTTTGCCATCATTCCGCCGCGCCAGCCGAAGTCCGGTTCGAAGTCCGGGTTCGTTGTTCCTCCGTGGCAGTTGTCACAGTTTTCAGGGGCTGCATATCCCGCAGTTTCAAGCTGCTGGGTTCCGGGAAGCTGGATATCAGTAGGTATCGTTGGTGAGGCAAGAATAATTAAAGAAAATACAGCTGGAACAGCCGTGAAAATCAATGTTAATAAAACTCTGGCAAACCGGGAACATTTCATATATAACTCCTCAAAATCAAACAGGTCTCATCTTCTCTCAAGTTGAATACTACAACATCATTATATCTGAAAAATTCCAAAAAGCAAAAAAATCCTCTATTTGACCCAGGTCAATGTTATCTGTTAAAATTCCCGTAATATTCAAGCTGTAAATAGTTGATGTTTCACGAAAGGAGAAATCAATATGAGCATGTTTTGTTATCAGTGTCAGGAAACCGCTAAAAATCATGGTTGCACAGTCAGGGGCGTCTGCGGGAAAACGGATGATGTCGCGAACCTTATGGACCTTCTTATCCATACCCTGAAGGGGATCGCGGTTGTTTCCGAAGAGTGCTGGAAGAAGGACGATGTCAAGGCCGGAAGGTTTGTGAGTGAAGCGCTGTTCGCGACGATCACAAACGGGAATTTTGATGCCGCGAGGTTTGAGAATTATATCGGGGAAGCATTAAAACTGCGCGATTCGCTTAAAAGCAACTGTCATTGCGGATGCAGTTGCGGACAGCACGACAGCGTTGCCTGGACAGGGACAAAGGCTGATTTTGCCGCGAAGGCAGTTTCGATCGGAGTGCTTGCAACCGGGAACGAGGATGTAAGATCCCTCAGGGAACTTCTGATATACGGTCTTAAAGGCATAGCCGCTTACGCTCATCATGCGGAAGCGCTTGGTTATGAAGATGCGAATATATATTCATTCCTGATCGAGGCGCTTGCTTCGACTACGAAGGATCTCAGTGTGGAGCAGATGACGGGGATGGTGTTGAAGGCTGGTGAGGTTGCTGTGACGACCATGGCTCTGCTGGATAAAGCGAACACGACAACATACGGAAACCCGGAGATTACAAAGGTCAATATCGGAGTCAGAAATAACCCCGGCATTCTTATCTCGGGGCACGACCTGAAGGACATGGAAGCCCTGCTGGAACAGACAAAGGGCACGGGTGTTGATGTTTACACGCATGGCGAGATGCTGCCCGCCAACTACTATCCGGCATTCAAAAAATATGAGCATTTTGCAGGTAACTACGGCAACGCCTGGTGGAAGCAGAACGAAGAGTTCGAATCATTCAACGGTCCCATTTTGATGACCACCAACTGTATTATTCCCATAAAGGACAGCAATACATACAAGGACAAAGTATTCACGACTGGAGTGGCAGGTTATCCGGGGTGCACGCATATACAGGACGCGCCGCAAGGCGGAAAGAAGGACTTCTCCGCGGTTATCGCGAAGGCGAAAACCTGCAAACCGCCGGTTGAGATAGAGAAGGGCGAGATAGTGGGCGGATTTGCCCATCATCAGGTGCTTGCTCTTGCAGATAAAGTTGTTGACGCCGTTAAATCTGGTGCAATTAAAAGATTTGTGGTCATGGCCGGTTGCGACGGCAGGCAGAAGGGAAGGTCATATTTTACTGATGTGGCAACGGAGCTCCCGTCCGATACGATAATACTGACAGCGGGATGCGCTAAATACAGATACAACAAGCTGAACCTCGGGGATATCGGCGGCATCCCGAGGGTGCTGGACGCCGGGCAGTGCAATGACAGCTATTCGCTTGCCGTGATAGCTCTGAAACTCAAGGAAGTGTTCGGGCTGAAGGACATAAACGAACTTCCGCTGTCATTCGACATCGCATGGTATGAGCAGAAAGCGGTTGCCGTTCTTCTTGCCCTGCTTCATCTCGGAGTCAAGGGCATAAGGCTCGGGCCAACCCTTCCCGCATTTCTGTCTCCGAATGTCGCCAAGGTGCTTGTCGAGAATTTCGACATTAAACCCACGGGCGATGTTAAGGCTGACATCGAAGCGATGATGGCAGGGAATTAAATATATTGCCTCAGGCAGAAAGCCCCGTTAAGGCGCGGCTTTTTATTGACGAAATTAATTTGCATTTTTCTGTGTACAGGTGTATCATCCGCTGTCGTAAAGGCGGTGGAAGGGGATATTTTTTAGCGGGAGAGTTATAATCTCATGAACAGAGTGCTTTTTGAAATCTTCGGCGTGCTGGTGACCGCATGGAAACTTGTGGGATATGCCGGGGTGTTTCTTTTTTCCAGCAGGTGGCTCCCTCAGTTATTTGCTTCCAGGAAAGCGCATAAACCGGTTGTCCCCAGGATTTTCTGGGTGATGAGCATGATTGGAAGCATTATGTGCCTTGCGTATTTTGTCTGGGGAAAAAATGATTCGGTAGGGATACTCGCTTACCTGTTCCCCTTTTTCGTTTCCTCGTACAACCTTTTTCTTGAACTCAGGAACGGAAAATCCAGCCAGACCGTTCAATAACGGCAGGAAAATGTCCTTTTATGAAGTCTTCTGAAACAGCGGAAATCAGCGTTCCGGATTACGAAATGCTCTCCGCCGGGCGTGAGTCCTTTTTGTTTCCACGGACAATATCCTGGGGATTTCTGAAAGCGCCGGCGATAATAATCGCGTTCACTTCCGTCCTGCTGATTGACATAGAAGGCAAAAGCCACAGCCAGCCTCTTGCGAATGTGGTCATGTGGCTGCTTTTTGCACTTTTCATGCTGAATGAGAACAAGTCCGGCGTTATCGTGATGTTTACATGCCTTATCCTTGCCACCCTCGGAGAAATGTTCTTCTCGCTGGTCTGGGGGCTTTACGAATACCGACTTCCGGGTATTCCGCTGTTTGTGCCGCCGGGGCATGTACTGCTGTTCATGACAGGTTCAAAGGTTGCCGCACGGGTGTCGGACAGGATAATTTACTATGTTCCCTTTGTTTTCATTGTTTACACCATTGCCGGGGTGATAAGGGGGTTTGACACATTCGCCCTGATCCTTCTTCTTTATTTTCTTGCATGCTATCAGAAAGTGGAAGCCCGGAAGCTTTATTCAACGATGTTCCTGCTGTCGTTCATCCTGGAACTTGTGGGAACTCAACTTGGCAACTGGAGATGGTTCAGCGATGTTCCGGTAATGAATCTTACCACCATAAGCCCGCCTCCGGGCGCAGGAGTGATGTATTGCATGCTTGATCTGATGGTGATGGGGGTGCTGGCATTGCTGCTCAGAAGGTTTAAAAATCTGCCTCTGCCGAAATTTCTGCGGCAGTGATCAACAGGATTATTTAAGGTCCAGTTTCCGGATTATATCCGGCAGAATCTTCAGGAAAGCGCTGACTACCTTGGGGTCGAAATGAGTGCCTGAAGTCGCAGTGATAATTTTCACAATATCTTCAATCGGGAAGGCTTCCTTGTAAGGACGGTGTGAATTCATCGCGTGCGCGACATCCGCGATGGCGCAAATCCTTCCCGCAAGAGGGATCTCCTCTCCTTTCAGGCCGAGCGGATAACCCGTCCCGTCCCACTTTTCATGATGGGATTTCGCTATTATCTCAGCAGTTGTTATGATATCGGATTTGCCGTCCGACAGCAGTATCGCCCCCAGCGTGGTGTGTTTTTTCATTTCATCCCATTCCTCGGGGTTGAGTTTCCCTGGTTTGAGCAAGATATTGTCGCTTATCACGAGTTTGCCGATGTCATGCATTTTGGAAGCTTCGCGGATTATCCGGGCTTCGTGGTGCGGAAGTCCCAGCTCAAGAGCGATCCGGTAGCTGATTTCGCTCACGACGGCGGTATGATGGCCTGTTTCATAGTCCTTATACTCGATGGCTTTTCCGAACCTCCAGAGAACTTCCACCTGGGCTTCGCGCAGTTCGCGGGTTTTTCTTCTTATCTGGATGCGGCACAGAATGACAGAAACGATGAAAAAAACGATCAGAAGTCCGGCGGCATACATGACAGCCTTAGCCCATTCGGGGAATTTCTCCGACTCATGGATGATGCTGAACCCGAGATGATTTTCAATGGATTTATAATAGATAGAGTCATAATCCTTTTTAAGCTCAGCCAGCATGGAATCTATTGCCGGGATTATCTTTTGCGTGTCTTCGAAATCTTTTTTAAAGGCGAACTTAAGCTCCACAGGATTGAAGATGACCGATGTCCGCTGAACGCGGTAAAGCCCTTCGTGTTTGCTGCCGAATATGCGGTTGACAACACCGGCATCCACCTTTCTCCTGTGCAGAAGTTCGAAAACCTCAGTGTAATCATCAACCTCCCTGAAACTGCACGGGATGTTGAACTGCTCCATCAGCGATTTGACCCCGTCACTGCCTTCGGTATGGATGCTGCTCTTCATGACCGCTATGGTTTTCCCCTCCAGTTCGGGAAGGCAGTCTATTTTGCTTCCTCTTGCGACATATATTCTGCCCCAGTTCACAAGGATGTTTTCCTTGTTGAATTTGAACCGCTCCGCTCTTTCAGCGGAATATGCCACATCCGGCATCATCGTTATTTCGCCCGCTTCAAGCCGTTCGAGGCATTCCTCCCATTTTCCCGGGACATATTCAATTTCCCACCGCTGCTGTCTCGCGAATTCATCAAGCAGGTCTCTGTATAACCCTATTACATCCCCGTTTTCCCCGAAATATATCTTGGGGCGGTTATCATACGCGCCGACCCTCATCTTGAGGACAGGTTCAGGGTCACCGGCGTGGGAACAGTCCGCTCCAACCGCAAAAAGCAGAACGAAGACGGAAAGAAATGTGTAAAAACAAATCCGCATTTTTCACCTATGCAACCAATATAACAGAAAACTTGATAAAATCCAAATCTTGACCTCGGTCAAGGAATGATTCCTGCTAAATGATATAATTGGCGCTGTCAGTGAAGGAAAATATTTTAAGGAGAATAAAATGCTGAGAGATATAATTAAAATAGACGAAGAAAAATGCAACGGCTGCGGTCTTTGTGTTCCCGGCTGTCCGGAGGGGGCGCTGCAGATCATAGACGGAAAGGTCAGGCTTGTGAGTGATCTGTTCTGTGACGGCCTCGGAGCCTGCATAGGCGAATGCCCTGAAGGGGCGATCACAGTGGAAAGAAGGGAAGCGGAACCTTACGACGAAAGAAAGGTCATGGCAAATATCGTCAAACAGGGAACAAACACGATAAAAGCACATCTGAAGCATCTGAAAGACCATGATCAGACGGCATTCTACAATCAAGCAACAGCGTATCTGAACGAGAACGGCGTGGCGGTTCCGGATCTTTCGGAGAAAATGCCGTCAGCGTGCGGTGGGGGATGTCCGGGTTCGAAACTTATGGAATTTGCGGCAAAAGACAGCAGTCAGGATTCCTGCGAACCAACGGAATCGCCTTCACATCTGACCCAGTGGCCGGTCCAGATCCATCTTCTTCCGGTCCAGGCACCGTTTTTTAATAACGCGGACATCCTGATTGCTGCGGATTGCGTTCCTTTTGCCTATGCCGATTTTCACCGTGATTTCCTGAAGGGGAAAAAAGTCCTTGTCGGCTGTCCCAAGCTTGACGACATGAATTCCTATCAGCAGAAACTGAACGAGATAATAAAAATCAACAATATTAAATCCGTCACCTATGTAAAAATGCAGGTGCCGTGCTGCGGAGGGTTTGTTCCTGTCCTGCAGAACGCGATCTCCGCGTCGGGGAAAGACATCCCGCTTGAAGTTGTGACCATCAGCATTGACGGGAAGAGTATGTGAGCCGGGGTTGTAATTCATTATTTTTTGGTTTATATTCAAACAGACAGAGAAAAATACCTCTTAAGGTTGGGAATAAATGTCGAGATCTGAAATACTTAGAACGCTGAAAAAGTTTAAGGAAAAGAATGCCGGTAAATATGGGATTCTTCAACTGGGAATATTCGGTTCAATCGCCCGGAATGAAGCTTCAGAATCCAGCGATCTTGATGTTGTTTTAAAAATAAAAGTACCCGACCCGTACCTGCTTGTGCACATCAGGGAGGAAATTGAAAATCAGCTTAATATGCCTGTTGATATTGTCCGCCTTCGCAACAAGATGAACCCGTTGCTAAAAAGCCAGATAGAGAAGGACGCTGTGTATGTTTGACAAGAAGCTTGTGACAGGAATGCTCACACAAATTCTTGACGCATCCGAAAAAGTGCTTGAGCGTTTCAAAGCGATCAATGATCCGGAGGACTTTAAAAGCTCGCCGGAAGGGCAGGAAAAGCTTGATGCCATATGCATGCTGATAATTGCCATAGGAGAGAGTCTCAAGAAAGTTGACAAGATCACCGATAATAACCTTCTTTCTGGATACCCTGAGATTGATTGGAAGGGTGCAAAGGGTATGAGGGATATAATTTCACACCAGTATTTTGACATTGATGCTGAAGAAATTTTCTGGGTCTGCTCAAACAGGTTCAAACCGCTTACCGAAACAATTCGAAAGATTATCACTGATTTAAGTTGATTTCAGCTCCTGCATGCGATCTCCGCGTCGGGGAAAGACATCCCGTTTGAAGTTGTGACCATCAGCATTGACGGGAAGAGGATGTGAGCGGAGTAAATATATTGAGATTGATTGGAAGGGTGCAGAAGTTAATGGTTTGATTACTCAGATTCTTTCGAAAGATTTAAGGCTTCTTCCAGAAAAGGAAGCTGCTGTTTTGATTTAGCATCTCCTGATGATCGTTTCAGTTCAATCATTTTTTTCAGAGAAAGCACTTTAAGAGTTCGATTGTTAAAAACAATATCAACAGAATCTTCAATAAGATCGTTGTAGGTAAGGTTTTCTTCAATACTGAAAAGGACATCCAAAGGCCCAAGCGATGTGGAGAAAAGAAAGTAGCCTTTTCCAGTGAAATCTTCCTGCCTGGGTTTTCTTATGATATCATCAGGCCTTCTGTATTTTGCGCTGTGAGCATCAAGGAAATTGACCAGCCTTGCAATATTCTCTTCAGAACTTTCCTGAAGAATATCAATATCAAATGTAGTAAAAATTGCCCCCTGAACTACCGCTGCCTGCCCGCCAATAAGAATGAATTCAATATTCCGTTTAAGAAGTTCATTTATGATGGATGATGTATCACTTGTTTTTGGATTTGAAGGCATCTCTTAATTCCTGAATTTCTTTGGCTCTTTTTTCGTTAAACGCAATTCTTTCTTCTGCTGAGAGGCTCAGGAACCATTTAACCTGTCCCTTATCTACAGTTTCCTTTTGGTCTTTTGTGTTATCAATTGTCATCAAACTTTCCCATCAGTAACCAAGTATTAGGTTATATTACATCCGGCAGCGCAAATCTGCAATCCTTCGGATTCATGTATCTGGCGATGAAGTAATCAAGGCCGGTCTCGCGGTCCCGTTCCTGTCTGGTGAACTGGCGGGATTCGACATCGCCGCTTTCGTTCGTCACCGCCCTTGGAGTTCCGAGATGGTCGCGGTGGAACCACAATTCCGGCGGCATTCAATACTATATTTCACGCCTGCCATGAATGATAGCAAGCACTATAACCCTATTATCCTCAATTTTATAGATAAGTCTGTACTTTTTTACGAACAGTTCTCGAATTTGCGGATCATCAAACTCGGGAACTATCCTTCCTCTTAAGGCAAGAATATCAAGATTATCTGCTGCCTGAATGATGTTCCCCGCAAATGATTTGGCGTAAAATTCGGAATCCTGGGCAATGAATTCTGTTATGGATTGAAGATCGTCGGCAGCTTCGGAGGTCCAGAAGACCTTTAAAGCCATTTTGCCATCCTTTTTTCAACATCCTCCTGGCTGATGATCTCACCTTTATTAAGATCCTTCAAACCGTTTTCAATTTTCTGAAGAACATAAAGATGATATTGAATATCTTCCAGAGTGCAGTCATCAGGCAGGCTCTCAAGTAGTTTAGCTGCTTCTTTTTTTGCAGTTTGCATTTGAAACCTCACTTTTCTCCCTGAGGGAAATATAGCGAATATCTCAATATTTCGCAAGGGGATAATTTATTAATTCCTGCCCTGTAAACTGTCTTGTGTTCGGTGATAATTCCCCTCCCTCGGAGGGGTGCCCGTCAGGGCGGGGTGGTTGAATTATCGGCAATTCGATCCCGAACGGGGTGTAATCGTGCAGGGATTCGACATCGCCGTTTTCATTCGTCACCGCCCTCGGCGTGCCGAGATGGTCGCGGTGGAACCATAATGTTTTGGTTGCTGTCGGCATCGGGAATTCCTCTGCCGTTTCGGTTATTTCCGGGACGATGTCAACCGTGCCGGACATTTCAGCTGATCACTTGCATGTGCAAGGCAATTGTGGTGAATGATAGTATCCATCAGCCAGAAAGTATGGTCCGTAATTCTCTTCCAGTATTTTTTCATTCATTTTAAATCCTCCATCCCTCCTGTAGTTCAGCTTATACTCGCTAAGGGTACCATGCTCAATGTTGTATAAATAAAAATGAACACTGATCTTGTTCTTTTCCATGGTAATCTCCAGCGGTTTTATAAGCTCTGTATACTTCTTCTTTCTGTCCTCATTATCCGGAATATTGCTGAGAGCAACAAAAATCTTATGCTCATCGTACTTTGTCATGGTCATCATGTTCATTTTTTCAGGTTTCATCGGTTTGAATATATAGTAATCGTTTTTTGTTACAAGCTGTTCAGAAACATCCCAGATTGAATCATAATTTTCAAGAATGAGATTACAACTGCTTCCAGGCAACAACTTGTTAAAAAACAAATATGTCAGTTCTTCAGCCTGCTTTTCATTTTCAACAACAAGCTCTGATATTTCAAAGAACTTTTTCATGTCTTCTTTACTGTTTATATCATAAGCTTCGTCTTTGCTTCGGGCAAGTATCCAGTTATAGCAGCTGTGTTCTTTTCCCGGTATCGGATTATAAGAACTGCTGGAAACTTCAATTCTATCTTTTACTGATCCATCAGCAGAAAGTACATCGTACACACCTGCTCCTTTAGTGCTGTACAGATACCATTCAGAAAAGCTATCCAATCTATGTTTTCCAATCAGTAATTGACATAACACTGCATCACCTGATTCATTCCCCCAACCCATTTTACAGGTTATTTCTTGCACCAGCTTTGCATTATCATTTACATCATAGAGTCTTATCTTATTTTTAAATCCTTTTATTCCAAGAAATTCGTTCAAGTCAAAACTAAAATTCACAATAGACATAGTGGAAAATAAACAAACGGCAAACATTGAAAATGTAATCACTTTCTTCATTAAACGGCTCCTCATTTTTCTGTGAAAATTAAATTTAATTTTCCACTATATGCTGATACACCTGAAGGCCTATATCCATTCCCCCAATAACTTCCCGCTGCAGCATGTCCAACCATTTCGGCTAAACCTTCATTGTCAGCAAAACCAAAGGATTTCAGCATAACATGTTCCATTTCGTGTGCTAAAACACCTGCAGTTTCGATCTTGAACTCTTTAGTTGTATTCACATTATCTTTATTGATAAAAATAGCAGCACACGCGAGTCCATTAGGTGCTGAACCTGTCAAATTCCAACCAAACTGACTTTCTTGCATTGGAGTTCCATTTGTAGCTTTAGGATCACCAAGTTTTGGGTCTTTTGCTAGAGTTGCCTTAAAAGAGACAGTATGTACTGTTACGGTCCCTCCAGAATCGCCAACAGCTTCAACAGCTGCATTGACAGCAGTTTCAAATGGTTCAAATCTCATGTATAATTCATAAGCTATAGCTTTAGTAGCGTTGTCTTTGAACCTTAAATCAGGGTCTTTTCCTTCAGTCATTTCTGCCCATTTCCGCTGCTTTCTCACAGATTCTTCTATTTCTTCTTGCTGAGGTTCCGTTTCTTCATCCAATGTTTTCTTCGCACATGCAGCTTGGTCTTTCCCGTGTGCATAGGCTATTCCGCTGTTGCCGCTTTTCCCAGGTTTAAGGGCAAGAAACCCTCCCGTTGCTATTGTAGCAATACCAGTTATACTCATCCCGCTCGGATCTATATACTTCATCGGGTTGTTCGCGGCGTAGGCGTAAGCGTTCCATGACTGCGGGCTTCCGGCGGAGCCTTTTATCGGATCAACCTGGGTAAATCTGCAATCGCGGGGGTTCATGTATCGGGCGATGAAGTAATCAAGGCCGGTCTCGCGATCCCGTTCCTGCCCGGTGAATTGCCGGGTGTTGGGGGAAACATAGTTTGAAGGCAATTCGATCCCGAACGGCGTGTAGTCGTGCAGGGACTCGACATCTCCGTTTTCATTCGTCACCGCCCGAGGCGTTCCGAGATGGTCGCGGTGGAACCATAGGGTTTTGGTCGCCGTCGGCATCGGATAAGCTTCCGCCGTTTCCGTTATCTCCGGGATGATGTCAACTGTGCCGGAGGGGAGGCTCTCGCCGGTCACTGAGCCTGTCGAAGTGTCGGATGGGTCGTCGGAAACCAAAACCTGTATTTTCTGATTCATGGCTGAATAATATCACAATCTAACAGGCTATGGTAGAACCGTTAAAAATAATTCATGCCCCCTGCTTAATCGTTAATAATCAATGATTTAGGCGCTGAAAAAAATTTGGATACCGATTTTTAAAAACCGTTCCCCGGCAACTTAGAACCGTTCCCCGGCAAGTTAGAACCGTTCCCCGGCGACTTAGAAGCGTTCCCTGGCGACTTAGAACCGTTCCCCGGCAAGTTAGAACCGTTCCCCGGCAAGTTAGAAC
>CAZDZC010000027.1:0-39749 GCA_964509835.1 uncultured Acidobacteriota bacterium
TAATGTGACATTTCTAATGAGTCAACTATGTGACATTATCATCGAGTTTCAACAGATTAATGACTCAAAAGAAAAGCGTTTCTGTCCGGAAAACCGGAATTTGTGTTAGAATTGTGTTAGGAGAGAGAGATAATTATAAGCACATTTTGTAAAGCAGGAGTTCAGGCGGATCGTTCTCATCATAAGCCTTGAAGCCGCATAATCTGAGTGCTGACTCAAACGCGCTTTTGGGAGGGGTCATGCAGGTGATGGTTGTCTTGCCTGTGGATGCAGCTATTTCAAGGGATTTCAGGATGAGCGGCATAACATCTCCTCCTGTCATCCAGCCGATATTCATGAAATGCGGCCTTTCGCTGTCGGATGTGTAAACAGCGACTGAATCCTGTGAGCGGTAAACCGCGCCGTCTTTTATCAGAAGCTCAAGCTCATTTTGTGACAAAGGCTTGAAGACCCACCCGAATGAGATCATCTCATCCCAGATACGCGTATTATCCGTTGACATGAATTGTTCGGGCAGCTCGTTATAACTGCGGACCCGAAAGACATCATTGAAGGCATCGGAAATTACACCTTCAGGAACTTCTCTCCTTAGTATCCTCCGTTCGCTGTATTTTATGAAACCGTATTTCTCAATAATGTGAATGCTTTCATGGTTTCTTATATGCGTGCTGAGCCTCAGGGATGAGAGACCTTTCTTTTTTGCAGTCTTTATCATTTCATCCGTCAGGATATGGGCAAGTCCCATTCCTCTGAATTCTTTTGCCATCCTAAGGCCTTCGCACCATCCGCAGTCGTCTGAAAATTTTTCAATCTTGGCGACTCCAGCCAGCGTACCGTCCACTTCAACCGCGAAGAACGGCCATTCCGTGTCTCTGACCCAGTCGTCAAAAACCTTCGGAAGATAATCGTTCCCGTCCCAGACATAACTGCTTATCTCTTCTATTTTTTTTCTGTCGGTTTCCCTGACATTCCTGATTTTATATTTCATTGTTTCTCCGTATTCTACAGGCTCAAAGGGAGGATTATAGCACTCATGCTCTTATTTTCAATTCCTGCTGCCGACATCGCTTGTTTTCTGATAATTGACATATATTGTAAGATGCAATACCATTCCTGATTTGATGCGATGAATTTAATTCTTTGATTATCGGCAGTTTTCTTTATACGGAGAGTAAATGCTGGGCAAGCTGTTTAGGAACGCCTCCAAGATTTACAGTTTTTTCAGGAAATACAGCGGAAAGGCATTCGTTGTTTTTATTCTGGCTTCAGTATTCAGTGTTCTCGAAGGAATAGGTCTTACTCTTTTTATCCCTCTGTTCAGCCTTATTTCTCCGGAGCTCTCGGATCAGTCGTCAAGGATTAACTGTTATATCCATGATTTCATGCATTCCGTGAATATCCCGGTTACAGTAAACATTCTCATCTTAATCATACTTGGCATTTTCCTGTTGAAGGGGATTTTTCATTTTCTTTCATTTTACCTTCGCGCGTTATTTGTCCAGAGCTATGACCGGCAACTGAAAAACGAGCTGTTTGAAAATGCCCTGCATCTGAAATGGGAGTGTTTCACCGGGAAGAAGAGGGGGTATATCCTGAATGATATTCTTGTCCAGAGCAGGAATTCTCTGATAGTTCTTGAGAACCTTCTAAAAACACTGGTCCTTTTAACAACAATGATTATTTATCTGGCAATAGCTGCAATGATCTCGTGGAAAGTTACTTTTGCGGCTGTCGCTTTAGTTGCTGTCATGATGTATTTGATGCTCCCGGTTGTAAGAAAATCGAAAAGATACGGAACAAGGGCTGCCAACGCGGGAAAAGAACTTTCAGACCTGAGTGAGCAGTATCTTACCGGATTCAAGACAGTAAAAAGCTATTGCGCGGAAATCCCGGCATTCAGAACGGTTAAAGACCAGAATGAAAAGTTTTTCAGGGCATCTCTGAACTGCGATATTCTTGAGGTCGCGGCAATTGCGTCAATGGAGTTCATAGCTGCTTTTCTCGTGGTTGTTTTTCTTTATTTTTCAGTAAATATCGGCGTTGATATCGCCGAAGTGGCAGTTCTTTCCGTTCTTTTTCTGAGGATTTTTCAGCGCGCGAACGCAATGAGTTCATTTCAGAAAATAGCCCAGCATGTGCCCAGCTTGGACATTATCACGGAATCGTTGCGCGAATACCGCGAAAACAAGGAGGATATTGTTCCTGCAACAGGCAAAATATTTTTTACTGAGGCCATCGAGGCAAAAGACCTTTGCTACAGTTACAGAGGTATTGATGAAGAGAGAATGGGTTTTTCACTTCATAAACTGAATTTCAGGATTAATAAAGGTGATTTTATTGGTATCGCCGGCGGTTCGGGAGCAGGCAAATCAACCCTTGTGGATATACTTTTAGGGCTCCTTCCCTATGATTCGGGAGAATTGCTTGTTGACGGAATTTCTCTCAAAAGCCTTAACCTGTCTGACTGGAGGAGGAGGATAGGATATGTCCCCCAGGACAGTTTTATTTTGAACGACACCATTGAAAACAATATATCATTTTTCCGAGGGATTTCTCCCTTGAAGGTTATTGAGGCAGCCAGACAGGCAAACGCGCATGATTTCATTAAAGAAAAATCTGACGGATATCAGGCTGTTGCGGGCGAAAGCGGAATGAAACTCTCAGGAGGGCAGAGGCAGAGAATTATTCTGGCGAGGGCGCTTGCAGGCGATCCCGCCCTGCTTATTCTGGATGAAGCCACTTCGGAACTTGACTCAGAGTCAGAAAAGAAAATTCAGGAAGCGATTGAGAACATAAGGGGTAAAATAACGGTTATCTCCATAGCTCACCGGCTTTCAACGATAATTAACGCTGACAGAATAATAGTGATGGATAATGGACGGATAGCGGAAACCGGGACCAGGGAAGAATTAATGACTAATGACACCAGGTTCAGGAGGATGTATGAAAAACAGGCTTAGTAATGGATATGATGTCGAAATATCTGAACTTATGGAACAGGAGGGGTGTTACTGGAAACGCTATTACCTTGATGAATTGGGCCTTGCCGACTGGAATAAAAGAGTTGACAGGAGACTTTCCGAATTTCACGGTCAGAAAAGGGATCTGAATTTCATGGAACTTCTGCGGGTTCCGGAAAAGAGGATTAATGTTCTCAGCGCGGGATGCGGGGTCGGGAATTTCCTGATGTCATTTATGGAACTAACTGGTATTGAAGCCGATCTTTATGGAGTTGACATAAGTTTTGATGCCGTCAGACTTGCAGAGAGAAAATCCCGGCTGGCAACAAACGATAAAAACTTCAGATCGGATTTTCAGGCCGGGTCTGTTCAGGATCTGCCATTCAAAAATAATTTTTTTGATATCGTTCACAGCCAGGATGTTCTGGAACACCTTCCGGATCCGGAAAAAGCTGTAGCGGAAATGGTGAGGGTAACACGCAAGGGAGGCTGGATATTTGTCCATGTTCCGGATTACCGCCTGCCCTACGAGCCTCATTACAAAATATCTGTTTTCCCTAATAACAGAGAAAGGCTCAGAAAGCTGCTTGAATTTAAAAAACGCCCTACAAAGTTTCTTGAAGAGCTGAATTTCATACACCCCGCAAAGGTGGAGGGTATGTTCAGAAAGAACGGACGGAAAATGTCAATAGTAAGGCTGTACAAAAAATCCCTGTCGCTGAAGAGAAAATTAGCTGAAAAACTGTTCAGGGTTTTAGGCTTGAAGTACGACCTTCTGGTCCATATTGAGGAGTAACGGAGGAATCTGTATGGCAGGAAATTCGAGAATATATATTGACTTCGGTATGAACAGGAGAACCACTTTCCTCCACAGGGTGGCTGTTGAGCTGAAAAATGTTTACGGCATTTCTGAGTTCGGAGGGTGTGTGTATCTCAGGGACGAAAAAAATCTTGATTATCTTCAGAAACAGACAGATATAAAATACACGAGCCTTGACATTGTGAACCTTATGGAGTCGGATGCTCTAAAAACAGAACCCGATTACTACCTGTTGTATGAGCTTGAAAATGACCCCGACATGTCATTGGGTAATTTAATTGTAGCCGACAGGAACATCGGCCATTTTTTTGTCAAGGGAGCTGCAAGGGCCAGAACAAGAATAATGGAGCTTTCTACGCATGAGAATATAATCAGATTTGTGAGTTTTTTCTTTAAGTATTTTCTTAACAGGCTTGATGAATTTAAGCCTCAGGCTGTTGTTTCGGTTGTAGCTGCGTCCCTTCATGCAACTGTGCTTGCCCACTGTTGCAGACGGCTGGAGATCCCTTATTATCTTGTGGTTCACACAAGAATAAGGAATTACTATACTATTCTAAAGAATTCGATAACTGAGAGGATGACGGATGTTGAGCAGGAATATTTTAAGGTGAAGGATTTCTGCAAATTTGATTTAAAAAGCGAAGCGTCTGAATATGTGGATTCGTTTATCAACAGGCCAGTTGTGCCGGATTACATGGAGAGCATCAATGAGAATGTCGGAAGGGCGGCACGGAAAAGCTGGGCTTCTTATATTAAGGATTGGGCCAAACCTGCAGAGAGGATCAGGACACTGTTTTTTTCGTTAAAATCGGAAGATGAATTCCTACGGACAAAGAAGCCTTGGTCAAGATGGATGCTGGAATTAAGAAAGACTTATGAACTGAAGAGATCGGAAAGGTATTTTGAAAAAAGCAGAGCGGGAACCGAGAACTATATTTATTATCCGCTGCATGTGAACCCTGAGTCATCCACGATGGTGCTTGCGCCGAATTTTGTAAATCAATTGCAGATAATTGAACTGCTTGCGAAGAACATTCCTGTTACATATAAACTTTATGTCAAAGAGCATATTCCAAGCCTTGGGAAAAGGCCAAAGGGATTTTATGAAGAAATAAAATCATATCCCAATGTAAGGCTTCTTTCTCCGTGGGAGGACAATTTTTCACTGATAAAAGGAGCTTCCGCCGCCTGTGTGATAACCGGAACGACCGGCTGGGAGGCTGTTCTTCTTGGGGTTCTGGTGATAAATTTCGGCAACTGCTGGTATGAAAGATTTGGCTTCACGCGAAGATGCGCGGAGCCTGACAGACTTCACAGCATTATTATTGACGCTGTCAACAATGGAATGGGAATGTCCTGCGATGAAAGGGTTCAAAGACTGAAGGCCCTGGTTTCCATAGTGCTGAGCAACTCCTTCAGATTTGAAACCTCAGCAGTATGGGCGAAACAGTATGATGGCGATTCCGAAGAGTGGGTAAAAGTCCTTGCTGCCGAACTGAACAAGAGATTCATGAAGGATAAAATATTCAGCGCTTCCGATGAAAAACAGCAATAAGATTAATATTCTTTATCTTGAGACCGGCAAGGCGGGTGGCGGAGCATTTCAAAGCTTGTTCTTCGAGGTTGACAATATTGACAAAAACAGATTTTCGCCTGTTGTCGTATTCCTGAACCATAACCGCTTTGTTGAAAAATACCGCGAGATCGGAGTTCCCTGTTTTATAATCAAAGACCATCTGTTTTCTCTGGATGCCAACCCGTTTGTAAAGCTTATATACAGGCTTCCTGGAATGCTGGTGAACCATCTCCTCCCTATTCTCTCCATTCCTTATAAATCATGGGTTCACCGCAGAACTATCCGTGAACTGAACAGGCTGGTCGAAGAATACAGGATTGATATTCTGCACCTGAGCAGCCAGATTGACAAAAATTTTTTCGCGCTGTTCACGGCGAAGAAATATTCTCTGCCTTGCTTCAGCCACCTGAGAAATTTCACAAGCTGGAAAGGGAACAGGCATAAGGCTGATTTTGCCAACCTCCATGTGACTTCCTATCTTGCTGTTTCATCAGCCATCAGGGATCATTGGGTGGCTGAAGGGCTGGACAGCTCAAAAACAATGGTAATTCATAACGGCAAGCCGGTGCCGCAGATACACCCTTTCGGAATAAGGGAAAAATGGAACATTCGTGAAGATGAAACCGTCGTCGGATGTGCGGGGAGGCTTATGGAGTGGAAAGGACAGGGTTTTCTGATAAGATCTTTCAGGAAGGTAATGGATGTAAATAAGAATGTCAAACTGGTGATAGTTGGAGACGGGCCGCTCGGAGGGCAGCTGCGTGAACTGGCCAGGGAATTGAGGATGGAAAACCATGTGATCTTCACCGGATTCCAGAGACGAGCAGTGGATATCATTTCGGAACTGGACATACTTGTCCTGTCTTCAAGAAAGGAGCCCTGCGGCGGAGTCCTTATTGAGGCCCTCCAGACAAAAACGCCGGTAATAGGAACCGACTGCGGGGGAACGCCGGAACTCATAAAGAACAGTGAATGGGGGCTGCTTGTTCCTTATGGAGATAGTGAAAAAATGTCGAAAGCGATTCTTACCCTTATTGATAACAGAGAGATGAGAACAAGATTCGCCGAAGCGGGTTTTGATTTTTTCTGCAGGGAGCTGACCATTGGAACATATATCAGAAAGATTGAAAAAATCTATACGGATGCAGTTGCGTCAAAGACATAACGGAAATCACAATCCTGCAAGCACATTCTTGGCCCTGATTTTCCAGGTATAATTTTCTATAAAGTCCTTTTTTGCGTTTTCCCCGAGTGTTTTCTTCAGGGCATTGTCAGTATTTAATTTCCGCAGGGTCTCGGCCCACTTGTCAATATTGACGGGATCGCAGAGAAGCGCGTTCCTGCCGTCAGCGAGCACTTCTCTCAGAACGGGAATGTCTGAGCAGATAATGGGTTTTCCAGCTGCCATGTATTCAAATATCTTCAGCGGGGACATCCAGAGCGCGATGTTCCGGCCTCCGTCATGTGAGGAAACCCGGCTTTGATAGGGGGCCAGAACAACATCAAAAGCGTTGATATATGTTTGTGTTTCGCTGTGATCCACGAAGCCGTGAAAGATCACATTATGGCAACCTGACAGACTGTTCTTCCAGAAACTTATATCATCTTCCGTCCCGCCGACTATGTGGAAGTCAACATCACCGCATCTTGCGGCAAGTTCCGCTATCAGTTCCATCCCTTTGCCGGGGTAAAGCTGGCCGACATAACCTGCTTTAAGTTTTCCCTTCCCGCCGAGTTTTTTTTTATTATCTGAAAAGGGAAGCTCTGCCGCGTCATGCGCGACGATGACCCTGTTACTTTCAACCTGGTAATTATTAACGAAATGCTCTTTAAGCGCGTTGGAAATAACAACTATCTTACGCATGCTCCGGCTGTTCATGAATTTATTGAATATCAGTCTTTTAAAAGGATTGTCTGTTCTGACCGGAACATGCGCTTCAAAAATAACAGGAGTTCCTGACGCTGCGGCAAGAACAGCGGAAGGAAGGTAACGGCTGTAAACCAGATCAGTGCTTTTCCTCCGGGCCTCAAGAACCGAGTTGACTGCGTATATCAGCGAACCTCCGGGGAAATCAGGTTTATTTAAAAGGACAATTCCGAAACCATTCTCAATCCCATACCTTGAAAAAACATCATCGGGATCCTCGCCTGAAGGTTTTCTCGCGACCAGCGTGACATTGTGGCCGTTTTCGGCGAAAGCGTCGCACATCTTCATCACATGAACGCTGTTGGCTGTTCTGGAAGGAATAACAGAGTCTGAAAGATAAATAATTCTCATGACTGGCTGATAATAACAGAAAGGGCACTGACTTTAAACAGCACGATAATTTTGCCGGATTCCAAATAATCTGCTATCATTTCCTGTTATGGAGCGGAATATTACAATGAACAATAGACTAACTGAAATCCTCATCGGGCACAGCCTGGAAATCGTTGAACACATGAAGGGCGGGAGCGCGGAAAAACCTTCCTCGCGTTATGAGGTCCTTCTCTGCAGAGGGGAGGGCGCGGAGCTATTCGTCCTTAAATGGCTCAAAAAGATAAACAGCGGTTATCTGAAAGCTCTTGAAAAGGAAATCGCCGTGATTTCATCTTTCCGTTCAGGAGATAATCTTCAGCTTCAAAAACTGACCGCCTATGATTATGATTACATGATCACGGAGTATATGAAAGGCAATGTTTACGGCCCGGAGGAGTTCGCGTCCTTATGCGGAACGCGGGAAATCGGGATTTTGACAAGCGCGTTGACGGAGTTCCAGTCGCATTGCGATGAAGATCCGGTTTTCCGGAAGCACGGGAGAAAGTGGACCCCGTTGGTGATGGCGCTTATATTGCTGAAATGGGGGCTCGGGGTTCCTGGAAATTTTCTTTCAAAGATGAGACTGCTTAAAGCTGTTTCTGTATTTTATCAAACGGCAGGGTCGCTTCATAAATACCTTCCGTCCCACGGCGACCTGACCGAACTCAACATCATGTTCACTGAAACAGGAGGTGTTGCGTTCTTTGATTTCGCTAACTACAGCCATTCAAGGCCCTTTCTGTATGATGCCTTATTTCTATGCTGCCACAGAAGGGTTCCGATAACAGAATGGGGCTGGCAGAAAGAGTTTCTTAAATTCTGCCTTCGTGAATATCAGAGTGATTTCAATATTAAGCCTGAGGAGCAGGAACTTAAAATGATCCTGAGAGGATTGCTTGTCTTCATAATAATTTTCTGGCTAAAAAATGCTTCAGGCAAGCTCGCAAGAGGAGAGGAATTCCGAAAGGAAATAACAGTCAGGTCCGCCGACCTTGACATGCTTCTCGATCCTGTCCGGTTTGGCAGATGGTTTGACTCACTGTCGCTGTTTTATTCCATTTAATAAAATCCAATTTCTGTGATAATATCAGGTTTTATGTTTATTCTGAGGAAAAAAGTTTGAGTTTACCGACAGTAGTGATAATAGGACGGCCGAATGTGGGGAAGTCAACCCTGTTCAACAGGCTCACAAAGACGAAACAGGCGATCGTGAACCCGGAACCCGGTGTGACGAGGGATCTTCTCGACGGCGAAGTAAGCTGGAAATCTAAGCTGTTTAAAATCGTTGACACGGGAGGGGTTGACAGTTCCGAACGCGGGGTTATTCAGGAGATGATAGAGAAGTTCGCCCTCGAATCAGCTGCTGAATCAGATGCCGTTATTTTTCTTGCGGACGCAAAAGCGGGTCTTGTCGCCGAAGACATTGACCTTGCCGACAAGCTGAGGAAGCAGGATAAGAAGGTGTTCCTTGTCGTGAACAAGTGCGACAACAAGAAACTGGAGCAGAACGCGTCCGATTTTTACCGGCTGGGTTTTGAGGAGACATTCAAACTTTCAGCCGAGCACGGCAACGGAGTCCATGAATTCATTGACAGGCTGGCGGATTTTCTTCCCCAAGCTGAACAGGAGAGAAGCGAGAATCTTCCCGAGGTAGCCGTTGCAATCGTCGGGAAGCCGAATGTCGGCAAATCCTCGCTTGTAAACAGGCTCATAGGGAAGCAGCGAATGATGGTCACGGATATTCCCGGAACAACGAGGGATTCTGTTGATTCAGTGATAAAAATTGACGGAACTTCGTTCAGGATCATTGACACGGCGGGGATGCGGAAGCAAAGCAGGGTCAAGGGCGATCCTGAGAAACTTAGCGTGATGATGGCGAAAAAGGCAATCGAGAGGGCTCATGTGGCTGTTCTCGTACTAGACCCGACAGACGAGCTCGCAAAACAGGATCAGACTGTCGGAAGATATGTAAAAGAGCGCGGAACAGGCATCGTTTTCGTTGTAAATAAATGGGACGCCGTCGAATCTGATCCAGTTCTGGCTGATAAAATGATTGCCTATCTCAGGCAGAAAATGGATTATCTTGACTACGCGCCCGTTATTCTGACATCTGCGCTGACAGGAAGGAATGTGCACAAACTGATGGCACTGGTCGCAAAGGTGCACGCCAACTGTTTCAAAAGGATTCCCACATCATCCGTTAACTCCTTCATGGAGAAGGCTCTGAAACAGTACCCCCCTCCTGCAGCGAAAGGCAAGGGGTTCAAGCTGTTCTACACAACACAGGTCGCCGTCGCTCCTCCCACTTTTGTGGTTTTCTCGAATAATCCTGAAGCCATCAAGGAATCCTATCTCAGATATCTTATGAACAGGATGCGCGAAACATTCGATTTTGAAGGGACGCCCGTCCGGATTTACATAAGACTCCGCAAAAAGAAAACATAACGCTTCCTATCCGGAGAAAGTTGCTTGTATAATTTCCTGAAAAGAATGTTCTGCGTCGCCGCAGGTTCGCTGAAAGGTTTTATGAAGGACGGCGCCATGAACCTGTCGGCGGCAATATCATTTTATGCCCTTCTTTCTATTTTCCCTTTTATTCTTCTCGTTTTCAGTGTTCTTGACCGTCTGTTGGTCATGGACGAGAATTCTATTGAAAAAACCCTGGAGTTCGCGAGAATATTCATTCCTCATCTTCCGATAGAAGCAGTTTACAGGCTGAAGGAACTTGTCAGTGAAGGCGACAGCCGCTTCATGACTATTATCGGTGCCCTTGTGCTCCTGTGGATGGCGCAGCATGTTTTTTCCTCTCTGGAGCTTGCTGTCAACAATATTTTTCACGCCGGAAACAGAAGGAATGTTTGGCTCGGCAAGCTGAAATCCTTTCTTATGATATGCATCATATTCGGAATGCTGCTGTTCAGTTTTACGATGAACAGCATATTGTCTTTTATGAAGGGTTTTCATCCGCAGCTGATGGAAAAATTCTTTACTCTCCTTTATAAGCCGTTTATTGTCGCCTATCTCTTCCCTGCTTTAGCCGCAATGCTGATGTTCACATTGTTTTTTAAAGCTGTCCCGAACGCCAGGGTAAGCTGGAGGAATGCTTTTGCCGGAGGTATAATCTGCACCGCCCTCTGGGAGGCCGCGAAACATCTTTTCGGAATATATGTGGAAAGCCTTCCCGCATACGGCATGCTTTTCGGGTCTATGGCGACGACGGTGATTTTTCTGCTTTGGATATATTATTCATCATGTATAATATTGCTGGGTGCCGAGATTGTTTCACGGCTCAACGGAAACAGAAAGGACTGATAAATGGAGTTTTCTATGAAAAGAATGGATGCTTTGAGGCTGCTCAAGAAGCATGTGAAGAATCCAAACCTTCTGAAACACGCCTACGCGGTCGAAGCCGCGATGAGGGTTTACGCGAGAAGGTTCAATGAAGACGAGAACAAGTGGGCTGTCGTCGGCCTTCTGCATGATATTGACTATGAAAATCACCCGACAATGGAGGAGCATCCGCTTGTCGGCGCGGCGATACTTGAAAAAGAAGGCCTCCCGTCGGATATGGTTTACGCGGTGAAGGCTCACGCGGATCATACCGGCCTCGAGCGCAGGCGGATGATGGATAAAGCGCTTTATGCAGTTGACGAACTGACCGGTTTTCTCGTCGCATGCGCGCTTGTCCAGCCATCAAAGAAACTTGCGGATGTGAAAGTGGATTCCGTGCTGAAGAAAATGAAAAGCGCGTCATTCGCGAAAGGGGTCAGCAGGGAAGGGATAAAGCAGGGAGCTGATGATCTGGGCGTTACCCTTGAAGAGCACATCCAGACAGTCCATGACGCAATGATGGCGATAGTGGATGATCTGGGGCTTTGAGGGCTTTATGGAAATAATACTTCTCAGAACAGCTCTTTTTTGTTACTTTCTCGCCGCGGTGCTTGCTTTTTCACGGGCATACAGCCGGAAAACGGGCCTTTACCGCTACGGGATAATCGTGTCGCTGGCGGGTGCGCTTGCCCATTCTGTCTCGCTTATATCGAGGGGGATCCAGCACAGTTATTTCCCGGTAACGAATATTTTCGAAGCATTTTCCGGTCTCGCGATCCTTATTGTCTTATGCAATGTCGGAGCTTATTTTGTCTGGAAAGCCAAATCTCTCAGCCTTTTTGTATTCCCGTCCGCGTTTCTGCTGACATTGGCATCCGATTTCCTCCACGGGCAGGTATTCCCGGTCAGGCCCGAGCATAAAAATTTCTGGCTTGGCCTTCACGCGGGATTGAATCTGATCGGTTTGTGCGCGTTCATGCTGCACTTTCTGTTCGCACTGATGTATCTGCTGCAGGAGGCAAATCTTAAATCCAAGAAGCGTACCCCGTCGTCGCGGTGGCTGCCTCCGCTCCTTCTATGCGATGAACTCGGCTACAAGTCGCTTGTCGCGGGTTTCCCGTTCTTTACGCTCGGGATAATCACCGGAGCGCTGCTCGCGCTTAATGTCAAAAGGAGTTGGTCTCCGTTTGAAACGCTCACGCTGATAATATGGATAATTTTCGCTTTCCTTATAGAGGCGCGCCTGATGACAGGCTGGCGCGGTAAAAAAGCTGCATATCTGTCTATTTTCGGGTTCCTTCTTCTGTTCTTCGCGTCAATAGGGATAATACTTTTTTAAAAATGATACTGACTATTACAGGACTGAACCATAAAACAGCCCCGGTGGATATCAGGGAGAAATTTAACTTCTCCGAGCCCCAGCTTAGAGAAGCTCTTGAACGGATTAAAGGGTTGGAAGGGGTGAACGAGGCTCTTATTCTTTCTACATGCAACAGGGTCGAGGTCATCGCTGATCTTGCCTCCAGAGAGAATGTGACAGCCGTGGTTGATTTTCTGGCGCGGTTTCACGATGTTGACAGGGAGGCTCTTTCCCCGTATCTGTATTTTCATCATGAGATTGACGCGGTAAAGCATATCTTTATGGTGTCTTCATCACTTGACTCTATGATAATAGGGGAAACGCAGATACTCGGGCAGGTAAAAGCAGCCTTTCAAATCGCGCGGGAAAGCCGTTCCGCCGGAAGATTTCTTAACAAAGTTTACGACAAAGCCTTCGCGACGGCAAAGAGGGTCCGCACCGAGACAGGAATAGGGGACAGAGCTGTTTCAGTAGGCTATGCCTCTGTCGAACTTGCAAAGAAAATATTCTCAGGCCTTGAAAAACATTCCGTGCTCATTGTCGGTGCCGGTGAAATGAGTGAAACGGTCGCCGAGAACCTTTTAGGCAGCGGTGTGGCAAACATTTATTTCGTTAACCGCACCCACTCCAAAGCAGTGGAACTGGCAGAAAAATACGGATGTGATGCTGTGCCTTACGATAAAATTGATAATTGCCTTGTTAAATCAAATATTGTTATAAGTTCCACTTCAGCTCCCGGCTATATCTTTACAAAAGAGCAGATAGAAAAACTGATGAAAGAAAGGCGCAACCGTCACCTTTTCATGATAGATATTGCCGTTCCCAGAGATATTGATCCCGAGATAAACAGCATAGACAATGTATTTCTTTACGATATTGATGATCTTGAAGATATTGTCGAGGAAAACCTCCGGTGGCGGAAGCAGGAGGCAGTAAAAGGAAAAGCCATTATTGACGAGGAGGTCGGTTCATTCTGCGGTTACCTGAAAACCCTCGAAGTTGACCCCGTCATAAAAAACCTCAGCGAAAAACTCGAAACAATAAGAAAAACAGAACTGGAAAGAGGCAGGAAATACTTCGGAAACATCGGGGAGGAAGACCAGAAAGCAGTGGAAAGGATGACGCAGGCAATTATCAGCCGCATCCTGCACGAACCTATTCGGGAGATGAAGGACGCCGCGCGCAACGGCAGGGCTTTTGAAACCCTCGAGACAGTGAGTAACCTCTTTAAACTTACAATGGATAAAAAAGATGAAGATTAGGCTCGGAACCCGCGGAAGCGCTCTCGCTCTCTGGCAGGCGGAAAAAGTATCGGATGAGATTAAAAAAATTAACCCCGGCTGCGAAGTGGAAATAATCAAAATAAAGACCGAAGGCGACAGGATACTCGACCGGTCTCTGGCTGCCGTAGGCGGGAAAGGCCTTTTCGTGAAAGATATCGAACAGGCTTTGCTGGATGGCGGAATTGACATCGCAGTCCACAGCCTCAAAGATGTTCCTGCCGAGTTCCCGGAAGGTTTGGGATTAACGGCTTATCTTGAAAGAGAGGACCCGCGTGATGCTCTCATTTCAAGTAACGGGGAAACCCTGGAAGGTCTGCCCGAAGGGGCGGTGCTCGGGACAAGTTCACTCAGGAGAAAAGTCCAGATACTTAATAAACGCCCCGACCTTGAAATAAAAGATATAAGAGGAAATGTTCAGACCAGAATGAAAAAAGTGGAGGATGGCGAATATCACGCAACCATTCTCGCGGTTGCCGGAATGAAGAGGCTCGGCATCATTGACAGGGCTTCGGAACGGATTCCAGAATCCGTCTGTCTCCCCGCAGTCGGGCAGGCGATCGTTGCGGTGGAATCCCGGCTCACGGACGACAGGATCAACGCCATTCTGTCCGGCATTGGCTGTCTTGTGTCCGAGAAAGCAGCCGTCGCGGAAAGGACATTTCTCAAGGTTCTCGAAGGCGGATGCCACGCCCCGATAGCGGCTCACGCGGTGGTAAGCGCCGACGGCATATATTTCAGGGGATTTGTCTCCGACCCTGAAGGCAGAAAAATTCTTCAGGGAGAACTCCGGAAAAATGTCTCCCCGATAGAGATCGGACAGGAGCTTGCGGAAGCGTTCCTGTCCAAAGGCGCGAAAGAGATCCTGAATGGCTGAATTCCATCTCAGAGGCAAGAAGGTTCTTATCACAAGGGCGGCAGAGAGCGCGGGAGAGATGGCCGTCCTTCTTGAACGCGAAGGGGCGGTTCCGGTCCTTTTCCCGACGATAAAGACTGTTCCTGCAGGAAACATGGACGATATAAAATCTGCTGTTTCAAATCTTGACGGATTTAACTGGATTATATTTTCCAGCGTGAATGCCGTAAAATATTTCTTTGAAAACCTGAAAAGCCTCAATACAGATATCACGGAACAGAAACTGTTTCCGGTTGGGGAGAAAACAGCAGAAGTCCTTAAAGAAAGAGGCTATTCCGTCGAGTCGCTCCCTGCTGAATACAGCGCGGAAGGGTTACTTGAGAATTTTGAAAAACTCGACTGTACCGGAAGGAGAATCCTCATCCCCGGAGCGGCGAAAACGCGGGATATTCTCTCTGACGGGCTCAGGAAACTCGGGGCGGTCGTCACCGTTCTTCCGGTGTATGAAACAGTCATTCCGTCAGCGGACGAAGTCGGAGAACTGCCAACAGACATAAACATCCTGACCTTTACAAGCCCATCCACCTTTCATAACTTTGAAACGCTTGCGGGGAGAAGGTTCGCAGACATGATGAAGAATTGTGTCGTAGCGGTTATAGGGACGGTCACGGCTGAAGCCTTGAAAAAAAGAGGGTTTGAACCCGATATGATAAGCTCCGTCTTCACCGTTAAGGGAATGGTGGATGGGCTGAGGAAATACCGGAAATGACGAAGCAGCATAACAAAAAAGAAATAGACAGGCGCCGCACATTCGGCATCATCAGCCACCCAGATGCCGGAAAAACGACCCTTACGGAGAAGCTTCTCCTCTACGGCGGAGCGATCCAGCTCGCAGGATCTGTCAAGGCGAAAAAGACCGCCCGCTATGCCTCCAGCGACTGGCTCGCCATCGAGAAGGAACGGGGCATCTCGGTGACCACCTCCGTCATGAAGTTCAATTACCGCGGCTACGAGCTCAATTTGCTGGACACCCCCGGCCACCAGGATTTCTCCGAAGACACATACCGAGTGCTGACCGCCGTGGACAGCGCCCTCATGGTGATAGACCACGCGAAGGGCGTGGAAACCCAGACCGAAAAACTGATGGAGGTATGCCGCATGCGCAACACCCCCATCATCACCTTCATAAACAAGATGGACACCGAAGGGCTCGACCCGTTCGAAGTCCTGCACAACATCGAGGACAAGCTCCAGATAGAGTGCGTTCCCTTCTCGTGGCCGATAGGGATGGGGAAATCGTTTAAAGGAGTCTATGATCTCCGCAAAAAAAACCTGCATTTCTACAGACACAACCCGAAAACACGACAACCGGAAGAAGAGATAATTGAAAGCCCGTCCGATGAAAAGCTTGAACAGCTCGTGGGGAAGAATTACGCCGTCAAGCTGAGAGAGGATATCGAACTGCTCGACGCGGCAGGGAACACTTACGACAGTAAGCAATTCCAGACCGCCGGTCAGACACCGGTATTCTTCGGAAGCGCGTTGAACGACTTCGGAGTGAAAGAACTTCTTGACACCTTCGTCGAGACAGCGCCACCGCCCCTTCCGAGGCAGACGACCACCCGTGTTGTCTCGCCCTACGAAGAAGCCTTTTCCGGCTTCACCTTCAAGATACAGGCGAACATGGACGCCATGCACCGCGACCGCATCGCCTTCTTCAGGATCTGTTCGGGCAAATTCACAAGGGGGATGAAGGTTCGCCACCATCGCATCAGCAAAGAGATAAAACTTGCCAACGCAATGATATTCATGGCGCAGGACCGCCAGAACATTGACGAGGCATATCCGGGCGACATAATCGGGATATATAACCACGGCACGATAAAGATCGGCGACACCTTTACCGACAAGGAACCCCTTCGTTTTACCGGGATACCCAACTTCGCGCCGTCATATTTCAAAAGAGTGGTCCTGAAGAATCCCATCAAGGCGAAGCACCTGTCGAAAGGCCTGGAACAGCTCGCGGAGGAAGGAGCGATTCAGCTCCTCCGTCCCATGCTCGAGCAGTATTTCATCCTCGGCGCGATAGGCAGGCTCCAGTTCGATGTCACAAAAGCGCGGCTGAGGGACGAATACGGCGTTGAAGCCGATTATGAGCACATGGAATATTCAGCATCCTGCTGGATAAAGAGCGGGGACAAGGACAAACTCGAGGCCTTCATAAAAAAGGCGAAAAACAACCTCTTTTACGACCCGTGGGAGAACATCGTTTTTCTTGCGCCCAACCAGTGGTATCTGGAACAAACCAGAAAGGAATGGCCGGAAATTTCCTTCCTCACCTCTCACGAACAGATGTGATTCCTGTAAAGTATATTACGGACAGTCAGTACCGTTTCTGGGCACGGAATCCGAATTCTCATACATATTTCCTCCACAGGAATTGTGCACTCTGACACAATAATAAAAAGCTGGTGACGGACTGGTTAAATCCCCTGCCGTGAGATCAGTTTCGTTGGATTCCAGGCAGTCCGCGCTTCCAAAATCAGATGGGTTCGTGCTTCTCAGAAGATCATAAAGAGGCGAAGTGCATCCCGGAATTCCGGGTTCGCTCCAGACAAATACTGTTGCGAGCCCTCCCGAGAGCTCAAGGTCCGTTATCGCGCCCGGAACAGCCCAGACCTGATTGTCCCCCGGGGCGCAGTCCGCATTGTCGTTGTATCCGTCACCGTCTGAATCTCCCGTTAGCGGAGAAGCGATATAGTCTTCAACCTCGCCTTCAGAAACTTCACCGTAAGGCAACGGCACTCCGGGGTCGGAGGGGTAAAACCTGAACCTGCAGCAGATATCAGGGCCCTGTGCCGCTGAAACGGGGATACTGATGACAAAGTTGTTAGCGCCTGATGAAACAACGCTGTTTATGGCATTTTCCGATGTGTCGGAAAAGTCACCGTCGGCATTCCAGTCGAACCACGCGGCAAGCCATCCGGCTGAATTCGTAACAATTGACAAGGACGCGTTCTGCCCTGCTGACCAGTCTGAAGGAAGGGATACTCCGTCATCGCTTGTATCAACTCCGTTGCTGTCCTGGTTGATCCCAAAGTTGTCATCCGGAGTCCATTCAGGTCCAAGCCTCAGCAGCCCTGCCCCTGTATGCGATGCGGCTCCATATCCTGCGGGGAGGTCGCTGTAATCAGTCTCAGTAACACTGTAATAGCCGCAAAGCTTTAAGCTCCAACTGTCAAGGGAGCCGGTGTCGCCTCCGGCATCATCATAGATCCGTAATGTCCAGCTTCCGTTTACCGGTTTACCGTTAAGCCCTCCAAGGATGCCTTCCGGCCTGAAACTTCCCGTAAAAGGTGCTGTTCCTGATATAATTGAGGTCAATGCATCATCATCAAACACAGTGTTGATGTAATTATCACCTCCTCCACCGTTATCGGTTGATAATTCAATCTGTGCCGTATCCGGATGTCTGATGTAAATATCAAGATCGCTGTCATAAGTGTGGGTGATGTTGCCGATCTCAACATCAACATCTTCCGCGCTAAAGTTTTCCGCTATAACCAGGGAACTTTCAGTCCATATATTATCAGTGACAGATTTGGGGACATCAGAAGACTGGTATGAATCACAGCCATAGGATAAGGTTCTGAACCCCCTGACAGGTGAAGTGTTTTCACCGCAACCGTTCACAGCGGCCACGCGCCAGTAGTGGAATGTTCCGCCTGAAAGCGGCCCTGCCGGAGAATATTCGGATGAAGTAAGACCGGCGGCTGAATCAACAATAGTGTTAAAATCAGGGTCCGACGCAATTAAAATATCCCATGATACGGAACCTGTCGTGTCATCCCAGTCGAAAGCCGGAAGTAAAGATATCCCAGTGCTTCCATCAACAGGGGCAATCGTTTCAGGTTGGCCCGGGATGGAAACTGAAATATTCAGAAATACCGTTATCTGATGAGGTCCGGCAGATGCGGATGTTCCGACAATCTCAAAACTGTGATCGCCGGGAACAGCCGCGCCTGTTCCGCTTAATGTGAGCAGACTTGTTCCGCCGGGAGCTACAGGGTTCACGCTGAATGACCCCGATGTTCCTGCCGGGAGGGATGCAGTGCTCAGAGTAACATCTTCAGAGAAACCAAACACGCCGCTTATCTCAACTGAATACAATGCGTCTTCCCCCCCACAGACAGAGACGGTTAGAGGTTCCGCATCCAGATTAAAATCAGGAATCCTGCAGCCATCAAACCTGAAAGCCGCTATTCTGGTCGCGCCGCAGCATCCGTATTCGGTTGTAAACCAGAAAGTGCAATCATCTTCAGGGTCAACTCCAAATCCGACATAATCTCCCCATCGTTCATTGTTTGTTTTCGAATTCGTGGCATCCCATACGGTCATATCGTAATAAGGCATTGTGCCGGGCGTGTCAGTGGAAAATCTTCCCGAATAATATATTGAAGGGAAATATGGCGGAGCTGTTCCGGTTCTTGTGTAACCCACTGCGATATTACCCGAGCTGTCCATTGCCGCACTGCTGACCGCTCTGTGGACACCAACTTCACCCCCGATGGTTCCGCTCTGGAAAAGAGCCCAGCTCCCGGTGCCTGCAGGCGTGCGCCTTAATTCAAACCAATAAACCGCCGCATGATCTGTTCCGTCAACATCAACGGCAAAAGTTCCGACAATTGCTTCATGGGTCGTAAAATTCCGGTATATTACAGGATAATGAAGAGGTTCGCGGATCGGGTCAAGTTTTTGGGAAGTATTCGGCTGCGGCATGCAGTTCCAGTTACCTGTTTCTCCGCAGAGCGTCTGATCCCAGTCCGGCATTTCAATGCCCGGGAGTTTAACAAGAACCGAATTTGAAGGTGTCTCCCAGTCCACAGAAAGTGTCCACATTTCCATAAGGTCGCAATTCACGCATGTGCTGCCGTGAATTTCTGTGTCTTTCTGCCGCATGAATATTCCGGGGGAACCTGCGGGCGGCGCGTCTGCTCCCTGGAATGTGGCGGGGATTGTCAATTGGAAATCCCATCCTGGCAGGGTGCCGATATTAAAACTCTGAACTGACGCAGGCTGACCCAGAAGCATCTTTTCTCTTTCAAGAACATGAACCCAACCTCCGTTGTACGCGCTTACATAGTATCCGTCAGGCCAGACAGAGTATGTGGCGAATCCCTGATCAACCCCTGAAGGTTCAAGCCCCGAAAAACAGTATGTGTACCAGGAACCCAGCGGATCAGGCGTCTGGGAAACATAAACACACAAATTTGACATATCGGTTGGAAGCTCGCACAGAACCCACCTGTCTGCCAGCCTGTCATACAGCACACGGGGAGTTGTGTAACCTGATGTGCACGGCGCCGAGGACGCGAGCGATTCCATCATGAAACTGTTAAGAAAACCGCCATCCTTGTCATAGACATACACAATTGAACCGCTGGTTGTATTCGCAGCCTGAACAAAATGATCAGGCCCCACATCGCCTGTGGCGTCGGGCGGAGAAGAGCTTGAGGTATATCCCGCAACATTCACGACAGGGATATCAATTGAGTTCAGGACCGGGCCCGAAGCTGCCTGAACAGCGAAAGATGAAAAGCACGCAAACCAAATAACCGTTGGAAAAAGGTGTTTCATTTTCGAGTGCCTCCGAATAAGATCAACATTATCAAATCCATCTTCTGTCACATAAAGCGTGTCAAGACCATTATAGCAGACTGCAGGGATTGATCAACGGTAATTTTATGCCGATGATTTTTTCTTAATTGAAAAGAACATCTCCTGATTCTTGCAACAGTATTTCCGGTGGTGTAAACTGCCCAAAATACTGACGGACATGAACAACATCATCTTCCCAATGTCATGTTCGTCCGATAGCGTGTTGGAGAGACCAGTGTTGATAAGAGCAGCGGCTGCTATTTCCGGGGTAATGATACTTATTGTTTTTGGCGGACTTATATACAGTGTCGCATTTATTCGCAGCAGCCACTATGGGGCTTTCCTCTTCTTCTGCATTATTTACGGATTTCTGAGCTGTCTTCTGTTTGCTCTGGGCAGATTAATCAGGCTGAAGGCTTTTATTTGGGTTCCTGTGCTTATCGCTGTGTGGATCGGTCCTTTTGTGCTCGGTCACTACTGGGGCTACCAGGATGAGAAATATGCAGTATGGCGTATGGTCAGGGACGATACTGAGAACACTTTCAATTCACAATGGAGGGAGCTTTCCAGAGAGGAGCTGTTCGACCGTTATGTGCATTCCGTTACAGGCAAAAATCACAAAGGGTTTCGCGCCTATCTGGATCTCATGGCGCATGAAGGATGGAGAGGGTTTGAGAGGACCTGCGCTGTTTCTTACAAGATTGATAGAACAGGTATTTGGGTATGGATAGCATGGTTCATGCAGCTGGTTTTTATGATGGCTGCGGTTTCCGTTGCAATGGGAGCGACGATACCGGATGATATGCTCAGCAGGGATAAGGAAAAATCCACGGGAAAGAAGAACTTTCTGAGCAGGGCAGTTAAAAAGCCCCTGCCCCCGAAGCCGGAGCATGAACGGAAAGCATCGGAGAGGACTGATATTGTAAGAATTTCAGCCAGACAGGAGCAGGGCGGTTGGTGGGCTATAGATGCTGAATTCAAAGGTCGCAAAGAATCCTTCACTGCATACTTTCCGGACACCTCTCCATCCGCGAAAACCTTTTTCGAGGATATATGGCATGCCATTTACCGCTTGGAAACACAAGGCCCGCTTGCAGCGCTCACAGTTCTCAGGTCAGTTGAAGGCGGGATGACCGCAAAAGAGGCGCTCGATAAATTCAACGCTGACATTGAGAAAGTCCGTCAGTTGCTAGGCCCGTATTTCAGATCCTTTGAAGAGCATGACAGGTTTTTCTCTTCCTTCTTCTCCGGGGAATAACGCCTCGGATTATCCGTAAACAGTTCATCCCGACCCGAAGAGGCTGACGCAGTTCCGTCCGGACAAGTGCAGAAATTTCCTCCCGATTAGCTTGCCTCAGTCCCCCGTCCCGGTCTATAATACTCCTTCGCATATTCACGGAGGACAATTGGATAACCGCAGCCCTCGAAAGATTTTTTCAACAAAAGAAGAAAATCCCAGCAAATTACAGCCGTTGACAAAAATGAGTGGCATATTGGAACTGAAGTTCAGTAAAGGATAGAAATGGCAAAGAAAAATACCAGGAAACCGATTGAGCAATATGTGCATAAAGACAAGCAACGGGTAAATTATCCGCCGTTAAGCCACAGGAGGGTTGCCGTCAAAATATTGGATGACAGGGGAATTGAGAGTTTAAAGGTGATGGAGGTTGGGTGAGTAATAAATTCGACTTCACCGCTCTTGCCGATGCCATAAAGCAGATCCACCAAGAATTGGCAGCCCAGGCAAGCCGTGCCGTCAATGTGAGCCTTACCCTGCGGAACTGGATGATAGGTTTTCATTTGGCTGAGTATGAATTGTCGGGTTCCGACCGGGCCGCGTACGGGGAAAAACTTCTTGAATTGCTGGCAAAGGACCTGACAGGTTCAGGGGTCAGTAATTGCAGTCGCAGGCAGCTCTACAGGTATCTGCACTTTTATAAAGTTTACCCGCACATTGGCGCGCTGGTGTCTGAACAGTTTAAGAAGCTGCTTCCGGATAGAGAAGAGTTCCGCGAGAAAGTGGGGACAGTGTCCCCACAATTGCGCGTATCACCCGACAAGCTGGTGGAAAAGCTTTCGTACAGCCATCTGGAACTTATTGTCAGTCTGGATGAAGAATTGAAACGAATATTCTATGAAACTGAGTGCATAAAGGGCGGATGGTCGGTCAGGGAACTGAAACGGCAGATGGGAAGTCTTTATTTTGAAAGAACAACTCTTTCAACGAACAAGGAAAAGATTGCCGGAATTACTCATGCTGACGCGGAGAAGGTCTCAGGCAGACTGGAAATCCGCGATCCTTATATTTTCGAGTTCCTTGGACTGAAACCGGTTGAAGTGTTCAGTGAGAGGAACCTTGAATCAAATCTTATAGACAGGCTCCAGGATTTTCTGCTCGAACTCGGGCACGGGTTCTGTTTTGAAGCGAGACAGAAGAAAATATTGATCGGATAAAACCATGACGAATGTTTACAGCGATATATCAACTGTCTATGCGGAGATTCCCGGACAGTTTGAGCCTTTCGAAACCCCCTTCGACAAAGCAGGCATACCAACGCGGCCAAGCAGATTTATCTATCTCGGAAATCGGTCGGCCGGGCGCTACAGCGGGCTTCTGCCGATGGATTATGACTGGGCTTCTCTCGGATGGGGACTTGCCGAATATTTCCCGATGGGCTACACAAACCTTTATCATTTTGAGAAAAAATTTGCGGTTCACCCCGACCCGGAAAGGCAAGCGCGGTTCCGTCCGGACAAACACGGAAATTTCCGGCCTTACCGTCCGAAGGGACTGGGCACAAAGCCGGAAGAAGGGGAGCTTTATTATGTGTTCCGCGAACCGATTTCAGTCAAAAATCCATCCGATGTTATCGGAATGATGTTCTGTGAAACAAGGGCAATGGCGATGGCGGAGCGCTACGCGTTTACATACGGACGCGCTGCACTTGTAGGGCTGATGATTTCAAAAATGACTTGGCATTGATGCCGATTACGAGCACATGGAATATTCAGCATCCTGCTGGATAAAGAGCGGGGACAAGGACAAACTCGACGCCTTTATAAAAAAGGCGAAAAACAACCTCTTTTACGACCCGTGGAGGAACATTGTTTTTCTCGCGCCCAACCAGTGGTATCTGGACCAGACCAGAAAGGAATGGCCGGAAATATCATTTCTTTCATCACATGAGCAGATGTGACGGGGGGATCCGGGAAATACGGCAAATTGATTATTAGCGACGCTTTGTAGAAGCGGAATCCATTTCCGCCCGATTCGCTACTCGTTGACGATAAATTGTGATAAGATAAGATCATGAAGACCACAGACAGCTCAGCCACCCACAGTTACGAACCCATTTCAAATACGAAACAGGTAATGTATGGAATACATGCAACAAATTGAATCAGACAGAGTAGAGTTCAAGCAGGAGTTGACCGACAATCTTGAAAAGGAAGTAGTCGCTTTCTTAAACTCCCGCTCTGGCGGGATTATTTATCTGGGAATTGACAAACATGGCAACGCTGTCGGGCTGGATAACCTGGATAAAACACAACTGATTGTCAAAGATCGTCTGAAAAACAATATTCAACCCTCCGCGCTTGGTCTTTTCGATGTGCTTTTAGAAGAGCGTGAAGGAAAGAGAATCCTTAAGATCATCATTGCCGGTGGAACGGAAAAGCCTTACTATCTCCGTAAATTCGGCATGTCTGACAAAGGATGCTTTATGCGTTTAGGGAGCGCGTCGGAACCGATGCCTGCAAGAATGATAGAGGATTTATTTTCCCGCAGGACAAGGCATTCTCTGGGCCGAATTCGTTCGCCAAGGCAGGATTTGAGTTTTGAGCAGTTGAAAATCTATTACCAGGAAGCAGGATTAACACTGAATGATAAATTTGCCGCCAATTTGGAGTTACTGACAGAAGATGGGTCTTACAATTACAATGCCTACCTCCTTGCCGATGAAAATGGCAATTCTGTTCAGGTCGCGAAATATGCAGGAATTGACCGCATTGATCTGGCGGAAACGAAAGATTACGGATTCTGCTGTCTGGTAAAAACCTGCAAACAGGTATTAGATCGAATCGAAGGAATTGAAAACAGGGTTGTAAATAAAATTACTCCCCGAGAACGGATTAATCTCACATATTGGCATCCTGTTGCGCTCAGGGAAGCAGTTATAAACGCAATAATTCACAATGACTATGCAACTGAATTGGTGCCTAAGTTTGAAGTGTTCACGGACAGGCTCGAAATCACCTCAGCCGGTTCACTTCAGCCCGGAGACGAACAGGATGATTTTTTTGCCGGTTACTCAATGCCGAGAAATAAAGAGCTGATGAGAGTTTTTAAAGATCTGGAAATGGTCGAATATCTTGGTTCCGGTCTCCCCCGCATTTTGAATGCTTATTCCCGTGACGCATATACTTTCTCCAGTCGTTTTATCCGAATAACTCTCTTTATTTCATCCAAAGCCCGGACTCTCGAGCAGAAACAGCCTGCTACAAGGCAGAACTTCAAGGAAAGCAATACAAAAAAGAGAACTACAGGAAAGACTACAGGAAAAAAAACTACAGGAAAGAGGGTTACGGGAAAAAGCTCGGAACAAGCGATTCTAATCCTGTGCAGGAAAAAACCTTTCATTACAATCCCGGAGATGGCAAAAGCATTGAATATGACTGAAGACGGAATCAATTATCATTTAAACAAGCTGCGGAAACAAAACCGGATTTCCCGCATTGGAGGGCGGAAATTTGGACAATGGCAGGTAAATGAGAAGGATAAAAACTGATTTGCGAATGATGAATTTAAGAACATCAGACATTAATCGCCAAATCTTAAATAATGTCGGCACAACCACCGACAGCTACGACTACACCGCCTGGGGCGGGATGGTTCAGGACGGATCAAACTTTCATAATCCGTATGTTTACACAGGAAGAGAAGTTGGAGAGGATGATCAGTACTACTATAGAGCCAGATACTACAATCCAGGAGTGGGAAGATTTGGAAGTACAGATCCGATTGGGATAAGGGGCGGAATTAATGCCTTTGTTTATGCTGACAACTCTGCGATGATTGGCAGAGATCCTTTAGGGTTGAAATGTTGTTGTAAGAAGATTACTATAATAACTGACCCAAATGTTCAACCTTATACAAACTATCCGTTAACAGGTGTATTTAAACAAATATACTCAGGTGGTATAGGTCCAAATGATGGAGATCCTTACAGTATGGGAATAGGATTTGAAGTTCAAATTGATTACTCTGGTAACCCAAACGATTGCATATTTTCACAGGAGAAGAAAGGATATCATTGGAACGGTGTACAGGAGGATGCAGCTTCATACAGTCCAAGTTATAGTCCTGATACCACACTTAAGCCGATAAAAATCCCTGGTAGAGATGCAGTAATGTGGTACGATAATCCTGGATTTTATCAATACGAAAAGATCAAAATTAAGTCAGGTCATAAGATGTACTTTAAAAGTAAACAGTTCAAAATTAAATGTGTTGGGAGTGATGGAAAAGAAATGAGCAAAGAGACTCCTCCTTTCACAATGGAGTTAACTCACAAATGAAGAAGATATGTATAATTTTATGTATGCTTGTAACTTTCTGTTTAAGTTGTATAAAAAGTGAAGATACTGGAAATATCAAAAAATATAAAGAAAATCGGATCACAATAGAGTCAAATAATGATGAAATTTCAACACATGATATTCTAGACATACTTTGGTTAAAATTTCCTGTTTTTACATATGAAACAAATAGTTTTATAAATGAAAACATTACTTTGAGAATTCGCATAAGTGATTTATGCTTAAGAAATGAAGTAAGAGAATCTAAAGAGCAATTAAATGATGCTCTTTTTCAAGAAACGCATAGTGAAGAAAAAATGAAAAGATTTTCCTCAATTGTTAAAAAGTACCATTTCTATAAATATCGATTAGGAAATATTAATGAGACATATAACGAAGATAATATGAGAGTGTTTATTTCTGAAGTGGCATCTTTTAGAAATGATTTTAAAAATGAAATTGATCTAAATCTATTTTCGGAATTACTTTTGATTGACATATATCTGAATGTTATAGGTAAAGAAGAAATGGGAATTGCTAAACTTGAAAGGATTGTCGAAGAGTATCCTGACAATGTTCGTTATGTTATTGCAGCACAGTACATGCTAGTTGACACATTGTACCGTCTTGACAGGAAAGAGGAAGCTGAGAAAGCAATAAAGCGCTTGAAATCATTTGTCAATCGACTCAAGAAGTCGAGTTATTCATTGTACCTTAAAGAGCATATAAAAGAGCGTAGGTTTTGGGGGTATACTGAATAAAAAAGAAGTGTCGTTAAACTTCATTCCGTATTGCGTAATGACCGAAAATTAGATCCGAGTAAAAATGAGTGAATTTCACACAGACTCAGGAAGCACAACAGGAGCAGGCCAGCTTATTGAAACGATAACAGACACAACCGTCAGTCCATCCAGAACCACAACATTCACCTACGACAACCATGACAGAATAACGAACATAGATATTGAAGAATACTCGGTTCATCAGGACATGGACTACACATACACAGGGGATTCGAACCTGATAGCGACCTACATTGTGGACGGCGATTCAAACACAACGGTGACCTATACCTATCATGACAACGGATCGGTGGACACGATTGAAACCCCGCAGGGATCGTATGACTATGACTACACCTATAACCTTAACGGAGCGGTTACAAACCTGGCCTATCCCGACGGAAGCTCTGCGGAATACGCCTATGACAACCAATCCAGAATCACGGCAATCCACAACAAAAACGCTTCAAGCGGGACCATCTCCAAATATGCCTGTGTGCTGGGAATGTACTTAAAGGATAGACGACAGCCATATTGATGGAGAAAACCATGACGAATGTTTACGGCGATATATCAACTGTCTATGCGGAGATTCCCGGGCAGCTTGAACCCTTCGAAACCCCCTTCGACAAAGCAGGCATACCAACGCGGCCAAGCAGATTTATCTATCTCGGAAATCGGTCGGCCGGGCGCTACAGCGGGCTTCTGCCGATGGATTATGACTGGGCTTCTCTCGGATGGGGACTTGCCGAATATTTCCCGATGGGCTACACAAACCTTTATCATTTTGAGAAAAAATTTGCGGTTCACCCCGACCCGGAAAGGCAAGCGCGGTTCCGTCCGGACAAACACGGAAATTTCCGGCCTTACCGTCCGAAGGGACTGGGCACAAAGCCGGAAGAAGGGGAGCTTTATTATGTGTTCCGCGAACCGATTTCAGTCAAAAATCCATCCGATGTTATCGGAATGATGTTCTGTGAAACAAGGGCAAAGGCGATGGCGGAGCGCTACGCGTTTACATACGGACGCGCCGCGCTTGTAGGATTGATGCTTTCAAAAATGACCTGGCATTGATGCCGGGTTCCGACGGTTTTTCAATCCCTCGAAACACAACTTTCCCCAGCAATGCGAACTCAGGAGTTGACAGATAAACAGATATTATTTTCCCGGAGAAACCGGATGGTCATGGTGCGCTTTCAGGAATACCGACGGGTCGCTCAGCGAAGCCGCTATATTCATTCCCTTTTTCAGCGATTTGAAATCAACCCGTCCGCTGACAAGGGCCATCAGAAGCGCCATATAAACACTGAATTTCCCGCGCTCCCTGTATCTCACCTCCATCGCGCTGCGCCAGAGATTGGCATATTCCGCGTAGAAATCCTCCAGCGGGAGCCTGGTCGGAAGGACAGCGTGGACAATGTCAAAAAGTTCCCAGTTATCCGTTGTCACCTTATCTTTCATGGTCTCCCAGAGGTCTGTTCCGGGGAGAGGCGTAAGGATGGTGAATCCGCTGTTGTATGATCCTGTTTCGGAGATCCATTCGCGCACCCTCCTGAAATCCTCTTTTTCCCAGTCCGGATGGACAATCAGGTTTGGCGTGTAACCCGCCCCGGTTTCTTTCAGGATCTCCAGCGCCCTCATATTGTTTGAAGCCTTGTTCCGTTTGTTGACGGACTCAAGTCCCCGGTCATCCACCGATTCAATTCCCAGAAAAACATTGATGTTCCCGCACTCCATCCACAGTTCCACCAGCTCCGGATGCCTGCATATTATGTCGCTTCTGGTCTGCACCCGGAAAAATTTCCGGATACCGGCTTCTTTAATCTTGACCGCCATCTCCTTCGATCTCTCCGCATTCATCCAGAAAATATCGTCCGTGAAAAAAACATGCGGGGCGCTTATCATTTTCAGCTCCTCCACCACCATGTCAACCGGTTTTTCCCTGAATGTCCCCTTATGAAATTTCCAGACCGAGCAGAAATTGCATTTGAAAGGGCATCCCCTTGCGGTTTCCATCAGCGCGAGCGGTTTGTTGAAATTTATATAATACTCCCCGGCATAATGCTTTATGAGATGCCTCGAAGGAAGGGGGAAGTCCCTGAATTCAAAACCCTGCTCGACCGCTCCCGTGAATGTCTGGGACCCTCCTGCGTTTATGATAAGGCCTTTCACCTTCCTGAGATCCCTTTTCGCGTCAATAGCTTCAAGAAGGTCAGGCACCACGCATTCCCCGTCCCCCGTCACTATCAGGTCAATGCTCTGCTGATTGAACCATTCCGGTGAGCGGGTGGCATCGTGCCCTCCGAGGATCACCATGACCCCGTTCATGTCAGCCTTGACCCTTTCGGCAAGACGGATGGCGCGATATCGTTCGGTTGTGAAGTTGCACTGGATTCCGACCACATCGGGTCCGAAATCCAGACATTCCTTCATACCCTTGTCAATCCCTGTTATTCTCATGTCAACTATAATACATTCGTGTCCGCACCTCTCGATCACGCCCGCGAGGCATTCAAGCCCGAGGGGTTCTGAGAAGGTGATCATCTCAAGCCCCAGTACGCCGCTGTTATAAGCTTTCAGCAGAGCGATTTTCAATATAGTTCTCCTTTAAGATATTTACACATGGCTTTTCGCATATGTCGGAATAAGAATGATATCTTACTGCATCTTTCCTGATAGGCAAGCCATATTATATTTTCCAGGCATGATAAGACAGCCGGATCGGGGTTAATCATATTCCCTCAATCGAATGGAACAGCGGTTTCGCCTGTGTTTGTAAGAGCACGGCGCGCCATGCCCCTACATCATGAATTGCCCCAACATGCTCCTTATGGTAATATAACCCCTACCCGGAGGAACATTGCGGGATCCCGTCTGATTTGCGCAGAAGGAAGGGGAGATCACCGTTTGAAGTTATTTTATGTTACACTTTCTATTACGAAATCAGGAGGACAAGGCAATGGAAAAAAATGAATTTAACCCGTTAAACCCGGAACAGAAGGTCAGCGCCAGGTATCTGCTGGACCTGTTCATCAACTTCAAGTTTCTGGAACAGAACAGGGACAACTGGAACGAAGAGGCGCTCAGGAACAATGCCCCCCGCATGTACAGATTCCGGATGCTGACAGCAATGCAGAAAGCATTTGATGCGGGGGACAAGTTAAGTGATCTGGAATATGGCAACTTTACCCTTGCGAGAAATGAAAGCGATTACTTCGAAATTTATGACAGGTACCTTCAGAAGTACAACGAATTCAGGAACAAGTCCATTAATCAGAGGATGTTTGTAAAGGACTCGATGCAGAGCCTCTATAAAAGCCTTTTCTTTTATTTGAGCAACATACACCGGGCATTCGGGGCATGGGACGGATTCGGTGAGATGTTTCACATGACAGCCTTCGGAATGCTTGCGGCAGAAAAGATAACAGCGGACATAAAGGAGAACATCGAACCGATTGCTGACATACTGACGGAAATCCTCGATCCGCACGGAAGAACATTTACAATAGGGGAGCTTAACGAGGGTTTCGGCTTTCCGATTGTGGATTTGAAAAAGGTTGATCTGGACTGCTTTTGAGTGGGGCGGCACGAAGTGACGGGGTGGTTTCCCTTCGGTCCCTGAGCTTTGTGCTGAGCCTGTTGAAGTATGTTGTCGAAGGCAATGCATCGAAAAACAGAGCAACAACATCTAATCTAAAATTCTTTACCAAGCAGACCAACAGTAGGTTTGGCATCTATCCACTTTAAGATACCAAGGTTACGGATAGTTTCTGCAACATCATGTTCGTTCAGAGGCGGTCTTCTTTTCTGCTTCCACTTCATGACTTCGTCGAGAATGTCTTTCTCAAAAAAGGATTTACTTCGCTTTTTCAATTCTTTCTCTACGAAAAGAACTGATGCTACAAGTTCAGCACTGTCAGTATCCAAACGGGAAAACAGATCCACTGTTTTATCTATCCAGTTGTCCCATTCCCTTATATCATGTACATATTCAATCCTGGTTTCTTTGTACATGGGTCCGCTCGTAATATGGAACATATTTCCAAGTTTGCTTTCATTCATAAGTCCGGAATTAGCAAGCCTGCTTTTAACCTCATTAAGGTCGGCACAATAGGGACCATATGATCCACGAACATGCTTTAATTCTGTTGGAAGCCCAAGAACTGTAGCCACATAAGCAATCTTTTGGAATATTGTTCTCCCAACAGGTAAATGATATTTCTGTTTTTCAATTCGGTACACTATTTCAATTAAAGCAATCCACGCAGGATTTAGTTTTTTCAATATTTTTTCACCGGAACAAACTTTAGAAACACCGTTTCCATCAGCAAGCCATTTCATATTAAGCTGGTCAGGATGTGTACCGTATGGTGCATAAATGATGACCGGAATCTTCCATTGTGAAGCATACCTGTAAATCATTGGACCAACAGCTTCCCAAAGCAATTGTCCGTTCCCGCATCCAAGCGGAGGGATCGCAATAGACTCCACACCCCACTCTTTATATTTTTCCGATATGATACGAAGACCTTTTTCAATATCATTAATTCTTGAAGCTGCACGCCAGTGGCTTTTTGTAGGGAAGTTTATAATTAGCGGTTCAAACAATGAACCTCTGTATAAATAAGGTACTCCCGGTTTAACCTGTTTGTTATCACAACGGGCAACATAATTTTCGAACATATCTGGAAATCGTTTTTTAAATTCCGCTGCAATACCTTTACCCATAACTCCGACACAATTGACTGTGTTTATAAGGGTTTGTGCTCCCGATTCAAATATATCACCGATGGCAACTTTCATTTTCTCTCCCAGTCAGAAAAACATACTCCTGTTAATTTCAACGGGAATATCAGAGACACTCCTAAAATAGCTCAAAGCACTTTCATTAGCAACATAAGCGCCTAAAATATATCCAGGTGGAACAGAGTCCGGAACAAGAACCTCAGCACATTTGATACCCTTTTTGCGTTCCTGCTCCAAGTAATCATCATCTGTCCAGTATCTCGCATATATCTCCTGTTTCTCCAGTAGAGGCAATCCTTCTTCGACTGTTTTGAACCAGCAGTTTCTTGCAGCATTCTTGTCTGTAATTATAACATCAATTTCGTCCAGAATATCACTTTCAATTCTTAAAACACAGATTTCACTGTTATTCTTCCTTCTGGCACTTAGCATAGGATTGTGCGCATCAAAATACAGATTTGCATAGCTGTGCAGGTCTCTTTTTGTCCCGGGAATCTTTTTCCCTTCTCTTCTTTCCTGAACTCCGGACTCTGAGATATCTCTATTACCGATCTTTTTCCTTCGAACCTGATGTTGGGACAATATGCCATGTCTTTTAATAGACGGGATATTTCCAATGTGTGTAATAAAGTGTAACTCTTTAATATCAGCCCTGATCATATTTATATTCTTAAACACTCACCTTGATACTGCTAATTTAGCACAGCCTGTTCCGAGATGCAACATCCCCTCCCTCCCTCACACGCTCTTAGCCTTGCTGATCCTGTTCCAGACAAGTCGGCAAACGGAGCGGTAAACATCCTTCCGTTCTTCTTCCGTTAAATCAAGGGCGTCAAAGACTATTTTGTCCAGCTCGGCGCGGTCGGGCAAGGGATTTGGTTCCTGCTCTTCCAAAGGAGTATTTGATTTAGGATCAAGTCCGTACTCATGAAAGATAGTTTTTCTTCCGATTTGGAAATATCTCAAATCTTGCGTCTCTGTTTCCATTGCCAGCATTCGCTTTAATTCATATGTTTGAATTTTAAGTAACCCACCACCAAAACTGACGCGACCAGTATTTGCTTGTAATAAATAAAATACCGATGAGTTAAGAAATGTTCCCAAGTTTTTATCGGTATGAATTTCTTGAAAATTATCGCTAACAAATATATTTCCAATGTAAGATGTAGCAACTTCATCAATGAGGTAGTTAAAATTGATATTTGCTGGTTGCCTCTCACCCACCCCCCACCAATACCTCCTCCCCTGCACACTCGGCACATCCTTCCAAAAAACCGGCTTTTCATTTGCCTTCTTGGGCTTTGTCTGCTGCTTCTCCCCCCACTCGATATACTTCAACGCATTCGTGCCCTTTAGCTCTGCTTTGCTCTTGTTGCACATGAATATTTTGTATTTCAGGTCTTTCGGGTCAACCAGTATGCTCCTGCATTCGCGCGGGCTTTTGATCACAGGTTTCAAAAATTCCTCTTCTATTCCCCATTCCCTTGCCCGTTCATCAGTCAGATAAAAAAACTCGTTGCAGCCTGTTGTGAATCCACGGCGGACATCTGCTATATCCCCAAGCCTGACCAGTTTATCTTTCCCTTTTTCCAGAATGGTAAAGAATATATCAGGAGCCCGCAGGTATTTCCCGCCCCACTTGTCGCCCACATATTTACCGGTTTTGATTTCCCTGTTTTGCTTGTCTTCATACTCCATTCCGGCTTCTTTCAGGGTCGCATTGCTGATGGGATAAACCCGGAAGATATCGTTACTCTCGACTTTTTTGGCGTTTTCTATCTGAAGCAGGTTCTCCGTGAAGATCGCTTCTTCAAAAGGTTTTTTGAATGCAACGAATTTTACTAGCCTGTCAGGGTCCATTATTTTCCGGGGGGCATGGATAATTGATATTATCGTATTGACATCAGCCGAGCCGAAACTGCGCTTGGCGTGGTTGTCAATGATCAGGTCAACGGGGCAGCGGTTAAGCAGGAACTCCTGAAGCCACACGCCGTAACCCACATCCAGCCAAGAGTTTGAACAGATAAAGGTGTGAATGCCTTTCGGGTTAAGCAGTTTCAGACCGCGGATGTAGAAATATGAGTAAAGGTCGGACTTGGCGTTGATCTTTGTTGTCTGGGAGAAAAAATCGGGGAAGTCGAGTTTGACCATTTCAGACAGACAGCTTTTGTATTCCTTTTTATCCCTGATCTTGCCAAGCGGGTCGGCTACTTCTTCCTGCCGGACATAGGGCGGGTTGCTGATGATTATGTCAAATCCATTTTTCTCTCCGAAAATCTCGGCAAATTCAATGCCCCAGACGAGCGGCTTTTCACCGCTGAAGATAATTGCCTGCTGTTCGAGAAGTTCTTCAATTTCCTTTTCGAGCTCGGCGGTAAAACCCAGCTTGGACTGTTCCGGTGCGTCATCGCCGGAAAGGGTTCGCTGGACAGGCGCGGAACGGTTTAATGCAATGATTCTGTTCCGTTTTTCTTTTATCTCGGTATCGAGAATATCCCTGTAAATTTCCATTTCCCTGCGGTGCAGGTCAGATGCATCCAGTTTTATCTTGTTGTCGAAGCAGTCCTGTTTAAGGTTTATAAGGGTTGTCAATTTAGCTGTCAAAGAGGAAGCCATATCCAAGGACACCGGAAATGCTTTTGAACCTACCCGCTGGACAAGGGAATCGCCTCTTCTGACCTTGAAGTCAAGGCTTGGAAGGATCGCTTCAACAGAATCCCTGAGATCATCCGGCGCATCAACAAAAAGGGACAGCCACAGTCTTAAATGACAGATCCAGACAGACCATTCCTGCACTTCCACGCCGTAAAGGGTGTCTTTGATGATCTGTTTCTTGCGTTCAAAAGTATTTTTACCGCTCAGTTTATATCTTTCTTTCAGCGACTGCTCCACATCATCGAGAACCTGCATCATCCCCACAAGGAAGGCTCCCGAACCTACCGCGAGATCGCAGATTGCCAGATGCTCGAGTTTGTCGAGTATCTCTTTTGCTTCATTCAACGAAAAACTGCCGGTTTTCTGGTCCTCTTCCCGCACCCCTTCCTTGAAGAAAAGTTCGTACAGGTTGTCTGCTTTAACTTTGGAATCGAGGTTTTTCTGAAGCCATTTCACAAGACTCAAGCGACACATGAGGTCAACTTCCGTTCTGGGGGTATAAACAGTGCCGTCAGCCTTGCTGACCATCCTTTCGAAAATAATCCCGAGGAATTCCGGGTTGAGCTGCAGGTCTTCGTCATCCATGGAGTTCTCTTCTATGGTGAAACTGTGGGAGAACAGGAAATCCATGAAAAGCTCAATCTCTTTGTCCGGTATTATCCAGCCGTTACCGTCATAGCCGGTTTTGGGCTTAAACAAACCGCCGTTGAGATACGGGGCCATCTGAAGGGCAAGTTCCGTTTTCTCTGAAAAATCATTATCCCCATATGCAACCTTTCTGCCCTGCTCTGAATTCAATGCTTCGAAAAAGAGCGGTTCCAGCCAGCGGTGGAAGAATTCATCCTTTCCTGAAAACCCGGTCTTGTATTCATTAAGGAAATTCTGCAGGAACCTCTCGTCTTCACCTATCCATCTTCTTTTCTGGATGAAACCTATGAATATTGTCCGAATGGTGAAGAGGAGAACGAAATCGCGGGCGACCTCGCTGTTATTGATCTTGTTTTTTGAAACAACCGCGTCAACCACTTTGCGGTATATTTCAAAGAATTCTTTATAAAACAGATCCGTAACGGCTGTGATGGAGAACGCGTCCTTGATATCGTTCAGGTCTTGGAACGGTTTGTCGCCGATCTGCTTCAGAAATGTTTTATTTGTTATTTCTGGGGCATTGCTCACAAAATATGTCAGCCGCTTGTAATTGCTCCAGTCCCTTCTGCCTGCCGGTTTTGGAATGTCGTAAACGAGAGAGAATCTGAAACTTCCGTTATTATCGTAAAAAATGAAAATGCCTGCCGAATACCGCCGGTTTTCCGCAGCTTTGAGTATTTCTCTGGCTTTGTCATACTGTGCTTTTTTGCCTGACCTCTCGGAAAGCTGTTTTCCCGTCCCGAAACAGCAGACAAGCAGGCTGTCGCTTTCGGGGAAATTTATCTCGCCGAGTTTAATGCCGTTTTTAAAGCCATCGCTGTTGTAACGGGAATAATCTTCCTCACGGGATGTAAAATGCCTGCTCTTTTCCCGGAAGAAACGGATGAACCCCAAGGGTTCGAAATCGCTGATTATCGCTTCAAGAAATTGCCTTGCTTCGCTCATTATTTTTTCAACGGTTTTTTCTTCTTCGGTTCAGGCAGATAGTTCTCCTCCGAGACAACGGATCTGCCTATTTCTTTTTCAAGCTGTTCACGGGCTACGCCTGCAATCCTCCCGCCTCTTTTCGCATCTTTCCTGAGTTTGGGAACTCCTTTTGAATCCTCCGTCCTGTGAATTTCAGCGGCAGATCTTTCCCCAAGCATGGTGAAGATAAGCTCGAAATCATCCATGTGATCGCGAAGGTTTTCGCGTTCCAACCCTTTAAGATTTTTGTATTCCCCCGGAGTAATTCCAAAAGTTGCTTTGGATATCTCGGCTGTCAGTATCTCGTAGTCTCTTTTCTCCTGCGCGCCGCGTTTCTGCCATTCATCCGTAAGCTCTTCCCTGATGGCAATGCCACGCATCCTTTTCTCGATCCAGTCGTCTGAATATCCTTTGAGCCTGTAAAGAATCCTGGCTCTTTTGGATGCAAGCTCCGGGTTCTCTATTTCCTGAACCCTTTCAAAACCCACCTTTGCCAGCCAGCGCTTGAACGGCTCAGCTTTCGGGGATGGGATGGACTGGATGATCCGGAAAATGCCTTCGGTGTCAGCGCAATCAGTGCTTCTCATCTTTCCATCCGGAGCAGGCAGTTTCAACTGTCGACAAATTGTCGACGGTTCAAATCCCTCTTCCTTATTTACCCTTGTTTTCATTTTAAACCAGTAGTCCCGGGCGTTGACGCTGCCTGTCAGAACTTCTATAACATCTACAACGGAAAACCACCACTCGCCATTAAAGAGTGTTTTCCTGATCTTTTGCCCCTTGAAAAAAACTATCTTTGTTGTCTCCATGTTCTTGTCACCCCGCTATATTTTGAACCGCTATGATTATTTCCTTTTTCCTGTCTGTCCGGCGGTTCTTTTCTTTTGTCAGATAATCTGTCCCAAGCTCTTTCTGTATGGAATTCAGTTCATCAAAAGAGTTTGCCTTGATGTTCATGATCCTTCGCAATGTGAAGTCGGGCAGGGTTCCGTAATCCAGAACATCCTCCCGCAGCATTCTAAGGAAATCCTTATAAGGCATCAGTTCTTCAGAAGTGTCGCGAATGAGGAACTCAAGGTTTTTCAAGGCCCTTGCTTCAAGGCTCAGCTCGTTCAATCCGTCATCGCGAGTTTCGCTGTGCTCTTTGACAGCCTGATAAAAGTCCCAGAATTTGTCGGTGTTCCACTCAAGGCATTTTTCTTCCGGCAGGCATACAATCCTTTCGTAGGCATCTTCAAATGAAATTTCGAACGGCTCGGGTTTTTCATTGCGTGTTGATGTGCCTTTCACATACAGCCTGCCTTTTTTGAAAAAGACGAGAAGTTCATTCTCCAGCCCTTTTTTAGCGACCTTGACCCTCGGGGGATAGCTGCCGAGTTCCTTGATTAGTTCAGGATGTTTCCTTTTGATTTCCAGAAATACCCTGAGCGCTTTCGTATAGAAACTTTCGCCTTCAGCCTTGTCCGGGTTCTGCTGGACACGGTTGAAAAGCCCGGCTGGTGTCGGTTCTTCGTCTATGTCGAATATTTTTGAATCCTCTCCCAGCGCGGAATGGATAAGGAACATCTTGTTCGCTGCTATCTCACGGGATTTGACCAGTTCGGAGCCGGTTTTTGTCGGGAAGAAATTCACGATATACAACAGATCAAAAACCTTTTTGCTTATCCTGTTGATGCGCCCCAGCCGCTGGATGACGCGCACAGGGTTCCACGGTATATCGTAATTTATGACCATTCCCGCCCGGTTCAGATTGAAGCCTTCGGATATTTTGTCGGAAGTGAGAAGAAGCTTGTAGGTGTCCTCCTGCTCCGGATAAACCGCGTCGAAGTTCCTGTTCAGAACCTTGATTTTGTTTTGCGGCAAAACCCCCGGCACTACCAGCATGGCCCCGCCGAAGTGTTTTTTAAGCTCTTTTTCCAGATATAGAACGGTGTCCACATATTCCGAGAATATGATTATCTTTCGCTCAGGTTCGTTCTTGTCCGGTTTCTTTGCGAATTCCTTTTTTAAATATTTAACGAGGCATTTTGTTTTGGGATCGTTTTCGACAAGCCCGAGCCGGTCAAGTTTCTCGAGTATTTCATGGAAAAGATGAATGTCAGAATTGATATGGTCAACGAACTCCTTTTTGCGTTTGAAGTTCTTAAGCTTATACCTTTTGTGGTTTTTAGGGTATTCGCCGCGGTTTATTTTCTCTTCGTATTCCTGGAGGCGGGCTTCGATTTCATCGGAATCAAGCGAGTAGATTTTATCAATAAGGCCGCGGTCCAGAATGTATTCCCCCGTTTTCTCAATAAAATTCCTGCATGTTTCTGTTATCTTTATGAAATTCCTGATGCTCTGCTCGAAAGATCCGAATGAACTTTCAAACCGCTTCACGAGCATCCGGCGCATGAAATCATATAAGTTGCGCTGTTGCTGGTATTGCCGGTTTTCTTCAATGTTCATATTTTCATTGGGGCCTTTTTCATATTCAAAAGGTCTGTAAATAGCTCCCTTGAACAAGCCTCGCCCATCCGGGTCATCGGGATTGTAGAAGTATTCCTGTATGATCTCTGTATAGAAATCTGATTGCGGGCCGGTCAGCTCAAAATACCATTCCTGCGGGTCTGCCACTTCAGGCAGGTCACCGACTTCTTCAGCGTAAAACGGGTTGCCTTTAAGGTCGAGTCTGTTACGCCTTATGGTGACGGGTTCTATGACATTTCTTATCTGTTTTGCAAGATACCGGGCTCTTTCCGCCACCTTTTTGAGGTCTATTCTGTCCTCGCCGAACAGTTCTGTATAGTAGGTCAATGCTTTCAGCCGTTTTGACTCGTCACCCGAGTTCCAGTATTTTTTTATATAACCGAGCTTGTCAAATGTTCCTTTAAATTCGGAAAACTGCCCGACAAGATTATTTCCCAGTGTTATCGAAGATTTCTTGGGGGTAATGAACAGCTTGAGCAGGGAGAGAATATCTCCCGGACGGTTATTGAAAGGGGTGGCTGTCAGCAGGATGACCTGCTTATCGCGGCAGATGTTCTTCAGCAGTTCATAATCTCTTGTATCCTGATTTCTGAAGCGGTGGGCTTCGTCCACAATAACCAGTTCAATATCCCTTGCCCTGGAAACAGCCTCCTGGACGCTTTCAAGATCGCCGAGCGAATAAGCTTCCCAGTCGTAAAGCCTGAATTCTTCAAGATATTTGCGCCATCCCGAATTTTTGCCTTTGTCTCCGACCTGTGCCGGAGGGCATACTACTATTCCCCTTTTCCGCATTTCTTTTGCAATAGCGCATCCAATAATTGTTTTACCCAGCCCGGTAACATCGGCTATGATCACGCCATTGTTGGCTTCAATGATTGTTCTTGCCTGCATGACGGCATCTAACTGGTATTTGTAAGCCTTATAATGATTTTCTTCCAGGACATTCAGCAGCGATTCTCCGACTTCCTTCTGTTCGAATGAATCAAGATAGGTTTTCAGGATCAGGCAGAAGGCCGCGAATGGAGTGACATCGCTTTTTATATGGGTATCGTTTTCGATTAACCCGATGAGCTTGCTTTTTACATCTTCATATTCGGTAATTTTTACGGCATCGTCCCAAAGCGTTTCAAAATAGCTTTCCGCATCGTCAAAGCCGTAATCCCCGATCTCGACATTGAACTCTTTCTGGAGAGAAAGCCCGGCTTTTGTGAGGTTGCTGCTTCCGGTTATGAAGAGATTTCTTTTCCCTACCTGTTCCCTGTCCAGTTTGAAAAGGTATAGCTTGGCATGGTTCGGCTCAAAGGTTTTTCTGATGATAAGCCTGTCGTTGCGGATAAGTTCAAGAAAGAATACTGCCTGCTCGTAAAAATTTTTTGTGTCGAAATCCTCATTGTTAAAGGATTTTTTGAGTGAAATGAAGAAACGGTGGATTTTCTCTTCGTCTGATATCCGGGCGTTGTCCTCGAATTCAATCAGGTTGAAATTTATGCTGTCCACATTTAAACCCACTAAAACCTTTAGCACGGTTGAGGGATTGGCCTTCAAGCCCTGATAAAGCTCACGAATTCCTGAGAAGTAGAAGAACCCTACGAGGAACTTCAGCTCTTCGCTTTTTTTAATAAGCTCCACCAGGCGTTTCTTAAGGTTTCTCGTTTCGTTGTTGGTTATAAAGTTATTCATCGGCATCCTTTAAATTGCTCCAAAACGCAACCCTACCACACATCCCTCTCAACCGCTGAAAAATGCCTTCGGCAAATGAAGAACTAA
>CAZDZC010000028.1:0-34875 GCA_964509835.1 uncultured Acidobacteriota bacterium
GTCGGGTCATGTCCCCGTCCGGCTTCTATCCTTCTGTTATGTCGTACTGCTCGTTGTGGTAGTTCGGATCGCCTTTCAGGTATATCCCTTTTCCGGTCAAAGATGCGAGTTCTTCAATGAGGCCGTGTTCGTTTTTCAGGATTTGAATGACATCGGGGTTCGCCTTTATGCATATCTTTTTGCCGGGGACCGTTGCGGCGACCTTGATGACTTCTCTCCGGATCTCGTAACCTATTGTCCTGTCGGATTTTATGATGCCGGCCCCGTCACAGAACGGACAGACTGAACACAGGGTTGAGGAGAGGCTGTTCCGAGTCCTTTTGCGCGTCATTTCGACCAGGCCGAAGTCGCTTATCTGCAGTATCCTGCTCTGGGCTTTGTCTTTTTTAAGTTCTTCTCTGAACGCGTCAATAACCTTTTTTCTGTTCTTTGCTTCTTCCATGTCTATGAAATCAACAACGATTATCCCTCCTAGGTCTCTCAGCCTGAGTTGTTTGACTACTTCTTTGACGGCATCTAGGTTTGTCTGGACCACCGTGTTCTCCAGTTTTCCGCTGTCTCCCACATATCTGCCGGTGTTGACATCAATCGCGACAAGGGCCTCTGTCTGGGTTACCACTATGTGTCCGCCTGATTTGAGCCAGACCTTGTCTTCGAGGCTTTTATCAAGGGATTCCTGTATCCCGTGCTTTTCAAAGACGGGGATGTTGCTCTGATAGAGCTCTATTTTCCCTTTGTAGCGCGGGAATATCCTTTTGATGAAGTTGACGACATCGTCGTAAGCGCCTTTCGAATTGATGACTATTTTACTGATGTCACTTGAAAGATAGTCCCGCAATACCCGCAGGGTCAGGTTGAAGTCGCGGTGGAGAAGACTGGGCGGGTTGACTTTCCCGGCTTTTGTCCTGATCTCTTCCCAAAGCCCCGTGAGATAGTCCATGTCTGCCTTCAGGTCTGCTTCGTTTTTCCCTTCTCCCGCCGTCCGCACAATGAAACCGTCGCTTTTCCCCTTGTATTTCGCGAGGATGAGCCTGAGCCTTTTTCTTTCCTCTCTGGATTCAATTCTTTTGGAAACCCCGATGTGCCTCACCGAGGGCATATAGACCATATACCGTCCGGGAAGGGATATAAACGATGTGATCCTCGCGCCCTTTGCGCTGATGGGTTCCTTGGTTATCTGCACCACGGCGCTCTGGCTGCTTTTCAAAAGGGACTCTATCGAAGGGTTTTTGACGCCTTTTGTTCTGACGCTGACTCTGCTTCCTTTCTCGTAAATTTCGGAATTGTATGACACATCGGAGCAGTGAAGAAAGGCGTCTTTCTCGAGCCCGATGTTTACGAATGCCGACTGGATTCCCGGAAGAACCTTTCCCACTCTGCCGAGATATATATTTCCGACGAGACCGGCTTCTTCTCCGCGCTCGATGTATATCTCGGAAAGCTCTCCGTCTTCCAGGATGGCAATCCTGGTTTCATACAGCGAGCTGTCTATAACAACTTCTTTTTTCATAATCTCTCCTGTCGGGCAGGTTTCAATTTACGAACCTGCGCATGTTAACATTTATAACCAGGCCAATCCCTATAAAATTTACAATCATGGATGACCCCCCGTAGCTCATAAACGGCAGAGGGAGTCCAGTGGTTGGAGTCAGCCCGATTATCATACCGATATTAATCAATACCTGAAAAACAAATATTGACATAAAACCAAGAACAATATAACTTCCGAGCGGATCCCTCGCCGCTGCGGCAATATCACAGCATCTCATTACTACGAAGAAATAGAGGCAGAGCAGAATCGAGGAGCCGAGAAGCCCCCATTCCTCGGCGAGGACCGAGAAGATGAAGTCGGTTGCCTGCTCGGGAACAAATTTAAGCTGGCTCTGGCTGCCTGCCTTCCAGCCTTTGCCGGTGACGCCGCCGGATCCGACAGCTATTTTTGACTGTATGATCTGGTATCCCGCGCCTTTCGGATCAATTGACGGATTTACGAATGTCAATACCCTGGCTTTCTGATAATCTTTGAAAACAAAGAACCATGCCACAGGTATCATGAGAAGGAATATCATTGTGACGACAATAAGAAAGCGAAGCCCCGTCCCCATGAAGAACAGCATGCCGATGAAAAGCACAATGTAGGTGAGCCCTGTTCCAAAGTCCGGCTGAAGGGCTATTAGTACGAACGGAACGCCTGTTATGAACCCTATCGTGATGATTCTTGACAGAACAACTCCTCTGTCAATTGTTTCGGCAAGGTAGTAAGCGCATATCAGCAGGGTGGTTATCTTTATGAATTCGGACGGCTGCAGGCTGAATGGCCCAAGGTCTATCCAGCTTTTCGCGCCGGATATGCTCCTGCCGAAAATGAGAAGGAAGATAAGCGGAAGAAGGGATATCGCGAATATGGCGCCGGATATCTGCGCCAGCATGTGGTAATCAATTGAGATAACAATCAGAAATGCGGCAAGCCCTCCGAGGATCCAGAAGAATTGTTTTGTGAATATGGTGTGGTCTGTGTTATAAGTGACGCTGCTCAGCGCCAGAAGCCCCGCACACGAGATGAGGACAGCAGCGATTAGAAGGGAATAGTCAAATCCGAAAGCCAGTCTGCGGTCTATCATATTCCGCCCTTTTGTCTGAAGAATTCCTCCAGGATCGCTCTTGCAATTGGCGCGGAGGCCTCCCCTCCATGCCCGGCGTTCTCTACAAGCACCACCATAGCGATTTCAGGGTTTTCCATCGGCGCGAAACACGCGAACCATGCGTGTTCCTGATATTCCTCCGGGACATTGGAACCGAAACTCTCTTTCAATTTTGAGCTGATAACCTGAGCCGTTCCGGTTTTGCCGCAGACATCCCTTCCCTGAACCGCGGAGCGCCAGCCTGTTCCGTAACTGTTCACGACTTCCCATAGTGCCTGCTTTATCACTTTCAGGTTTTCCCGTCTGAACTTATATTCAGCTTTCGGTTTATTAAGGCGGGATATTTCCTTTCCGTCAATATGGGTAACGATATGCGGCTGAACAAGTCTGCCTCCGTTGGAAACCGCTGAAATCATAAGCGCGAGCTGGAGCGGGGACACCTGCAGGGCGCCCTGTCCTATAACAACACTGATGTCTTCGCTGGGATACCACCGTTCCCCGAAGGTCTTTTTTTTCCATTCCGGGGAAGGGACAAGGCCAGGCTTTTCTCCGGGAATATCAATTCCGGACATGTTTCCCAGTCCGAGCATGGTTGCGTATTTATGTATTTTCTCAATGCCGAGTATCTTGCCGAGATTGTAAAAATAAATATTGCAGGAATGTTTAAGCGCTTCCTGGAGGTTCATGCTCCCGTGCCCGCCTGCTTTCCAGCACCGAAATGTTTTCCCGTAAAAGGGGGCGGAACCTCCGCAGAAGAACCTTGTATCCGGTGTTATAAGCCCTTCTTCAAGGGCTGCCACTGAGACAACCACCTTGAACACAGACCCCGGGGAATAGAGTCCGCTGATGACCCTGTTCTGGAGAGGGTGTTTGGGATTGTTTGTGAAATCAGACCATTCCTTCGAAGAAAACCTTGTCGTGAACATGTTGGGATCATATCCGGGATAACTTGCAAGGAGGTAGATTTCCCCATTCTGCGGGTTTAGGGCTATCACCGCGCCGGAACGCCCGGCGAAAGCATCTGCGGCAACCTCATGAAGTGATTTTATGATGCTCAGCCTGAGATCTTTGCCTTTAACGGGAGGGGTGTTTTCAAATACGGCAATTTCCCTTCCCTGGTTGTTGACGATCACGCGGCTCATTCCCTTTTTTCCGGTGAGTTCAGGGTTGAAGCTTCTCTCAAGCCCGGATTGTCCGATGATGTCTCCCGTGTCAAAATTACCGAATTCGGGTCTGATCTTCTGAGAGGCTGTTATCTCGCCCACATAACCCAGAACATGCGAGCATTTTTCCGGAATCAGGTAGATTCTTTTCTGCTGGGTGCTAATGTGGAACTCGGGATTTTCCAATCTGTGAGATTCTACATAAGCGAGATGCTCAAATGCGATGTCTTCGGAAATGATTATCGGCCGGAATGAAGGTAGAGACGAGTATCTGTCTATCCGCTCCTGAAGGTTCCCTTCCGAAAACCCGAAGAGCCTCCGGATTCTTGCCATTGAACCCTCCCTGTCGGTGATCTTCTCCCTGATGAGGGAGAAGTTGTATGCTATCCTGTTAGCGGTCAGCATTGTGTTTTTCGCGTCAAACATCAGTCCTCTCGGAGCGTCCAGAATTTTTGTCATATACTGGTTACTTTCAGACATTTTCAGATATTTGTCCCCGGAAAGAACCTGAAGTGACCAGAAACCCAGAAATAGAATGAGGAAAAAGAATGAAACCAGATATCTGAAGAAGCTTATTCTGTTTCTCAGTTTTGTAATCATAATTTTTTTCTGAGCCTGAAGTAATTTATTCCGTGGTATACTGTGCAGCAGATGAATGCGTTGATTGCAATCCCTGCAAGTCCTGCTTTGTCAAAAACGCGGTATGGCGCCTGCGTCAGTATCCTCTCAATCTCCCCGGCTATGAACAGATCAATTATTGTGGCTCCTGCCGCCGTGATGAACTGTATGTATGGATTCTCAGCGACTATTTTCTTTCCTGCCATGCTCAGGAGATATGCCGTCACTGTTTTTGAGAATGCGCGGATTCCGAATATGCCTCCTGTAAGCGTATCCTGGACAAGACCCAACGCTGTTCCCATGAATATGCTCTCAATGGTGTTCTTTTCAATGCAGTAAACAATCAGTACAATAAGAAGAAGATCAATTCTTACAGGCAGGCTGTTTGCGAGAAGAACCTGAAGAGACAGCGCGGTCAGTAAAATAAGAAGAAAGCTAATTCTGCTCATGATCACCGGTGATTATAAGAAGTTCTTTTGCTCCGGTTATATCCGCAGCGGGGATCACATTTATTATCCGTGTGCCGAATTGCCCCGGTTCTGAAACCGAAACCGTGCCGACATTAAGTCCCTCCGGATAGATGCCGTCATATCCGGATGAAACCAGTTTATCGCCTGTTTTAATGCTGCTGGTGTTCGGGACATACCTTGCTTCCAGGATGCCTGAATTCAGTCCTACAACGATAGTGTTCTCGCCTGTCCCGGGATGGAAGGCCGCGATTCCGCTGTCTGCATCTGTGATAAGCTGAACCTTTGCTGTTCCGCCTGAAGTTTGTATGATTCGTCCTATTATTCCCTCAGGCACAATAACAGCCATGTCACGCGAGATGCCGGAGCTGGATCCCTTATTCAGAATCAAAGCTCTGTAGGGATTTGCAATATCCCTTGAGACTATATCTGCAGCGGTTGTTCCGGGCACAAATATCTTTTTGTACTGAAGCAACTCCCTCAGTTCACTGTTTTGCGCCATCAGAAAATCGGTCAGCTGAATTTCATTTTTCAGATCAATGATCTCGCTTTTAAGCTTCCTGTTCTCTTCAAGTGCGTTTTTCAGATTGTTTACATGCGAGGCGGCAGATCTTAGCGATTCAATAGCGGAGTTTCCTGCTTTAAGGTAAGGCGAAATTGCATGATAGAATATTTTTTCCAGTATTGTAGCGTGATTCGCGGTTCTTACCTGAACTGATATCACTATCAGCAGGAAAAACAAGACAGAGAAAAATACAGTGTGTTCGCGATTTTTAAATATCATCGGACCGCCTGCGTTGCGCATAGTCAGTCAAGAAATGAAATAAATTCGTAATTAGCTTAAGATCCCTGTCAGGACAGAGCAATTTTCCTCAACAAGTCAAGATTGCTGAGCATAGCCCCGGTGCCAAGCGCGACAGCAGACAGCGGGTCATCGGAAATGGTGACCGGAAGCCCTGTTTCTTCCCTGAGCCTGCGGTCAAGATTCTTAAGCAGGGCCCCGCCTCCCGCAAGCACAATGCCCTTGTCCACAATATCCGCGGACAGTTCTGGCGGAGTCCTTTCCAGAGCAACCCTTACGGCTTCCACAATGGCACCGACTGTTTCAGCAAGCGCTTCTCTGATCTCTGAATCTGAAACCACCAGGGTTTTCGGAATACCATCCACAAGATCCCGGCCCTTGATCTCCATCGTTTTTTCCTCGTCAAGAGCATATGCGGATCCTACGCACATCTTGACATCTTCAGCGGTGCGCTCTCCGATAAGGAGATTATATTTCCTCTTGATATACTGGGTGATTGCCTCATCCATTTCATTCCCGGCAGTTCTTACTGTTTTGCTGTAAACTACTCCGGCCAGAGAAATAACGGCAACATCGGTTGTGCCCCCGCCGATATCAACTATCATATTACCGGAAGGTTCTGTTACGGGAAGACCCGCGCCGATAGCAGCAGCCATTGATTCCTCAACAAGGAACACTTCCGAAGCCTTTGCCCTTAAGGCTGAATCCTTCACCGCTCTTTTTTCCACCTGTGTGATTTCGGAGGGTACCCCAATGATGATCCTGGGCCTGACCCCGAACCTTCTGTTGTGTGCTCTGCGGATGAAGTATTCAAGCATTTTCTCCGTCACTTCAAAATCCGCGATGACCCCCCCTTTCATAGGCCTGATCGCAACGATATTGCCCGGGGTTCTTCCAAGCATCTCCTTGGCTTCTCGTCCGACAGCCTCCACCTTTCCAGTGAGCTTATTAATCGCAACTATGGAAGGTTCTCTGAGAATTATGCCCTTGTTTCTGGTAAAAACGAGGGTGTTGGATGTTCCCAGATCAATCGCAAGATCGCTAGAAAAAATACTGAATATTGAACGGGGATTGAAACTCATTGCTGTTTATCTTCTCCTTAAAGCAACTGAACAGATTAATCATGTTAATGGTTCGGCACCCATTAGTCAATAGAATTTGATATGATAAATGAATTATTTACAGGATTTTACAGATATTTTACTTGCGAGTTACATGAACTCCGTTCTTCCCATTTTCCTTGACATAATACATCGCGCTGTCTGCAAGCTGGATGAGTGATTCCTTTGAACCGGCCATTTCGGGAAAGGACGCGACCCCAAGGCTTGCTGTTATGGAAATTTCCAGTCCCATGCACCGTAGAAAAATCTGAGATTCAATATCTGAACGGATCCTTTCCGCGACCGCCAAAGCACCGTCTGAAGAAGTATTCGGAAGAACAACTGTGAATTCATCTCCGCCGTATCTTGATGCGATATCAAAATCCCTTACGGAATTCCTTATGATAGCTCCGGCTTCATAAATAGTCCTGCTTCCGGCGAGATGGCCGTGGGTGTCATTAATGTTTTTGAAATTATCAAGGTCAAGAAAAATAAGGGATACACTGTTTCTGTATCGTCTTGATCTTTCCACTTCTTTTGTGAGAATGTCATTAAAATACCTTGAATTGTAAAGTTTTGTCAGATCATCGGTTATCGAAAGGTAATTGCTTTTCCGGAAGAGCTGAGCATTTTCAATCGCTATGGAGGCAGGCCCGGTCAGCGTCATAAGCGTATTCTGATCCCGCAGTGAAAACCCTTCACCGCCTGATTTATTAACAATTTCGACCACACCGACAATTTTCTCCCTGCTTATCAAAGGAGCGCAGAGAATGGATTTTGTCGTCATTTTTGTTACATGGTCAATGTCAGAGAAAAATCTCTTGTCTTCGGCCACATTGTTTACTATGACGGGTTTCCCCGTTTTAGCCACCCAACCCGCAATTCCTTCTCCTACTTTAATCCTGAACGATATCAGTTCCGATCCTTTCTGACCCTCCACCTTCTCAAAAACGAGTTCCGACTTATCTTCATTCAGAAGCATTATTGACCACCCCTCCGCATTGATAAGGAGTTTGGTCTTGCTCATCACGGTATCAAGAACTTCATCAAGTTCCAAGCTTGAATTCACCGCCCCGATAATATCGGTGAGGATCTCTCTGTAACTTGTTTCTTCTGCATAGAGGTTCTGAACCGTTTTCAGTTTGGTCTCAAGCTTAATTTTTTCTCTGGAAATCAGAATTAAAGATTTCAGGGCGTTCGATGGAACAGGGAGTTTTATCACGGAATCAGCGCAGATTTTCCGAATTATTTCCGGTGAAGGGTTGTCGCCTTCAAACGCAAGAAAAACCGGGCAGGTATTTTTATCTTTTTCCGCAAAGGATTGTCCGATGATGTCAGCAGCTTTTAAAGCTTTGAAATCAACAATAACAGCATCGATATCGTCCCGATTATTGAAGTTGCTTATCTGATCGGAACTGAAAAATGATGCCGTGTTACCATCTGAACAAAAATCCTTGAGACAGTCTGAAAAATGCATTCTGTCATCCGTGAATATTGCTATATTCAGATTATCCATTATTCATTGTGGAAGGTTGTAACAACCTCTGTGCTGGAGAGTCCGTAGTTATCTGTCGCAATAATTTCAATGTTATTCTGCCCGACATGCTCAAGCTTGTAAATATTGTTGAATGTGCCGTCTTCATAAACATCAACCCGGTTGCCGTTCATAGTGAGATAAATTCCTGGATCACTTTCCCCTTTGATGATAATAAACCTTCCAATTTTCTGGGTTTCCGTTATTTTAAGTTTGGGAGGGGTTCCTTTAACATTCTGACGCGCCGTGATCCGGAATGATTTGATTTCACTGAAAGGGCTTTCCTCGTTGTTTTTATCTTTCACGGAAACCTTCCAGAAATAATTGCCGTTCGGCAGACCTTTCAAATTGACGCCTTTGGTGACCTGATCTCCGGATACCTCCTGATCAACCTTGAATGTTGCGAACAGCCTGGATTCTGAAACCTGAAGGCGGTAGGATTTGGCATCGGGCCTCGCTTCCCATTTGAGCGTCACGACACCTTCTTTGGGGTCGTCAAAAAAGAAAGGATGTGAACCCGCTGGCAGCAATAGGACCGGCGGACCTGGCAGATCTGATTTATCTCCAATACCTGCTTTGGTTGTCGTAACGGCTTCGTTTGCTTCAAGTTTTACCTCTGAAGTTCCGCTGGAAACGGATACGGCTCCGCTTACACCCGATGCGACCTTTATGCTTGTCTCCTCTTCGGATGCTCTTATAGTTAATTCCGCTTTATTTTTTACCCTGACTTCAGAAGTGGGAGTGATGACTTTGAACTCTGAATTCGATGTTCTTCTCTCGCTGCTTTGAAGGTCAAGAAAACCGTCGTTAACGAATATTTCAATATTTTCATCGTCTGTTTTCGGGTTTTTCTCACTTTTTCTTATCTCGCATAAAACACCGGGTTTAATTGTAACGGTGTCCCCTGTAAATGATAAAAACTCTGCACTTCCTCCGCTGTGGGCTTTTATTTTGTCTCCCTCTCCCAAAGGTGTGTCCATCTTGGCATCCACCCAGCTGAAGGTCCCTGCTTTCTTAACTTTTACAGTTCCTTCGAGTCTTGTGAATTTTATATTTCCCGGGGATTCGCCCTTAGTGGCATCTTCAATTATTTTTGCGGATATCTCATATGATTTCAAGGCAGAAGTTTTGGCTTCATTGAACTTTCTTTTTTCAAAAAAAACTCTCGCGTCCTGCAGTTTCAGTGCAGCTTCAGTAAAATCGGATTTGATCTGGGGACCTGAAATATAGGGTTGTGCTTCCGCCAGTTTTCTTTCCGCTTTTGCTATTTCACTTCCGGAAGAGGTTTGCGGTGAAAGATAAAAATATTTATAACATATAACTGCAAAAATCAGGACTACAACTGAAGTAAATATTATCGCAGATCGGTAACTGACCGTAATCCATTGGATATCTATCAGAGATTTTCGTTCTTTTGCCATCAAGCTTCCCAACAAAACCAAAAAACAACTGTTTATATCATAATATAACGGATTTAACAACATTTAGTTATTGACATTCTAAAAGCCTTAAATCTTTTACTATTCTTGACATGAGAAGGGAATAAAAATATAATTTTGTTTTGTCTGAAATTCACTTCAAGGAGAAGTCTATATGGTTAGAACAATACAGGGCAAACTGGAAGTCCGGGACAGCAGTATTGCGATAATTGCAAGTCGCTTTAATGACTTTGTCGTAAAAGGTCTTATTTCGGGAGCGGTGGATTGCCTGGAGAGGCATGGGGCTGACACGGACAGAATAGATCTTTTCAGACTTCCGGGAGCATTCGAAATTCCGGCGATGCTGAAACAGGTCTGTGAAACCTCAAGGTATAATGCCATCGTCTGTCTTGGCGCTTTAATAAGGGGCAACACCCCTCACTTTGACTTTATCAGTTCAGAGGTGACGAAGGGGATAGCAGTTATCAGTATGGAATACAAAATCCCGGTAGGCTACGGTATAATAACAGCTGATAACCTGGAGCAGGCAATTGAAAGGGCAGGAAGCAAGAACGGGAATAAAGGTTGGGAAGCTGCCCTGTCTGTCATTGAAATGCTGAGTCTTTACAGCCAGCTTAAGGATTGACCCTGGCTGTTCAGCACAGGACCTGACTATGGGAGAGCGGCGAAGAGCGAGAATATTTGCGTTACAGACATTGTTCCAGTATGAGATTACGAGAGAGAACGAGGATGTTATTTTGTCCGCTTTCTGGAGTTCCAGGCAGATAAAGGAAGAGACAAGAGCGTTTACCGAGAAACTTGTAAGAGGTGTTATATCAAATATGGTTGATATTGATGCAAAGATAGCCGGAACTTCGAAAAGATGGAAAGTTGACAGGCTGGCTGTTGTTGACAGGAATATAATAAGGCTGGCAATTTATGAAGCAGAAGCGGAAGGAACACCCAAAAGCATTGTTATCAATGAAGCTATAGAGATTTCAAGATTATACAGTTCGGAAAATGCAGCCTCATTCATAAACGGTATTCTTGACAAAGCAATGAAAAAAAATAATGAGAACTGACAGCTTAAAAATGTTCAAAATGCTGACTGTGATGTTTATCTGCTTAATTTCAGCAGTTTCTTCAGTTAATGCTGCGGGAATAGTGAAGGGGATATCCTCCGCTTCCTACATTTTCGAAGCAAACCGAACAGCTTCTTTTCTTCTGAATTATTCAAATAATGGTTTCAATCAGAGTGTCACAAAGAATGGACCGGGCAGTATTGAAGTGGAAGTTGAAGTGAAATCATCCCCAATGAACTCGCTGACTCCTTTCCCTATTCCCGATGAAGCAGTTCCTCCAGGAATCAAAGAGTATTCAGAATCATATTTTACGGGTTCTTCAGAGGCCATAGAGGATCTTTCCGCTAATTTAACCAGAGGGAGCAAAACCCAGTACGATGCTGTTAACTCTGTTCTTCTCTGGGTTTCGGAAAATATAGCTTATACCGATGTTTCTGTGATGAGTGATGTTCCGGAATCCGTTTATTCTTACCGGAAGGCAAACTGTGTAGGCAGGGTTAATCTTGCTCTGGCGCTGTTAAGAGGGTCAGGGATACCTTCCAGAAAGGTGCACGGGCTTTGCATTGACAATGCAGGACAGGAGAAAAGTAAGCTGGGGCAGAGTTTTTTTCATAGATGGCTGGAGATTTATTATCCTGATATCGGCTGGGTATTTTCCGACCCGGGAAGATCTCTTAACACTATTGATGCCAGATATCTTGTCATTGATCCCGATACTGCAAGCCCATATCATATAGCCTGCCATTCTGTCAGTAAAATTTCCTCAACAGACAGATTTTTTATCGTGGATTCCGTTCCCGGAAGTTTCAGTGACATAGTTTTAAGACCAAACAACAGCACAAGATTTGCAAGCGCAGTGGTTGGTATTTTTGATGGCATACCTTTCACCGGTCTGGATGGTGGCAGAATATCAATTTTCAGGGATGGAGAACAGGCAGGAGAGATGAGAATACTTGACGGAAAGAGACATTTTTCCTTTACTGATCTTTCTTCAAACAGAAAATATTCGATGCAGATAAAGATACCTGGTTTTAAGGAAAAACATCTGAATTTCAGCACTTCTGGAGACCGCGTGAAAATAATAAGCATAAAGCTGGCAAAGGACAAAGGATAGGCTATGGGGCTTGAAGGAAAGCTTGAAGATCTGCCACTGTCGGATATACTCCATATAGTTAATCTGAGTAAAAGAACAGGTCTGCTCATTCTTACAACAAAGACCGGCAAGAGTTCAATAGTTTTTAAAAACGGAAGGATTATTGATGTTCACACCGATGAGCCTGTTCCTGCGCTGGGAGAGATACTGGTTAATAGAAAACTTATTTCAAAAGAACATCTTGAGAGCGCGCTTAAAAATCAGGGCAGCAAACCTCTGGGAGTTCATCTTATTGAAAGCGGTACGGTTGCGGAAAAAGATGTTGAGGACTCTATTAAGGTCAAGATCATTGCCGCTATAAGAGAATTGATGAAAACAAAAAAGGGTGAGTTTAATTTCAAGCTCAACGAGGAAATTCCTTTGGACGGGATCGGTATGAGTCCTAGGGAGCTGCCGCTTCACAGCGGAGTCGATCCTCAACTTATAGTTGATATGGAGAACGGAAACGAAACGCCCGGCGGAAGAAGGAAACTTGAATCTCTTTCCACTTTAAGTCGGTTGTCGGGGATTTCCGCTGGCACTGGAACGAGAAAGAAAACGGAGGGATCGTTTACTGTAAACAAACCTTTGAAACCACTACAGGACGAGAAAAAAATAAAACCTGCTGCCCTTGTTTCAGAAAAGGATATTATTGAAGAACTTACAAAAGATAGTTCCCCGGAGGTGTCGGATACTCTCAAAATTGAACCTGCCGGTATCCAGAAACTTGTAATTGTAGATGATGAAGCCCTTTTCCGCGCTGAGTTGGAATCCTTCCTTACTAAACACGGATTCCGGGTATATGCTCTTGACACAACAGTTGATGCAGTGAGTAAATCTAAAGAATTGAGCAGTAGCGGGGATGAATTTGTAGTTATTACGGATTTACTGATGAGGTCAGTGGACGGAAAAAGCCTCCTGGGCGGGCTTGATGTGCTTACAAGAATCCGTCAGATAAACGAATCTGTACCGGTAATACTGATGACAGACCATCTTGACACCAGAGCAAGGCATAAGGCATACGAGCTTGGGGTTACAAACTATCTCATCAAACCTGATGTTTCAAGGATTGAGCTTGATCAGGTGGAGAATGATCTTGAGCAGTTCTGTGAGGAGGTGCTTTTCATAGTAAAACGCCTGTTTAAGGAATCCAGAAGGTTCGCGCTGAAAGAGATAGAGGATGCAGGACATGTCGTTTCGGATTCAAACAGCACTTCCTATCGACAGATAAAAGCTGTAAAGAAACTGGTCTCCGAGCTTCAGAATCCGAATGAAACAAGTGAAATATCCCTTATGGTTCTTCGTCTTGCGGCTGAATTCCTTGAAAGGGGTATTCTTTTTCTTGTGAAAAAAAATATTGTGTTCGGACTTGGCGGCTTTGGCGAGACAGGCGATCATGAAAGCATAAACGCAAAGGTTAAAAGGATCCAGATCCCGAGAGACGAGGATTCGATTTTCAAACAGGTTATTGACACTATGGAAATGCATCAGGGAAAGCTCAAGGATACAATGTGGAACCGTCTGATAATTGAGGGCTTTGGCAGAGTCGTCCCCAGAGAGGTTGTTCTTATGCCACTTATCAGCAGAAGAAAAGTGGTTGCCTTACTGTATGGTGACAACGCGGGTTCCGGAAAACCAATCGGCAATCTTGAAGGCCTTGAGATATTCATGTCGCAGGCGGGAATAGCGATGGAAAACACACTTCTTCAGAGACAGTTAAGCAAAAGGGATGAAAAATGAGGAGTGCAGGGATCAGGAGCAGGGTCATGCTTTTCTTTTTTCTGGCAATGGTCTCATTTTCCGTGTCTACAATTTTGTTCGCTTTCATTGTATTTTGGCCGGATGCCACACCATTTGTCCAGATGGCTCTGATTGTAGCTGCAGGGATAGCTGTTTTCTGCGCATTTTATTCGCTGAACAGGCTCTATTATGTTCTGAGTAGAGAGGTATTCAGTATTATTGAATTTCTGAACTCTGATATCGAAAATTGGAGCGCTGATGATTTCAATCCGCAATTAAGCGCCATTCCAGAAGATATTCGGGCTTTATTTAACAATATCTTTAGTGCCAAGACCAAAAAGACATCGCTTCAGAGCGTTTCAGGTGAAACCATAAGAGAACTTGAGGAATTTCTTAAAACGCAAACCGGGATTGCCGGTCAGGTTGCGGAAGGTGCCCGTCTGCAGATCGCAGAATCAGCTAAAGCTTCTCGTGCGCTAAGGGAAATTGATGAATTGGTTAAGAAGCTTGAAAGTGATATGCAGGACCTGTCAGCCAACGCTGAAGGAGCTGCTTCCGCGACGCTTGAAATGAGTTCGTCTATCGATCATATCGGTGAGATGGCTGTGAATCTTGACAGGTCTCTTTCTGAGTCCTCATCCAGTCTTGAGGAAATGAGTTTCTCATTTAAACAGGTTTTTGGCTCAATTCTTGAACTCACCAATGCGACAAAAGACACATCTTCTTCTATTGAAAGCATAGCAAATTCTATTGAAGAGGTTGAGAACAGCGCGGCAGGATCCGCGCAATTGGCACAGGAAACCGCACTTAGTGCTGAAGAAGGAAGTATCTCGGTTGAAGAGTCAACTAAGGGGATGGCGCAGATTGACATTGCGGTAAAGGATTCTGCGCGAATAATAAGAAGCCTCAGTGACAGGTCTGACAGGATAGGTGAAATTCTCAACATAATTGACGACATTGCCGATCAGACAAACCTTCTGGCACTTAATGCTTCGATAATTGCAGCTCAATCAGGAGAACAGGGGAAGAGTTTTGCTGTTGTTGCACAACAAATAAGACAGCTTGCTGAGAAAACAGCTTTATCAACCAAGGAGATTGCCGAGCTTATAGCTTCGGTTCAGCAGGAAGCTGAAGAAGCGGTCAGGTCGATGGAAGTAGGAACGGAAGCAGTGGAAAGAGGGGTAAGGCTGTCAAATGATTCATCAAGGGTTCTTAAGAAGATATCAGAATGCGCGCAAAGAACAGAGAAAATGATTTCCAAAATTTCAGAGGCTACCGCGAAGCAGATTATCAGCAGCGGCACAGTAAAAAATGCCATGGGAAGGGTGAAAGAGCGCGTATCCAGTATAAACCGCGCGATGGAAGAGCACGAAAAAGCCCGGAAATATATTAATGAGGTGACCGATTCAATAGGGGACCTCAGTAATCAGCTTAAAAAGGCAACCAATGAGCAAACGAAAGGCACCAAGAGCATCAACGAGGTCATTGTTTCTATTGCTGACAGGATACAGGGTGTTTATGAGCTGGCTAAATGTTACGGAGAGAAAAGCAGAGATGTCATAGATGCGACAAGAATGGTTGATGACATTGCATCCGGTAACTCAAAAAGCGTTGAAGAACTTCATGTTGTTGCACAGAATATATCCATCCATGTTGAGAACCTCAAAAAGGAGCTTGCGTCTGACAGTGGCGGGGGGAAATAGAATGGCTGAGCGTTTGAGAATAATGGTAGTGGAAGATTCAGCGTCAATGAGATCTTTTATTGTATCATCGCTTCTTCAGTACCAGGATGCCGAGATAGCAGAGGCGGGCAACGGTTTTGAAGCGCTGAAGCTGCTCCCTGCACATTCATTTGACCTGATACTGACAGATATCAATATGCCTGATATCAACGGGCTCGAATTGATCAGATATTTAAAGGATAATGAGCATTACCGTGATATACCGGTAGTGATTGTTTCGACGGAAAACACGGAAAATGACAGAAAAAGGGGCATAGCTCTGGGAGCGGATCGCTATCTCGACAAACCGTTTGAACCGGAAGCCCTTAACCGAATTGTAACCGAACTTCTTGCGCATCCGCGTGCAAAGGATAATTCTAATGCTTAAGGAACAGGATACGGCAAAAAAGGAATTCGTTTCGGAAGCAGAGGAGATTCTGGAGCGGCTGTCTGCTGATATTATGGACTTTGAAACTTCTTACAGGTCCGGAGATGTCAAACCTGCTCTTGTTAACAAACTGTTCAGGGAAATTCATTCGCTGAAAGGTCTGGCGGGTATGCTGGGATTCCAGCAGATTTCCGATCTGAGCCATGATCTTGAAAGTCTTCTCGATAAACTCAGAATGGGCAAAATTGCTGTCAGTGACCCGCTCATAAGTCTTCTCTTTGAATCGCTTGAAGTGCTGCTGATGCTTGTTGCAAATATTCATCAGAATAAAGACGAAATGATTGATATAAGTGGGCTCATGGAGAAGGTTGTGAAAATCTCAAGCGGAGAGGTTTCAGGAACGGACGGAATTTCTCTTTCCATGCTCAATCTGGATGAAAAGACCATCAAGTCATTTACGGAGTATGAAGAACACCGCCTTCTGGAGAATATCAAAAGCGGCAGCAATATGATGAGCATTAATGTGGGATTTGCTTTTGATGTGTTCGACACGGAGCTGAAAAGAGTGACTGCAATACTTGCAGACCATGGAGAACTCATCAGCACTCTTCCGTGGTCAGGCGACGGCAGTTCAGACAAGATCTATTTCAAACTGATTTTCGGGACCCAGGAAGAGGAAGCTTTTGTGAAAGACCTGATTAAAATAGAAGGGCTTGAGGTCGAGACTATTTTAAAGGGAGAAGCGAAGAAAAAGGTGGAACGGAAACCATCTGTTCCTCAGGTTTCATCAGAAATATCTGAGCTTGATTTGGACGAGGATCTTAAAAGTATCAGCCAAACAATAAGGGTTGATATCGAAAAACTTGACCGAGTAATGAATATTGTCGGTGAGCTTGTTATCAGTAAATCAGCTATTGAGCAGTTAAGCAAGGATTTATCATCCTCAACCGGTATGTCCGGTTTCGGTATAGAGTTGGGGAAAGCAGTGCGACAACTTGAAAGGAAACTGAATGATCTTCAGCAAAGCGTGATAGATGTCAGGATGGTGCCTATCGGTCAGATTTACAATAAACTTTCAAGAGCTGCGAGAAAGATAACATCCAAAATAAACAAGAATGTGGACCTGAAATTCCTCGGAGGAGACACTGAACTGGACAAGGTTATGATTGAGGAGATCACAAACCCTCTTCTTCACATAATCAGGAATTCGATAGATCACGGCATAGAACCTGTCGAAATACGCCGGAAGGCAGAAAAACCGGATACAGGATCCATTCAGTTGAACGCATATCAGAAAGGCAATTCCGTTGTAATTGATGTCAGAGATGATGGCAAGGGCATAGATATACCGGCCATTACAGCTTCAGCGGTTAAAAAGGGACTTGTCAGCGAAGGGACAATTTTATCTCATGAAGAATGTATTAACCTTATTTTTACCCCGGGGTTTTCTTCAGCTGAGAAGGTTTCAGAGGTTTCAGGAAGAGGGGTAGGACTTGATGTGGTCAAATCTAATATTTCCGACCTCAAAGGAACGATAAATGTGTTAAGTGAGCCAGGAAAAGGGACCTCGTTTCAGATAACCCTTCCAATCACGCTGGCTATCATCCAGATCCTTGTTGTTTTAAGCGGAGGAAGGAAATTCTGTATCCCTCTCAGTTCAGTGGCCGAAAGTCTCAGGATAACCAAAAAGGATATTCAGACTGTTGATCGTAAGGAAGTGTTTTATCTCCGAGATATTACATTGCCGCTGATAAGACTGGATGATTTTTTCAAGCTCGACATTAATAAAACTCGTTCGGAAAAACTTTATGTTGTTGTTGTGCAGTCTGCGGAAAAGAAAGTCGGTCTCGTTGTCGATAAACTTATGGGCCAGCAGGAAGTTGTTATAAAGTCAATAGGAACTGCCCTTTCAAATCTGCCAGGTATTGCCGGTGCTTGTGAACTTGGAGAAAATCAGGCGGTGCTGGTGATTGATATCGGCTCACTTCTCGAGAAAGTTACGGCTGTAAAAATATCTGACATCCGGGTAAAGAAGAATGTATAAAGAATTTTTCGGCCTCACTGAAAGGCCTTTTGCCAAGACGCCTGACCCGCGTTTTCTGTTTGAAAGCAGGCAGCACAGGGAAGCCCTGGCAAGACTGGAATATGCCGTGGAAGAGCGGGACCTTACTCTTCTTACAGGAGGGATTGGGTGCGGGAAGACAACAATCTCAAGAGCATTGATTGACAGGCTTGATGAAGATGATTACAAGATCATTCTCATGATAAATCCGCGTTTGTCTCCTTGCCAGCTTCTCAGAAGCATCTGCAGGATGTCAGGCGCAGATCCGAAATTCTTTAAAACAGATCTTATTGAGCAGATAAATGAGGAGCTTTTCAGATTATATGAGCAGAATAAAAGTCTTGTTCTCATTATTGACGAAGCGCAACTTATACCTCAGAAATCAACTTTTGATGAAATAAGACTTCTGACAAATTTCCAGATGGATGATACTAATCTGCTGACCGTTATTATGATAGGTCAGCCTGAAATTAAAAAAAGGTTCAGCCTTCCCGCGTATGAAGCACTGACCCAACGGATAGGGATAAGATATGATCTCAAGCCTTTGAACCTTGAGGAAACGGATGAATATATTCGTTTCAGGCTTAGCGTGGCAGGAAGAAAGGAACTGCTTTTCGATAAGGATGCGGTCGAGGAGATATTTAAATTTTCGCGAGGCATTCCCAGGCTGATAAACACTGCGGCGACAACCTGTTTAATTGATGCGTTTGGCCGGGATATTTCCGCAATTGGAGGGGAATCGGCTAAAGCGGTTATCAGAGATCTGAAAGAGGATAATATGGGTTAAAAATATGGTCGATATTCTAAAAGCAAGAGAAAAAGCAAAGAAATCAGGTAAAAAGGAAAGCAGAAAGCAGGTTCAGGAGCTGAAGAACGAAGCAGAAGTGTCCCCACCTTCGGTTAAAAAAGAGAAAAAAAGAGCTGTCAAAAAAACAGTAATACCGGATGCTGTCAAGGAGCGGAAAATTAAATTACCCAAAGAACCTGAAAAACCCGTATCAGTTAAATCATCTCAAGAAACTGATATAGCTGAGGTTGCTGCTGATGATGCGTTGGAATTTCTTGCTTTTAAACTCGGTGACGAAACATATGCTATCCATATTGATACAATTGATGAAATAATTGTCTTTCATGATCATACTCCGGTTCCGAATACTGCTGAATATTTATCAGGCATACTTTCCCTCAGGGGAAGAATGATCCCTATCCTTGATGGAAGAGTAAGACTCGGTCACAGCGCAGGAATTCCTGATGAAAACACAAGGATTGTTGTGGTGAGAACCGGAGAAGAGCACATGGGAATAATTGTGGACTCGGTTCAAGAGGTAATAACAATTAATGAAAAACAGATAGAAGATCCTCCTTCGGTTATTTCCGGAATTGAAGCGGACTATCTGAAGGGGGTTTGTAATCACAAAAACGAACTTGTTATCATTCTTGATTTTGAGAGGTTTCTTACAATTTGACAAAGCAGATTTTACAGTCACTGCTTTCCGGCAAGAAGGCGATTGTCGCGGATGAAGATAACCGTTTCAGTGTGTATCTTGCTGATATGCTTAAAGAAGCCGGAATGAATGCCATTGTCACAGATAAAGGTGATCATGCTTGGAACCTTATACAGAACAAGGGGTTTGACCTGGCCATTATCAATGTATGTCTTTCGGGAATGTTAGGTATTGAGATTGTTGACAGGATAAAAAACCTTCCCACCGTTAATGGGATTAAGGTTGTTCTTGTGGGGGCGATCCACAGGGCCTACCGATATCATTCCGCTCCTTTAACGCTTTATGGCGCGGATGCATATATCGAAAATCTGATTTCAGAAGGGGAATTTTATCGCCTTTTAGCTCAGCTTTTCACGCTGGAAACAGAAGATGTCAGCGAAGGCGATGAATCTTCATCAGATCCTACCGAAATTAAAGAAGCAAAAAGCCTTGCAAGAATAATTCTGTCGGACATTATTTCCTATAATGTGAAAAAAGCGGAAAGAGGGATAAGAAGGGGGAATTTTTATGAACTCTTTGAAGAAGAGCTGGAAAAAGGCAAAGACTATTATAACAGCAGGGTTCCGGAACATATCAGGAAGGAGAACGACTACTTTTATTCCACAGTGAATGATTATTTACGATCAAAAAGACATGAACTTTTGGAAAGACAGGAAATATAAGAATGAATTCAAGAATTTACAGCGCAGACCCTGAAGACAGAAGGCAGCTAGCCTCGGATTTGAGGGATAATGTCAGCAGTGATGCTCTGGACGCTCTTCTGATTCTTCTTGGTGACTCAGACTGGCGTGTCAGAAAAACGGCTGTTGAATCGATCACTGCAAGGGAAGACATACATTCAGCTCTCGGCCGTTTGATTGAACAGCTTGGTTCTGAAGATAACGCAGGGTTGAGAAATTCATCCTCTGAAACGCTTCAGCTTCTGGGAATGGTTTCCGTCGCGCCATTGACAGAAAAGCTTAAAAAAACCGATGATCCAGATATGGCAATAGCTGTTCTCAACTTGCTTGGTTCTATCGGCGATTGCTCAGAAATTGATGTGGTTATTAAAGAAACAAAAAATAAAAACAAGAATGTTGCCGCCTCTGCTATCTCATGTATTGGAAATCTAAGAATCCGTAAAGCTTCTAATGATCTAATGGTATTTCTGGACAGTGACGATTCATGGCTTTCTTTTCATTCCATTGAAGCTCTTGGAAAACTCGGGGAGACAAGAGCCGTTCCTAAGCTCAAAGAGCTTTTCAAAACAGGAAGACTTCGGAGATGTATTCTTGATTCATTCAGTGAGATCGGAGGTAATGAAGTTGTTGAATTTCTGGCTCTGGAAATTTCTGTTATGGAAAAGCTTGACTGGGATCTTTTAAAGGCTTTTCACAAATTATATGTTAAATCATCGAGTATTCCAAGTGCCATACCTTCCGATTCCAGAATAAGAGGGCTTTTCACCTGTAGTTTTCCGGGCAAACTTGTAACGCAGATGATTCACGAAAGTGATTCCAAACCTGTCGAAACGAGGCTTTGCATTATTGAGATGCTCAGCTGGATGAAAGGTTCTGAAATTGCCGAATATCTGGTTCAGTCCCTTTCAGATATTGAACTGCGTCAGTGTGCGAAAAAATGTCTTCTTAAGCATCCGGATGTTGCAGAACCCCTGATTAAAGCGATTTCAGAACCGTCGGATGATATGCATCTGATTCAGATCATAGATGTTCTTGGAGTTTTGAAAATTAAAGATTCGCTCCAGCTTCTTCTGCCTCTGATATCAAGCGAAAATCCGGAGGTCAGGTTGAGCGTAGCAGGGGCTTTGAAGGAAATTGCAGATAACGGAGTTTTTGATGCTTTGTTGGAACTGCTTCTGGATTCTGAAAGTGAGGTACAGAAGGAAGCATCCGGAGCTATATTGAATATCCTGCAGAAAACAGATAATTCCGCTGAACATATCAACATGCTTATAGATCTTATGAAATCAGATGACCATAATGTCCGAAAAGGGGTTATAAATATTATTGCTGAAGTTGAAGGAGTTAAAGCTAAAGATCAGTTAATACTTGCTTCAAAAGATGAATCGTCAGATGTCAGAAAAACAGCGGTAAGACTGATGGGAAAAATCGGGGATGAAGTATTTTCCGGTGCTATTTCTGCGGCTCTTTCTGATGAAAGCGGAGAAGTAAGAGAGGTAGCAGTCAGAACTCTATCCAAGATATCAATTCCGCGTGCAGACGAAATTCTGAAAGCTCTTCTTGATGATGATGATATGTGGGTCAGGGCAGAATCCGCAGAATGTATCGGCAAGCTTAAACTGAATTCTGAGAGTATGGAAAAAAGACTTTATAAAACTTTCAAAAAAGATCTGCCCTTGGTAAAAATTGCTGCAGTTAAATCAATAGGAAGTTGTAACGGAAAGAATGCTCTTGATATTATAAGAGAAGCGTTCAATAGTGATGAAGAAGAGATACGCATTGCGGCGGTTGAAGCCTTGGGCCTTATGTGTGATGCCGATGCTGAAGAGATGCTCCTGGAAATTATAGGGAACAGCAATTGGAAAATATCTTCTTCAGCTGTTTTATCACTTTCGAGGTATAAGGATAAGAAAAAAATCGAAGGATCAATTATTTCTTTGCTCAACACTAATACATCGACAAGCACCGTAAGCGCTGTCATGAAAGTCCTTACGGAAATGAAATCCGAAAGGGCTGTCCATGAAGCAGTTGAGCTTTTAAAAAAAGGCCATGCCAGAAAGGATGTAGAGGAATATCTTGTCGCAATTGGCAAAATTGACATTTCAGTCCTGAAGAATGAATCGTTAAAACACAGTTTGAGTGATGTCAGACCTCTGTTTAATATTATTGAAAAGCTTGAGGATTGCGAAGACTGATGGTTCAGAATGCCGACATGATTTTAACAGAGGATTTATTTAAATCCATAACTGATTTCATATACAGGTATAGCGGCCTTTATTTTGGAGAAGACGCGAGGTATATTCTTGAAAGAAGGCTTCAGAAAAGAATACTTCAGCTTCATTTAAACAGTTTCCGGAAATATTACTACCACCTTCTCTATGACCGGGATGGGCACAAGGAAGTTGACAGCCTGGTAGATCTTCTTACCACAAATGAAACATATTTCTTTAGGGAGAAAGCTCAGTTGAAAGCTTTTATTGAGGAGATAATCCCTGAACTGACAGAGCGGAAAAAACAACAGGGCAGCAGGACAATTAAGCTTTGGAGCGCAGGATGTTCGACAGGTGAAGAACCATACACTATAGCAATGCTTATTCTTGAAAAAAAACTGCTTTCCGCATGGGATATTTCGATTCAAGCCTGCGACATCAATAAATCAGTTCTTCAGAATGCACGCACAGGAATTTACAGGGAGTCTGCATTCAGAAGCACAGAGCCTTACTTCAAGCGGAAGTACTTTGATGATCTTGGAGATAATACATATAAAATAAAGGATGAAGTCAGAAGACTCATAAATTTCGGATGGGTTAATCTTTACGACGAAAAAAAATCGGCTCTTGTAGGCAATCTTGATGTAATATTCTGCAGAAATGTTATAATTTATTTTGACAGGGAAGCGAAAAGGAAGGTAATTGATTCTTTTTACGAAAATCTGAACCAGGAAGGGTATCTGTTGCTGGGACACTCGGAATCTCTTCTTAATATCACTACAAATTTCAAGCTTAAACACCTTAAATACGATATGGTTTATCAGAAATAATGGAAAAGATTAAAGTTCTTATAGTTGACGATTCTGCCTTCAATAGAAGAACATTGACCAGGATGCTTTCCGGGGATCCGGTGATAGAAGTTATAGGTTCTGCTTTTGACGGCCAGAATGCGATAAAAAAAATTATAAAAATGAAGCCGGATCTTGTTACACTTGATCTTGAAATGCCTGGAATGGATGGATTTGCGGCTTTAAGGTGGATTATGGAGAATCATCCTTTACCGGTAATAGTTGTAAGCGCAAGGGGCGACGATAAAAGCGTTTTCACTGCCCTTGAACTGGGTGCGGTGGATTTTCTAGTCAAACCATCCGCTAGAGCATCCCTGGAACTGGAAGAGATTAGGAATAATCTTATTGAAAAAGTTTATGCGACGAGCAAACTTGATATCGCGAAGGTTAAGGAAAATGTTGAGCATCTGCACAAGAAAATACCAGGGGGGCAGGGTATTGAACTGCTGGAACAGGCCGGATGTGAAGGCCAGGCTGATATTGTGCTGATTGGCTCCTCAACCGGTGGCCCGTCCGCTCTTCAGACTATTCTGACAAAGCTTCCTGGGGATCTTCCCGTTTCTATTCTTATTGCCCAGCATATGCCTCCGGTCTTTACATCACTGTTTGCCCAAAGGCTGGATAAGAACTGTAATCTGAAGATCAGTGAAGCCATGAATGGAGAGAAAATTGAGAGAGGGCATGTTTACATTGCGCCGGGTGGCAGACAGATGATTGTTATCAAGAATAGCGGCGATTATTTCCTGAAGGTAATTCCCAGAAAGAGCGGTGAGAAATATTCCCCTTCAGTGGATATGCTTTTCAAATCAGCCGCCCTTGAAATGGGAAAAGAACTGAAACTTCTCGGTGTGATATTGACAGGGATGGGCAATGACGGGAAGGAGGGAATGATGGCAGTTCGAGAAGTTAATGGGCAAGGGATTGCAGAATCTCTTAGTTCAGCGATTATAACGAGTATGCCCGAGGAGGTTATAAGCGCGGGTCTGGTTGACGGAAGTTATGATCTGGAATACATTGCCGAGCAGATAGTCAAACGATCTAAAGCCTTATGTTGACAGAAATTATCTGTTTTGCTAGTATTCCGAAGTCTTGATGATTTATACAGGAGTTATGAAATAATTATGTCCCCCAAAAAGAAAATGACAAAGAGCACTTTGGAAAAATTCCTTAAAGAGAACTTTAAAGCACTTAACAACGCGGAGCTTGCATCTGAAACAGGATATACCGAAATAGAAATCCATACCGCTCTGAAAAAACTTAATCTCAGCGAAAAGATAAAGGGAGTTGGAGCTCTGCCTGGAAGATCCAGAAAAGTTGAATCTCTCAGCATTTCAAATGAAAGAGGCAAGGAAAGCGATTTATACGCAAAAGCACTCGAGGAATATGGGAAAGCGCTTGAACTGATGAGGAAGGAAGATTTCAAAAAAGCATTGTCAATTCTGGAAGGTATAAACAGTACTGTGAGATCTGAGATGGAATTGAATGACAGGGTTTCAGCGTATATCAGGGTATGTGAACGAAATTTGAGAAAGAAGGATGTTGCAACCCTGAAAACATTCAAGGATTTCTTTTATGACGGATTGCTGAAGAATGGCAATAACAGATGTGAAGAAGCTATTGCAAGCCTGGAAAAGGCTTTAAAGAAAGCTTCTGATGATGAGGAAAAAGGTAAGGTCAGATTTGTTATGGCTGCAGCATACTCAAAGCAGGAAATTCTTGACAAGGCTGTTGAAAACCTCTCAAAGGCTGTAATGATTGACAGAGGATATATCTATCAGGCGGTGAACGACTCTGATTTTAAAGCTTTAAAGTCAAACGAGGAGTTTGAGAGTTTGCTCAAAGAACGGGACTGATAATGACTTCCGCTATCCCTGTAATTCTGGCTGCCGGGAAAGGAACCCGGCTTAAGACGGACAGAGCAAAAGTTCTGCATGAGATATATGGTGTTCCGCTCATAAAAATGGTTCTGGATGCATGTTCCGGCATCGGTTCGCCTTTGGTTATTGTCGGCCACAGCGCAGAAGAAGTTAAAGCTGCTCTTCCTGATGGTACAGCGTCGGTTGTTCAGGAACCACAGCTCGGAACGGGTCATGCAATGATGATTGCAAGAGAACATGTAGAAAACAAATGTGACAATGTTCTCATTCTTTGCGGCGATGCTCCGCTTATCACAAAAGAAACGCTTAACAACTTATTGTCTGTTCATGTCGAAAGCGGTAATTCTGCTACAGTTCTTACTGCAGTCATGGAGAATCCCGGTTCTTATGGAAGAATTGTAAGAGATATAGAAGACGATATTGTTAGAATTGTGGAGAGCAGGGATGCGACAGAAGAGGAGATGAGTATAGATGAAATTAATTCCTCAATTTATGTTTTCCGCACCGAACACCTTGTCCCTTTACTTGACAGATTAAAAACGGATAATACGCAGAAAGAATACTATCTTACGGATTCAATAAGGCTTCTTATAAATGACGGGTTTAAGGTGGGAGCAATGGTCTGCGAAGACACAAACGAAATTATTGGGATAAATTCCAGGGTTGAACTTGCGAAAGCACATGAATATATAAGACTGAAGAAAGTGCGCGAACTGATGGAAAACGGTGTGACTGTAGTTCAGCCAGAGAACTGCCACATAAGCCTTTCAGCAACGGTAGGAACGGACACTGTGATTCATCCGGGCGTGACCATTCTGGGGAGTACAAAAATCGGCAACAATTGCGTCATTGAAAGAAATGTTACGATACTAGATTGTGATATTAAAAGCAGCGTTAAAATAAGAGATTTCTGCTATCTTGAGCGTGCCTGTATTGGCAGTGATACTTCAGTTGGCCCGTTTGCACATTTAAGACCGGGAAGTGTGGTCGGTGAACATTGCAAGATTGGCAACTTTGTGGAAATGAAAAAAACGATTTTCGGTGACGGAAGCAAGGCATCTCACCTGAGTTACATAGGAGATGCCGAAGTTGGCAGAAATGTCAACATTGGAGCAGGGACTATAACCTGCAATTATGACGGAAAAAATAAATATAAAACAACCATAAGGGACGGGGTGTTTGTCGGAAGTGACTCTCAGTTTGTCGCTCCGGTGACCATTGGTGAAAATGCTTACATAGGAGCGGGATCCACAATAACAAAGGATGTCCCACCCAACTCTCTTGCTGTTGCCAGGGGAAGGCAGTTTATCAAGGAAGACTGGGTAACAAGAAAAAAGGGAACTGAATAATGTGCGGCATAGTTGGTTATACCGGCGAAAAAAATGCGGTCGATATCCTCGTGGAAGGTTTGAAAAAACTTGAGTACCGAGGGTATGATTCAGCCGGCATTGCTGTTATAAGCGAAGGCAAAATAGATAAAAGAAGAAATGCCGGGAAAATTGATGGTCTTGAGAAACTTCTTCTCAAATCCCCTCTTAAAGGAAACATCGGAATTGGTCACACCAGATGGGCCACACACGGCAGGCCAACCGAGGAGAACGCGCACCCCCATATGGGATGCAAAAAAGAGGTTGTTGTTGTTCAGAATGGTATCATTGAAAACTATGCGGAACTGAAGATAAAGCTTATTGAAGAAGGGCACATTTTCAGGACAGAAACTGACACAGAAGTCATAGCACACCTTCTGGAGAAATATCTCGAACAAAACAAAAATATAATTTCCGCTTTGAAAGCATCCTGCCGGGAACTGGAGGGGAGTTATGCCATTGCGGCTGTTTCCGTGCATGATCCAGAGAAGATAGCAGTTACGAGGAACGGACCTCCTCTGGTAATAGGGATTGGTGAAAATGAAAATTTCACTGCGAGTGATGTTCAGGCGGTTTTAAACTATACGAAGGATATTATTTTTCTGGAAGATGACGACTTTGCCGAAATTACTTCTTCCTCTGTTAAAATAACTGATTTTGCGGGTAATGTTCTTGATCGGCCGGTTCAGAGAATTGCATGGGATCCTATAATGGCTGAAAAGGGTGGTTTTAAGCATTTTATGCTTAAGGAGATTCATGAACAACCCAGGGCAATCCGTGAAACGATTCTTGGAAGGATATCTCTTGATACCGGCGAGGTTCATTTGGATGAATTGAATCTTAATACTGATTACCTGAGAAATGTAAGCAACATCATTCTTATTGCCTGCGGAACTGCATGGCATGCCGCGCTGACAGGAGGCAGATTCATCGAAACTCTTGCGCGGATTCCCTGCGCTGTTGATTATGGCTCGGAATACAGGTACAGAGACCCCGTTGTAACTCCTGACACTCTGGCCATAGCGGTATCACAGTCGGGAGAAACTGCTGACACGCTTGCTGCCATTGAAGAAGCCAGAAAAAAAGGCGCGAAAGTGATCTCGGTTTGCAATGTTGTAGGGAGTATGGTCACCAGGAAATCTGACGGAGTTATTTACACGCATGCAGGCCCGGAAATCGGTGTTGCTTCTACAAAAGCATTTACTTCTCAGCTTGCGGCTCTTTTTCTGTTTGCGCTTTATATGTCGCAGATTAAGAAAACGCTGACCACAGAGCAGAGAAAGGAACTATGCAGTGCTTTGACAAGAATTCCTCATTTTATGGAAGATCTTCTTGAAAACACCGAAGATATATACCGTATAGCCTTTGATTATCATCGCAACAGGGATTTTCTTTATCTGGGAAGAGGTGTCAATTACCCTCTTGCGCTTGAAGGAGCTTTGAAACTGAAAGAAATCTCTTATATCCATGCAGAAGGGTATCCCGGTGGTGAAATGAAGCATGGCCCTATAGCACTTATAGACGAAAAAATGCCGACAGTTGCAATTGTGCTGAAGGGCGGAGTCTATTCTAAAATGCTCGGTAATATTGAAGAAGTGAAAGCCAGGGGCGGGAAAGTTATCGCACTTGTCACAAAGGGAGACACTCTTATAACTGATAAGGCTGATGACATTATCGAAATTCCAGATGTTCCGGAAATCCTCTCGCCTATTATAGCCTCTTTACCGTTGCAACTTCTCGCATACCACATATCCGTAATCCTCGGTTGTGATGTTGACCAACCGAGAAACCTTGCAAAAAGCGTTACAGTAGAATAACCCTCTGACTATAGAAGCTTATATATAAATTAGCACGATTCTCGGAGAAATCAATCCTCTTTTTTGGCAACCAGGGCTGTTACCGCACAGTTGGCGTGAATGCTCACTGTGGAGAGGACGGGATCCAGTATAGGATCAATAGCGCTTAAAAGAATAATGGAAATTTTTATAGGCAATCCAAGCGGTGAGAGAATAAGCGCGATCAGGGTAAGCCCTCCCAATCCCGGAACGCCGCTGGCAGCCATTCCTCCAAGGATAGAGCCGATTATCAGAATAAGCATTTCTTTCGGGCCGAGACTGACCCCATAAAGCTGGGCAATGAAGACTGTACATATGGCGAAATGGAGAATTGAGCCGTGCGGATTAACACTGACCCCCAAAGGGATAACGAGATTTGCAGTTGATTTATCAAGCTTAAGCTTATCGCTCAATCCGCTGATTGCCGATGGAATTGCCGCAAAACTGCTCGAAGTTCCCAGCGCGAGCATAAGCGTTTCTCGGAGTGCCTTTATTGAATTGAAAAATGAACCGCCTGTTCTCAGCCAAATTGCAACTGTATAAAGGATCATCATTAGCAAAGAGCCGAGATATATAATAATCACAAGTTTTAGAAGAGCAAACATAATTTCGTGGCCGACTTGTGATATCTGATTTGCGAACAGGCACATCAGTCCCAGCGGAAGGGCATACATAATGCAGCTGATGATTTTGAGAAACGCTTCATAGAGAGCGTCAAGTATAGACAAAACAGTCTTACCGTTTTCTGACCTGACACACCCTAACGCTACCCCTAAAACTATTGAAAAGAAAAGTACCGCAAGGCTTTTACCCTGGCTTGTGGCAGCGAATATATTTTTAGGAACCATTGCTCTTACAAAATCCATCATCCCGCCGGCTTTGGCACTGGTATCACCGCCCTTAAGTTCTTCTTCAAATACTATTGTTCCAAGGGTTTTCTGGGCCTTTTCGTTAAGGTTTCTTCCGGGGCCGCCTATAATTCCGACAAGCATTCCAACTATTGCAACGATGAAAAAGCCGGCAACAAATATAATAACAAGTTTTCGGATATATTCCGCTGCTTCGCCCGATGAAATCAAATGTCCTATACTTGATACTACAGCAGTTATGATTATTGGAATAATGCACATTTCAAAGAGTGACAGATAAATGTCTCCCACAGGAGCAAGCATGGCTGCCAGTAACGGCAGTTTGACTCCAATTATAACACCCAGAAATATACCTGTGAGTATCATCCAGGGACTTAAAAGAATATTTATTTTCGATTTTTTAATGCTATTTTCATTATCTACCATGGCATGTATTTCTCCATAAGTTTGGTCAGCGTGCCGTCATGTTTTATTTTCTGTATATAAAGGTTCAACCATCGCAGAAGATGCGTTTCCTGCCATTGAACTGCGATTGCCAGACAGTCTTTTTTATCCTCAAGGACATCAGGACTGTAAAAAATCACATCTTGAGGGTACTCGTTCTTCCAGTTATGGAGACTGTTTGTGTCAAGAAGAACAGCAAGAAAGTCCCCTTTTCTGAGCCCTTTCAGTATTTCATCCGTGCTCTTGTAAAGAAGTATTTCTGCTTTCGGAAATCCTGATTTTGCATATTCAGCATAGGCGCTTCCTTTCAAAGTCGCAATTTTAATCTTGTTCTGATTCATAACTTCCGAGGGGTCCATTCCATTTTGAGTAAATCCGGCAAGTTTTATTCTGTTTGCGAGCAGCGCCTGATTAAGAGTTATGTAAGGATCGGAAAATCTGATTTTAATCTCCCTGCTTAATGTTCGGCTAAGATATGATAATGAAATATCTGCCTCTCCACGGGCAACCATTTCGACGACATCATCATAAGTTTCGGCTGTTCTTATAAACTCAACCTTCACTCCAAGTCTGGAAGCCAGATCATAAGCGAGTTCAACATCCAGCCCGGTAAGTTTTCCATTGCTGTCGTGAATGTAAAACGGGTAGATATCGTTTTTAACAGCCCCGACGGTTATCGTTCCTTTCTCAAGTATTTTGGCAATATCCGGGGGATGATCCTGACACAGAACCTGCATAGAAAGAGAAAGCACAACTACAATAAACAATGCTACATTCAGAAAACGCACTGTCATTTTTCCAGTTTCCATTCCATGTACTTACCTATTAGCTCGTCCATTTTTCCGTTCAGCCTTATTGTGTCAAGGTAAAGGTTCAGCCAGGAGAGAAGATGGGTATCCCTCCAGTTAACGACAAAAGCTATGGTGTCATGCTTATCTTTCCTTAAGAAAGAAAGAATATTGAGAGAACCTTCCGGATTCTCTTCAGCCCATATTCTGACATCAATCTCATCGGATAGGAACGCAAGCACATCTCCTTTGGTGACTGCGGCGATCACATCATCAAAGGAATCATAGATGACAATTTCAGCATTGGGATAATCCGCTGCGGCAACCTCGACATGGGACCGCCCTGTAATTACTCCCATCTTATAGTCCTGAGTTGTCAGCATTTTGAGGATATCTTCTTCAGCATCCTCGAATTTTGCGAGTTTAAGACGGTTGATCAGAAGGCCGTCATTCAGTGTCACATAAGGATCAGAAAAGGCCACTCTTGTGGAACGGCTGAGACTGTTGCTTACAAGAGAAATAACAACATCCGCCTCTCCGTTCTCAACGAGCTCAACTGTTCCGTCCCATGTATCGCTGGATCTGTTGAACTCAACTTCAACCCCCATCTGTTCCGCGATATCCCTTGCGAGAGAGGGATCCAGCCCCGTCAGTTTTCCGTTTTCCTCATAGAAAAAAGGCGCTACTGTGTCGTTCACCAAAGCGACTATAAGTTTTCCCCTGTCTTTTATCCTCTGGATGTCGGGAGGGAGGTCTGATTTTACCTCGACGGGCTTTTTGGCTTCATCTGCGGACAAATCCGCTCCTGCATAGAATACTGCGAGCAGAGCCACGACTACAACGAAAACGGATAATTTCTTTATCCTCATAATTTATGCTCCAACAACCGGGGCTTGCAATCAGAAATCACATGCTACCGCGAAACTGTACCAGAATTCATAATCATCGTACTCCCAGTTACCATCGCTATCAACATCGCTGGAATTAATGCTTTCAAGTTCGCGATTCCATGTCTCCTGGTAATTCAGGCTTCCGCTGAATGTGAACTGCTTCCAGGCATATGCACCTTTTAACCCATATGCAATATGGCTCCAATGCGTGCCAGCGTTGTCGCCGCTCATTGTCAATTCAAGGCTTTGACCGCCATCATTATGGTATGTTTCAGTATAGACATCCAAGCCGAAATTCTCCCCAATCGGGATATGCCAGTTAAGCCCAAGTTTTACCCAGACACCGGGGTCTGCGCCTTTTTGAAAATATAACCCGTCCTCATTCTCGTAATCTGTATTTCTTGCTGACCATCCATAATATACTGTCGTGTAAGGTCCGAAATTTGTTCCTGCGAATTTAAGAAGGTTCGGCATCTTGAATCCGGCATCCAGCTGCATGGTATCGGCATCTCTTGGCTGCTGTGGAAAATAGAAATAAGTAAACCCGGTCTCTATCTCGAGATTATACCATTTGTCCTCAAATAACCCCCACCAGTGTCCGAAGAAGAAATCAATTTCATCCCAGTCTTTCCACTGAAACCATTCATTGTTGTCGCTGTATCTGTTTGAAGTATTAAAATTCATCCATACACCGGCATAAAAATCCGTTTCGCCAAAACCGAAGGAAAGCTCCGGCCAAAGCGCCGGATCACCAACTGAAACATCCCACCCGCGCCACTGATACTGTGAAATGTATTCAAGTTTCAGACTTGCGCTAATCCATTTGTCCTCCTCACAAAAAGCTACCGAGGATGCTGTTATTGCAAGGATCAGGAGAGCGACAATTGCAGTTCTTCTTAACATTAGAAACACCTCATAAATAAAAATTAATAACCTAAATCCTTAAATGGTACAAAACAAGATGTAGATTATATTTGTTGTGCGGGGTTAAGTCAAGAATTTTTTCTTTTTTACCACGATAATTGATATTGGTTTTTTCAAGCATCATATCACCCCCCTGTTTCTGAATTGTTAGCTCCTTTATTCCTTTCTTTTTTAGGACAAGCTTTAACTAATTTTCCAGTTTCCACTTCATGTATTTGCCAATAAGCTCATTATATTTACCGTTTCCCCTTATTGTTTCAAGATAAAGATTTAACCAGTACAGGAGATGAGTGTCTTTACAGTTGACAACAAAGGCAATTCTATCCTGTTTTTCTTTTCTTACTAAAAAAAGAATATTAAGAGTTTCTTCGGGGTATTTTTTTGCCCAGTATCTGAAATCAATATCGTCAGAAAGAACGGCCATTACTTTCCCCTGCTTAAAATCATCAGTTATTTTCTTTAAAAACTCATCACTGTTACCTGTGTAATATACAAGCTCAGCATGAGGGTATTCTTTTAAAGCTTTATCTGCGTGATATGTTCCTTCTCTTACTCCAAGTTTGAAACTTTTAGATTCAAGTATTTTTATTGGATCTTCCCATTCATCTTTAAATTTTGCTAACCACAGCCTGCTTACAAGAAGAGCATCATTAACTGTTACATATGAATCAGAAAACGCTATTCTTGTTGCTCTTGTTAAGCTAGTGCTCACCTGAGATACAGCAATGTCTGCGGTGCCATTTGCCACTAATTCAATTGTTTCATCCCAAGAATTGCGGGATCTGTTGAATTCGCATTTTACTCCCATTTCTTTGGCGATATCTCTTGCTAAAGCAGGATCAAGCCCTTCGGGGTTTTCATTATCGTTGTTAAAAAAGGGGGGTACATTGTCATTAACTAAAGCAACTATTAATTTCCCCCTGTCTTTAATTCTCTTAATGTCGGTTGGAACATCTGATTTTTTTTCTTCCTCTGCTAAGAATTTAATTCCTGCAGAAAATACCGTCAGCAAAATTATGACAGTAGCAAAAACTGATAATGCTCTTATTTTCATTTAGCCATGCCTTATAAAAAAAAGATTACTTATCTTGTCTATGCATCTTTCAAAAATTTTTAATGAAAAGTCCATCAAAAATAAATCAAATCTATTCCTCATGTTTGGCCATGTGCCTGTCTCTGAGGAAATCTCTGTAAATTTCAAAAATAATGTCATTTATTCCTCCCTGATGGCGTGCAACGATGAGAATGTCCAGTGCGTCAATATCAAATTCATCAGAAATCTCTTTGAAAATACTTTCCAGGCCGCTGTCATTGAAAATAAGATCCCTTATAAGGCCAACATCTTCCCACTCCTGAACAAGGGGAAGCCTTGCCCTGATCCTGGTTTTGAATTGGCGGGAAATCCTGTATTGCTCGTCTTCCGAAAATCTGTTATAGATTCTCTCAAAATAAAGCCCTTCCCCATATATTATGTCTGAAGACCACTTTGCTGAGTTAAGAGGATGCTCATGAACACTCTCATTAACATCTCCTCCGAACTCTATAGGCTGCAAGTTTTTTGAATTCTGATATTTAGCAGCAAGAAATTCATAGCTTTTTTCTTCTATCACTGTGAGTCTGAGTAATGCAAGCGTTTCCGTAACCTTATTGTTTTTTTCTGTAAATCTGAAAAGATGTTTAATGACGGGAATGTCACCCAGCAACGGCACCTTCCTGACTGTTTTGGAGTTTTCCTTGTTGATTGCGCCTCCGAGAATGATAAGTTCCCCATCCTTAACTATCTGGCTTGTTTCTATTTCAAGATCCTGGGTCAACGGGACGGTGGCATTCGCGAACTGAATATATCCCACAATGCTGCCGTCAGTTATTTTCAGCTTATTAACATATATACTTCCGTGAGCCATAGGATCTTTGTCCGGAATATAATAGCCCTGAACTTCAAGAGAAAGACCATATTTCTGGAAGGTTGTTGTCGCGCCGCCCATCTTTGTTTCAGTCTGATACGGCACATTGGTCTGATGATTGATGATTCCTTTTGAACCGCTCACAAATGTCACCTGAGGCTTCAGCACCACTTCTGCGGCCCCCTTCTCAATCATACTTCTGAGATCAATCTGCCACAGATTGCCATGATTTGTCACTATTTCGAAAAAAAGCTGGGGAACTGCACCGAGGGTGAACCAGTCATGACCATATTGCCCGCGGATTGTCCCTTCAGGTTTGTTTTGATTTGTCAGGGCGGATGCCGGATTATAGTCCGATCTTATTGCGCTTTTGCTCCCATTGATACCAAGCTCAAAAAGCCTTTCCTTGTTAATTTTCAGAATAGTTCCCTCAACGAGGATTACCTTTGGTTCGGTGTCATATGTTTCCAGAAAAGCAGAAATTTCTTCGTGTTTTGATGGGCTGTCACTGATGATAAGCAGCTGCCTGACTTTATCTTTGTACATCTTTGCAGGCTTGAACATGTCGCTGATCAGGTCGTATGTGGAATCAATGCTGTAGAATTTTATCATGTACATCTTTATTTGAGATGTTTCAGCTGAAATCCGGGAGAATGAAATAAAAACAGCGAAAGCTATCAAAAAAAACAACAGATTTCTGTTTATAGATGTTTTGATCTGGAACATTTTTATCTCCGTGCGTAAAAGTCAAAAAGAGGGCAAATAATAATACAGAAGTCCTTAAAAGGCAATACGGCAATTCTGAGCAATAAAAAAGCCCCCGGATTCCTCCGGGGGCTGAAATAGAACCTATCTTAATTCGGGC
>CAZDZC010000029.1:0-32503 GCA_964509835.1 uncultured Acidobacteriota bacterium
AGCGTTCGCAATGCTGAGGTCAAGGGTTCGATCCCCTTCATCTCCACCACAGATAATCAAAGCCGGAACAACCGTTCCGGCTTTTTTATTTCTAAGAAAATAATGGAAACCGAGCATTTATTTCCGGATAAATTCACGATCCGAAATCCCGTTCCACAAATTATCCAGCCGCCTTTCTTATGCAGATTAAGATCGAAGCATCAATATCTGTCCGCTATACTGAACAGCATATGGATTCTTTTATTGAATGTAAAAGCCACATATAATATAATTATGCTTTGTATACATTTAACATTCCCATTCGCCGAGGTGTACGATGCTCATATCCCCGAAAAGACTGGTAACTTTTCTTTTAACTATACTTCTGTTCTCATTTTCTTCAACTCCCTTCTCAGATCCCTGGGTGAAGACCTATGACCTGTCCGGAGCCGATGAATTCCCTCTAGGGATTGATGCAACTTCAGATAACGGTTTTGTTTTCTCGGGAGTGACTGACAATACTTCAACACAGGATCTCTGGGTGGTCAAACTCAACGCTGACGGAACGCTAGGATGGGAACGAACTTATGATTCTCAGGTATCAGGATGGCATACAAAGGCCAGAAGCATTGAACAGCTCTCTGATAACAGCTTTGTCGTCGGTGCTGAAATAGATAATAATCTTGCAGATCATATGATCCTCAAGTTAAATTCAACGGGGACAGTTCAATGGAGTCATTATTACGGCGATTTGAACAACAATCAGGGCGGAACGGTGAAGTCCACTTCAGACGGAGGGTATATTTCAGTTGGGACATCTCCTTCAGGCGTTCCGGATTGGGGAATGCGTGTAATAAAAACCGATTCAAGCGGGATAAAACAGTGGGAGAATCTTTATTACAATACCGGAACATTCAATTGTGTTGAAATAGCCAATTCTGTTGATGAGATCTCCACTGGTGGATTTGTTCTTGCCGGTACAATGCTTGACTGTACTGCATGGATACTTAAGATTAACAGTACAGGAGTGGTTCAGTGGCAGAAAAGCTATCCCAATGCAACTTATGCTCGAAGTATTAAGGAAACAGCTGACGGCGGGTTCATAGTTTGCGGTTATGACAGCGCAGATGTCTGGATAGCGAAACTGGACAGTGCGGGAAATGTGACTTGGGAAAAAACTCTGGGCGGAACTTTTGCAGATGAAGCATACTCTGTCATCGAGCTTTCCACAGGAGGTTTCATCTTCAGCGGGAAATACGGAACGGCATCAAGTAATACAATCTTCGATACATGGATAGTCAAACTTGACTCAGGCGGGAACATTGTCTGGCAGAAAAGGTTCGACGGTGAAGAAGGTTTCGGCGTAACTGAAGCTGTTAACGGGGACATCGGAGTTATAACGGAAGTATCGGCAACAGTCTGTATTCTCAGGCTTGACAGTAACGGAGAAGTGGGAGTTTGCACAACTCTTCAGGATACTGCTGTAACACCTGTAACACCTGCTGACACTTCAGCAGTAACAACAGCATCGACTCTTGCTTTTTCTTTAAGCGACAATACATTGACAATAAATACTGTCTCATCTTCTGCAACAGAGACAGAGCTCTGTTATCCCTGCGATACGAACATAACAGCATCTCTGGACAGCATAACCCCGGGTAGCACAGTTTGCGAAGGGATAGAATTGACTTTTACAGGAAGCGGAACAGGAGAAGGAACTCTTACCTATGATTGGGACTTCGATTATTCAGGAGTATTTTCATCAGACCTTTCAGAAAATCCTGCTGGTTATACTTATCCGGCAGCAGGAACTTATACAGTTGCTCTGAAAGTTACTGATTCCTGTCCCTATCCATCAGATCAAAGTGCAATTGACACAGCAGATATAACAATTCTTCCCGGACAGCCGATCATAACCGGTCCAGCCGATTCATGTCCCGGAGATCCTGTCATTCTCGACGCAGGAACTGGATTCTCAACCTATTCATGGACACCGGGAGGAGCAACATCACAGACGATCAATCCATCCCCGGCAGTTACGACTGTTTATACGGTCAATACTCTTCATCCCAATGGATGTCCAGGTTCCGATGATCACACCGTAACAATTCATCAACCCACTCCAACTATTACAGGACTATCCGTCATCTGTAGCGGAGATAATGCCGTCCTGGACGCAGGAGCAGGATACAGTGCCTATCTCTGGAGCCCCGGCGGACAGACCACGCAGACAATTGATGCGAGCCCTATAGTAACAACATTATATTCAGTGACAGTTACAGATGGTTTCGGATGTGAGGGAATGGACAATCATGATCTTACTGTTAATGATGTTCCTCAGAGCGCACCTACAATACTGACCTGGCCAACCGATGTATGTCTTGGAGAAGAATACACAATCACCTGGTCGGCAGTGCCCGGAGCAACATATTACCATGTTGATGAACTTTGTAACGATGTAACTGCTGCAACAGTAAATGAGTTCTACACCACAACCAAATGGGCGGAAGGGGATTACTGTTACAGAGTGAGAGCTATGAATGACTGCGGTGCCGGGATATATTCAACAACAATAAATGTGACTGTTCATCCTGATCCTGCCCCGGTTATAACAGGAGACACAGAAACATGTCAGGGAGATCCTGTTGACCTTGATGCAGGAGCAGGTTTTACCGATTATCTCTGGAGTCCCGGAGGACAGACAACTCAGACAATCAATCAATATATCGGAAGCAGCACTAATTTCACGGTTACTGTTCATGATGCCTCCGGATGCGAGGGAATGGACAGCCATTTTGTTACTTATTATCCTGCACCCACCCCGACTATCACAGGTCCTTCAGAAATTTGTGAAGGAGACCCTCCCGTGACACTGGATGCAGGGGCAGGATATGTATCTTATCTTTGGAGTCCCGGAGGAGAAACAACACAGACGATAGATGTATCACCCGCTGTCACTACAATGTATGAAGTTACTGTTTCAGACGGCAATATCTGTCTAGGCAATTCTACAAAGTGGCTTTCCGTTAATCCTGCTCCCACTACACCTGCAATTGCAGAATCATGTTACTTCAATGATATTATTCTTGATTCGGGTCCAGGCTATAACAGGTATTTCTGGAATACCGGGAATACAACAAGAACTCTGAATATAGGGAATGACACAACTTCCCTTTATACTGTTACAGTGTATGATGAACTTGGCTGTTCCTCACAGGATTCTTATAATGCATCAGGCCCCTGTGTGGCAGCAAAAGATATTTACGAAGAAGACGATATCTGCTTCACATCAGCAACAGTTATTCACGACGGGGAAACACAAAGCCATGATTTTCAGGATGATTTCAATGACTGGATAAGCTTCAGTGCCTGTTCGGGAAGAAATTACACAATAGAGACTTCCAGCCTCGGAACATTGTGCGACACAGTACTGGAACTCTACGGACCGGACTGCGGTTCTCTTCTCACTTCAGACGATAACAGCGGAACAGGTTCAGCATCCCTTATAAACTGGGCTGCACCAGCAAACGGTGTTTATCATATAAAAGTTCTTCAGGCTGACTCCACAACAGGAACAGGCAGGACCTATGATATCGCTCTTACAGGCAGCACTCACAGCTGTTCATCCTGGGGAAAATCCTATGGCAGTTCAAATGATGAGTATGCCAAAGATGTTGTTGCTTCTACAGATGGAGGATATCTTCTCGCAGGAACAACGGCATCCTTCGGATCAGGTTCAACTGACGGATGGCTGGTTAAAGTTGACGAGGCCGGATCGATAGAATGGGAAAAGGTCTATGGAGATTTTGAATGGGATCAATTTGACAGTGCAATTCAGACCTCTGACGGAGGTTATCTTCTGACTGGAAGTACTGCATCATGGGGAGGAGGATCCTACGACATATGGATTGTAAAGATTGAAGCATCAGGGAACATTACATGGGAGAATACATACGGTGATGGCGGATATGATGTTGCCCGGGAAACAAAAGAGACATCTGACGGAGGGTTCATCGTTGCTGCCGGATCAAGAATATTAAAATTAAATTCAAACGGAACAATCGGCTGGCAGAAAAACATCAGTTCCGGAGATTATAGGACCGTTGCAGAACTTTCGGATGGAGGATTCATAACAGCAAGCAGCACAAACGGATATCTTCTCAAGCTGACATCAACCGGGAGCATTAACTGGCAGAAGACTTTCAACAGCTCGTATCAGATCTCCTTCCGCTCAATCTCTTCCACATCTGACGGCGGATTTATTACTTCAGGTGCAGAAAGACCTGCCGGACCCAGTGATTTTGATTTCTGGGCCGCCAAGATGGACAGCTTTGGAACTGTCGAATGGCAGAAGTCATACGGAACCGAATCAGATGAAACCGTACACTCGGTCAATCAGACTTCTGACGGAGGATATATTCTGACCGGCTTCAGAGACGACGGGAACCCTTTTGATGGGCATATATGGACAGTTAAACTTGATCCTTCAGGGAACATTGACTGGCAGAAACTCTATTCTGGTAATGTGACTTATGATGGATTGATGGCAGTGGAGCAAACTGCCGATGAAGGATTTTTGGTTGCAGGGAACACAAGCTTATACGGTGCAGGCGGTTATGATCTCTGGGCACTGAAGCTTTATGAATACGGAGACATCAGCGCATCATGTCCGTTTGTATCAGATACGGCAGTCTCCGGAGTGGACACAGCTGCATCAATTACTTTTCCGTCCCTGACAGCATCGGATACTGCTCTCTCTCCGTCACCGACAACAGCAATTGTAGTGGTAACATCTGCTGCAATTGACACTCAATGTTCAGGAACCTGTGAACCCGCTCTTGCTGTGATCGAAAGCATTTCACCTGCGTCAGAAGTATGCATGGGCACAGTCGTTGATTTCAAGGGAAGCGCTGCCGGTGAAACTCCCATAATATATGAGTGGGACTTTGACTATGACGGTATCAGTTTCTCAACGATGGATTCAGGGTCAGCAGTCAGCTACACATACACAGTTGCAGGAACATATACGGTTGCTCTTAAGGTGACTGACTCATGTTCATCTCCAGGCGAGGATACAGCAGTTACAACAATTACTGTCTTTGATTCGCCAACAGCAGCCCCTGCCAATTCAGGACCTGACTGTGCGGGAACAACTATATCATTCACTTCCAATCCTTCGGGGGGATCTTCACCCTACATCTTCAACTGGGATTTCGGTGACGGAACTGGGGCATCAACTCTAGCAAACCCTTCTTACACATATGCGTCACCCGGCAATTACAATGCAAACTGCACCGTGACGGATGTAAATGGCTGTGAGTCAGGAGCGGAAATAACGGTGGCAACAGTCCGTCAGAATCCTACAGTGGTACCGTCCCATGACGGCCCCGAATGCGCCGGATCAGCGATTAATTTCACCGCAAATCCTTCCGGTGGAACCAGTCCGTACAGCTTCGTATGGGATTTCGGGGACGGGTCCGGCAGCTCATCTCTGAGAGATCCGGCCTATACTTATACCTCTTCAGGGGTGTTTACTCCAAGTTGTACGGTGACCGATGCCGAAGGGTGTCAGTCATCTTCCACTGCACCAGATCTGACTGTCAACGAATCACCTTCGGCTGTCCTGTCGGACAGTGGGCCCGTATGCTCCGGAAACACCATTGCATTTACAGCATCACCATCTGGTGGAACTTCACCCTACTCGTTTAGCTGGAATTTCGGGGACGGGTCCGGCGCTTCCACTCTTCAGAACCCTTCATACACCTATGCGGGATCAGGGATATATACTGCCGAATGCATGGTTACAGATTCCATCGGATGCACATCAACTGTCCCCTTAACAGGAGTCACGATTTATGAGAATCCCTCAGCATCGCCTTCTAATAACGGACCAGGCTGCGTCGGTTCTGTCATCAATTTCGCTGCCAATCCATCAGGTGGATCATTTCCATATACATATAACTGGGACTTCGGGGACGGATCAGGAGCCTCAACGCTTGAAAATCCGACATACAGCTATTCCGCTGCAGGAATCTATACAGTATCTTTAGCAGTCAGTGACAACAACGCATGCGGCAATGTGCTTACTCATCCCGCAGTAGTCGGCAACTCACCCTCTCTGCCCGGAAACTTCACTGTTACGGTAGCATGCGGGGCGATTGAACTTAACTGGACTGATTCACTTTATGAAACTTCATACAGAATTGAAAGAGATCAGGGAACAGGTTTCGAACTGCTTTTCACGCCCCCAGCAGATACGACATCCCATTCGGATGTCACTGCAGCAGACGGAATTGATTACACATACAGAGTCAGAGCTGAGAACAACTGCGGAGCTTCATCATTTACGAATGAACTTTCAGCAAAAACAGCAACGGGCATATATAGTGCGCCCGTCATTTCAAATGACGGTGAATACTGCAACGCCCTTGTTATTGGCTGGATTGATACTTTCGGCGCTGAGACAGGATATGTAATTGAACGGAATGTGAACAGTGGAGGCTGGCTGCCGTTAGATGTATGTCCTGCAGATATTGAATACTATGCCGATCATGATGTGAGCGAAGGCAACAATTATGATTACAGGATAATGGTAAGCAACATATGCGGTAACAGCGGATATTCAAACACAGTATCCATGACTCCCGACTGTACAGTAACCGGAGGAACAACCTGTCCGAACCCTGTTGTTTTTTCAGGAGGTGAGAACATCTCCAATGCTCCAAGCTGGGTTGTGAGCAATGGTATAGCCTGGAATGGAAATCACTATTGCATAGTATGGCCTGACAACCGTGACGGAGGTGTTTGGAAAACAATTTTTGCAAAAATGGATATTGACGGTAACCTTGTTCCAGGAAGTGAAAAGATCATCGGTTCCGCTGAAATTGAATATGTTGACATTGCCTGGAACGGAAGCCAGTTCGGTGTAGCCGCTTTTGGAGACATCGCATGCGGTGAGGGAGGATTTCAGATTTACTTTTTCACTCTCGACATTGACGGCAATCTTACAAGTTCGCAGGTGGATCTGACCTGTGGGTATTGGTATGGGAACAATATGTATCCGAAAGTGCACTGGAACGGTTCAACATGGGGTGTTGTATGGGAAAGCTGGGCATGGGATGAACAGGAAGTATTTTTCCAGAGACTTGATACTTCCGCAATCAAGCTTCATACAGATCCTGTATGGATCTCATCATCAGGACCGTCTTACTACAGCGGAAACCCTGATATAACTTCTCTCGGAAACGAATGGTATATTGTTTGGGAGCAGGAAGACGGCTCAGATCAGGAAATATGGTATTCCAGAAGAAATGCGGACGGTTCAGAAATTGCCACAGGCCAACTGACAAATGACAGTTCATGGAACTGGATGGTCAGAGCCTCCGCGAATGATTCAATGATCGGTCTTATCTGGGAAGTTGACACTGAACCTTATTTCAGGGCATTAAATCCGGACGGAAGCTGGGGAAGCGCTGTTGTTCAACTCGCATCCACTCCTGATGGAAGAGATACAGATATTGCATCGACAGGAACTGAATGGGGTGCTATCTGGCGTGAAGCTGATATTTATGATGATCCCTCTGACACATTTTTTCAAAGAATTGACAGTACAGGAACACCGGTAGGCAGTCCTCTTAATGTGACAAATGATTTCTGGGACAGCTGGGTCCCGAGGATTGCAAGAGGAGATGACAGATGGGGCCTTGCCTATACAGCCAATCCTTTCTGGGGCAACTCGGATGTTAATGGAGCAATTGTAGCCTGCGGTGCATCATCCGCACCTCCTTCAGCTCCGCTTAATGTGGACATTGAAGAATTCTGTGAAGTCATCCTTCTGCATTGGATTGACACTTCAGCAAATGAAGACGGGTTCATAATCGAAAGAAGTGTTGATGGCGGAGGTTATTCGACAGTCGCGACACTGAGTGCAGACAGCTATTACTATCTGGATACACTCGTCGTCCCCGCTTCAGTTTATTCCTACAGAGTTACAGCAAGAAACACGGACGGTGATGGAACCGGAGAATCTGAAACAGGTTCGCCGCTGCCCTGCTCCATTACCGACCTCATATTGAATTCCGTAGTTAAAAATCCTGACGGGACGATTGATCTGGAATGGGAAGGAGTAAGCTGGCATATTGATATTGATGTTTACAGGGGAGAACTTAACGAAATATTTACCTATAACCATGACACCCAGATTGAATGCAGATATGACGCTGAAACAGGGATTCTGACAACTGCATCTGACCAGATAACAGCCCAGCCAGACTATTACTATATTATCGCACCGAATACGACAGATACAGAACTTTACGGAACCGACTCCCTCGGGAATGACCGCCCTGTTTCGGGAAACACATGCCCGTAAATATAAGGCACTACAAAAGGCAATCTGTCTTCCAAAAGATTGTAACGGTCACCAAAGAACGACACTGCGGGCGGGTTTATGATCTTGAGAATGCAGTCAATTTTTCACAAGCATACGAGACAAGATAATGGACAAGTATTTGGAAACAAACAAACGAAACTGGAACGAGTGGGTAGGCATCCATAAAAAATCTTAGTCCTATGATGTTAAGGAATTTCAAAAGGGAAATAACCCTCTTCCGTATCCGTAACTTGAGGAGCCGGGTTATGTTTCAGAATTAAAAGTTCTTCATCTTAAGTGCCATTTCGGGATAGATACTCTCTCCCTTGACTTCAGAGGTTCGTGAAGATTTTTCTACTAGACAGTTTCCCCCGCCATTCCGTAAAAAAGGCATGAAGGATGTAACGAAAAGTTTAACCCAAAGACTAAAGGAGTAGTGGAATGAAAAGAAATCTGACCCTGCTGATTTTCTGCGCGGTTATCACGGCTGTGTTTCTTGCCGGCCCGTCAGTTGCTGAAAAGGACAAAGCCGTCGCACCGGGGAAGCCTTTGATCCAGCTCGCCCTCCTGCTGGACACGAGTAACAGCATGGACGGGCTTATAGGTCAGGCCAAAACCGAACTGTGGTCTGTCGTGAACGAGTTCATCACGGTTAAAAGAGGAGGGAAATCCCCGGAACTTCAGGTTGCCCTGTATGAGTACGGGAATGATTCACTTCCTTCGGGCGAGGGTTTTATCCGTCTGGTCGTTCCGCTCACTACAGATCTGGACCTGATATCGCAGGAACTCTTCGCACTGGACACAAACGGCGGGAGCGAGTTCTGCGGGCGCGTTATCAATGATGCCATAAACACTCTTGAATGGGACAAATCAGACCGCACGCTGAAGGTTATTTTCATCGCCGGCAATGAACCTTTCACCCAGGGAAATATTGACTACAAGAAGGCCTGCGGTGGTTCGATATCAAAGGGAATAATCGTGAACACCATCCACTGCGGTTCTTATGATGAAGGCGTTTCCGGCAAATGGCAGGAAGGTGCAAGGCTGGCTGACGGGCAGTATCTGAATATTGACCATAATCAGCAGGTCGTCCATATAGATGCTCCGCAGGACAAACCCCTTCTCGAGCTGAATATCCGTCTTAATTCCACATATATTGCTTATGGCAGAGAAGGCGAACAGCTTAAGGAAAGGCAGGTTGCGCAGGATACGAATGCCGCGTCCGTATCACCGGAGGCAGCTGTTCAGAGATCGGTTGCTAAGTCCTCAGGGAACTACAAGAATGAACAGTGGGACCTTGTTGATGCAGAAAAGGATGAAAGTTTCGATATCGGCAAGGTTAAAAAAGAAGACCTTCCAGATGAAATGAAGGGCATGACCGCCGAACAGAAAAAAGCTTATATAGAAAAGAAAGCGAAGGAAAGAAAAGAAATTCAGGCTCAGATCCAGAAACTTAACGAGGAGCGGAGAAAGTTCGTCGCCGCGGAAATGAAGAAGCTTGAAAAAGGCGGAAGCACTCTCGGCGCAGCAATAACGGCAGCAATCCGAAAGCAGGCGGAGGCAAAAGGTTTCTCGTTCTAAGTTCCCGCTGAATACTCATACAGAAAAGCCGCGTCTTGCGGCTTTTCTTTTTTGCGGAACTACGCGCGGACCCTGCCTCTGGCAAGTGAAGCGAATATCCCGCAAAAGCAGAGGGCAGATAGGATGGAAAAAACATATTTCATGCTTTTCAAGAAGAGCGGATAACAGTCAGGGGTTATCTGAACGCATCCGATCAGGATGGAAAAGGTCATCATTGTCAGGCCCATGCTGAACATCTGACCGACCAGTCGCATGGTTCCCGCCGTCCCCGATGCCACCCCGTAATAGCGTTTGTCCACAGAACCCATTATAGCGTTCATATTAGGTGACGAGAACAGGGCAAACCCTGTTCCGAGCAATACGAGTGCCGCATATACCTGCATCATTCCTGATAGATTGTTCAGCAGAACAAGAGGAATAAGCCCCGCTGTCGTCAGCCCCATTCCGATGGAGGCTATTATTCGGGGTTCTACCCGGTCTGACAGCTTTCCGGTCAGAGGCGACAGCAGTGCCATCATGACCGGTTGTATTATGAGCGCCAGCCCGGCATTCGCAGGCGTAAAACCTTTGATGTACTGGAGATAAAGACTGAGCAGAAATCCAACGGAGAATGTTGCCATGTAATTGAACAGGGCCGCGAGATTGGAAAGCGTGAAAGTCCGGTTGCGGATGAAGAGCCGCATTTCAAGGACAGGGCTTTTTGTCCTCAGTTCCCAGATCCCGAAGATTATGAGGAGCAATATTCCGGTAACAATAAGTATCACAGCGTTGGAAGACGGAAGCCTTGAGACGCCGTACATCATTGAGAGAAGAGACGCGCCGTAAATAACAGAGCCCGTGAAGTCGAACCTGTCGCCTCTCGCTTCAGCCCAGTCCCCTCTGAGCTTCCACATAACAGCAGAGATGACAATCAATCCCGGCAGAACCGTGGTCAGAAAAATACTCCGCCACCCGATATACTGTGTGAGCATTCCTCCGATGAAAGGCCCTGCTATCAAGCCGACATAAACAGCCGTGACATTTATCCCGAGAACAGCTCCCCGTTTTTCAGGGGGATATGCCGATATAAGCATGGCAGTACCGGTCCCGAACATCATCGCGCTTCCCGCACCCTGAACGACCCTTGAAATAATGAGGGAGGCTGCTGACCACGATAAACCGCAGAAAAGTGTGGACAAAGTGAATATAATTACCCCGAGCAGAAAAACGCGTTTCCGGCCGTAGATGTCGGCGCATCTCCCCATTGGAACAAGGCTTATTGCGGCGGAAAGAAGGAATGCCATCGCAACCCATCCAAGAGAAATGGCACTCATGCCGAACTCCGCGCCAATGGTCGGCAGAGCTATATTTACTGCCGAGCCCATGAAGGGGGTCAGAAATGCCCCCATGGTTGCAACAGTCAGAACGATTTTCCTGTTCATCAGGATAGGCGGAATTTCATATATACAGAGAAATTTTTATACCCGGAGCAGGACTTATGACATTTGAAAATCATTTACTCAATACAATTTGTTTATACCTGACGGGACAGGGGTCACATCAATTTTGATTGTTTTACCTTCCCGTTTGACCTTGAACTGTACAGGGTCATCGGCATTCTCTCCGGATTTATTCAGATACTGGAAATTGTATCCATATTTAACCGGTAATCTGATGCCGTTTATGCTGAGGATTTTGTCTCCTTTTTTCAGTCCGGCTTTAAATGCAGGCGAATTGGGAACAATCTCTTCAATGATCAGAGTATTATCGAGATTAAAGATCAGGCCTGTATATGGGTAAAGCCTGGTATAGCCCCGTTCGGAATTATGGTCCCATGTTTCAGGAAACTGAAGCATCATCCAGGACAGGTGAATATTGCAGGAATCTATCAATGATATTTTTTCTTTGGTGGAAAAAGATCTGGAACCCGACCAGACAACAGGCGGGACATTGCTGGTCCCTATTTCCTTGGCGTCCAGACATTTAAACGCAAAACTGTTTATGTAGGTAATGTCTGTGTATCCGGGGGTGCTCTGCGATTCGGTCAGCGCAACCGGTATATATCCCCAGAATATATTGTAGGATTTTTCAATTTTACTGCTTATTATCTGCTGCGGAGGAACATACTGCTCTTTCGTGCCCTCAAAAAAAGTCATAACAATCAGCAGGTCCGGATCTTCCTGTTTGCGGGTCATTCCCTTTGCATCAAGCTGTCCGCCCAGAATACGGAAGAGTTCCTTTTCAAGAAGCGGATCGTTTTGCGAAGTGTATTCAAAATCGTAGGTTTTATACCTGAACATATCACGGGATTTGTCGTGAAGGACGGACATGGATGAAATAAATTTCTGACTATCACCTATCCCGATTGAAATATACTGCTCCTCGGTAACACATTTTTCATTTCTGATCAGCACTCTTGGGATATCGGAGATGGTGACGGTCTTATTGCAGAAGCGCTCAACCTCCAACTTGACGAATGTTCCGGGTTCTCCTTTGATGTGATCGTGCCAGTTTGTCAGTTCACTCACCGGGATATCATTGATCTTTGTTATCCTGTCACCAATTTCAAGGCCGAATAAAAGACCGGGGGTTTTGCCCTCCACTCTGATATATTGTCCGTCATCACTCAGTTTTCCTTGCATACCGATAATTCCTGTCTGCGAAAAGCAGAATGCCGGCCCCAGATGCAGCAGTAGCATTATCAGAACTATTTTTTCTGTAAAACGGCGGGACACTGGGAGCTGCTTCAATACCTTTTTTGTCATTTTCAAACCTTCTTAAATTTTGAACCTGTAATAAAAACAGGCGGCCGTTAACAGCCGCCCGTATTACTTCTGTTGTAAAACACTGATCAGTTGCTTTCCAGGACCTTTGCTATTTTTTTGAATGCCCAGTCGAGGTCCTTCTTCGTTATCACGAGGGGAGGCGCGAATCTGATTGTGTGGGTGTGGGTTTCCTTACAGAGGAGTCCTTCTTTTTCGAGGGCTTCGCAAAACTTTCTGGCTCCACCCGCTGAAGGTTTAAGCTCGAGACCTATCAGAAGGCCCTTGCCGCGCACTTCTTTCAGATGTTTGCTCTTTATGCTTCTGAGTTTCTCAATAAAATAGTCCCCGAGTTTCGCGGCGTTTGCGGTCAGCTTTTCTTCAACCAGAACTTTTAGCGCTTCCCTCGCAACTGCGCACGCTACAGGGTTCCCGGCAAATGTGGATCCGTGTTCTCCCGGGGTGAAGAGACTCATTATCTCTTTGCTTGAAAGAACTGCCGAGACCGGATAGAAGCCTCCAGAAAGAGCCTTACCCAGTATTATGGCATCCGGCTTCGCGTTCTCGTGCTGCCAGGCGAACATCTTTCCTGTTCTTCCGAGACCCACCTGAATCTCGTCAAACACAAGAAGGATTTTATGTTTTGTGCATATCTCGCGGAGTTTTGTCATGTAACCCTTGTCCGGAACCAGTATCCCGGCTTCCGCCTGGATGGGTTCCACAAGAACTGCCGCTGTATTAGGCGTAATCGCCTTTTCAATAGCTTTCGGGTCATTAAAGGGCACGGTGATAAAACCCGGGGTGAAGGGCCCGAAGTATTCTTTGTAAAGTTCTTCTGTGGAGAAACCGACAATAGTCGTCGTTCTGCCGTGGAAATTGTCGGAACAGGTGATTATTTCAGCCTTGTTCTTTTTTATACCCTTGACTTTGTAACCCCATTTTCTGATCAGTTTAATGGCGGTTTCAACAGCTTCCGCGCCGCTGTTCATAGGGATCATCATTTCCATTCCCGTCAGCTTGCAGAGTTCCTTGCAGAGCGGGCCGAGCTGCTCATTTCTGAACGCCCTGGAGGTGATGGTCAGTTTTTTGAGCTGTTCGGTGAACTTTTTTACTATCCGCGGATGGCAGTGTCCCTGGTTCACCGAGGAGTACGCGCTCAGAAAATCAAGGTATTTTTTACCGTCAATGTCATAAACCCAGATCCCTTTGCCTTTGGTCAGCACAACATCCAGAGGATGGTAATTATGCGCTCCGAAATCATTTTCGAGTTTTATCAGTTGCTTTGCGTTCATATTCAGTTCCTTCTCATAGAAGCGCCCCGACGGTTAGGCAGGGCGCCTGATTAACCAATTACTGCTCTAAATCAGAGTTTTGAAAGCCTCCTGGGGCCGGCATCTTGGACTTCCCTGGTGCATCCTTCAGAGAATAATTTGAAATTCTCTACAAAGCGGGCTGCAAGAGCATCGTATTTCTTCCAATATTCATCCTTGTTTCCCCACGATGTTGACGGGTCCAGAACATCTTCCGGAACATCGGGACAGGAAAGCGGAACTTCAAATCCGAAAAGCTTGTCTTTCCGGTATTCAACCTTGTCCAAAACTCCGTCCAAAGCCGCGTTCAGCAGATTCCTCGTGTGTCTGATGCTGATTCTTTTCCCTACCCCGAACTTTCCTCCAACCCAGCCGGTGTTAACCAGCCAGCATCTGGAATTGTATTTAAGCATCCTTGATTTAAGCATTTTCGCGTATTCAAAAGGGTGCCTGACCATGAAGGGTGCTCCGAAACAGGCGCTGAATGTTATTTCAGGCTCTATCCCAAGTCCGATTTCGGTTCCGGCTATTTTTGATGTATATCCGCTGATGAAATGATACTGCGCATGTTCCGGAGAAAGTCTCGCGATGGGAGGCATTACTCCCTGGGCATCGCATGTCAGGAAAATAATATCCTTCGGATGACTTTCTGTCATTTTCTCGGGAACAACATTCGGAATAAAATCCAGAGGATATGATGCTCTGGTATTTTCAGTAAGAATATCGTCGTCCAGGTCAATCATCCTGCTCGCGGGGTCATAAACAACATTCTCAAGAATAGTCCCGAACCTTCTGGTACAATCGTATATCTGGGGCTCATGCTCCGCTGAAAGTCTTATGACTTTGGCATAGCATCCTGCCTCGAAATTAAAAATTCCGTTTGAGCTCCACCCATGCTCGTCATCCCCGATAAGCCTTCTCTTCGGATCAGCGGAAAGAGTGGTTTTGCCGGTGCCGCTCAGTCCGAAGAAAAGAGCTGCATGCCCGTCATTGCCCACATTCGCCGAGCAGTGCATAGGGAGAACATCCTGAAAGGTGAGAAGAAAATTAAGAACGGTAAATATGGATTTCTTGATTTCACCGCCGTAAAGGGAATTGCATATCAGACAAAGTTTCTGATCAAAATTCAGGAAAATTCCGGTTTCACTTCTCGTTCCGTCAATAGACGGTTCGCACTTGAAACCGGGAAATGCCATCAGTGTGAAATCAGGGATATATGTCTTAAGTTCATCCATATGCGGTGTGGTTATAAGCATGTTCCTCGCGAAAAGGCTCTGCCAGGCTTTTTCGGTAATTACCCTTACCTTGAGCCTGTAGTCGGGATCCGCTCCAGCGTAGCAATCTTGGACAAAGAATTCCTCGTCCTGAGCCCATGCCTGAACCCGCTGAAATACAGAATTGAATTTCTCAACGGTAAACGGACGGTTATGTTCACCCCACCATATTTTGTCCTCAGTAGTGTGTTCTTTTACTATGAATTTATCAGCAGCGGCCCTGGCCCTGTGTTTTTTAGTATCAACAAGAAACGGCCCCGCATGGGTAATATGGCCTTCATTTCTGAAGACAGCTTCCTCATAAAGAGCGGGTTCAGGAAGATTCCAGAAAACCCGTTCAAGATTTTTCAAACCGTGGTTCTTTAACCCGTAATCAGATTTCAGTGCAGACGCGTGTTTTGTTGCCGGTGTATTAAATTCAAGGTATTTCATGCCCAATCCCTCACAAGTTTGCGGTCTCCGATATAAAGTTCATTGGGCGAGTTGAGATCCAGCGCCCATTTCATTCGTTCAATTCCTTCTTTAATTTCCTTGATTGTTCCGCAGTAGCTGAGTCGGAGATACCCTTCCATTCCGAATTCCACTCCGGGAACGGTGACAACCTGAACCTTGTCTATCAGGAATTCAGCAAGCTGGGTGGAATTCTTGTTATAAACGCTGAAATCCGCGAAACAGTAAAAAGTCCCATCTGGTTTTGTGACTTTAACTCCCTCAAAGCTGTTCAGATAATCAATCATGATATTCCTGTTGTTCTCGAGGGTTGTCCTCAGGCTGTCCACGCAAGTCTGAACACCGTTGATAGCTCCCACGGCAGCATGCTGCAGAAGTGCTGACGGGCCGGAAGTCTCATGGCCCTGTATATTTGTCATGACCTCAATAAGTTTTTCATTCGCAACCGCCCAGCCGATCCTGTAGCCTGTCATGGCGTATTGTTTGGAAATTCCGTTTATAACAATCAGCTTAGAGCTCTCACTGAGATTTTTTGCGTATTTATAACAGTTTATCGGCTTTCTGTTATCGAATATCAGCCGATGATATATATCATCCATAATGAGATAAAGATCTTTTTTCTCACAGTATTCAACGATATCCGCAATAAATTCTTCTGAATACATGGCCCCGGAAGGATTATTCGGGCTGTTTATCATCACAGCTTTCGTATAGCTTCCGGTATGCATTTCAATATCCTTGATCCTTGGATAGAAGGAACCGTCCTCGGGTATTACGGGAACAGGCTTTGCCTGGCATATCTTAACCATCTCGGGATAGCTGACCCAATAGGGACAGGGGAAGATGACTTCATCCTGAGGATCAAGAATGGTGTGAAGTGTGTTCATAATAGCCTGTTTTGCTCCTCCGCATGCTATGACATTCTCAGGGGCAACCTTTCTCCCGTAAAATTCCTCTGTGTATCGTATTATCGCTTTCTTAAGTGCCGGAATTCCGTCAGCAGGGGTGTAGCGAACTTCAGCGCTGTCAAGAAGCGCTGTTGTTGCCATTATGGCATCCATCGGCACTTTGCTTTTCGGTTCTCCTCCTCCGAGATGGATAACAGGGTCCCCTTTTGCTCTGAGAATTGCTGCTCTTTCATTCAGCTTCAGAGTAGCTGAAGTGCTTATTGTTCTGGCAGTCTGGCTGATACTCATATTCAATCCTCTTCGTTAAAATCCTTTAGTGAGAAGGTAAATAATAAATTCAATCTTCAAGCTTTGAAGCTTCAGAAGGCTCATTTTATCGGGAGATTTCAAGAAAAGCAAGGGATTCAGACCAAAATTATTTAAGTTTCCAATGTATATCTCAGATATGCCTAAAAATAAAATGAATTGGTGCTGGAAAACCTAATCTTCTTCGTGTGAAGGCGCTTGCCTTCTTTTCTTAAGCCCCGATCTTAAATGTTTTTCCTTCAGGCGTTCTTCTTTTTTCCTTAACGAAGGTTTCGATTTCTTCCTCTTTTTAGGTGTTTCCAGTGCTTTGAGAATAAGGGTTCTGAGCCTTGATAACGCGTCCTCCCTGTTCATTTCCTGCGATCTGAAACGCTTTGCTTCTATTATAACTTCATCATCGCCGGTAAGTTTTTTACCGCTCAATTTTCTGAGCCTTGCTTTCACATCATCTAAAAGAGAGCGGTTTTTACCCAAACTGAACCGGAGCTGAACCGCGGAAGCCACTTTGTTGACATTCTGCCCGCCCGGGCCGGATGCTCTGATGAATTTCATCTCCAGTTCACTGTCAAGTATGATTATATCCGCATTTACAAAAAGCATTTCATGTTTCTGTTTATTGAACTGAGCAATATTCCCAAAAGAGTGAGATGTTTATTTTTTTTCTTTAAGCCTGGCAACTTGCTTTTTCAATTGAATGACGGCTTCGTTAAGTTCGGCAGTGCGTTCCTCTACCAGCTCATCAAGATGTTGGCGGCAATTCACCAGATCTTCCTGGGCTTTTTTGTGCTCAATTGACATGGCGATATGTTCGGAAATACATTTCAGAAGATTGATGTCCCTGGCTGTGTAGATATCTTCATTGCAGTAGTCCTGGACGACCACAACGCCTATTGTTCCGAGCGCTGTGTTGAGAGGAACCCCCAGCCAGCTTTTGGACGGTGTTCCTACCATCTGCACCTCCCCGAGCCTTATCAATTCGTAATGGACATCCTTTCCGGCGATCAGGGGCTCACCGGTCCTTCTGACATAGTCGGTGAGACTTTTCTTTATTTCCTGAGGGAAAAATATCTCTTCCTCCTCATATTCATCAATGCAGAGCGGGAATGAGTAAAGGCCGCTGTCTTCGTAATACAGGGCGACAAAAAAATTATCAGCGCTCATAACATTCTTGAGTTCCTGTTGGATAATCCGGAGAAATTCCTCAAGATCCCTGGAAACCGTGGCAGCCTGCGAAACCTTGTAGAGCATGGTTTGAATGCTGTCCGATTTCTCAAGCTGCACCTCAAGCTGTTCAAGCCTCTGATGGAGCTCCAGAATCTCCATTATAAGCTCTTCTTTTGTTTTTGAATTCAGTTCCATAACGATGCTGATGATACTACATTAATTGGTAAATGTCCATCAGATCTCTTTGCCGTTGTCAACTGACATGATCTGGGAATACGCGCCTCCGGATTGTATAAGGTCTTCGTGTAATCCCTCTTCAGAAATAAGCCCGCCTTCCAGAACGATTATCCTGTCTGCCTTGCGAGCTGTAGCCATTCTGTGGGTCACGATTACGGCAGTCAACCCCGGGAGATAATGATCTATTTTCTCCCAGAAAAGTTTCTCCGTTGTGGCGTCCATTGCAGCTGTGCAGTCGTCCATAAGAATAATGTCAGGCTTTCGGATGACAGCCCTCGCTATGGAAAGCCGTTGTTTCTGTCCTCCGGAAAGGTTAACGCCTCGTTGCCCCAGCTTCGTGCCAAGATCTTCAGGCATATCCGCTATTTCATCTTTCATCATTGAGATATCAATCCCTTTTTCAATTTCGCTGTCGCTGAAACTGTCCCCGAGTTCCATATTCATGCGGATGGTTTCCGAAAAGAGCACATTCTCCTGCCTCACATATTCCACCCGTTTCATTATGTCCTTGTAGCTTATGTTTTTTACATCAATCCCGTTCATGGAAATTTCCCCGTCCGATGGCTCCAGATTCCCGGCTATTAGTTCAAGCAGGGTGCTTTTACCTGATCCAACCTTCCCTATAAAAGCGATCTTTTCGCCCTTTTTAAGGGTCAGAGAAACCCCTTTCAGGATATCCTCGTCAATGTCATCGAAGCGGTAGCGTATATTTTTAAGTTCCAATGTTTCAAACGGTCCGGGATCAACCGTATTTTCGCGGGGCGGGAGGTCCCCGAATTCCTCTGTTTCCTTCAGCCTGTCAACATAGCGAAACACCTGCCTTGAAGACGCATAGAAGAAACTGAGAGTCCAGATGGGTTCGATAAGCCTCTTCAGGAACGAAATGAACATGATGAATGTTCCTATAGTGATTTCGCCCTTGACCATAAAATAACTTCCTATGAAAACCACTATTATTGTCCCGCTGTTGTTCACGAACATCGAGAAGAAATGTATTATCTGATTTATGCGGAGGAAGTCCTTTTCTCTTGCAATCCTTTCCTTTAATGCTTCTTCATACTTCTCAAGCTGGTCCTCCTCGCTCAGGGTTGTTTTAATGACCTTGATCCCGGAGAAACAGGCTTCCAGAACACTGTTGCATCTTGAGATGGACTGCTGTTTTAAATCTGTGTATCGTATCATCGTATCTTCGCATTTCGCGAGCACCAGGATCAGAAATGGCAGAGGAATCACGGTAAACAATGTCAGTTTCCACGAGTAGAAGACCATAACCCCAAGCGTAAACCCAAGAAGCAGAACCGCCTCGACAGGCCGGAACACGCCGGAACACGAATACCATGAAAGCCTGTCCCAGTTTCCGTCTATATCGTCGGTAAGCCTTGTCAGCAGGTCGCCTGTTCTGAATTTTTTGAAAAAGCGTGACGCCTTGTTCGTGTAGATATTGTAATAAAGATTTCTCATCCACGCCGCAAAGGTGAAATTCATGAAGGCCCTTGACGCCGGAAGAGACATCCGGAGCATTTCCTGCAGTGCCACAAACAGGATGAAAGCGATCACCACTTTATACGCGAGCGCAGTATCGGAGCCCGGCTGTATCTTTTCGAAAATATCAAATACATATTTGATGACAACCGAATAAGCTGTCTTTACGGCTATTGTGACGACAGTCAGCAACAGCACCGCAAACATAGATAGTTTTGCTTTGCCCCAGAACCTGTAGAACCATTTGAAATAATCAAGCATCGCGAACCCCCGTGCACATCTGGGTGCGGTAAAGGTCTGCGTAAATCCCGTTTTTCTTCAGCAGTTCCCTGTGGTGTCCTTCTTCAACAAGCTTTCCTCTGCTCATGACAAGAATCTTGTCGGCATGCTCGATGGTGGAAAGTCTGTGGGCTATTACAATGGAAGTCCTGTCTTCCATCAGGGCCGACATGCATTTCTGAACCATTGCTTCGGTGTATGGATCAACGGAACTCGTTGCCTCGTCCATGATAAGGATCTCCGGATCAAAGGTAAGCGCCCGCGAGAAAGACAGAAGCTGTCTCTCTCCGAATGACAGGTTCGCTCCCTCTTCCGCGAGCTCTGTTTTATACCCTTTGGGCAGTTTTTTTATGAATCCTTCAATCCCCATTTTCTTTGAAGCTTCCATGGCTTTTTCTTCAGGAATGTCCTTCCTCAGCACTCTGAGATTATCAAGAAGGTCTCCAGGGAAAAGAAAAATGTCCTGCAGAACAAGGCTTATCTTTTTTCTGAGATCGTTCTGTTTGAAGGAACGAATGTCCTGACCGTCAATCGTTATCCTGCCCTGCTGGGGATCGTAAAACCTTGTCAGCAGAGAAATAATCGTTGTTTTGCCTGAACCTGTGGCACCCACGATAGCCACGATGCTCCCTTTTTCTATCGTAAAAGATACATCCTTCAGGACAGGCTTGTCTTTTTCGTAGCTGAAACCCACATTCTCGAAAGCTATTACCTTGTCAAATCCCCACTTTTCAACCGGGATGACGCAATCAGTGACTTCCTGTTCCGTGTCAAGTATCTCGAAGATCCTGTCTGCTGAGCTGAATGCCCTTTGAAGTTCCGCAACCTGCTCCGATATCATAAAAAGCGGCTCCATCGCCTGCTCTATATACTGAACAAACATAATGACCGTTCCGACGGTTATCAAGCCCAGCTGAAGGCCTGAAATGCTTTTATAGAAAATTACCCCTACAATAATCTGCGGAGTCAGGAGAAGAATATAGAAAACAGCGCTCTCTATAATCTGTATCTTGAAGTCGTATTTCCGTTTGTCTTCATTGACTCTGAAACATTTATCCCTTGACCAGTCAAGATTGTTCAGCCCTCTCAGAACCGGAATCGCCTTCAGATGTTCGTTTAGAAAACCGGTTATCGTAGCATAAAGAGACCTTTCCTTTCTGAACATCGGGCGCATTTTCTTGAAGAACAGGAAAGCCCCGAGCGAGTAAACGGGAAGAATAGTGAAAACAAGCAGGGTAAGTCTCCAGTTGACCCAAGTCATTATCCCGAAAGAAACAATCAGATTAAGAACAGCCCAGAGCATCATCAACCCGACTTGCGAGAAAAGCATGAACAGCTTCTGGGAATCCGATTCAATCCGGCTTATGAGTTTTCCGGTTCCGATCCCGTCAAAGAACCGCACCGAAAGCTTCAGGATGTGCTTGAGCATTTTTCTTTTGATGTCGTTGACGATCTCTATGCCCATGTAGCCGACAATAAGGCTCTGGAAATACTGGAATGCTCCCTGAAGGACAAGAAGTCCCAGATATATCAGCCCGATTGCCAGGATCAGGTTCATATCCTTTGCCGGAATGGCTTCATCCACGAGCCAGCGGAAAACAAGGGGCAGCGACGCGGCGATGACCGTCGTGAAAAGGACGGCAAACACCGCAAACAGAATGGACTTGGTGTATCCCCTGAAGAACGGCGTTACCCTGCTGAGGGTCGCCAGTTTTATCTTAACTTCACCCTGTTCAAGTTCATCAATGTGAAAATGCAAATCAGCCTCCTGTCGGCCGTATATCAAAAAGAACCAATACGGTTTTCCGACCTGAAAGTTTCCTTCAGCGCCTGTTGAAGTCTTTTTCTATATCCCTGTGTTCATACCTGATAAGTATCGGCCTTCCGTGAGGGCAGATTGTAGGTTTGCCGGTTTCGTAGAGTTTCGTTATCAGATACTCCATCTTCTCTTTTTCAAGACGGTCGTTCTTCTTAACGGCAGCATGGCATGCCACTGAAATGAGAAGTTCGGAAAGATTCTTTTCAGGCGGAGCACCTGTTTCGAGCTTATCGAGTATATCAAGAAATGCCCTGTCAATCTCTCTGCCTGAAAGCAGTGCCGGAACAGCCCTTATGGCAACCGCGCTTTCCCCGAACTCTTCACAGTCGAACCCCGTTTTTCCGAGAACCTTTGAAAATTCCCTGTATTTAATGAAATCAGCAGGTGAAAGTTCCAGAACGACAGGAGAGAGAAGTCCCTGAACCTCAGTCGCGCCTTTCTTCAGATCATGGAGCAGCTTTTCATATAATATCCTCTCATGCGCCACATGCTGATCAACGATGAGGAGCCCGTGTTCATCCATAGCGACAATATAAGTGTTCTTGTACTGGCCGATCACCCTCGGCAGGAGAAATTCCTCCGAAGCGGCTGAAGATGAAACGGAACCCGTTTCCATCCGGGAATTCCTGATGAACCTTTCTTTCCGGTCCGACGAATTGCCGTACAATCCAATGCTTTCTCGCTGGATGAATCTCTCAGCGCTTTTCCCCACTCGTGACATATAGTCCGTTGTCTGTGGCCTTGAAACGCTTTTCAGTCTCGGATTGTCACGAAGGGCATCCGTTATAATCCCTGCCACAGCGTTATGGACCGCGCCTGGATTTCTGAACCTTACCTCGCTTTTGGCGGGATGGACATTCACATCAACCTCGTCAAAGGGGAGTTCCAGAAAGAGAGTGATAAACGGAAATCTCCCGTGGGGAAGTCCTTCGTAAGCGCTTTTTACGGCATGAAGAAGGGTTCTGTTTCTGACCAGGCGACTGTTAACGAAAATGAACTGCTGGTCTCCCGAACTCCTGTGGTGCTGAAGCCCGGAGGCGTGCCCTGATATACTGCACGCTTCAAGCTGTCTGTCAAACTGCACAAGGGTTCCCGATATGTCTTTTCCGAAAAGATTATAAATTCTTGTTTCAAGATCCGATCCCGGAAGATTGAAAACCTCTCTGCCGTCATGAACAACCTTGATATGGATTCCGGGAAATGTCAGAGCCATTGCCGTAAGATAACCGACGGAATGTTTCAATTCAGTCTGGACGGTTTTAAGAAATTTCTTCCGTGCCGGGGTGTTGAAAAAGAGGTCTGAAACCTCAATCGAAGTGCCTCTTTTCCCGGCTCGCTTTGAAACATCCCTGATAATCCCGCCCTCAATGTAAACAGAGGAAGCGCTGTCTGAGCCGTCCGGCATGCTTGTCAGCCTGACTTTTGAAACGGATGCGATACTGGCAAGCGCTTCACCGCGGAATCCCATCGTCGAAATATGCTCCAGATCTTCATCGGTCTTTACCTTACTTGTCGCGTGTCTTTCAAACGCGAGCAGGGCATCATCACCGTCCATTCCTTCGCCGTTGTCGCTTACCGATATTTTCGTGATGCCGCCTTTTTCAAGGAACACTTCGATTTCCGAGCTTCCGGCATCAACTGAATTCTCAAACAGCTCCTTAACGACGGAAAACGGCCTCTCAACGACCTCTCCGGCCGCGATCCTGTTTGCTGTCTGGTCAGGTAATATTCTGATCCTGCTGATGGCTTTTTCTCCTGAAAATGAAAAGGCGCTCCCAGCGGAGCGCCCGTTGGGATTCTGATTATTTTTTGTTCATAATGTATTCGTGCATCGCGTTGGCGGCTTTCTTGCCCTGTCCCATTGCGAGAATAACCGTTGCTCCGCCGGAAACCACATCTCCGCCCGCGTAAACACCCTCTCTCGATGTTTTCATGGTGTTCTCGTCAGTAATAATGGTGTTCCACTTTGTTGTTTCGAGGCCTTCGGTAGATTCCTGGATCAGCGGATTCGGGCCGTTGCCTATCGCCATGACGACCATATCCACATCCACCGAGAATTCCGAACCTTCTATCGGGACAGGCCTTCTTCTTCCCGAATCGTCCGGCTCGCCGAGCTTCATTCTCTTGCAACGCATACTTCGGACCCAGCCGTTCTCATCCCCCAGGATCTCAATCGGGGTTGTCAGAAAATTCATCTCGACCGTTTCCTCTTCCGCGTGATGAACCTCCTCTATTCTTGCCGGAGCTTCCTCTCTTGATCTTCTGTAAATTATCTTGACCTCTTCCGCGCCGCACCTGAGTGAAGAACGGACGGCATCCATCGCGGTGTTTCCTCCGCCGACAACTGCAACCTTCTTTCCAGCAAAAACAGGAGTGTCATATTCAGGGAACAGATAACCCCTCATCAGATTGACCCTTGTCAGGAACTCATTCGAAGAATACACCCCGTTCAGGTTTTCTCCGGGTATCCCCATGAAATTAGGCAGCCCCGCGCCGGTACCGAGAAAAATAGCGTCATACTCCTCAAGCAGTTCATCTATATCCAGTATCTTGCCGATTACATAGTTTGCTTTAATCTCAACCCCCATTTTCCTGAGGCCTTCCATTTCCATCTGCACTATGCTGTTCGGAAGCCTGAATTCAGGGATACCGTAAACAAGAACTCCGCCGGGTTCATGAAGCGCTTCGAACATCGTTACTTTATGTCCCTTCATCGCGAGATCACCCGCGCATGTCACTCCGGACGGGCCGGAGCCCACAACAGCAACCTTTTTCCCGGTCGAGGGCGCAGGATGGGGGATCATGATCCCGATGTTTTCCATATACCAGTCGGATACAAACCTCTCCAGCCTTCCGATGGAAACAGAGTCACCTGTTTTTCCGATAACACAGGTTTTCTCACACTGGTCCTCCTGCGGGCACACACGGCCGCACACAGCAGGCAGAGCATTTGTCTCCCTGATTTTTTCGTAGGCGGACTTAAAATCACCGACCCTGATATAGCCTATGAATGCCGGGATATTAATTTCAACCGGGCAACCTTCAATACACTTCGGTACCTTGCAGAAAATGCACCGTTCCGCTTCCGCGATCGCCGCTTCAACAGGGAAGCCATGGTTTACCTCGTCAAAATTCTTAATTCTTTCCAGAGGAGGCTGTTCGGGCATCTTCTGTTTTGGTATCTGCATCTTCTCCTTGCGGGAGAGTTCTTCCTTATCCCTCAACTCTGCGGGGATGTTCTTTTTCCACTCCGGTTTGACTGCCATCTCAATTCTCCTAGAGTATTTTTTCTTTAAACGGTGATCGTTCGAGGGCTATTTTCTCCTGCTGCGCGTAGAACTTCTGCCTTGACATCAGCTCCTCGAAATTCACCTTGTGTCCATCAAACTCCGGGCCGTCAACACAGACAAACTTTGTCTGTCCGCCCACAGTGCATCTGCATGCTCCGCACATTCCCGTGCCGTCCACCATAACCGGGTTCAGGCTTACAAATGTTTTAAGATCATGCTTTTTTGTCAACCCGCAGATGACTTTCATCATTATTGCCGGGCCGACAGCCATGCATATATCAAAGTTATATTCTTCATCCCAGAGCCTCGCCATTTCCTCGGACACAAAACCGTGCCTCCCGAAACTTCCGTCGTCCGTTGTGTAAAATATCTCGTCCGCAATGGCTTCCATCCTGTTGCGCATAATGAGAAGCTCTTTATTTCTGGAGCCCAGGATCATTACTATCTTATTCCCGGCTTTTTTCCAGGCTTTGGCTATCGGATGTAAAGGAGCTATTCCCAGTCCGCCTCCGATGCATAGGGCTGTTCCGAAATTCTCGACATGGGTGGGGGTTCCAAGAGGCCCGATGACATCAAGCACTTCATCGCCTTCCTCGAAAGAATAGCAAAGATCCGCGGAAGATTTCCCGACCGCCTGGATCACGAATGTCAATGTTCCTTTTTCAGGGTCCGAATCCGCTATGGTGTAAGGGACCCGTTCCCCCTTCTCGTCATTCCTGAAAACCGCGAACTGACCGGCCTTGTGCTTGGCGGCAATCAGGGGCGCTTCCAGCTCGAACTCAACAACCTTCGGAGCCAGAACCCTTTTCTTTATTATCTTGTAAGGCATAAGATTTCCTCCTGACGAATGTATTAAGCCTTTGCGTTCAAAAAACGGTCATGATATCAAACAGACATCAGTAAGTCAAGATTCGCTTCTATTTAAGAAGCAAAACTTGCCGAATGATGGCATATGTATTAATATCATTCCCTGATTTTCAGAAACATGCAGTTCTTTATAACGGAGATAAGCTATGAGATTCACGACTGTAAACCCTGCTACTGAGGAAATTCTCGAATCATTCGAGACGATGGCTTCCTCAAAAGTCTTTGATATTACGGGAAAGTGCGGCAACGCATTTACAGAATGGAGTAAAGTTCCGCTCAAAGATCGCCTTCCTGTGTTTTTGAACCTGGCGCGGATCCTGAGGGAAAACAAACAGAAATGGGCAATGCACATGACCCTTGAGATGGGCAAACCAATTAGTGAATCCCTTATTGAAATAGAAAAATGCGCCTGGACTGCCGAGATTTACGCGGAAAAGGGGGAGGAATGGATGAAGGAGGAGATCGTTGAAGCTGACGGCCTCTGTCATAAGGTCGTTTATCAGCCGCTCGGGGTAATTCTTTCCGTAATGCCGTGGAATTTTCCGTTCTGGCAAGCCCTTCGTTTCGGCATCCCTACCCTTCTGGCGGGGAACGGATCCATCCTGAAACACGCAAGCAATGTCACCCGTTGCGCCCTCAATATAGAGGAGGCTTTTCTTAAATCAGGTTTCCCCGAAAATTTGTTCAGGACTGTCATCGCGGATCACGGCACCGTCTCGGAAATTGCCGCATCAGATTTGATTGCCGGGATTTCACTTACCGGGAGCACTGCTGCCGGAAGCAGGATCGGCGAACTTGCCGGAAAGAACATAAAGAAAGTCGTTCTCGAACTTGGCGGCTCTGACCCCTTCATCGTGATGGAGGACGCGGACCTTGAGAAAGCAGCCTCGGGAGCCGTCATCGGAAGATTCAGGAACACAGGCCAGAGCTGTATTGCTTCAAAAAGATTTATCGTCAGGGAAGAGATTGCCGGACAATTTCAGAATATGCTGGCTGAAAAGGCAGCAAAACTGGTACAGGGTAACCCTTCTGACCCCGCAACCGAGATCGGCCCCATGGTCAATAAATCCGCTCTTGATGAAATCATTGAACAGGTCGGGGATGCCGTGTCAAAAGGCGCTAAAGTCCTGACCGGGGGAAAGAGACGGGAAGGCAGAGGCTTCTTTTTTGAACCGACTGTCATCACAGACACAACCCCTGATATGAAAATAGTCCGCGAGGAAGTGTTCGGCCCCGTCGCGCCTATCATTAAGGTCAGGAATGACGAAGAGGCCGTCGAGGTTGCCAATTCAACAGAATTCGGCCTCGGAGGATGCGTCTGGACTAAAGATGTCATCAGAGGGACCGCGATCGCGGAAAGGATCGAGTCAGGCTCTGTTTTCGTGAATTCAATATGCAAATCAGACCCGAGGATGCCGTTCGGAGGGATAAAAAAGAGCGGTCTGGGCCGTGAATTATCTAAATACGGATTGAGGGAATTTGTGAATATCAAGGGAATAAATGTTTACATCCCCTGAAAAAACAAGCGCTATTTAACAGAGCAGAGAAGCCCTTTCAGATACAACCCCTCCGGAAAGTTCAGCGACAGCGGATGGTCGGGGGACTGAAAAAGCTGCCGCGCCACCATGACATCCCTTCCGGCGTCAACCGAAGCATCAAAGACGATCTTCCTGAAAAGCTCCGCGCTCAGCAACCCGGAACATGAGAATGTGAACAGAACCCCTCCCGGGATGAGGAGTTTCAAAGCGAGAAGATTGATATCCTTGTATGCCCTGCAAGCCTTGTCAAAACCGTTCATTGAATTCACGAATTTTGGCGGATCGAGGATTATCATGCTGAAAAAGCGTGCCTGATCCCTGAACTTTCTCAGGACGGTGAAGACATCCCCTTCGATGTTCTCAATCCTGTCCTGGTCAAGACCGTTAATTTCAGCGTTGCGAAGAAGAAGCCCGAGAGCATCCGCTGAAGAATCAATATTTGTGACCTTCTCGGCTCCGCCTTTCAATACCGGGATGCAGAAACCGCCCGTATAGGAAAAGCAGTTCAGCACCGTTCCGTCTTTTGCCGGGAAAGAGGAAAGCGCTCTGTTCTCCCTCTGGTCAAGATAAAAACCCGTCTTGTGGCCGTTCCTGACATCCACAAGAAACCTGCACCCGTGCTCGGATATTGTTATGAATTCAGGAGGTTCTTCCCCGCGAATCAATCCGCAGGAGACTTCCAGCCCTTCCTTACCTCGTATGTCAGCATCCGATCGTTCATAGATCCCTGACGGCTTTAACAACTCATCCAGCACGGAGGTTATAGTCCCTTTCCAGCGCTCGGCCCCCGCTGTCAGAAACTGACAGACAAGAAAATCACGGTAACGGTCAACGATGAGTCCGGGAAATCCGTCAGACTCGGCGTTTACGACCCTGAACGCATCGGGAAGCTCCGTGAAAACCGCCTCCCTGTATTGCATCGCTTTGGCAATTATCCCGCGGAAAAGCTCCTCTCCGGGAAGCGTTCCGCCGTCAAACGACCACATCCTGACCCTTATCTGTGAATCAGGAGAGAATGCCCCCGTTCCCATAAGCTCACCGGATGATGATCTGACAAGAACAGTATCGCCCTTTTCAGGATTGCCTTTCACGGTCTCCACAGCACCGGAAAAGATCCACGGATGCCTTCTTTTAAGCGACTTTTCCCTTCCGCTTTTCAGAATAACCGTGCCTGCTGTCTCTTCGCTCATTTCATCGCTGGGGCTTATCAGCCCTCAGTCTCTTTATACTGGAGTTTATAAAGGTTTGAATAGATCCCGTCTTTTCTGAGAAGCTGGTCATGGCTCCCTTCCTCGACAATCTCGCCCTTGTGCATGACGAGGATGCGGTCAACATTCTTTATCGTCGAAAGCCGATGGGCGATGATGATGGATGTCTGCCTTGCCAGCAGTTTCTCAAGCGCGTCCTGAATAAGTTTCTCCGTCTCGGAATCTATGTTGGAAGTTGCCTCGTCAAGGATAAGAATACTCGGCTTGAATGCCAGCGCGCGGGCAAACGATATAAGCTGTTTCTGACCCGTAGAGAGGTTGCTTCCGCCCTCCAGCACCTGCTCGTTGTATTTATTCGGAAGCTCCTCGGCGAACTTGCTGACATTTACAATCTTAGCGGCTTCGATCGCTTCCTCGTCGGTTATGTTGTTATTCCACAGTTTTATGTTGTCAAGTATGGTTCCCGCGAAGAGAAAGAAGTCCTGATGAACATAGGCAAGCTGCCGTCTTATATCATATTTTGTGAAATTCTTAAGCTCTCTTCCGTCAAGCAGGATACTCCCCTTCTGATAATCATAGAATCTGGCAAGCAGGTTTACAATCGTCGTCTTTCCCGATCCCGTCACGCCTACCAGAGCAATCTTCTCCCCTTCCTTTACTTCCAGGTTCACCCCTTTGAGCACCCATTCGTCATTGTTATACGCAAACCAGATATCCTTATACTGAACCCTTCCCCTGACTTTTCCATCCATCTCAAGAGGGGCCTGCGGATCTTCAATGATGTCCTTTGTGTCCATCAGACTGAAGATCCTTGTGGATGAGGTCATGGCATCCTGCAGAATGGTGTATTTCTGGCTGAGATCCATAACAGGCCGGTAAAATCTCCGGCAATACATCAGGAATGCTATCAGCATGCCTATCTCCATCTCCCCCTTGTAAATATTTTTTGCTCCGTAATACAGGATAACAGAGATTGCAAGGTAACTAAGTGCCTCAACCACCGGCATGAAAACACCGTGGATCTTTATCATCCTCGCGCGGGCAAGCAGATGTTCCTTATTCAGCGAGTCAAATTTTCCAAGCGTCTTTTCCTCCCGGTCAAACATCTGGACTATCTTCACGCCCGAGATATGTTCCTGGATAAAAGCGTTCACCCTTGCGAGGTATTTCCGTATCTCCAGATAGACCGGCATAAGAAAATACCTGAAAAGAACAACGGAAAGAATAATAAACGGCAGGACCGAAAAAGATATCAGCGCCAGCTTCACATTCATCCAGAGCATTATTATCACAATGCTGACAAGCATTATGACATCGCCGAACACTCCGACAAGTCCCGTCGTGAACAGCTCATTGAGTTGAGCAATATCGTTCGTGAGCCTCGTCACAAGCCTCCCGACAGGATTTTTGGTAAAGAAGTTCACTGACAGCGACTCCACATGCCTGAACAGATCCATCCTGATGTCATGCAGGACATTCTGCCCGGTGAAGTTCATTATGATTATCTGCAGATAGTTCAGCAGGACGGACAGAACAAGCGTGACAAGATAAACGATGCTCAGCATGAGAACGCCGTCCAGCTTTTCATCAGTGCTCATCGCGGGATTTTCAATATACTTGTCAACCGCGAGCCTGACGAGCTGGGGCCACATTATTTCAAGAAGAGAGGCAACTATAAGCAGAACAACCGCGAGGACTATCCATCCGGTGTATTTCCTGGCATATACCAGAAGCCTCTTCATGAGACGGCTGTCGTATATCCGCCCTTTTATTTCGTCATCGTAAATATGTTCCTGCATTACGCCAGCGCTTCCCTTAATTTCTGGTGTTCGTAAATCTGCCTGTAAATCCCGTTCTTCTCAAGAAGCGACGCGTGGTCGCCCTCCTCCGATATTCTCCCTTCATCCAGCACGATGATATGATCGAAGCTCTTTATTGTCGAAACACGATGTGAAATCACAATAATTGTTCTTTTCCGCCATTCAGCCTCAAGGTTCGTGAGGATCTTTTCCTCGGTCTCGGTGTCAAGACTGGAAAATGCGTCGTCAAACACCATAATCGGCGGATCAACGATCAGCGCCCTTGAAATTGCGGTCCGCTGCTTCTGGCCCCCTGAAAGCGTTACCCCGCGCTCACCGACAAGGGTGTCGAACTTCTTCGGGAACTCCTGGATATTCTCGTAGAGCTGGGCGATCGAAGCCATCTGATACACCATCTCGTCCGTGTTGTCCTCCCTGCCGAACGCGATGTTGTTCCTTATCGTGTCGCTGAACAGGAAAGTCTCCTGAGGGGTGAACCCGAACGCCTTTCTCAGATGTTTCAGCGGGATCCGTTTTATATCAATCCCGTCAAGCAATATCTGCCCCTCCTGAGGATCATAAAACCTGAGAAGAAGATTGATAAGCGCCGTTTTTCCGGACCCTACCCTTCCGGCAATCCCGAGTTTGTCTCCTGGATTTATTTTAAATGATATGTTTCTAAGCGCCCATTTTTCATTTTCGCCGTAGCGGAAACCCACATTCCTGAACTCGATCCCGCCCTTAATGCTTTCAGGAGTGACCGTATCATCGGCATCCCGGATATCCGGCTCCCTTTCAAGGATCTCATTCAGCCTCTTCATCGAGGCGGTGCCTCTCTGGATCATGCTCACAATCCAGCCCACACCTATCATGGGCCAGACAATAAACATCATGTATTCATTGAACGCCCAGAAATCGCCTATGTCCATCCTTCCCTCCAGGACGGATTTCAGGCCGAAATACATGATGATGATAACAGATATCGTCGCGAAAAATGTTATGACGGGCCTGAATATCCCCTCAATATTGGCCATCTTCATATTATAGCGGACATTTTCGCGGCTAAGCGCTTCAAAATTCCTTATCTCCGCCTCCTCCTGCGTATAGGTCTTTATGACCCTTATCCCCGAAACATTCTCCCTGACCTTTTCCGAAAGCAGCGAGAACTGCTCCTGCACCTTCTCGAAAACAATGTGGATCCTCTTTTCGAAGAAGAACACCAGAAATGCTATGAAAGGAGCTGGCGCAAACGCCATCAGCGCGAGCTTCCAGTCCATCATCAGAAGAACAATGATAGAGGGAACACCCAGCACGACAATATCCAGCCCGAATATCACCCCCGGCCCCGCCGCCATCCTGACAGCCTCCAGATCGTTCGTCATCCTCGCCATCAGGTCGCCCGTCGTGTATTTTGAATAGAACTCCGGAGAGAACGACATCAGCTTCTTCATCAAATCGTTCCTGATCTCGTACGCTATCTTCATGCTGGCATTTATATAGAACACGCGCCACATATACCTGAAGATACCGGCGACGGCAATTATCCCGAATACGCTCAGCGACCAGAGCAGAACCTCGATAATAGGAGCCCGTTTCTCGATGGCCTTGAGCGCGTAAGACTGAAGTTTGGGAGTCAGCAGGACGCAGAAATCCGTAAGCACCATCGCGAGCATCCCCGCAAGCATGGCGCGGCTGTGACCTTTGAAATAAGGCTTCAGGCTGACAACTGTTTCTTTAAAAAGCATTCACGGTCTCCGTAAAAACAAACCCTGAATAGTATCACTTCATCACACATACGGCAATGAAGAATTTTTACGGAGCGGGAAATGTATCAAGACGGGAGAGGTCTGAACCGCAGATTACGCTGATTGGGGGATTAACATGATTAGCCCTCTGTCAT
>CAZDZC010000030.1:0-32322 GCA_964509835.1 uncultured Acidobacteriota bacterium
CGAAAAGTAATGACATCTCCCGTGAAATCATCCACTCCTCCCGGAAAAACACTGACATCTCCCGAGAAAACACTGATATCTCCCGGAAAAAGATTACATCTCCCGAAGAATCACTGATATCTCCCGGAAAAGCACTGATATCTCCCGACAAATCACTCACATTTCCCGGATTTCATCCACTCCTCCCGGGAAATCAATCACTCCTCCCGGTTTATTGTTATATCCGATCGGATTATTATCATATCCGACCGGAATATTGTGATATTCCCCCGCATAATATGCGATGTTTCTCGGGATATTGTTATATCCGACCGCAATTTAATGATATTCGACCGGTTTTTTATCATATCCCTCCGGTAAAAATGTAATGATGACGGGAAAATAATCATGCCAATCCCGTAATCATGCCCTTCGACAGGCTCAGGGACCGGTCGGGGTTCAGACAATGACTCGCTCCGCTCGCAAGTGAATAATGAATAACGAAGAATGAAGAATGAAGAATGAAAACCACCCCGTCCGGCTTTACCGTCAGGGGAATTTTCTCTCCAATCATGGTAATCCTGAAATCCTGTCCATCCTAATTCAGACAATATTCCATGGGGACAATTCCGAATTCCTGGGACACGAAACAAGTTCATGTCCCGGAATTCCGGTCATCTTCCCGCTTGCTATTTCAGGTATTTGTTAAACCACCTCAGGATATGGTTAAGGCGGGCGATCCGCCTGTCTGTCCTTCCGACGCGTGACAATCCGTGCGGTTCGTCGGGGAAGAGGACGAATTCGGTATCCACCCCGAGCTTCTTGAGTGAAATGTAAACCTGTTCGCCTTGTTCGTAGGCGCAGCGGTAGTCTTTTTCGTTGTGAAGGACGAGGGTTGGCGTTTTCGCGTTCCCGATAAAGGTGATAGGGGATTGCCTCAGGTAGTTTTCGGTGTTCTCCCACGGCGGCGTGTCGCCGAATTCCTGCTGAAACACCCAGTTGAAGTCGCTTGAGCCATACATGCTTATAAGGTTGCTTACGCTCCGCTGGGTGACTGCCGCCCTGAATCTGTCAGTGTGGCCGATTATCCAGTTGGTCATGTATCCGCCGTAGCTTCCACCGGTGACGCCCATCCTGTTTTTATCTATGTATGGTTTTTTTGAGATAATATCCGCCCACTTCATCAGGTCGTCGTAATCAACGGTTCCCCAGTTGTTCCAGATGGCTTTTGAGTGCTTTTCGCCGTAGCCCTGGCTGCCTCTGGGATTGCAGAAATAAACGACGAACCCGTTTGCAGCAAGATACCTGAATTCGTGCATCATTGCGTGTCCGTACTGCACTCTGGGGCCGCCGTGTATTTCGAGAATGGACGGGTATTTCTTTTTCGGGTCAAATCCGGGAGGGGTGAGTATCCACCCCTGAAGGTCGTTGTTTCCCGCTCCCTTGAACCAGACTTCTTCAATCTTCCCGAGGTCGAGGGCATTCATCAGTTTTTTGTTTACAGAGGTAAGGACATTTGTTTTACCTGTTTTGATATTGTGGAGTTTAATCTCTCCGGGACTGTCCATCTCCGCGTGCAGGAAGGCCGCTTTATGTCCTGTTCCGTCAATGCAGTATGAGCCAACGACGCCCTCCGATGCGATGATGTCACGAATCTTTGCGGTTCCGGTTGACACCTCGCATAGTTTGGTGATCCCGTGCCTGGCGGTCTGAAAAAATATCGCGGATCCGTCCGGCGCCCACTGCGGAGGTATTACCGCGGCTTCCCCGAGGTCTCCGATTGTCCAGCCTGACACATCAAGGTCGGATTTTTCCGTAAGACATCGTATCGTTTTGGAATTGGGGGAGAGGATGTATATATGTTTGTTTTTCCACCATTCACCGGTACCTTCCTTTCCGACGAAGGCTATCCATTTGCCGTCCGGGGAATACGACGCGTCTCCTTTCGGGCCTTCGGGGGCTTTGAGCTTTTTGGCCTTGCCTCCCGATGACGGTATGGTGAAGAGGTCTGTCATATCGGGGTTCATGTCGGGGTCTTTTGAGCTGTTTGACACGAACAGAATGGTTTTACCGTCGGGCGACCAGACAGGGGAGTGTTCGTCATGGATTTCGCCATCGGTGAGCTGGACGGCTTTTCCGTTCAAAGCCGATATTGTCCATATATGCCATCGTTCCTTCGGAAGAAATCCCGCTCCGTCCATTTTGTAGAAGGTCCTTGTTATATGTCTGGCAACTATCCCGAGTTTCTTTTTCTGTTCATCCTTTTCAAGTTCGATGGTTTCCCTGTCTGTTTTTCTGAACATGGAAACAAATTTCTTTCCGTCCGGAGACCAACTGAAGCCTCCGAAACTTCCTTTCACCGAGGTCAGCGGCTTTGCTTCTCCTCCGTCTGACGGGATGAGATAAATCTGGAACTGGGATTCAGAGCCGCGGTTTGAAAGAAAGGCAATCGTCTTCCCGTTGGGCGACCAGGCGGGATGATAATCAACATGGTCGCCGTATGTGAATTGCCTCGGGCTTCCGCCCGAAACAGGCGCGATCCAGATGTTGGAATATTTCTTCTCGGTCTTCCTGTCCACCCTCTGAACGCAGAACAGCACATGTTTCCCGTCGGGGGAAAGCTGGCAGTCTGAAAGAAGCTTGAAGTTGTAAAGGTCCTCGGCTGTAATCTTTCTTTTTTTCATTTTTTTGTCGCTCCGGAAAAATGGATTTGTAAAGAGGGGTCATTATATTCCTTTTTATGCCGGGATTTCAAAATTTATTATCAAAAAAAAACATTTAACCCGGCTATCCGTATTTCTGATACAATACGGCTTTATTATTTAAAGGAGAAATTTATGAAAAGAATTAATTCGTTGATCATCATTGCTGCTCTGGCTGTTCTCAGCGGCTGCGCGTCAAAACAGCAGCCTCTCTCGCCACCCGATGCCGCCAAAATCCCTGTTGTTAAGGAGCTTCACGGCGACAAGCTGACGGATGATTACGCGTGGCTCAGGGACAGGGAGAATCCGGAGGTGATCAGTTATCTGAAAGCTGAGAATTCCTACGCCGAGAAAATGATGAAAGACACAAAAAAGCTGCAAAAGAAAATATTCAGGGAATTCATTGAAAGAATTGACGAGACAGACCTTTCCGTTCCGGTGAAAAGAGGCGAATATTTTTATTACAGCAGGGCGGAGAAGGGCAATCAGTACAGCATTCAGTGCAGAAAGAAGGGGAGCATGGACGCTGAAGAGGAAGTTCTTCTTGATCTGAACAGGTTAGGGGAGGGGATGGAATACCTGGGACTGGGGTCATTTGATGTCAGCCCTGACAATAATCTCCTTGGGTATTCGCTCGACCAGACAGGCGCTGAAAAATACACAGTTTTTTTCAAAGACCTCAGAACAGGAAGCATGCTGGATGATACGCTCGAAAATTCGGACGGGGGCGTGGCGTGGTCAAATGACAACAAAACAGTATTCTATACCGTGCAGAACGAGATAGGACTTCCGTTCAAGGTTTTCAGGCATGTTCTCGGGACGCCTCAATCGGATGATGAGCTTGTATTTCATGAACAGGACAATACATTCTATCTGTTCATTGCCAAAACCAAGAGCATGAAATACATTATGGTTTATTCAGGAAGCGGAACCACATCCGAAGTGACTTTGTTTGATGCGGACAATCCTTTCGCTCCTGGTTTCACGGTTCACCCCAGGCAGACGGGCCTTGAATATTCGGTATCGCATCACAGCGACCGGTTCTATATTCTATACAATGAAAACGCTGTCAACTTCAAACTCGCGGTTACTCCCGTAAGCGCTTACACAAAAGATAACTGGGCGGATATTATCAGCCACAGACCCGATGTTCTGCTCAGTGATATTGAACTTTTCAGTGATTTTATGGTGTTGAGCGAAAGAATCGAAGGGCAGGAGCAGCTTAGAATAATAAGCCTTAAAGACAACAAAGAGCACTATATCAGTTTTCCTGAAGAGCTTTTTGAAGTTGAAACAGGACCCAATCTCGAGTTCAACACGGAACTGCTGAGGCTGGGATATGATTCCATGATTACTCCTTATACGGTTTATGATTACAATATGAAGTCCCGCGAGATGGTCGAGTTGAAAAAGATGAAAGTCTATGGCGGTTATGATCCTGCAAATTATTCAACGGAGAGGGTTTTCGCAAAAGCTGAAGACGGCGTTTCCGTTCCGATCTGTCTTGTTTACAGAAAAGACCTGAAAAAGGACGGAAGCAATCCTGCTGTTCTTGAAGGTTACGGAGCTTACGGATCAATGACTGACCCGTATTTTTCGTCCCTGAGAATCAGCCTTCTTGACAGAGGGTTTGTTTATGCGATGGCCCAGATAAGGGGCGGGGGCGAGCTGGGCAGGGAGTGGTACAATAATGGAAGAGTGATGCATAAGAAGAATTCGTTCACTGACTTCATAAGTTGTGCCGAGCATCTTATCAGCAACGGATATACCTCCAAAGAAAAACTCGCTGCCACCGGCGGAAGCGCGGGAGGACTGCTGATTGGAGCTGTCTCCAATATGAGACCGGATCTTTTCGGAGCGCTTATCGCCGATGTACCGTTTGTGGATGTTATAAACACGATGCTTGACGACACTATCCCGCTGACAACATATGAGTACGATGAATGGGGAAACCCTGACAACAAGGAACATTATATATACATGAAATCTTACTCGCCGTATGATAATGTGACAGATAGATGTTATCCGGATATGCTGATCGAGGCAGGCCTGAATGATCCCCGTGTTGGGTTCTGGGAACCTGCCAAGTGGACGGCTAAATTAAGAGATCATCACAATTGCGGAAACATGATTATTTTCAGAACAGATATGGTATCGGGTCATGGCGGACCTTCCGGAAAATATGATTTCTATGAACTGCTCGCGTTCCAGTATGCTTTTTATATGAAGGCACTGGGATTGGAAATGAAATGACGATTGCTGATAATCCGATGCAATCGGAAGGCGGATAATCTTCGTCAAAAAAAAAGTGGGCAGCAGCCCAGCCTTGCGACCGGCCGCCGCCCTTTAGAGGGGGCATCATGAAGAATCTATTAAACACTTTTCAGTCAGTGTTTATTCCAGGTTAGAAAAGGATTTCTTACCTGAAAGAAAATCCAGTATAACATAAAAATCCTCAAAAAAAAGATTCAATTCAAAAAAAAATCAGCATCGGGTCCCCCGACAATGCTTAAATGTTCCCGGAAGAAACATCCGTTACCGTAAAAGAGGGGGTTGCACAACTTTGTTTGAGCGGAAGATATACAGACTTACTTGCAGTTTATGTTTACCTAAAATGTCCGGTAATGTATATTATCAAGAAAGAACGGCTGAAACGCTATATCATTTAATATACATCCATAACTGAAGCTTGTCAAGCAAAAAAGATAACATAATCCGGGTAGAACAAAAAATGAATAATAAAGCACATCGACGGGGAATAATCAAAGAATTTTAAAAATTTTTTTCTTATTACATTCCAGATAATTCATATTGAAGTTCATGGAAAAGCTCTGAAAGGAATTGAAGGGAATTGAATCGTTTTACAGCGTCCGGTCAGTAGATAGACCAAGGGCATCAAGTCATTGCCCTTGGTCTCTGTCAATCTGTCCCCTTTGTCTTAACAAAAGGGGAGGGGATATATCCGCTTCGGGAACGCCCGCCTGCGTTTATATCAGTTTAGCGCATTCTCGAACCTCTGAACATATCTTTCCATAAAGTCGATCCTGCGTTATCATCAGACTTTATATCACATATTGAGTTATTATTTATAGATAACAGTTTTTCGCCAGCGAAAGCAGATGTATATTCTTCATCGAACGAACCGCTGAAATCTAATTCCGAACCCTTTAATATGTATTTAACTATATAACGGACAGCCGCCTCATGTTTTGCGGTTCCAATATCCGCAAACCCGCAGTTGTCATTTATTCTCGATTGCCACAAAGATTTAATGTATAACAGCTGTAAAATCCTTTTTTCGGGATCAATGGAAAGTTTACCCGATTTTATAAGAACATGGAAATGAATAACGCCTCTTTTTTGATATTCAAGTCCACGAACCCAAGCAACCCCTTTTTTCTTTTCCCTGAACCTTTTACCATAAAGAGTTTGATTAACAAGTCTCATCCATTTATTAAAACACTTTGTAGCCTGTTCAGGGTGAGTTGAATTTTTAAATGTGAGCGTTGTAAATAAATCCCATTCAATGAGATCGAGCCATTCCTGATAACATTCTTTTATGCTGATTTTGTGAGTTGGAATCAGCTTTTCAAGGTCAAATTTAACCCTTTCCAATGACGGATCCAGAGTATTTTTTCTGAAATGCTTATATTCTAAAGAATTTTTAAATGTATAAAGAATTTCGCTCTTTACCGTTTCCGGATCTATCCAGTAAGGTTGAGCTGTTTGAACCAGAAAAAGGTTATTGCGATTGCATAAATGAATAACGCCTTTTTTATCTTTTCTTGCAATAGAAAAAAAACTTTTGCTTCCGTAGTCATTAAGATCAAGGTCTATCAATCTTTCAACATTCCAGTTAACAGAATCGCTCGAAAATATGGCATAGGTTAGGGCAGGGGAGTTACCCCTGCCCTCATCTGCTTTGCGCAGGCGTCCGGTTGACACTGTTAAGTCAGAGCCGGAAAACTCTTTTGCTTCTTGACATTCTTTAAAATTAAAACTATTATTCATGTATAGTTTAGTCAACTATTTGTGTTAAAGTTTCGGAAAGGCGGGTCTGCAAACCCGCTTTTCTGTTTTATTTAAGCGAAAAACCGTTTTAAAAAGCCCTGATCGGCTTCCTCTTCCTCATCAAGTTCTTCCTCTTCATACTGATCATCATCATCAGCGTCCTCTTCATCCTGATCCTCTATTTCATCATACTCATCGGAATCCTGATCATCATCATCCTCTTCGTCCAGGTCATCATCATCCTCTTCGTCCAGATCATCATCATCCTCTTCGTCTTCGTCCTGACCTATTGTTTCCAAGTCCTCAAGGTCGCAAAGGTCGCCAAGATAATTTTTTAACTCTTTGTCCGAGACGAGCCAATTTTTACCAATTTTTTTCCCTCGAATTTCGCCCCTGTTTACAAGGTTCCTTGAAGATGTTTCGGAAATCCTGAAAAAATTTGCAATATCTCTCATCGTAAACCATTTCATTTAAAGTACTCCTTATTGTTTGAGATTAGTTGTAAAGTAGAGCCGAAGCGATACCAATAACGCTTGCAGCTATACCTAATTTCTTATTTAAAGCGTCCTGATCGTCCATTCTTACACGCCATTTTATTATTTCCCATTCATCATAATAAGCTTCAAAATAGGGAATATACCAATCCGCATAAGTATTTGAAGTTATTGAGCCGCCATTGTAAGCCCGGGCAACATGTTCAACTGTTAAAGCCTTTGCAGCCCTCACCCTGATATATTTTTCCGCAACCATGACTTGAACACGGGGATCATTGTAAAGTTCGGGCCGAATCAGAGAGAAGCCAAGCTCGTACATAGTCGGGCCCATTATCTGAAACCAACCCCATGAGCCTGTGACCCAATTTCCATATTTATTATAAAGTGCTTGCGAAAAATACCTACCGCCCGGCAAGTATGAACCCTCTTGTTTAAATCCCGTGTATAGACCGAAAAAACTTTCGCAACCAAGAACCGCATACAACAAAGAATCCATATTCCATTTTCCTGCCGTAGCAGGAATATCTTTAAACTGTGTTATTGACTCTAAAATAAGCGATTTTCTATTATCCGGAATAGCCTTTTCCCAAGCAAAATCTTCTGATAGTGGATCAAATGGCATATTTACACCTCATTTTTTAAAACCTTTCACGCCGCCGGCAATATTTTCAAACTTACATACTTTATTTTCAGCTGACAACTTTTTATCAACTTTTGTTCTGATCTGTTTTTCAATGTTTTCAATATACATCGCTAAAGCATCTTTTATAACTTTGGCAATTTTCAAAGAATCGTAATCATCAGCAGAGCCAAATTTTAACTTTTCATGTTCTGCGTGAATCGCTAAAACTTCGTTTTCAAAATTAAAATCATCACCTGAACCAAACTTAAAAGGCTTTTTAAAAGTTGTGAAGACGGTCTTTCCGTTGCTATAAATAGACGACCGACACAAAAGACATTTTTTTTCAGTCACTTTTTCAGTCAACTTATTGATTATATAGTTGTTATGGCAGTGAGGGCAGAGCGTCTGGAGTGGATCAAAACCCTTCAAAATTCCGTAAAGCTTGTAGTTATTATATTTCATATTCCTTTTGTATAGCGTCCGGTAATGTATATTATGTTAATAAATTGGAATTTCCGTAAAACAGGGCAAAACGCCTGAATGTCTTGACAGTGTTGTTTTATAAGCTTGCCAATTTGCATTACTCTTGTTTTTTATGAATTATTTCAGTGTCTGATGTGTTTGACATGTTCCTGTTTATGGATTATATTTCCCATCCGGTCGCGCATAGTGATTTTTTTAACCGGGGTAAAAAAAGGAGTTTTAATGAACGGTTCATTTTCTAAATCTGTTTCCGCCTTTCTGGCATTTTTCATTCTGACAGTATTTTTCACCGGGATATCATTCTGCCAGCTGGAAAAATCCGGGGATGAGCCCAAGATAATTTCCAAAGAAAAACCTAAGGTCGTAATCGGCCCCCCCCTGCATGATATGGGGAAGGTTCTCCGCGGAATTCCTATCAAGCATGTGTTCACAATAAAGAATGTCGGAGACGCAGATCTGCTGATTGACAGCCTGCGACCTGACTGAGGGTGCTCAAAAGGCGACTTTGATAAAGTCGTTCCTCCTGGTCAGGAGGGAAAAATAACATTCAGAATAGATGATACGACTACCCTGAAAACTGGTGTTGTCATGAAAGGGCTTGTTGTTTCGTGCAACGATCCCGAGAATTCATCATTTAAACTTGCCGTCAAGGCGGAGATTTATGACACTGTAAAGCTGGAACCAAAGGATAAAATATCATTCACAAGAGTAGCAGAATATCCGGCTGTGGAGGAGCTTTACCTTACAAACACGGACACCGAACCCATAAATATTCTGAGCGCTTCTTCTTCAAAGAAGAATGTTTCCGTCAAATTTGAAACGGTTGAGGAAGGCTTCAAATACAGGGTACTTGTAATTCTTACTTCTCCTCTTGAAGGCGGGAGAAGGGAAACAGGTTTTGTTACCCTTAACACAGACAGAAAGGTGAATCCCGATATAAAAATAACTGTTAATCAGTATATGGCCGCAGGCGGACCTCAAAACCCCAGAGCGCGCCGCTGAAACTACAGTTTTTTCCCGTAGGCAAAGAGGCTGCCGGCCTTATAGATATCCATCTGGACCCTCGAAAGAGGGTCTGCTTTTAATTTTACAGAATCTGATGTTATCCTTCCTGACATAAGGTCAAGTTCAATGATGTCTCCGTTCTTCAGATAAGAGCTCATAACTTCCGGGCATGTCACAAGAGGAAATCCCGAGTTTATGGCATTCCTTTTATATATGGCACCGAATGATTCCCCGATAATGGCTTTTATCCCCAGCGCAGCAAAACAGTCCACTGCCTGCTGTCTTGATGATCCGGCACCGAAGTTCTGTCCTACCACAATAATGTCGCCTTCCTCCGCTTTTGCGGGGAAATCTTTCCAGTTTTGAAGATTTCCGAATGCATGCTGTCCCATTTTTTCTATATCTGTTATTGCAAGATGAGCGTTGTGAAAGATCATGTCTGTGTCAATATCATCAATGCTTTTGCCTTCGATATCCCTTATAACCCATATACGGCCTTTTAAAATACCGTCTTTCATCGTTGTACCTCCTCAGCCTCTGCTATGTGACCAGCAACAGCAGATGCTGCTGCTGTCTGCGGGCTGACAAGATAGGTGTCCCCGTCGCCCTGCTTTCCTGTGAAATTCCGGTTTGAAGTGCTGAGCTGAACCTCGCCCTTTCCTGTCATTCCAAGCTGTCCCGAAGCGCATCCTCCGCATCCGGGGTGGCTTATAATTGCGCCCGCATCGAAGAACACCTTTATCAAACCGCTTTCTACCATCTGGCCGAAAACTTCCTGAGTGGCAGGAACAAGCCTTGCCATAACACCGGGGGCAACCTTGCGCCCCTTCATGATGGAAGCTGCAACGGCGAAATCTTCGTATCTGCCGTTTGTGCATGAACCTATGAAAACGGAATGGATCGGTTTCCCTTTTATTTCCGATACATCCTTAACATTTGCGGGGTTTGGCGGGCATGCGATCTGAGGGACAAGGCCTGAAATATCAATATCTATGATTGTCGAATATTCTGCATTTTTATCTGCCGTGACCGGTTTCTGTTTTCTTCCGGATCTCCTTTCAACGAATTCCAGGATGCTCCTGTCTGGTGTAATGAATGATATAATCGCGCTCATCTCAGTCGCCATTGAAGCGAGGGTGGTTCTCCCTGCCAGATCGAGTTTATCGACAGCGTCACCGTAATACTCGATTGCTTTCCCGAGAGCGGTTTTTGTTCCCAGTTTGCGAAGGACAAAAAGAGTTAAATCTTTAGGTGAAGTATTGGATGGTAAGTTACCTTTAATATTAACTTTTATTGTCTCAGGAACTTCAAACCAGGTCTTCCCTGATCTGAACGAAAAGGCGATATCCTGGTCTCCCATTCCCTGCCCGAATGCCCCGATCGCGCCCATGATGTTAAGATGGCTGTCGGTGCCGACCATCGTGTCACCGGGACAACAGAACCCCTTTTCCATTGCGACATGGCTCCCGATCCCGGCATCTACATCATAAACCTTAATACCATGTTCTGCGGCAAAGTTCCTGCAGATCATCTGGTTGTTTGCATAAGGTATTGTGTTTGCCGGAGCCACACAGTCAAAGGTGAAAAAGGTTTTAGAAGGGTCTTCCACTTTATCCCCGGGATATTCCCTCCTGAAGTTCTTCACCACATTCGCTCCTCCGAAATCCCTTGCCGTTCTGACATCCAGACCTATCCAGACGATTTTTCCGGCTTTCACATCCTCATCGGAGTGGTTCTGAAATATCTTTTCAATAACAGTCTTTCCCAACATAAAACTCCTTTTGACCCCCCCTGCCCTTCTATTCTTCTCTCAGCGCAGTTTTGCGGCTATCGCTTCGCCCATTTCAAGTGTTTTCGAGTTTCCGCCCATGTCGTAGGTCTTTACATTACCTTCCTTAATGACTTCCGCTACGGCTTTTTCAAGCCTGGCGGCCATGTTTGTTTCTCTCAGATAATCCAGCATGATCTTAGCGCTCAGGATCATCGCAATGGGGTTGACCTTATACATTCCTGCGTATTTCGGGGCGGAACCATGGCTGGGTTCGAACACTCCGTAATTGTCGCCTATGTTACCCGAACATGCGAACCCGAGACCTCCGACAAGCTGGCCGCAAAGGTCGGAAATGATATCGCCGAACATGTTGCTTGTCGCGATAACTCCGTAATCGAGCGGGTTCTTTATGAGCCACATGCACATAGCGTCAATGTTTGTTTCCCAGAGGTCAATCTCGGGATATTCCTTCGCGATCTTTCTTGCCTCGCGGATCATAAGTCCGCTTGTTTCCCTGATTACATTCGGTTTCTCAACAACCGTCACATTTTTGTAGCCATGCACTTTGGCATATTCAAACGCCTGCTTAATGATGCTCCTGCATCCGTTCCGCGTGAAAAGTCTCAGAGAGATCGCCATATCTTCATTGGCGGTCGAATCGAACCGTTTCATCCTTGAATGGTTTTCTCTGAGGACCTTTCTTACTGCGTCCGGAACCGGATGGAATTCTATTCCGGCATAGAGGTCTTCGGTGTTCTCCCTGAACACGACAAGGTCTATCCCGTCCCTGTAGTTCAGCGAATTCCCCGGATAACCTTTGCAAGGCCTGAGATTTGTGTGGAGATTAAATTCCTGCCTCAACCTGACAATCGGGCTTGAATAAACATGGCCTTTTCCCTTAAGTTCGGGGATAAGCTCGTTTTCGGCCTCTTCTTTCGGAAGGGAGGTTATCGCTCCGAACAGAGCTGCATCAGTATTTCTAAGTATTTCCAGTGTCCTGTCGGGAAGCGGGTTGGCTTCTTTTTTCCAGAATTCCCATCCTATGTCAGCGTGAATGTATTCCGCGTCAAATTTGAGCGCGTCCAGAACTATCTTCGCTGCCTCCATCACCTCAACACCAACACCGTCTCCCGGCATCCAGGCTATTTTGTATTTTGCCATTTTCAACTCCTGTGAATTTTTAATTATCAGTTCTTAATTGTTTCAATAATATCAATCTAATCCCAACACTTTTCTCGTGTGAGGAATGAGCCCGCCGTTCTTCAGGATTCCGAGAACAGATTCCGGCAGCGCGGGGAAATTGTATGTTCCCGCGGAGCATCTGAAAATGCCGTTCTCGAAATCAATCTCTGCCGTCTCGCCGTTTTTCACAGCGTCAACCGCTTCGGGACATGTTATCACCGCAACCCCCGCGTTTATCGCGTTTCTGAAATAAATCCTGGAAAAACTCTTCGCAACGATCGCATATATTCCGCAGTATTTCAGGCACACGGCTGCCTGCTCCCTTGAACTTCCGCAGCCGAAATTTACTCCTCCCACGACGATGTCGCCCTGTTTTACATTTTTTACAAACTCAGGATCGAGATCCTCCATCGCGTGCTTCGCCATTTCCGACGGTTCTGATACAGTATAGGTGTATTTGCCGGGGAAAATCACATCAGTGTTCACATTATCCCCGTATTTAAACACTCTTCCTTTTCTGCTCATCACTCCACCTCCCTGAAATCGGATATCACTCCAGTCACAGCGGATGCTGCAACAGTAGCAGGGCTCGCGAGATATATTTCAGATTCCTTGCATCCCATCCTGCCCCTGAAATTCCTGTTCGCAGTACTTATGCAGACTTCGCCCGGAGCGAGCGCTCCTTCGTGCGCCCCAAGGCAAGGACCGCAACCCGGGTTCATCACGACCGCGCCGCAGTCAATGAATTTCCTTATATATCCTGCATCAACCATATCGCGGTAAATCTCCATGGATGCCGGGAACACGAGTAGCCTGACCGCGGAATGAACTTTCTTACCGTCAAGAATATTCAGCGCCGCTTCGAAATCCTCAAGCCTTCCGTTGGTGCAGGTTCCCAGAAGCGCTTGATGAACCTTCACCCCTTTAACATCCTGAACGGGTTTAACATTGTCCACCGTGTGCGGACACGCCACCTGCGGGCCGAGATCCGTCACATCATATTTTAATATCTCGTCATAATGAGCGTCTGTGTCCGACCAGAGCGGTTCGTATTCGTAATCAATTCTGGATTTTATATAGTGGACGAGTTTCTTATCCGCCTTGCAATACCCTATCTTCGCTCCCATTTCGGCTGCCATGTTGGTCATAACCATCCTGGAAGCGATGCTCATGTCGAAGACTGTTTCGCCCCAGAACTCCACGGCCCTGTAAAGGCCTCCGTCAGCACCGATGTCGCCTATTATCTTCAGGATAAGGTCTTTCGATCCGATTCCGTCCGCAAACTTTCCGATGATGTCTATCCTCATCGTTTCGGGGACCCGGAGCCATATTTTTCCGGTAGCCATGATGACCGCTGTCTCGCTTCTGCCTATACCAGCAGCGAAGGCTTCAAACGCGCCGTAAGTGGTTGTGTGGGAATCGCTTCCAACAATAAGCCTTCCCGGAAGAGCGTAGGCCTTTTCGCACATAATCTGATGGCATACGCCGTTGTTCATGTCGTGGAATTTCCTGATTCCCTGCTTCTCTACAAATTCCCTTATTTCCTTGTGATTGAGGGCATATTTTTCTGTGGCGGCAGGGACACAGTGATCAAGAATGACGGCATGGATATCCGGGTCAAACACTTTGTCCACACCGATACTGTAAAAGGTTTTGCTTATAGCGGCGGTATTGTCGTGCGACATCGCGATATCGGGGATGACATTCACGATCTCCCCGGGAACCACCTTATCCTTCCCGGCTTTCCTGGCAAGTATTTTTTCAGCAAAAGTCATGGCCATCTGAACACCCCTCAGTGCAATATTTCAAAATTCGCGAAGTCAGCGTGGTTGATTACCACTGATTCCGGCGTCCTCTTACCCATATCCCCTTCCTTGGCGTGGGTCGCGATCATGTGCATGATCTCGTGCGGAATCCCCTCGTCATAACAGAGCCCTACACCAGAAAACGGATGACGCAGGGATTTTCCGGCATCACTTTTCACGAACTTACCGTTCTTTCCGGCATACTCGACCAGCTTGCCGACATCATGAAGAAGGGCACCCGCAATAAGGTAATCCCGGTTCAGTTTTACCTTTCCCTTATATATCTCGCAAAAAACCTTTTCAGTTCCAATGGCGGTGTTCACCACTCCGCGCGTGTGCTCGACAATCGAGAACGGACAGTTCTCGAGAAGCAGCGTGAACGGGATGGTCTGAAGATCATCAATATTCCATCCTCCCTGGTTCATTGCCTTGATCCATACCCGGATCACTTTCTCTCTGAGACTGTTGTCCTCGATAAAGTTGAATTCCGGGATAAGCTTCACAAGCTTTTCTTTCATTTTACCTTCTCCTGAAGTTTTCTGTTCTCTGGGCCGTCATATTCATGAGCGGCAAAATCTATCTTCCGCATCGGTTTATATCTCGTCTGCTCTTCGTAAACATGGGCGACAAGGCCCGGAAGTCTTGACATCATGAAGAACGCGTTGGCGATGGACGGCGGAAAGCCCATCTCGCAAAGAAGGGCCGCAATTGCTCCGTCCACATTGATCGGGAGTTTCTTTCCGAGGCTTTTCTCAAGTGTCGTTTCGACTGCTTTCGCCATCGTAACATGTTCTCCGGAAACCCCGAGATTGTCAGCCATGCTGAAAAGCTTCACTGACCTCGGGTCTTCGGTGTGCACACGGTGGCCGAAGCCTGAAGCCCTCTTCTTGTTTTTTTTGAATTCGTCGAGAACCTCCGACGCTGCTTTCTCCGCGCTTATGTTTTTCTCCTTCTGCAGTTTCACGCAGGTCAAAAGCATATTCATACATTCTTCAATTGCGCCGCCGTGAAAGCTCGAAATAGCAAGGATGCCTGCAGCAACGGACGCGTTTATCGGAGAACCCGTTGAGGCAACCGTGACTGCCGTCTGGGCTGACGGAGGGGTCACGCCGTGGTCAATGGACGATACCAGGATGGCATCCATTATCCTGCCGGTATTCTCATCCGGGAGCTCCCCCTTCAGCGCCAGATAAACCCCCTGCGCGAATGTAATGCTTCCCATCAGCTCGTGGATAGCATATCCCCTGAGCTGGATATTATTGGGTTCAATTTTTGTTATGGCTGTCTGCCATTTCTGTTCGGACATTTTCTCAACCCTCCTGATATTTTATGCCTGCTGAATCAAGCACTTCTTTTGTTTTTGCGGGAAGATCATTGAACGAATCAACCACATGCGCACCTGCATCCCTGAGCGCTTTGACCTTGCCCTCGTGCGTTCCTCTGTTCCCTTCCACAATGGCTCCGGCGTGAGAAAATCTTGTCCCCTTCTTAGCAGCCTTCCCGCCGACGAAAGCGATCAGCGGTTTTGTGAATTTACCTGACTGCATCAGTTCCGCGACTTTCTCTTCCTGGGAAGTCCCTATCTCGCCGAACATGACAACCGCCTTTGTTTCGTCATCTTCCTGGAATCTCTTTATTATTTCCGGATGGGGAAGCCCGACAACTGCATCCCCGCCAACATGGACAATTGAAGTGAGCCCTATCCCGGCGCAGCTCAGGTAATAGGCAACAGATGAAGTCATCCCGCCGCTTCTGGAAGTTACGCCTACGCATCCTTTTTTAAACCACTTTCTTGCGGTTTCCGCCCTTCCTCCCATCATTCCGAGCACGGCTTTCCCAACGCTCAGGCATCCGAGCGTATTTGGGCCAAGGAATGCCGCGCCTTTATCTTTTGCGGCTTCAGATATCTCCAGGACATCATATATCGGAACCCTGTCAGGAACAATCACAAGCATTTTTATTCCGGCATCAATCGCCTCGAGGGCCGCATTCTTTACAAGCGGTGCAGGAACGAATATCGCGCTTACATCCACCCCGCCGAAAAGCTCGACCGCCTCCTCGACCGTATCGTAAACAGGCAGTCCCAGAACCTCCTGGCCGCCCTTTCCCGGTGTGCACCCGCCGACAACCATCGTCCCGTATTCCATCATGAGCTTCGCTCTTGTCATCCCCTCTCTTCCGGTTATTCCCTGAACGAGCACCTTCATATTTTCATTTATCAGGATAGACATGATTATTCTCCCTTCGCCCTGTAGGTGTCCAGGCCTTCCACCGGAAGCTCGACAAACCCTCCGCCTTTGCCGTGGGCCTGACATTCAACTTCGCAGGCGAGGCATTCGGAGCACTTTCCTTTTGCGGCTTCTTCCCCGCTTATAGCAAGAACCGGGACATCGTTTTCCACTTTCAGTATCTGCTGGACGCATTCCTTTACGCAAACCTTTGAGGAACATTCCCTGCAAAGGTCATGATCGAAATACACTCTGCCGGTTATTGTTCTGAATGAATAACCGCCCTTCTTTCTTTCCGCCGGCTCTGAATACGCGCGGGATGACGGACTGGCTTCATGCGCGTCCACCAGTTTTCTGAGCCTTTCCGCGCAGAAATCAGCGGAATCATCCTTGCCGTAGGCTTCCACCGGAACGGAAAGGTCCTTCGTGTAATCCGAAAGGATCTGGATTGCCTTCTCCTCCATGTTCCCTCCCAGCCTTACGACAGCAGGGACACTGAGATTGTCCTCCCTGAATGCCTTCACGAGGCCTCTCGCCGAATGGAACTGCTCCTGGCTCGCAACCCCGGAGCCGCTTCCGAAATATCCGTCAATCCCTTTCTGGGACAGAATTATCTTTGCCGCTCTATAAACCTTCGAAGCAGGAGGGTTTCCGCTTGTGTCACAGAAATTGGCTATCCTGAACCCTTTCTTCATCGCTGCGTCCATGGACATCATGGAACCACCGCCGCCCGCTCCGTGAAATCCGACAAAATTCTCACCCTTTTTAAACCCCTGCTCCATCTGAATAAAGTAAAAAGTACCCCTGTAATCTCCTTCCTCAACTTTATAAGAAATAAGATCCAGTTCCGACGGGGGCCTGTCAAATTCGCGGGCAACCTTGATGCCCAGCTCCGGATGCCTGAATACCGCGTAATCATCCACCGTTATCCGGCAGTCTGCAGCAAGCACCCTCCCGTCCTCCGTGAGGACAAGCGGGTTTATCTCGGCAGACCTTGCCTCGTATTTTCTTGCTACTTTATAAAGCTTGACAAGAACATTGGCGAGCTGCATCTGCAATTTGCCCGAAATGCCGGTTTTCCGGATAAGGCTTCTTGCCTCATAATCTCTGAGGCCTTTCGAGACATCAATGTGCGCTTTCGCCACACAGTCAGGATGCGCCTCCGCAATCTCCTCAATACCTGAACCGCCTTTGGACGAGAAAATGATTAGCGGTTTCGCCGCGCTGTCGTCAATGATTATCCCGGTGTAGTACTCAGCCTTTATCGCAAGCTTCTCTTCCACCATAACTTTTTCCACCCTGAAGTTCTTCACTTCAAGAGAAAGGATGTCCGTCGCGGCTTTTTCCGCTTCGTCCGCAGAGTCGGCAAACCTGATGCCTCCCATGGCCGCCCGTTTAGTCGTCCACGCCTGCATCTTCACAACAACGGGGCAGTTCAGTTCCCCGGCAGTCTCCCGTGCTTCCCGCGCCGATGATGCCGCCCTTCCCCGCGGGATTTCCACCCCGGCTTCCGCCAGGAGCTTTTTCCCTTCGTATTCATGAAGCCTTGCCAAAATATCCTCCGTATCTATTTAAAGAATAAAACTGTTTTAACCTGCTTTTCATAGGAATAAGATTATATTTATCTAAATATATGAAGTCAACAACCCTAAACGCGATTTATTATTAATTCAAAAAGGGTCTAAGGGCATCAGGCTGTGATAACAATCCTACTACTCCCCGTCCACATTAATTATCCTGTAATCCAGCCGTCTCGACTTCATCCACCTGACTGCGAAAAGATCCCTCAGTCCTCTGAAGAGGCGGTTCCAGACTCCGTATTTTGAGATACCGTGAAGACGGGGGTGATGCGACACCTTCACCTCTCCCACCTTGTATCCTTCCATCTTTATCAGCGTCGGCAGAAAACGGTGCATCCCGTTGAACAACTTGATTGATGACAGGCATTCCCTTTTAAACAGTTTAAGTGAACATCCCGTGTCGGCAACATCTTCCCCGCTGAATTTGTTTCTTACGGCATTCGCTATCCGGGACGACGACCTTTTGATAAAACCGTCCCGCCTGTTCACCCTCCAGCCGATGACCGTATCGTAACCCCCTTCCTCCATCGTCCTTATCAGAAGAGGAATATCGCCTGGGTCATTCTGAAGGTCAGCGTCCAGGGCAACGACAAACTCCCCTTTCGAGGCCTTGAACCCGGCATCCAGCGCTGCGGTCTGACCGAAGTTCTTGCTGAAGAAAATCAACTTCACCCTTGGATCGCATGTAGAAATCTCTTTCAAAGTTTCCCTGCTTCCGTCAGTGCTCCCGTCATCCACATAAATCACCTCATATTCCCTGTTCAGCGCCGAAAGCACAGAACACAGCTTCCCGTTCAGAACAGCGAGATTACCCTTTTCATTAAAGACTGGAATAACGGCTGACAGATATATTTTTTCCGAGGACATAATACCTTTTTCCTTTGAAACTATAATCATTCCCTTCGTAACGACCAATCATACACCATTTGGTTCCGATTCCCAACAGCAAGCTGCCTGAGCCTTGATTCGCTTGATTAAGGGATTGATGTGATTTCGCTGGGAACAACGATCGTTGTTCCCTAAAACAATTACTCATTCTGGAGTTTGTCAATCATCTGCTTTGCGAGCAGTTCCTCGTCATGCGTACTTATGGAGGTTACAAAACACAGCCTTCTTATTAGCATGTTCTTCTCAGTTTCTTTAATACTGTCATCCGCAATGATCCTTCTGATCTCTTTCAAAATTTCCACTCCACCAGGACTTGGACAACAGGCCAATCTATTATCGGAAGCAATCAGGATCTGTCCTTCATCGAGAAGACCACATATTTCTACTGTAAATTCTTTAAGATTGTTTCGATCAAGGTTTTCAGCTTCTGCTTCTGTCGGTGCATTCTCTTTACTCTCCTCATAATTCAGCCAGTAATCTTTATAACCCCCCGCCTTCGGCACAACAGTTATGTAATGCATATGCTTTTTATATTTAACAACACGGTCTTTTTTTATCTGGGTTTCCAGAAAATCAATGAGATCTCCATACAGTTCATTACAGGCGTTACCACCCTTTCTGCCGGCATTCCTTACCAATTCGGCTTTCCACTGGATAGTATAGTCCAGATATTTGTAGACTGAACCACCTCCCACCGGCAGTTCATAAACATAATCATCTGAAACGATCTCTATAAAGTTTCCTCTTCCGCCGTGCAGTTCACTGACTCTGATCTCATTTATATTTATATTCTGAATGGTTTGTTTTCTCTGCAGATAGTCAATCAGTTTCTCCTCCGCCTTTTCCCAGCCGAAATTTTCAGCTTCCTCATAATAAAAGCAGTAGAGCTGCCTTTTGATCGCTTCATTTATCTTCTCGTGCTTTTTTTCAGACTGCCGATCAATAGCCTTTTTATACTCCTGAAGCAGAATTCCGTTAACAAACAGTCCATTGAAATATGCTTCAAGGTTATAAGGAGGTTTAATATATCTGCCTTCGATCAAAATCACACCACTGTTGGCTATCCTGGAGGAAATCAGCTCTCCTTCAGGTTCAGCGGCAAACAATGCTGCACACAAAAACAGTACCGGGACAGTAATAATTGTGTGTTTCATGTTATTTTCATAACCTGCTGAAGTATGTAGAAAGGTTATCCTTCATTGTAAGCTGGTCTTCACTAATATTGTATATGATCTCCCTGCTTCTGCGCTTATTTTCAAGATCTGTCAACAACGGTACATACATTACAAGTATATTATTATCGTTATAGTGAGCAGAAAGCTGTATCCCTCTCCTCTCAATAGTTTCTACATCAAGTATCCCCTCTATTCGGTACTGTTCGATCTGTTTGATCACATCAGGTTTGTTTACGAACTCAAGAACCGTCTTAAAGGGCGGATAATCCGTTACTTCAACCCCGTCTCCCGAAGCCTTACAATTGAAGGAAAGCCGATACTTTCGATCTCCCTGTTTTAACGAGAAAAACAGACTCAAACGCTCATAAGTACAGAAATGTTTATCGGGCAGAATCATTTCTATGTCATCATAACTCTCATCTTTCTTCTTCATTTCAGCATTGAATTCTTTCAGTTCATTTGTCCACATCTCAATACTTTTCTGAAGCCTGTTTGAATCATCTTCATACTTCTGGATATTATAATCAGTGCTCATACATCCGTCTTTTACTGTTATTAGCGGATCAACACTGAAGCGGTTCCTGCCATTGTTATAAACAGCCTTTATATTGAACTTTCCTTCCTTCAGTCCATGATGGAGGATCATATGTGCACATGCTTCAAACACGCGATATTCGATTAACAACGGATCTTCCAGAGATTCGATGAGATTCCTGAGTTTTCCATCCATTTCAACATCCACAAATTCTTGAGCACTGTATTCTCTTTCCGGACGAAAAGTATCTGGCTTAAGGATCTCTCCGAAACTGTCTTCATACTCAACGACTTTGCCTGTTTCAAGATTGAAATAAATATCCTCATCCCCTGATGTTTTTATATGGAAGTGTTTTCCATCGGACAAAAAGCCGCAGGCGCTGGCGGATTTGAGCCAGATATTCCCGCACATGGTACTCCATGCTTTTGTTATATCTGAAATTTCCTGAGGCGGAGGTCCGGTAACAGCGATCTCTCCCTTTCTGTACACACAAAAAGCAGGATGCTTTCTCTCTTCCGAACAGAAATAAGAGAGTTTTACAACAACCTGTCCATCATTGGATATGAAATACTCTCCGAGATAGGCATCGACCTCAAATTCATATAGTTTTTCACAGGTTTCATCAACCCTGAATGCGGTCAGGTACACATGATCTTCAAAAATAAGCTCATACTTCTGGTTTGTGGATAAATACCTGACTGGCTCTCGTGGAGGCGGATGACATGGAAGACTTACTGGTCCGACAAAGATAAGAAGAAGCACAAATGCAAATATTTTAACATTATTCACTGTTTAACTCCCTGCCGCACTGGCAGCCTTACTCATTACTTTTCTCGGCACAGCTGCCAGCTCACTTTACATCAAAGCTGATAAACCTGTCAAACAACTCTGATTTAGAGATATATTTTTCCCCTTTTTCCCATTCAATTTCAATCAAACCGAAATATTTGAGAAAGCGAATAAAAGTCCTCAACAAATAACAGTCTGATGCGACTGCCTCTTTTGTTTTGTGTGAAAAGGGTTCAATCTCATCAAGCAGAGCGGGAAATGCTGTAAAGTATTTATCACTGTAGAAGGAACCCGGCCTTTTTTTACTGCCATACCGTGAAACCAGAAGCAATGAAAAACCTGCCCCCATCTGGCCGATTCTGTTCTCTCCAAATCCATCCAAATAAGCCCAGTTAAACTTGTTCACATAAACCTGAAATACATGTTCCAGAAATGCCTGGTCATCCTTAAGGCGTTTCAATCCGTTTTTGGTGACGCTCAGCGTGTTATTTCTGGTTTTTATGGTCCCGCTGATATCAAGAATGATCCTTGCCAGATGAACCGGTATTGAGTCTGATTCCTTTATAACCTTCATTATACTGCTTTTAAGAATAGATTCCGGCGTAAAGCCCTTGGAACATACTTCTTTTACAAATCTTGGCGGTATGTATCCATGCTGTGTGAGCTTTAATTCCTTTTCATCCTCAACAATTCCAGCCAGAAATTTCAATTCGCTCAAAAAAGGAATCGCTTCAAAGTCAATACTGTTTAATCGGTTGAGCCTAAGAATGCTGTCACTTTCAAAAGGTCTGTGCAGCAAACGGGTCATTGCATCGGGCGTCAGATTATCAAATGCTTTCATTGGTCTGGTTTTATACTGGTTTACAAATTCATCAACAATCCTTTGCATCTTATCCGAACCGCCTGCTTCATCATCTTCAGAATAAAAAATGTCTTGCAGTTTATCAAAAAGATTATCAAGTCTCTTTTCCAGAGATTTGTTCCTTGCATGATTAGCTTCAGCTGCAACATACCCGATAAGAAATTCCAGGTCGTCCTCCGAATACTCCGCTGTAATTTGGCCGTTCTTCACTTCTGCTATTTTCAATCGGTCTGTCAGATCGTCATCAGCAAAAGTTTCGTTCAAAATCAGGTTCCGCTCGTTTAATGTAAGTTTAACTGTAAGGTTTTTCATTCTTCACTCTTCATTATTCATTCTTTATTTGTGGGCCAGGATTTCGTTAAAGTCTGTCGCGCCTGCCTTTGAAACCAATTCCTTCAGAGAGATTTTCCTGGCGAAGTATCTGAATATCTGATTGTATTTAACATAACTGCCTCTTTCAGGGTCGTTCATTATCCGTATCATTTCGTCCCCGGGGAGAGCAGCGTGTGGTTCTGAAAACTGATCCGCGGCAAATATCGCGAATCCTTCATAGAACCAGACTGGGCCCATTGCTTCCTCGTCCCCTTCCAGGATTCTTATATGCAGTCTGTGCGCGATCTCATGGGTTAGAAGTTTTTCGTAGGACCTGTCTTCGGCCCCTTCGGGATAAACACGGGCATAGTATTCGGGTGTCACTGCAATCAGGGTCCTCTTTTCGAGGGCTGCGCAGTATGTGGCGGGGAGTTTGGTTTCGGGGTCGGCTTCGGCGAGTTTCAGCAGCGCCCTGTTGAAGCCTTCCTTGTCGTCAAAGATCATGACGATGTCCATGAACTCCTCTTCTGTCAAATCTTTCCATCCATGCAAAGCAGCAAAGTTTTTAATGTTCCGCCTTGCGGAGTTCACATATACGGTAAACTCCTCCCTTCTGTGTTCAAGGGAGGCCGGGAGGGTCAACGGGATCCGGGCTGTTCGGCTTTTTCTCATTCTCTCTCCTTTCTGTTCCCGTTCTGCTGGAACATAGCAGCGGCATAAGCCGCCTTTGTGTGTCTTCAACAGTTTAGAACATTGCTGCAATAATTACAAATGATTACAGATAAAGGCAAGTTGCCGAAAAGCTTGATTGAGACGCGCACATTTCATATAATACTGTTCTTTGGATATTTAACGGATTCAGTTTTCAGGAGATAAAATGAAAATACTTAACCCCGGCGAACTTGAGATTGATCTTTTCTGTAAAGGGGTCAAAATATCCGCGGAACATGACCCGAACACCGAGGGACGCGGAATTTCCCGGACAAGAGCAGGATTGGGAAGCGGCATTGAGCTTATCATCCCGGGCGACATAAAGGACATCTGGATGAACGCGCCTGTTCTTGAGCACTTCGTCAAGGAATCTCCCTACACATTTATTATCAGCAGAGGCAGTTACTTTGTAGAAGACGACAGGACGGGGCACAGGTATCCCGTGAGACTTCCGTCAAAACCCGAATGGTATGACAGGAAAACCGCTAACGGAACGCTGATGTCAAGGGTAGGCGTTCTTCAGGGAACCTATCTCGGGATATACATAAACAAGAAATGCGGATTCTGGACCATGGATCCTGCCATGAACTGCAAGTTCTGTTCTTCGGGCCTGAATGTCGGAACCGAGGAGGAGGAGGATAAGCGGATAGATGATGTAATTGAAACCGCGAGGGCCGCGAAACAGGAATCGGGAGTCACATTCGTCCATTTCAACGGTGGGTTTCTTCCTCATACCGAAAAAGGCGATGCTGATGAGACGGGGCTCGATGCGTCCGTCAAATATGTGGAGGCTGTCAAAAACCATGTCGGTGCTCTTGTCGGGGTTCAGGTGCTTCCGCAGGAGGACACTTCGAAATACGACCGCGTGATAGACGCAGGAGCAGATCATTTTTCGTTCTGCTTCGAGTTTTTCAACAAGAAAGTGTTCGAGGAACATCTGCCGGGCAAGGCAAAGATGATAACCCAGGAACGCTTTTTCAAGGCGATGGAATACACGGCAGCGAAACTGGGCAAGGGAAGGGTTTCGGGCGAGATAATAGCCGGGATAGAGCCTATAGAGGACACGCTGAAGGCGATTGATTATATCACCGCGATGGGCGCGTTCCCGACCATCTGCATCTTCAGGCCTCTGAAGGGAACGGTGCAGGAGAGCCTTCCGTCCCCGAAGTATGAAGATATGCACATAGTCTTCAAACACATGTATGAGGCATGCAGGAAGAACGGTCTGCCCATGGCACTCGCGCCGAATATTGAGGTCAGCCTCGTGGTCCAGCCGGACGATGCCAAATACCTTGTGGAGAGGGATTTCCGCTATTATCTTTATGAAGCGAAGCTGAAGACCGCAAGGTTCATTCTCCAACCTTTCTTCAGAAGCAAAATGAAAGCGAGGATTTCATGAGAAGCAGGTATCTTTATCAAATCGCGTTTGTGTTCGCGGCGGTTGCTTTAGTGTGTCCCGGGTGTGTGACCATTCAGTCCAGCCAGCAGACAGGGGATGCCGATCTCGGCTCTTTCATGAAGTCGCTTGACGAGTGCGAGAAGGACTGGGACATCTGTCTTGAAGGATGTGATTCCAGATACGCGGGGGATGAACTTGCGGAATGCCGGTTCCAATGTTCCAAAGACCGGGATGCCTGCCGCGACAAAGCTTCCTCGGAGACTAAAAGTCTTGAGCTTAAACAGGGCGGAACCTCAATAGAAATTTCGGGTTCCGGAAAATAGAAGCAATCTGCAAATAATTAAAGTTGAAATGACCATTCCAATTGACGGGAAACTATCGGAAATAATCCGGCTCGGGGTAATAAGGATAGGTTCTGTCATTGTCCAGCCCGGAAATAAAATGCTGTGGTCCGAGATCTCAACGCTCTGCTCCAGGCTTGCATCGAAATATAAAGACAGCGAATGGAATGCCATACCAGGTGTTTTCGACACAAGAGAGTTATACAGGTCATGCGGGATTGATCCGACAAAAACCCGTCCCTCTTCGGAAGCGCTTTTAAGGCGGACTATAAAAGGCATCGGGCTTTACCGCGTCAACAATCTTGTGGATGTGTGCAACTGGTGTTCGCTTGGGTTTCAGCTCCCCATCGGTCTCTATGATACAGCACGCATACAGGGAAATATTGTCTGCCGTTTCGGGCATGAAGGCGAATTCTTTCACGGGATCAGAAAGGACGATGTGAATGTCGGAGGAAGAATATGCATGGCGGATGATCTTGGCGCGTTCGGAAGCCCGACATCCGATTCCGCCAGGACAATGATCACGGAGAATACAGTGTCAGCGCTGATGATCCTTTTCTTTCTTAAAAGGACAGACGATGCCGTTGTCTTGGAAAGAACGGGCAAAGCGTTTGACAGAATCAAAACCTTCTGTGGCGGAAACGATATAACCATCAGTATCTGACGATAACCGCTTACTGCGAAGGCAGGTCTTTTTTCCTGAAAATACCGATGATTGATCGGAAAGGAAAGAAATAAAGCACCAGAAGGGGATACATAGCGTAACCCGCAAGACCGGTCGCCCCCAGCCCGGCGAACACGAAGATCATTATGTGCATTTTTACAACATTAATGTATGGTTTGAAGAGAACATTTTTACCATCCGGATTTGCGGCATCCCTGAATTCATTCAGCCTTGAAGCAACAGACGCAAGCACGAACGGCCAGTAATTCACCAGGGCAGTTCCCGCAAGGCTGAAAGCGTAAATTCCGGTCTCCCCGATATTTTTTCCGAATGGGCTGTTGCTGATAATAGGGAAGAACCCGTTCAGGAATATGCTGTGTACAAAATGGAACCCGAGGAAATGCACCGAGAAGAAAGCCAGCATGAAGATACCAGCCGGAAGAGAAATGATTATTGAGGTCAGCGGGCTTTTCAGGGAGGGAAGAAAAAGCCATCTCTTTTTATCCCTGAGGATACCCGCTGTCGCAAGTCCAGCCGACAGAACAACAAAAAGAAGATAAAACAAGGACAGTCTGCATACACCTAAAAACCCGAACACGGGAAGAAGCAGGAAAATGCTCAGCGGTAAAGACTGAAGACCTTTAGGAACAGGGGAGCCCGATGTATTCCGCTGAACCCCTCCCATGTCTCCTTTAATAAGACCCGAGCCTATGGATATAAGGATGATGGAATATCCCATAACAAGGCTGGATATCCAGAGGCTCCATACGAGGTCGGTGACAGACCATTCATTCCTGTAAGCCAGAGCGGTTATGAATGAAAAGGCAGACAGATCAATGAGTAAATCAGCCTGTTTAGTGATCCTCTTCACGCTCTTAAATCCGTATAAATTTCCTGACAGCCAGAGTGCTGGCGAGGATTCCCGCCGATGTGCCGAGCAGAACAAGGTATATGCAGGTCGGTATTTCAATGAATGAAATGGAGATGAACTGAAAGATAAAGCCTGTATTGTTTGTTACATAAGAAATGAAGAAACGATAGGAAGCATACAGCGCGGCAATCCCCGCAAGTGCCCCGAGGCCGCCCTGCAGCCCGCCTTCCACGATGAACGGGCCCCTGATGAACCCGTTTGTCGCGCCGACAAGCCGCATGATGCTTATTTCGTCGGAACGGGAATAGACAGTCAGCCTGATTACATTGGAGATGGTGAAAACGGATGCCGCTCCGAGGATAATCACTATCAGGTAGCCGGATACGGCAAGTATTCTTGACAGGGCGCCGAGTCTCTCGATCCACATACTGTCGTACTGAACCTCTTCAATACCTTCAAGGGCGGATAGTTTACCAGCCAATGCCGCTACCTTTTCCTTCGCGCTGTATTCCGGTTTCAGCGTCAGCTCAAACGAAGCAGGCAGAGGGTTGGAGTCAAGTTCTTGCGCTATATCCTCAAGCTTTGAAAAGAGGCCCAAAAATCTTTTCATCGCTTCATCCTTCGATATGTAAGTGACGCTTTCGGCCTCCGGGCCGTTTTTTAAAGCCTGCTCAATCTGATGAAGAGCATCCGGGCTGATCGAGTCGCTCAGAAATATGTTCACCCGTATGTTTTCAGTCCAGTCCTCAATCACATTGTCAATATTGCTGCCGATTATCAGAAATATTCCCAGCACAAAAACCGAAATCGAGATAGTTACCAGGGATAGCAGGTTCATAAGCCTGTTCATCCAGAGGCTGTGAAAAGCCTCCTGAAAGAAATAATTTATCAGGGCAGTCAGTTTCATTATTTCAGTCCGTCATCTATCAGTATCCCGCCGTGAAGGGCGATTACCCTTTTGGGGTTCCTGTCAATCATTCCCCTGTCGTGGGTAGCAAGAACGATTGTTGTCCCCTGCGCGTTTATGTTCTTGAACAGGTCAATTATCTCCTGAGCCATTTCGGGATCCAGATTGCCTGTTGGCTCGTCTGCGAGAAGAAGAACCGGGTCGTTCGCGAGCGCTCTCGCAATAGCTATCCGCTGCTGTTCGCCTCCCGAAAGCTGAAGCGGGTAGCTGTTTACCTTGTGCTGAAGCCCCACCATCTTCAGCACCTTATAAGCTATGCTTCTTCTTTCTTTTTTACCTGCTCCCAGTATCTTGTGGACAAACGATACATTTTCAAGCACTGTCTTGTTGTGGAGAAGTTTGAAATCCTGAAAAACAACCCCGATGGTTCTTCTCAGATAGGGAACCTGCGAATCCGGGATTCTTGATATATTTCTGCTGTTGACAAGTATCTGTCCGTGGGTGGGATGTTCCTCCCTGAAGATAAGTTTCAGCAGGGTTGTCTTTCCAGCTCCGCTCGGACCCGTCAGAAAAACGAACTCCCCTTTGGCGACCTCAAGGGATATGTCACTGAGAGCGCTGGAATCCCTGCCGTATTTCTTGCTGACATGATACATCTGGATCATAGCAGGGCCCCGTTAGGAATAATATTCACCGTTTGCGCGAAACTGCCCTGACAGCGGCATTCACAACCGATGCCGCGTTAAGACCGTAAGCCTCCAGCAATTTTTCCGGCGTGCCGGACCTCGCGAAGGTATCATCTATTCCGACCATTTCGACAGGGACGGGATGAGAACGAACGATCTCCGAAGCAACCGCGCTGCCGAGGCCGCCAATAAGAAAATGCTCTTCCGCCGTGACGACAGCGCCTGTCTCTGATGCCGCTTTCAGCACTGCTTCTTTATCAAGGGGCTTCACCGTTGACATATTCACAACTCGGGCTGAAATTCCTTTTCCGGCAAGGATGCCCGCTGCCTCAAGACAGCAGTGAACCATATATCCGCAGGCGATAAGGGTGACATCGGAGCCGTCCCTGAGCATATTGCTTTTTCCTACGGTAAATTCGAATGAGCTGTCATAAATGACAGGAAAATCAAATCTTGAAGTCCTCAGATATACGGGTCCCTTATGCTTGTAGGCGGCCCATGTCGCTTTCTCAACTTCGACAGCATCGGCAGGCACAAGGACAGTCATGTTCGGAAGCACCCTCATCAGCGCGATGTCCTCAAGGAACTGGTGTGATTTCCCGTCCTCGCCGACGGTGATACCCGAATGACTCGCAACGATCTTGACATTCAGGTTTGTCAGCGCCACCGACTGCCTGATGGGTTCCCACGCTCTTCCGGTTGCAAAAACCGCGAAAGAACTCGCGAACGGTATCTTCCCCGCCGCGGCGAGCCCGGCGGCAGTGCCGATCATGTCCTGCTCCGAGATCCCCATATTGAAGTGCCTGCCTGGAAAGGCTTTCGCGAAATCCCCCGATTTGGTCGAGCCTGACAGGTCGCAGTCCAGCGCGACGACATTCACATCCTCCCTGCCTATCTCGACCAGTGTTTTTCCGTATGCTCCCCTGAGGCTTCTTTTCTCCGTCATTTCAATTCCTCCAGCGCCCTTTCAAGCTCTTCGGTTGTCGGAGTGACACCATGGAACTTTACCTGGTTCTCCATAAATGAAACACCCTTTCCCTTTACAGTTTTTGCTATCAGCGCCGATGGCGCTCCGCTGTTACCGGCCGCCCATTCAAACCCTTCCGATATCGCGTCGAGATCATGGCCGTCTATGGTTTTGGCAAACCAGCCGAATGCCTTGAACTTATCCTCCAGCGGGTCAACCTTCATGACCCTGTCAACCTCGCCGTCAATCTGAAGACCGTTATTGTCAACAATGGCGCAGAGATTATCAAGCTTATAATGAGCGGAGGACATCGCGGCTTCCCATACCATCCCTTCCTGCGTCTCACCGTCCCCCAGCATCACGAACATTTTTGATTTTCTGCCGTCCAGCTTCATCGCGAGAGCCATTCCGTTCCCGGCGGAAAGCCCCTGTCCGAGAGAACCGGTTGAAATCTCAATTCCTGTGGTGCGAAGCATGTCGGGGTGCCCCTGAAGCTGACCGTCCAGCTTTCTGAGCTTCCCGAGTTCTTCTTTCGGAACCCATCCGAGTTCCGCCAGAACAACATACAGAGCGGGGCAGGCATGACCTTTTGACAGAATGAACCTGTCTCTGTCTTTCCAGCGCGGGTTGTCTCTGCGGTAGTTCATTGTTTTGAAATACAGCACTGTCAGGATATCTATCGCCGACAGCGATCCTCCGGGATGGCCGGAGCCGGAGGCAGTCAGCATCTTCAGGATTTCGATCCTGAAATGTCTGGCCAATTGCGCAAGCTCTTGTTTTTCAATATGTTGTAGGGGCATTTCGGATTCCTTTTATTGATAAGGGACAAGAGAACATTCTAGCCAACCCCTCCCGTTTTGTAAACAGCAAATTAAATTGACAGCTTATCTGTTTTCCCAGTCACTTCCCGGGAGCTGTTCTTCCTCCTCATTCCAGCTTTCCATCACGGTCTTCTCCCTCCTCTTTTTCATGAGGAAGATGACCGGAACAAGGATTGTAATCAATGACCAGAGCGTGAATGAGCTGGTAAGAACGGGTATCCATTTATACCTGAAAACAAGATGTTTTTTCCATTTCTTCTCCATTTCACGATATCCGAGACCGGTTACAGACTCAAACGCGGTATTGAAGTCGTCCCCTCCCTTCATCGCCCTGAGTATTTTCCTTACGGAGTCCTGGCCTGATTCCCTCATAACAAAAACCGTGAACAGGTAACTTTCCAGATAAGCAAGACGAACCAGGGACTGCTCATCGGGAAAAGATTCCTCCAAACCGGAAAGAGGCAGGTAATTCTCCGTTATGAGAAACTTCGACAGCGCAAAGTAACTGCTCATGCTCCAGTCCCCTCCTTCCATCATGGCGATCCCCTCGTTGAACCACTTCGGGATATCAACTCCCCTGCTTTTAATGTTCTGTGCCAGAAGGATATGAGACACTTCATGCCTGAACATTCTGAAAACGCTGCTGCCGGCCGCTGAGTCAGTCAGTGATGAAGTCCTCAGCACCACAACCGAACCCGGATATCCCGCGTATGCGCCGTACCAGTCAGGAACACCGTGAGAATCCAGACCGAATTCCTTTTCCTCCCCCGGGCCCGAGAGGACATAAACCTTCATTGTTTCGGTCAGTTCAAGGCCGAGGTTTGATTCCACCTCCTTAAGAGAAAGCATCAGAGGCTTCTCAAGCGCCGCGACGAATGAAGCAGCCTGTTCCGTGGCGATAAATTCCACCCTGCCCGAAACCGCGACCGGAGCCCGCTGATAGCCGGAAACATCCGAAGATAACGCAATTACAGATAAAAGAATGCTAAATGGAATTTTCCTGAAGAACACTTCTCTTCTTTATTTCTTTTGTGAGAGCCTCAAGATAGGTTTCGAAATCCGAAAGCAGTATATCAAGATTGTCATCATTATCCGTGGCAACTATATTTTTCTGAAACTGTTCAAAAACCTGCCAGTCCTTGAACATCAGATATTTCAGGCTCGTGTCCTTGAACTGCCTGATGCAGGCGTGGAGGACCTCGTTCTCGAGCCTGCCGTCCCGGAAGACTATCACATGCTCGATCAGTTTTTCCAGCGAAGACAACAGCTTCCTGGTCTGCTCAAGCCTGTTGATGTAATCCGCGAAAATGTCATGGCCGCGGAGATCCGTTCTGAAAAATTTCGCTATCTGAACAATGCTCTGCTGAAAACACTCCTTGAGAATCCCCTTGCTGTTCTCAAGCTTCGCGTAGATAAGACTCGGCTCTTCCAACGACAAAATATCTATAAGCTCTATCCGGTAAACCTTTTTAAGCTCCATGCTCAGGGAAAATATCGTCGCGTCTATCGTATCAGCCAGCTCCCCCTGCTCGCTTATATCCTTGAGGATCTCATTCGTCGCGTATTTCATCAGCGATTTCGCCTCCGAATTGATAAGCGTGAATACCAGAAGACTGTATTTCTTCGGTTCCCCGTCACTCTCAATGTCAGTGTCCACATATTCCAGATAGCGGAGAAGCCGGAAGAATTCAAGAAAAAGCTGAGCTACCCGGAGCTTGAGCTTCTTGTCCTTTACCTGCTTTACAATTTCCGCAATTTTAGGGTTCCTTACGCGGTCATATTCCGGGACAAACGAATGGTCAATGAGCGGCTTTATCTGTTTGTTGTTCAGAAGCTCCCGGTTCAGGATGGAGCCCAAAGCATCAAATGTCATGAAGGGAATCTCCCCGAGCCGGCTCAAGTCATTAGCCAGAACGCAGATATCGTTCATGCCCTCCTGAAGAAGCCTGAAGCTGTCAGTCATTTCATCATAATTGAAATGCTTCCTTCCATATCCCCCTATCTCCGTGTGCCGCATGAGATTATTCTCTATGAAATTCAGAAACTGAAGAAGACTGCTCTTCTCCTCGCCGAGAATGTCGGACAGTAGAATCCTGATCCTTATCGTTATTGTCTTCAGGCATTTGACCTCTTCCAGGAAATTCCGCGACGCTATCCTTGACCGCATCTCATCCGACATCGGAAGATTATCCGTGACAAAGAACTTGTCCATCGCCATAAGCCACATCCCAAGCTCGGAGAAATGCCTGACCTTCGCCTTAAAGACAGGCTCCTCGAAAATTGATCCTTTTGCTGTCTCCTTCTTTGCGCTCATACCGCCATCATACCACAGATGTTTGCGACTTCAAACCGAATTCCGGGGCATAACAGTCAGGGACATGACCCGATGGACGGGGTGGTTTCCCTCTTTTAATTTTCCACCCGAACATGACAATAACCCCGTTATCATCCCCTTTTCCCCGGCGGGATATGATAAAAAACCGGTCGGATGTAAAATTTCCCCGCCCAAACATGATATTCCCCCCTTCCGAT
>CAZDZC010000031.1:0-21936 GCA_964509835.1 uncultured Acidobacteriota bacterium
AACTTATGAAAAATATTGCTTAAAAAAAGCGACTACTATGTTGACACAAAGCGGTATCTGCTGATAGGTGGATATGCTGTTGGATATTACGGTTATCCAAGAGCAACAAACGATATGGATATCTGGATAGAATCTTCAGAAGAAAATGCTGAAGCAGTTACCAGGGCACTGAAGGAATTCGGTTTCAACACGCCTGATCTTTCCGCTGACCTTTTCCTGAAGGAAAATATTGTAAGAATGGGAAATCCGCCACTCAGGATAGAGATTCTTACATCAATTTCCGGTGTTTCTTTCAATGAAAGTCACAAAGAGAGTATTGTCGACACTATTGACGGAATTGAGGTAAAACTGATAAGCCTGCCTAAATTAAAGGAAAACAAGAGAGCAAGTGGTCGTCATAAGGATTTGGACGACCTTGAACATCTGCCTTAAGTCTTGGCTACTACCTCGCAGTAAATCCTACCGGCACCATCTGGACTCCGGGATCATACATGTTGATATAGATTGTCACAGGTTCTTCAAGGCCTTCATAGGTTACTGAATACATATCAAGAAGTCCTCCGAAGGGGTCGCCTCCTGTTTCAAAAAAACAGCATGAACCTTGTCTTTCATATTCAATAACTTCACCATTCGGGCCTCTTAAAGCATTCAGATATTTTCTCTCGTTTGCAGGACCGTCACCCAGAGCACCGCCGCCGACTTTAACAGGATTTTCCTCTGTAAAAGCATATGTGGGATCATCCGAAACAATTGCAAGTTTTTTATACCTTGCACCGCTTTCAGATGTGCCATATGGAATTCCTTTTCCTTCAACAGAAGTTTTTCCGGTGATTTTAGAACCGGTGTCCGCGGGTTGTTTCTGCGTTGATGCACAGCTGACGCACAGACATAACAGGATAACTGCTGAAACCGCCAATATTTTTTCATTTCAACCTCCAGAAAAATAAGTGTCGGATTAATTATACTCTCAGTTTTTTATACCACAAGAACATTATCTCTTCCGGAAAGCCGGCATAGGCATATTCATGAACGCCTCCGAGGTGATAACCCATCTTCCTGTAAAACTTGCATGCATTGACATTTGTATTCTGTGTTTCGATCTTCATGAGTCTGCATTCTTTCTCAACTGCCCAATTTTCTGCTTCAGAAAGAAGTTTTGAGCCTAATCCATTGCCTCTGTGTTCAGGTTTGATCCTGATGTCCCATAGAACGGTCATGTCCTTCCTGTCATCAAGCATATAAACTCCATCAGTGTCCCAAGCAACAGCTGCCCCTCCCAGCACTTCATCACTATCCTGAGCGAAGAACAGCCTCCAGTTGGAAACATCGAACTTCTTCATCCAGTCCTGAGGGGTTTCCTCATGGTCATAATTCTTGACATAAGGTTCTTTCACTTCTCTTTCAAACAGTTTGAAACCGCCAAGACCAGCATCAATTCTATCAATCTCATAAATTGATTCTACCCTGAATGAGATGTTAATCTCTGAATATTCGTTAACTCTTGAGAAATCGGATTTCTGGATAGCAACTTCTCTTAACATATTCGATTATTTACCCTCCACAGAAAGTGGCCCATATATTATTTACAAAGTGTATTAAAATGGCAGGAAGCAGCGATTTTGTCTTTTCTGTTACCAGTGCAAAAGTAACTCCGAAAAAAAACACCTTAAACAAATAGTGAGGACTGCCATCATGAATCAACATAAATATAAAGGAACTCAATATAATAGCTGAAGTCGCTCCCAAGTTTGAACGAATATAATTATAAAGCAAACCCCTATAAAAAATTTCCTCCCAAAGGACAGAAAGTGCGACTCCAAAAATAAGAAGTAATACTGTAACCAAATTAAAATCAGGCTCAGGCTGCATCCATGATACTTCTTTGTTTTTGGTTTCACTCCAAGATTCAGTAAAATCCCAGTCACTGGATCCAAAAAGTATTGGAATGGATACAAGTATCAAACCAATTGCAATGAATGAGTAGAAATATAATGCAACCCCTGAAGCCAGAGCACGAAATGTTTTCTTATAGTTGTCAGGTAGTTTAAATACTGACTTCAGTTCTTCCTTCTTCAGTATTACGATCAGGAAAACCAGAACTAATGTAAAATTACTTAATTGTCCTTTAGTTAACAGGTAAAAGACATTTGAAAAAGAAAACCCAAAAAAACCGCCCTTAACACTTATCATTGAAATTATAACATAAGATAGAATCATTCCTGCAAATTGTCTTCCCAATTCAAATCCGAAAAAATATAAAGGGTTCCAGTTTGTCTTCAAACAATAGTCAAAGGAGTCATCCGGTATTTGACGCTTTCGAAATTTTTTATATGTCTCAATTAAAATAATTAGAAGTAATAGAGACAGGGTATATCTTGAAAAGATATAATTTTTGAATCCTGTTTTAAGTAAGATGTAGATAGACTCTAAATCATAATAGCTGATACCGGTCCAGATATGCACTTTCCAGAGAAGAGTATAAGGAAATACTGTAAGTGCTCGCGTGTATGTTCGTGCAAACCTTGGCAGACCACTATTCTTATCTGCTGTTTTTATTACTCCCAGGAGATTAGTAAGGGCTTTGTCGTTTTGACCGGTTTCAGCATAGCAAATTCCTGAACTGCAGAGAAGTTTACTTCTCAAATCATCATCAATCTCATACTCATTGAGGATTTTGTCATAATAGACAAGAGCTTCATCAAACTCCTGAGCTCGATAGTGTTTTGATGCTTTCTCTCTCAGCTGCTCTATCTGACTATTGACATCCGTCTTCGCAAAAACAGATGCGGCTGTTACCAGTATAAGAATTGCTGTAAGGATTTTCTTCAAATCAACTCCATAGATTAGAGCTAATCATAGTTTTATACGACACTGTATGTCAAATTATTCTAAGCTCAGATATCATTATTTTCAGATCAGATAAGAAGATTGGGCACAGTTACGCTAACATCAACAAATTCACAGACATAACCCCATAAGTTTCTCTCTATATCCGCGATTCCCTTCCCAAACATCACATATTTCTCAAGAAATGTGATGTTCATCCCTTCAAACATCATATATTTTCTTAAATACATGATGTCCAGGCAGGGATTTATGATTTTCTGACACGAATACATCATATCTTTCCTGCACTTACTCACATCTTTGCTCCAAACTATGATTTCTACGCGGCAATATATGATTTCTATTCTGCCGGGTATGATTTCTGTGTGCCGATATATGACTTTCTTTTTGCCGGATATGATTTCTGCGTGCCGATATATGACTTCTATTTTGCCGAATATGATTTCTGTGTGCCAATATATGACTTTCTATCTGCCGGATATGATTTCCGCGTGTTGATATATGATTTCTATTCTGCCGGATATGATTTCCTGACTGCCGTATATGACTTTTTATATGATGTTCTGCGTTAAAATATGATATAATGCCCTTATCTTTCCATAAACAAAGGAGAAAACAATGGAAGAAATCAAAGTTACAGTCGAGATCAGCGATATCAAACTCAATATCCAGTGCGACCCGAAATGGCTTGCCGGGCAGATGGCATTCCTTATGGAAAACTTTCCCGCCCTGTTCGGGAAAAAGGAAATTAAGGTTGAAGCCGGGAAAGCAGAGCCTGAAGTCCAAACTGAACCAGAGAAAAAACCCGAACCGCTGCCCCTGATTGCATTTCTCAAGCAGAAAAATGCAATGTTCAAGCAAAACAGAAGATTCCTCGGAACAGCGATCTGGCTCATGGAAAAAGGGAAAAACCGGTTCGAAATTAAAGATATCACCAGAACGCTGAAAGAGTTCAATATCACGGGAATCAAGAGCCCCGCGGCGTGCCGGTATCAACTGTGTAAAAGGGGCGTCCTCAGGCAGAACGGAAAGTACTTTTCCGTGACCGAAAAAGGGATGAAGGATTTGTAGAGAACTCCAGGCATTGAGTGTTTTATGCGCCCCCTTCGATATCATTCCTGTGGAAGCACTCAGATGGGAATGGGGGTATGTAATATATATCTATAGCACAATGGCTGCCGGTTGAGATAGTAATTGATTTCTGCTTATCCTAAAGTTTATTCAGCAGATCTTTCTTTGTTATTTCGCAATCGCGAAGGATTTGAGAAAGAAGCCCGGGGCCGATATTTTCTCCCCTGTGCGTAGGAACAACCGTGCACCGCCCATCCTGATGACGCAGGAAATGATGGCTGCCTTTTACTCGTATTATTTCAAAACCGAATTTCAGAAGAATTCGGATAAGCTGGCGGCCGGTAAATGACGCGAGTTTTGTCATGTGTTTATAGCTACTTTCTGCACACCGATGAACTCATTAAAAACAGGTTTTTCAACCTCAATACAGAGTTCGATCGCTTCTTTTATTCTCTTCATCAGTGTGTCAAGTGATCTCGCCTGGGTATGGCACCCACGCAATGACGGCACCGAGGCAACAAAAAAACCTTCCTCGTCTTTTTCAATAATCACGCTGAATTCTTTCATTTTCATTCTCCACTGTATGACCGACGAACATTGTCTGTTAACGGCACAAGCTGTCAATGCCCGTAAGTATGAAGGCAGTTTATATCATTAATCTTCTTGTTGCAAGCAGGGTCGCTCCCGGCGGGGTTCAGATAAATGTCCTGCTGCTTGAGACGGACAGGGTAAAGAGGCTGCCCCTTACGGCAAAGCCCCGCAGGTGTTAAGCGCGGGATTCCGTTCAAGTACAACATGAATTGAAACCGGCAACATAAACATCTCGCCCCGCAGCGTGCAGGTATCAACTTTGGAAAAGGGGCATCCTCAGGCAGAACGGAAAACACTTTTCTGTGACTGAAAAAAGAATGAATGGGCTGTAGGGTGATATCCAGAGAGTGAAAAATCATAAATATTGTTGGTTATGTGAAGCAATATCTTTCAATAATGCGAATAACTTCAAAGGTTACTGTTAGGTTGACAATCGAAAACGATACTATAAAATACTGTTGTTTGTATTGTTTATCCAAACCATCCTTTTAGGTTAAGTATTTGACGAGATCATATTTTAAATATACCGGCAAAGAATTATCGGAATTGTTTGATGTTTCTAAAAATAATCCTGAAGTACTTATGGAGCTACTCGACGAATTGAGTTATCGGAAGCGTCCTAATATGGTTAAACTTCGACAGCAGGTAAAAGAGCATTTTGAAAACATTGACACTTTTACTCAAGTTCAGCCTCAAAACAATTCACCTAGACCTAAAGCTAAAAGTAAACCGGAAAAGAAAAGAAATTCACCAGCTTTGAAGTCAGCGAAGATGAAACCATCACAGAAGTACAAAGATCCCTTTGCAGAAATGGATTATCTGCCTGAAAAAACAGCAAGAATTCATCCTGCTGGTGAATTGACAGATGTCCCACCTAAATTTCTATTTGAAAGAAAGACTAAAGTCAAGCTGAATTTGAATGGTTCTGATTCTTTACGCACAACATATGAGACATGTCTCAAAGCACTTATTGATGAAATGCGTAAGAAAGGCACAGGAGCAAAACAAATTACACTGGAAAATGGGGTAAGAACAACTTTTCATGTATCAAGTATAAATTACCAGTTTCCATATGAAGGGGATGTAGATCTATTCGAAGGTGCCCGAATTAAGATGTTTCTTGGTAGTTCACAAACTGATGGTCAGATTGAATCAGTACATGGCAATAAAATTATTATCAGTGTACAGAGTGATTTTGGGGAAAATATTGATCTGTGTCAATTAAAAATAGACAACACTGCCATGCTTGAGGCATTAATGGAAATTTTCATTAAAATTGGAAACAACGAGTATCCACATTTTAATGAAGATCTTGCTAAAGAAGTTATTACTAATAAAGGAGAAGTTGCAAATCATGCAATTCCCCCTAATGTAGTAGGCATTGGGGATCTTAATCCCGAACAGTGCGAGGCAGTCTGCGCAATTAGCACCAATAAGATATTTTACCTTTGGGGACCACCAGGAACTGGGAAAACAAAGACAATCAGCACAGTTTGTCTGAATCTGCTTAATGAGAACAAAAAGATTCTACTTTGTTCAAACACAAACCAGGCTGTTGATCAAGTTTTACTTAAGCTTTGCGCTGAGTTCAATGAAAATCATCCTGCATTACTGGAAGGACATATTGTTCGCATTGGCAAGATTATTCATGAAGAACTAGAATCTAAGTGGAAACAATATGTAAGCCTTGATGGTATCGTTGAGCGAAAATCGGAATCCCTGTTGACTGAAAAAAAAGAGTTGGAAAATAAATTAAAATGTATCAACCAGGAATCAGCAAATAGTTATTTGATCAATGAAGAGTTCAAACTTCTGGATAAATTTGGAAAAGATCTGAATATTCTCAAGGAGAAGATAACCAAAACAGAATCACGCATACAGGACGGTAACAAGCAGAAAGAACTGCAAGTTAATAAAGCAAAAAACCTGCAGATCGAAAAGAATAAAATCCAGAAGGCGGTCTTTTCAAAGATCTTTCGCAGATCAATAAAAGCTGTTGACAATGATATTGCCAGCTTGGACTTCATTATTGCTCAAACAGATGAGGATATTGTAAAGGCAGAGAAAAGAGATGGTATTCTAAGAAGCCAAAAAGTGGAAAAAGAAAAGAAAATCAATCTATTAAGGAACAATTTAAAGGATCACGATAGAGAAATTATAGAAGAACAGGTTCAGAATTGGGATAACAAGAAGCAAGAAATCATTAATGGTATTAATGTTATCAATAAAGAGCTTGAAGATATTAAGAAAACTGTTCTTAATCAAGCAAGAATCGTTGGTGCAACTGCTACTAAAACATATCTTAGCCCTCAACTTTTTAGTGATTTTGATGTTGTAATAATAGATGAAGCTTCAATGGTAATAATGCCAGCACTATTTTATGTTGCTGGATTAGCAAAGGGAAAAGTGGTTATTTCAGGTGACTTCAACCAATTGTCCCCTATTATTCAAACGGATGAGGAAGAGATTTACAATATTCTCGGAACAAACATTTTCCACACATCAGGGATAGTAGAAGATTACAAAAATGATCGACCGTTGAAACATGGCCTAATGTTGCAGATGCAGTATCGTATGGATAATGAAATTTGTAAAATAGTATCTAATTCCATGTACAAGGGGAAATTAAAAACCGCACCGGACAGAAAACCAGAAGATCATAAGCCCCCACCACCTTTCCATCTTCCTTTAACAATTGTTGATACATCAACAATTTTTCCATTTTCAAGTAGAGATCCTTTCAAATCCAGATTTAACCTTATGCATGCTTTGGCAATTAGGAACCTCTGTAGACATCTGAGAGCGAATGGATATACGGAGATTGATTCTATTGGTGTTTGCACACCCTATACTGCACAAGCAAAACTACTTAATAGAATCCTAAATGAAAATGAAGAGAAAAGTGAAATTGCTGCAGGAACTGTACATAGGTATCAAGGGGATGAGAAATCTTTGATGATTTTGGATATACCTGACAGCTTAGGAGAACGGTATGCTGGAATATTTTTACAGGCTGATAATTGCGATGATGATGGTGCTAAACTTTTCAATGTAGCGATTAGTAGAGCTAAAAACCACTTAATAGTATTTGCCAATTTAGCATTTCTCGATAAGAAATTGCCAAACAGGGCAATACTACGAAATGTACTATATCAGATACAGAAGAAAGGAACCGTTGTTGATGTTCGTGATGTGATTAGTTTATGGCCAATCCTAGAAGACCTTAAAAAATATGGAGAATCATTTGATCTCTCTCAAGATGCTGAAAGAGCAGGACTATTCAATCAAAAGGATTTTGAAGTAGTATGTAAAGTTGATATGAGCAAAGCAAAGAAAAGCATTGTGATTTTTTCTGGTTTTATTACTGAACAGCGGGTAGCTGCATACGAGAGCTTATTCCGACTTAAAATCGCAGAAGGAATTAAGATAAAGTGCGTAACAAGACCTCCAAGTAGGAATGGAAGCATTCCGGAAGAAAGTGGCAAATTGGCGTTAAATGGTCTGGAAGCTATGGGCTGTATTGTTGATACTCGCAGCAATATTCATGAAAAAGCAGTCATTATTGATGGAGAAATAGCATGGTTTGGATCTTTGAACCCTCTTTCCCATACATCAAAAACGGCTGAAATGATGGCTCGTGTACAAAATAAGAAGCTTGCAAACCAATTAGCAATTTTCTTATCAATTAATAGAAAGATTAAACTTGATGATACCAATGAATTACTATGCACAAAAGAGAATCCTGCTTGCCCTAAATGCAATGCCCGTATGGCATATATGATCGGAAAATATGGACCATATTGGGGTTGCGAAGAATGTGATTGTACTGAGAACACTATCAAGATGGAATCAAGGTATAGTTCTAACATAAAAATGAGCAAAGAGAAAATACCTGTGTGCCCAAACCCTGGTTGTAATGGAATTAAAATGACTGTCAAGAGTGGCCAATTTGGTGAGTTTTATGGTTGTCCCCACTACCCTGATTGTAAAGAAACTGTAAAAATTTAACCACCACCAATTAAATTGGACACAGAATTGAAAATGATAGCATAGTGCCAAGGAGATCGAAATTGAATGAAAATAACAACTTGTTCACCGGAGGGAGCCAAATGAAATGTGAGGTACGGGCGGAACAAGGGGCTTTACTGAAGAAGATGAAAATGTCTGGATTTTCGCAGCAGTGTGTCACTTCAACTATGATTGTGTGGGATGGGCGCTGTAACAATTTCTTATGCTATAGGATGTTATCTAGGTTGTGTACCACTCTGAAGGTCTGACGCGCCAAGGTCTCGGCTATCAGGGCGGGGTCGTTGTTCAGGCTGTCAAACAGTGTTTGAAGAACCTCGGGGCTTTTTGTATATTTTGCCATTCTGTCCATTTCGCCCTGAAGCCGTTCGGGGGTGATGTTGTCCCCCCAGACTTGTTCAAGAATCATTGAGCATGCGAGATACTTTTCAACCTTCGCTTTTAAGATTTCATCGGTAATTGTTTCTTCAAATGTTTTTATGACTGTCTGGGGTGAAGTCCTCTGTGTGTAGGCAGACCTCTGCTCATGATAGACTTTTTCTATCGCCCTCTGCGCTTCAATCCTGTCCTGATATGATATCTGCGAAACGGTGCTGTCATAATCCCATCCGGCAAAAACCGTTATGATTGCCAGAACGGAAACAATTAAAACGCAAATCCTGAATTTCATTTCATCCCTCCGGGGAATATATGCCATCCGAATAACATTTAAACACCATCCACGCCTGTTGCAATCTGCTCAATGAGAACCTTCTCTGGTGATTCTGAAAATATAACATTTTTACATGGAAAAGCAAGAAGTTATGACAAGCCCGGAACTTCTATCATTAAAGCATCACGGGGCAGTTCATATTTCACCGAAAAACAAAACCGGCCGGGAGTCAGCTCCGGCCGGTTATTACAGGATCAGATGAATTGAAATATTCTTACGGGCACAAACCCAGTCCGCAGTTGTCCGTTGAGGCAGGTCTTTCGACATCCGTGCCGGAGCTGCCGTAAGAACCCTCGTAGCCTCCGTTATTACCGGCTATGAGGTAGTAATAACTTAGGCTGTCCAGCAGTGCTCCAGTGTCCTCAAGAATCATATCACCTGAATTGTCCCCGCTGCAGGCTTCAGGATTGCGTCTTGTGTTGTGGTCATAAACACCTGTCTTCAGACTCGATATTGTTCCTCTGTAAAGGTTGTAGTGCGTTGCGTTGACCGCCGGGCTGTGCGTAATAACAACATCATCCCCGCTTTTTCCGGACTTTATTCCTTCGCCTGTGATGCCGCTGGGGACTTCCCTGACGGTTGTCGCTTCGCAGGCGTCGCCGATGCCGTCACTGTCAGCGTCTTCCTGCCCCGGATTGTGAACATAGGGACAGTTGTCGCAAACATCCCCTATTCCGTCCGGGGCTGACACTTCTGAAGACTGGTGAGACAGTATATAGGTGCCGTTCCTCTGAATATTGGATATATGTATCTCATCGATCATTCCTTTAAAATCACTTGCACCTCCCCAATAAGGAATATAAAGGAAATGTGAGGAACCCCAGGATGGGCTGCAGTTATCGGGTGTGCTGAAGTCAAGCTCGCCATTGATATATATCTCTCCATAACTTCCAAACGAAACTGCTATGTGGGTCCATTCATTGAGAGGAACAGTTGCGTTACTCTGCATTGTTCCCGTGCCCCCCCATTGGCTGTAGTTTACTTTCCCCTCAGAATCCAGAGTCAGGTGCATAACATAACCGCTTCCTGGAGGAGTGGTTGTATTTGACCACTGTCCGCACATAATTCCGCCATATTGAGTAGGATAGATCCAGAATTCAATAGTCGCAAGGCTTGCACCGACCTGATATTTGATATATGCACCTGTCTGCTGAAGGTCCGGTGCTGATGAAAGGTCTGACCTTGAAGCTTCATAACTGAAAGTCCCGTAAGGTGTTCCTGTCGTTGAACCGTTCAGATGATCCAGAAGAATAGTAAATGCGTCTGCTGTTATCTCCTGGGCTGGTCCTGGGGTTGAATCACTATCCTCCTGTCCCAAATTGGAGGTTAATGGGCAGTTGTCAACATCACCGCACACTCCGTCGCTGTCAATATCGTTGTCAGGGTCGTCCGGGCATATATCACAGGCATCTCCGATCAAATCGGAATCGGAATCCTCCTGCCCCGGATTCGGCTCTGCCGGGCAGTTGTCGGAAACATCCGGAACGCTGTCCCCGTCACTATCAATTAATTCGCACTGGGTAATTACTGACGCATCTGAACTCAGTCCTGTAGCTGAACTATCTGTGACTGTCGCTGACGAATTGGCTCCCGATGCGCCTGTCACAATTATATTGGCTGTTGAATCAACCCCGGTAACAAATGTATCGCTGATAAAATCACAGGAAACATCTATATTGCCGCTTGAATCAAGTTTCAGAATCCATGCATCAGAACCGCCTGTACCAAATGATTGTGTATGTCCTGCAACGATAAACCCGCCGTCCGCTGCTTGTTCTATTGAATAAGCGTTATCATTGGCGCTTCCGCCAAAGGTCTTCTGCCATTCCACCAGACCTGAAGAGTCCAGTTTCAAAAGCCAGTAATCCTCGTTTCCGGCTCCGAAGGATCTGGTAAAGCCCGCGACGATGTATCCGTTGTCTGTTGTCTGTCGTATTGAAGAAGCCCCGTCCCCGCTTGTTCCTCCATACTTTTTTTGCCATTCTATATTACCCGACGGATCCAGTTTAAATAGCCACATCTCCTCTCCGTTTATCCCGAGGGACTGGTTATGCTCCCATCCGGCAACAATGTAGCCGCCATCCGCTGTCTGCTGTATGGACCATGCTCCGTCCCATTGGCTTCCGCCGTATTTTTTCTGCCACTGGACATTACCGGAGGAATCGAGTTTGAGTACCCAGTAATCAGCCCACCCGAAAGAATAAGCGCATCCTGAAACAATATAGCCCCCGTCAGCGGTCAGCCCGATTGTGTTGGCCCCGTCATAATTTGAACCTCCGAAGGATTTCTGCCATTCCACACCGCCTGATGAATCAAGCTTTAACACCCAATAATCGTTTGCACCCGCGCTGTACGACCATGAACTCCCTGCAACAACAAATCCGCCGTCAGGTGTCTGAAGAATTTTGCGCGCTGTGTCCGAACCGCTTCCGCCGTAAGTTTTTTGCCATTCCACATCGCCTGTTGAATCAAGCTTAACTATCCAGATATCCTCGGTGCCTGCGCCGAACGACTGGGTATATCCGGTAAGAATATACCCACCGTCTGCGGTTTCCTCCACCGAATACGCGTAATCGGATGACATGCCCCCATAAGTCTTCTGCCATTGGACATCACCCTCAGGCCCCAGCTTCAAAACCCAGTAGTCATTCGCGCCCGAACCGAATGACTGAGTATAGCCCGCGACAATAAACCCGCTGTCGCCTGTTTGTTTAACTGAGTATGCATAATCGTCCGAGCTCCCGCCATATGTCCTGGCCCAGAAATATGTAAGTGAATCTGGATCGCACTCGTCGCCGATTCCGTCAAGATCCGAATCCTCCTGCCCGGGATTACTGTCATTGGGGCAGTTGTCAATGTCGCCACATATTCCGTCACTATCTATGTCATTGTCAGGATCATCCGGGCACACATCGCAGGCATCTCCTACAGTGTCAGAATCAGAATCCTCCTGACCCGGATTGGAGTTGTAAGGACAGTTGTCACACGCATCACCCATTTCATCGCTGTCATTGTTCTCCTGTCCCGGGTTTGAGACTGAAGGGCAGTTGTCAGATATATCAGGAACACTGTCCTCATCTGCATCGGGAAGAATGCAGGAGTTGAAGCTGAACTTCTGGATCCTGTGATTCCAGTTGTCTGCAACAATGACATTTCCGGCGCTGTCAACCGTGATCCCAGTCGGAAATATCATCTGCCCGTCCGTCTGTCCCCATGCTCCCCACATGGTTATAAATCCGCCGTTATTATCAAACTTCTGGATTCTGTAGTTATCTGTATCAGAAACATAAACATTCCCGGCGCTGTCCACCGCAACGCCCTCAGGTTCTATAAACTCTCCGCTGTTTATCCCGAATACTCCCCATTTGCCAATATAATTGCCGTTATTGTCGAACTTCTGAATCCTGTTGTTATTCTTATCTGCTACAAAAACATTGCCTGAAGCATCAACCGCTATCCCTGTCGGGTAGTAGAACTCCCCGTCCAGACTGCCGAAACTTCCCCATTTTGAAATGAAGTTTCCACCGGAATCGAACTTCTGAATCCTGTTGTTGCTTGTATCGGCAATAAAGAAATTACCCGAGCTGTCCATCGCTATTCCGGTCGGCCACAGGAACTGGCCGTCTCCGGAACCCATGCTTCCCCATTTACTCAGGTAATTGCCGTCACTGTCGAACTTCTGAATCCTGTGGTTCCAGTTGTCCACCACAAACACCGAACCGAATGTGTCCACTGCAAGCCCGGCGGGCCAATAAAGCTGGCCGTCCGCGTCCCCGAAGGCGCCCCACATCCGCAGGAAGTTGCCGTGCGTGTCAAAAACCTGAACCCTGTTATTGTCAGTATCAGCGACAAAAATGTCCCCATCGCTGTTAACAGCTACTCCTTCGGGATACCAGAATGTCCCGTCAGCGGAAACAGTGATACCCGTTTTGTTCACCTGCAGCCCTATTTTAAAAATAAACGCTCCGCTGTTATCAAACTTCTGCACCCTGTGGTTTTCAGTGTCCGCCACATATACATTCCCTGAGATATCAACTGAAACCCCGTGCGGATAAACAAACTGCCCGTTCATGTATCCGGAGCTTCCCCACGCAGCGATAAAATTCCCGCTGCTGTCAAATTTCTGCATCCTCTGATTTCCGTTGTCCACAACAAAAAAGTTTCCGGCGCTGTCAACAGCAACATCTTCAGGAGAACTGAACTCTCCGTCCCCGGAACCGAACACCCCCCATTTCGCCAGAAAAGTCCCGGTATTGCTGAATTTCTGAATCCTGTTGTTTCCCCTGTCCGCGACATATACATTGCCGGTGCTGTCAACCGCGATTCCCTGAGGATAACTGAATTCCCCATCACCGGAACCTGAAGTACCCCATTTGCCAATGAAATTCCCGTCGTTGTCGAACTTTTGAATCCTGCTGTTGTAAAAATCCGCGACAAAAACATTTCCGACGCTGTCAACAGCTATTCCTATCGGCTGCGAAAACTGGCCGTCCCCGGAACCTGAACTCCCCCATCTTAGAATAAAATTTCCGTCATTATCGAATTTACGAATTATGTCAAAGGCTGAAACATATACATTCCCAAGACTGTCAACTGCTATTCCGTAAGGATTTATCATCTGGCCGTTCCCGGTTCCGTGTGATCCCCACATTTTCACAAATCTGCCGCTGGCATCGAATTTCTGGACCCTGTTGTTATCTCTGTCTGCAACAAATATATTTCCTGAACCATCAACCGCAACATCCCAGGCGTAATTAAACTGGCCCGGCATCATCCCGCCGAACACAAGGCTGACCCCGTAACCGGGATTGCAGTCGCAGATACCGTTCATGTCGGCATCGGAGCCGTCATTTGCCGTATTATAATCAGCAAGAGGTCCATAACCATCGGTGCCATAGCGGCAGTCGTCACAACCGTCACCATCCAGATCCTGACAGACAAATGGATAGAGGGGTTCAAGGTCGTTCCCGTCCAAAACTCCGTCGTTGTCATCATCCGTGTCCAGGCAGTCAGGCGTGCCGTCTAAATCCGTGTCTATTGTGTCATTCTCCCCGGAACAGACATCGCAAGCATCACCAACACTGTCATTATCGCTGTCATCCTGGGACGGATTGCTTAATCCGGGGCAGTTGTCACAGAGATCACCTGCTCCGTCGCTGTCCCCATCCTCCTGTCCCGGATCGCTTATTGCCGGACAGACATCGCAGACATCGCCTACACCGTCCCAGTCGCTATCTTCATTGGAAGGATTATAATCTGTCGGGCAATTATCCCAATTGGCGCAATAACCGTCACCATCAATGTCGTTGTCCGGATCGTTCGGGCAGGGATCGCAAACATCTCCCGGACCGTCCAGATCAGTGTCCTCCTGAAGAGGATTATAGCTCCACTCGCAGTTGTCTATATCTCCGCAGATACCATCACCATCTGAGTCATTAAGCGGATCGTTCGGGCATGCATCACAGGCATCTCCCATATTGTCGGAATCCGTGTCCTCCTGAAGGGGATTGTAATCGTATTGGCAGTTGTCGCATACATCACCTGATCCGTCAGTGTCTGCATCCTCCTGCCCGGGATTATATATTGCGGGGCAGTTGTCTTCCGAATCGGGAATTCCGTCTCCGTCAGTGTCAAGCGGTTCAGGCGCATCATCGCATTGCGTGGCTGCTGACACGGCTGAAACAACACCTGTTACAACCGTATTTGTCGTGGTCGCGGTTGAGTTCTGGGCGGAAGCCGATGTGTTTGCCGCAGTCACAGAAAGAGCCGCTCCTGAAACTGAAGTATCACTGTAGATAGCACAACCTGTATCAATTAAACCGTTTGCGTCTGTCTTGACAATCCACAGGTCCGTGCCGCCGGACCCTAACGAATATGTATATCCGGCAAAAACATAACCTCCGTCCGATGTCTGTCTTACGGAGTAAGCCGCATCTTCGGCATACCCGCCGTAAGTTTTCTGCCACAGAACATTTCCGGTGCTGTCCAGTTTAAGCACCCATGAATCATAACCTCCCGCGCCAAAGGAGCCTGTCTGTCCGGCAACAATATAACCTCCGCCTGAAGCTATCCTGATGGAATATGCAAAGTCATCACCTGAACTGCCATAGGTTTTCTGCCACTGGATGTTTCCCGAGCCGTCCAGTTTAAGAACAAGAACATCAAACCACCCGGCGCCAAACGAATAAGTAATGCCTGCTGTTATAAAACCTCCATCCGGCGTCTGCTGAACAGAATAAGCGTAATCTCCCGTATAACCTCCATAAGTTTTCTGCCAGATGATATCCCCCATGCTTGACAGCCTTACCATCCAGAAATCACCTCCGCCTGCCCCGAAGGAATCTGTATATCCAGCCAGAATATAGCCGCCATCCGATGTGTTCTGCCATAACGAGTTTGCCCACTCATACTCTGAACCTCCGATAGTTTTCTGCCAAAGCATGTCTCCGGAGCTGTTCAGTTTAATAACCCACAAATCCGCTCCGCCTGCCCCGAAGGACTGTGTTTCACCGGCAACAATATAACCGCCGTCCAAAGTCTGCTGTATAGCATTTGCCTGATCATCACCTGCCCCACCGTAAGTTCTCTGCCACAGCAGATCTCCCGCGCTGTCCAGCCTGATTACCCAGAAATCAAAACCGTTGCCTGTTCTGGGAGTTTTACCTGCGGCAATATAGCCGTAATCAGCAGTCTGATAAACAGAGCTGACATAATCATTGCCTGTTGAGCCATAAGTTTTCTGCCATTCAATATTACCGGAACTGTCCAGTTTCAGGACCAGAAAATCGGTGCCTCCGGCCCCGAATGACGATGTGCTGCCTGCTGAAATATACCCGCCGTCTGCCGTCTGCTGAACGGAAAATGATGCTAAATCATTGTCCGTCCCGCCGTAGGCCCTTGCCCAGACAGATGATAAGTTCTCATCAAACGGTCTGGACGGCCCCCTGTCATCAGGCAGGACTGCTCCCGTTTCCTGCGCCGGAATTCCCGGGGAGGCTAAACACAAAAGTACAAACATACAAAACAAAAAGAACCGTTTTATTGACATGAATTTCATTTATAGTTTCCTTATTACAAATAATGTTCAAACGCTGGAATATATGCCCCCCACAGAACATTGTCAACATAACAATTGATAATTTTATTTCAGAATGTCTGTGGATTACAGGGTTTATCTTGCAAGCAGTATCTGGTTTTCAGGCGAACGGGATTCGCCGGTGCTGTTGCAGTATATTGCAGGACTGTTCTTGACCGGGCATTTGAACTCGCACACGCCGCATCCGATGCAGAGCTCCGGATCCACGAAAGGCTGTTTAACATCCACCGGTTCTCCCTTCAGATTGAAAACCGTTTCGTCCCTGAGATAGACAGCCTTCGGTGAAGTAGGGCAATGCTCTTCGCAAACGATGCACGGAACCGCCATTCCCCACGGTAGGCATTTGCCCCTGTCAATGAACGCGGTTCCGATTGATACCGGTTTTTTGCCGTCCTTTCCGAGCTTCCGGGCTTCGGTCAGCAGTTGGATCGCCCCCGTCGGGCAGACGGTTGAACACAGAACGCAGGAATACTCGCAATATCCCATTTTCATGATAAGGACAGGCGTCCAGAGGCCTTCCAGCCCGGCTTCAAACAGAGTGGGCTGGATGACATTTGTCGGGCAGACCTTCATACATTCTCCGCAACGGATACATTTTGAAAGGAAATCTATTTCGGAGACCGAACCCGGAGGTCTCATCAGCAGAGGATCGTGATCACTGTCAACTATGCCTGCCGTTCTTGCGAGAGGGGAAAAGGCTATGCCGGCGACAAGGCTTCCGAGAACCGCCCTTCTCCCCGGCATTGTTCCGGTTCTTTCCTCTTCGTCCGGCGAAAATCCGAATTTTATGACATCGGCGGGACAGACTGACTGGCAGTTCATACAGAGAAGGCATTCATGCTTTATCCATGTTTCATTCCCCTTTGGTTCGCAGGCCCCCTGACAGGCTGTGACGCACTTCATACACTCGATGCATTTTGAATGGTTTTTCCGGATACCGAATACCGACCATCTTGAAAGAAGGGCAAGAAGCGCTCCAAGCGGACAGACCGCCCTGCACCAGAAACGGGTCATGTATCTGTTAAGAATAAGAACAGCCGTGAATATTAACCCGAAGAGCAGCGCACCGCGGTAATAAGGCTGGTCATACATCATGAAACCGTGCTTCAGGATATAATGGATGGCATCCCCGCCGTAACTGATAACTCTTATATCGCAGTTATAAAGAGCCGTCATCGCGCGGTGAAGCGCTTCCGTGAAAGCCGGAATATATGAAAGCCCGAGCGACCTTGTCGCGAGCGAGATCGGATCGAGAAGGCCGAACTGAAGGGAGCCCAGAAGGGCGGCTCCCGTCATCCCCCAGAATATGATGTATTTCGAACGGAACCAAGGTTTCCAGCGGTTTGTGACATTCATTTTTCGCTTCTTCTCCCTGCTCCTGGAATCTGTCCGGGATGCAATGTGGTTGATAGTCCCCAGCGGGCAGATCCAGCCGCAGAAGAACCTGCCGAGAAACAGCGTCGGGATTACAATAATCAGGCACAGCGCCATCCTCCCGTAAAGGGTGTGCGACGCAAGGGCGGACATAATGCCTGAAAGCGGGTCAATTTCATGGAAAATTCCGACGGGATAGGGAAGGCTGAGGCTGCCGGATGTTCCGTCAGGAGCAGATGAAACGGTAAGCTGGGTGTTGATGAGAAGGAAAAGGAACAATACGAGGAAGACCGCCTGCGAAACTCTTCTCAACCAGACGAAAATACCGGGTTTCATTCTGGGTTCCCCACTTTTCTTCAGCCGGTCTGCTCTTCTTTGATGTTCAATGTTTTAAAATCAACCGTTCCAAGCCCTCTTTCCTGGCCCAGCGCAAGATACTTAATCCGCGAAATTTCAACTCCCAGAAAATTAGAAGAAGAATACGCGTCCAGCGCTACCTGATCCGTGCCCGCAAGCACGGTATTGAAGGCCTTCACATCGTTGAGATCGCCGCCTGTAGGACCGTTTGACATAAGCACCCTGGTTGCGTCAACAACCGTCAGGGTCGGACGCATGAAAGAAGCAAGGTCAACAATGCTTTCGTCTATGCTCTGGTGGAGCCGGTTCCTTCTGCCGCCCAGAATGCCGTAAAGGTTTTTCATCGCCACTGTGGTCAGCGACAGGGCGTGATGCTTGACAACGGGAACATTTATCATCTTATCAACCGAAACAAGCGGGTCTAGGACCGGCCATACATTCAGCAGAGTTCCTTTCAGGTCGTATTCCTTATAGTCTCTGTCCTGCGGGATAATCAGCTTCGCCCCCGCTTTTTCACCGGCCTCCTGAATACCGCTCCGCGCAAATGTCATCCGCGCGTCATTGCAGGTGTTATCTGTTATTATGACTTCGGAAGCCCCTGCTTCGAAACAGAGTCTGCAGATTTCACCGACAACCTCAGGATTGGTGTTCGCGGCCTGTTCAGGGACTCTGTCCCAGCCAATGTTCGGTTTCACTGCCACCCTGTCTCCTCTGTTTACAAACAATGCCATCCCGCCGAGGGCGGCTACAACCGCTGAAGTGTTTGCAGCCGGCGAATTCCCCCGTGCGATAGCTATGTCAGGATAAGCTGTGCTGCGATCAACGGAGAATCCTGTCTCTATGGCTTCCGCTTCTACAGGAATTTCCTCCGATTTTCTGTTGTGGAGAAGATATCCTGCTCCTCCGATTGCGGCTCCCAGGGCAGTGACTTTGACAGTCTTAATAAGAAAATCCCTGCGTGAATTATTTATGCCTCTGTCTTCCGTCATGTATCCTCCCGGTATATGGCGCAGGAAGTATCAGTTTCCCACACACGGACTTCGGATACTTTTACTTTCCAGTCTTCAAGTTTCTTTGCAGCCTCTTTAAAAAACCAGCGCGCAATATGCTCAGCGGACGGATTGATTTTGTCAAACGGCGGAATATCGTTCAGGTTCTTATGATCAAGCACATCGGACAAATCGTCAATTACCTTTTTAAGGTCCCTGAAATCAATCAGCATGCCTGCCGCGTCAAGGTTCTCGCCGGTGACATAAACCCTGACCTTCCAGTTATGACCGTGAATGTTCTCACACTTCCCTTCATACTCCCTCAGAAAATGGCAGGACGAAAATCCGGTTTCCTTATAAATTGTGAACATAAAATCTATTCCTCTCCGGAATCAGGGGACTGATCCCCTGAAGAGCAGTCAATTCCCGACATTTCTTCGGGTTTTGAACATCTGCAAACCCTGACCCTCGCCGGACGAAGAACCTGGTCCTTAAAATAATAACCTTTTGTCAGTTCATCCGTTATATAATTGTGCTTCTCCCTGTCCTCCACCTCAATTACATCAATGGCGTCAGCTTCTTTTGGGTTGAATACCGTCCCCACCGTTTCCATCTGTCTGACACCCATTGCGGTCAGTTTGTTCAGGAACTGGCCGTATATCATCCGGATGCCTTCATGGAACGATTCAAAATCGGACGAGCTTGAAGCGGAGGAAACAGCCCGTTCGAAATTATCCAGAACTTCAAGCAGTTCATAAATTATATCGGACTTCGCTCTTTCCAGCCGGGAGTCGAAATCCCTGTTAATCCTGGACCTGAATTTCTCATTATCCTCTTTGTTTTTTCGGATCACATCGGCATACTTGAGCGCGGTCTCCTTCATCTCATTAATCTGTGATTTCATCGTTTCCATGACAGTGGGCAACTCTTTTCTTGACGGTTTCCCGTCATCCCCCTGACTTTCATTTGCCCAGAATCTTTTATCTATAACGGAAATACCCGATTTCTTCTTCTCTCCGGAAGCTCCTCCTTCTGAAATGTCCTCTTCCTGGGATTCCCTCCGTTCAATCTCTGCTTCATGTTCATCCAGATCAAAGACGATGTCGTCGTTCAAATTATCATCATTGTTTTTATCCAATACCATCAACCTTCCTCATCCGTTTTCAATTCCTATTCTGTTTACCACTGATACCCTGATCGGAAGCTTTATTGTAAGCACTCCCTGAATGTGTTCGGCGCTTATCGCGTCTGTGTCAATATTTTCCGTAAGTTCAAAACTCCTTGAGAACGGTCCGTATGTCCTTTCAATCCGCAGAAAGTGCTCCTCCTCGGAGCCCTTGGGTATCATCCGCTCACCCTTGAGTATTAACATATTTCCTTCAATTGTGACACTGATATCCTCCTTCGCCATTCCGGGAAGTTCGGCTTCAATAACGACATTGCAGTCAGCTTCATAAATATCCACACTCGGATGCCACATCGTGCTTCCTATTTCCTCCCTCTGAAGCCGGGAACCGGAAGCGGTTCTTTCAAAAAGCTCGTTCATCTTATTTTGAATAATTGCAAGCTCCTTGAACGGATCAAATTTTATCATCGCTTTCTCCTCCTGTTCTGCTGAACACCGGTTCATCATCTCCGGAAATCGTCATAAGGACCGAATCCCCATCCTCTATTTTACCTTCCAATATTTTAAGTGCAAGCGGATCGAGAATATATTTCCGGACAGCCCGTTTCAGGGGCCTTGCTCCGTATTTCGGATCATATCCCCTGTCGGCAATATATTCTTTTGCGCGGTCGTCGAGTGCGATGGAAATATTTTTTTCCGCAAGCATTTCCTCAAGTCCGGTGATTTCTATATCCACGATTTTTTTGATATCGTCCTTTGTGAGGCTGTTGAATACAATCACATCATCTATCCTGTTGATGAACTCCGGCCGGAAATGCTCCCGGAGCAAACGGTTGACCATATCGCTGTTCAAACCGTCCCCGTGCTCCTCCCCGGCAACATTCGATGTCATGACAATGATGGTGTTCCTGAAATCAACAGTTCTGCCCTTTCCGTCCGTCAGCCTCCCGTCATCGAGGATCTGCAGAAGGATATTGAAAACATCGGGATGCGCTTTTTCTATTTCATCCAGCAGGACGACAGAATAAGGTTTTCTTCTCACTGCTTCCGTAAGATGCCCGCCCTCTTCATAACCGACATATCCGGGAGGGGCCCCTATCATACGGGAAACGGAATGTTTCTCCATGTATTCTGACATATCAAGCCTTATCATGTTATCACGGTCGTCGAAAAAATACTCCGCAAGGGCGCGGACCAGCTCGGTTTTCCCTACCCCTGTCGGCCCCATGAACAGAAATGTCCCTATCGGCCTCTCCCTGCTTCCGAGACCCGCCCTGCTCCGCCTTATCGCGTTTGAAACAGCGGAAACGGCTTTTTCCTGGGCAATAACCTTATCGTTCAGCCTTTCCTCGATCCGGAGCATTTTTTCCTTTTCGGTTTCAAGCATGCTTGTGACGGGGATGCCTGTCCACCTGGAAACAACCTGCGCTATATCGTCCTCGTCAACTTCCTCTTTCAGCATCTTGCTGTCAGCCTGCAGTTTCTTCAGTTCCTCCTGGGCGGATTTAAGTTCACCCGTTAGTTCTCCAACTTTTCCGTATCTAAGTTCCGCCGCAAGGCTCAGGTCCCCATCCCTCTCGGCTTTCTGAGCCTTGACCTTTGTTTCTTCAAGCGTTTCCTTCAGTTCTCTGATCTTCTGAATAAGGTTTTTTTCCGCCTGCCATCTGACTTTCAACGCATTGCACTTCTCGTTGAGCCCGCCCAGTTCCTCAACTATTTCAGCAAGCCGTTCCAACGCGTCTTTGTC
>CAZDZC010000031.1:22036-31971 GCA_964509835.1 uncultured Acidobacteriota bacterium
GCAGGCTTCAGCATGTTTGAAGCATCCATAGAGCCTTCAGCGGCTCCCGCCCCGACAACAGTGTGAAGTTCGTCAATAAACAGGATTATGCCGCCTGCTTCGGTCTCGATTTCCTTGAGCACCGCTTTGAGTCTGTCCTCGAATTCCCCCCTGTATTTGGCTCCCGCAATCAGCGCGCCCAGGTCCAGAGCGGCAAGTTTTTTGTCCTTGAGCGTTTCAGGAACATCGCCGTCAGCAATCCGCTGGGCAAGCCCCTCGACAATAGCAGTCTTGCCCACACCCGGCTCGCCAATGAGGACCGGATTGTTCTTTGTCCTGCGCGAAAGAACCTGGATTACCCTCCGGATTTCATCATTCCTTCCGATGACAGGATCCAGTTTCCCCTTTGCCGCAAGCTCCGTCAGATCCTTTGTGTATTGCTTTAACGCCTGATAAGTGGATTCAGGGTTCTCATCCTTTACCTTCTGATTTCCCCGGATGGAACTCAGAACCTTCAGAAAATCCGCTTCATTGATCCCGTGTCGTTTAAGAATATCAAACGCCTTGCTGCTGTCAAGCTGCAAAATACCAAGGAACAGATGCTCCAGGCCCGTGTAATCGTCGCCGAATTTCTCCGCGGCCTTGACCGCTTTTTCGAGGGCTTTCTTCAACTCTTTTGAAATATATGATTCAAGCGAAGCGCCGTCAACCTTCGGAAGGGAAGACAGATGGTCATCCAGTTCGCCGAGAATGACCTCAGGGTCAGCCCCGAGCTGTTTGACAGCAGGGACAACCAGCCCTTCCTGCTGTTCCAGAACCGAACACAAAAGATGTTCAACCCCAATTTCCTGATGGCCGCTTCCCTCCGCCCTTCTCTGAGCCCCTTCAAGGGCTTCCCTTGCTTTAAGTGTAAACCGTTCAAGTCTCATAATCTTCTCCCATAATCAGGGCTGAAGCCCTTAATAACAAGCAAGAGTATAATACTTTAGTCTCCTATTGTCAAGTTTGCTAAAATAATTCACTCATACTATGGGAGAACCGTCCATGAGTTACCCGCCCTCTGTGAACACATTGAATGAAGATGGAAAAAAACACTTGTTATTTCTGTTTACGCGGGAGTATGATTGCCCCTGCATAAGGATAAAGCCGTGAAAAATAAAACTCTCGAAAAAAGACAGAACAGACCGCATACCCTCACCTTGGAAAGACTGCTGATCTTATTTGCGTTTGCGCACAGCGTCGGAACGGGTCTTTTCCTTATATGTTTCCCGGAGCTTTCCGCGAAGATTGCAACCTTCCACTTGAATTCCGATCCATTCTTCATCAGGCAGGGCGGGGTGTTCCATATCATTCTGGGGTTCGTGTATTTCTATGAGCATTGGAAATACAACGGGATAACATTGATTGTCACCGCAAAAACATCCGCGCTTGTTTTCCTGCTTTCCACATACCTGTTCAGTCCGTGCCCTCTGTTTATTCTTTTTATGGCTGTCTTCGACGCACTTATCGGTTTGGCGGTGTGGGCGCTCCACAGAGCTAATCAGAGGGAAGCGCCGCTGTCGGCTTCGTAGATATCAAGAACCCTCTCCAGCGCAAGTTCTACTGTCAGTGTAATATAATTCCTTATCTCGGAAATCATTGCCGGGTCCTTAATCTCCCTTTTGAGGGTATCGCGGCAAACCTTTTCGAATACCTCCAGCACCCTGCAGACATCCTCGCATTTAAAACCTTCCTGGCGCATATAAGACGCCGTATCGCCGCAATAATCAATGAAAATGCTCCGGTCAGAGCTTTTAACGGAGTTTATGAGCTGCTGAATAAGCAATTTTTTCTGGAACTTGAGGTCATCCGTCCCGAATTTAATGAAGTCCGGGAATTCACTTCCTCCCCAGATGTCTTCGACTATCTTGATGAAAGTCCTGTTTATTTCGTCCTCGTTTGTATAAAGAATCCTGCAGATCTTGAGGTTATTGTGAAGGCGGAGTTTGTCCATTGCCATCTGGTTGTGGGAAAGCCATTCGTCAGGTTTGTTCCTCCGGTTTTCCAGGATGAAGGGCATCCTTTTCAGCAGGGAAAACCGTTCCTTGGACTTCCAGCCCAGTCTTTCGGTCGTCCGCGAAAATTCCACCCGCATCTGCCTGTCAATATAATCGCACATCCAGCACCGTTCAAAAGGCCGGATATTGGAAAAATACCCCAGTATGCTCCTTGCCATTATCCCGAATCTGCATAATTCCCTTGGAATGAAAACCGGCTTTATGTCCCTGCCGGAACTGTATGAAGTGGCGCTCTTAAAAATATCAATCTGGGACACTATCCTTTCGTCGCTTGCAATAAGAACCTCTCCCGGATTTATGTTTTTAATATTTTTTATTACTGTCCTGATGAATGAACTCGCATCCCTGATATACAGATATGGGATCGCGAACTTTCCTGCTCCCGGGACAATCCTGCTGTTCCAGGAGTTTGACAGGCATGTCTCCAGAAAGGAAAACAGCGGCGGATATTCGCACCAGTCCGAATAGACGGCAGCGAACCTGATTATGCACGATGGAAACCACTTTTCATACTCTTTGAGCATCTCCTCTCCGGCCTTCTTTGATTTCGAATAAATATGCTTTCCGTCCGGCGGACTGCTCTCGTTAAGCGCTTTTCCAGTCTTAGGGAACTCGCTGATGGCAAGGGAACTCGCGAAAATCAAAGAAGCAGGCCTGAGGATTTTGCAGTGCTCAAGAAGATTCCTCATACCGTCAACATTTACACGCTGATACTCGGGATTTTCATCCCCGGTGAAGTCGAAATACGCTGCAAGGTGGATGATGATATCCTCGCCCTTCCTGAAATCTATGGCTCTGAAAGTCCTCTCAATACACTCCTTATCGCAGATGTCGCACTGATGCCAGGTTATATTCGGATGAACCGGCGCGCCGCTCTGTGCCTGCGTTCTGCGGGCGAGCCCGAATATTCGGTAAGACTCCTTCAGGTCGTTCAGAAGAGCCTTCCCGATAAAACCTGACGCCCCTGTAATTATTATTCTTTGGTTCTGGCTCACCTTCAACCCTCATCCAGCACAGAGAGAATGTCCAACCTTCACTAAATGTTAAAAGAACCATTTAGGTATAGAGTTTAATGCACCAGTCAAATTATGTCAAACAAAATCAGCAGTTCAGCTGCCGAAGATCCTGCTCCGGAACAGGAAAAATACCGCTCCGAGCAGGCATATCCCCGCCCAAAGATAGTCCATTGATATCTTTTCCTTCAGATAAAAGATGGAAAACGGAACAAACACAAAGAGGGTGATGACTTCCTGAAGTATCTTCAGATGCCCTACAGACATGACCTGATGACCGATGCGGTTGGCCGGAACCTGAAGCAGGTATTCAAACAGCGCGATTCCCCAGCTTACAATGGCGGCGACGATCCAGGGACGGTGGGCAAGGTTCTTCAGATGCCCGTACCACGCGAAAGTCATGAAGACATTGCTGCAGATAAGCAGAAAAACTGTCAGAGTGAAACGGTTCATGTGCTGGTAAGCCTCCTGAATCCCTTTAATAAAGCAGATACCGTGATTTGCTCCTCTCTTTTTCAATCCTGTTGAATATCGAGGTCATCACGCGGAGATAAAGTTCATCCTGAAGCAGAGCATCCTCAATCCCTGCATCAATGCTTGGATTGTCGTTGACCTCAATAACATATGAATGTCCGTTTACATCCTTCAGATCCACGCCGTAAAGTCCGTCCCCGATCAGGGAAGATGCCTTGACCGCGGCTTTCAGGATATGCGCCGGAACCTGGTTTATCGGAACGGCTTCAGAGTTTCCGGTAAACTCGTCCTGTTTTTCATCACGCGCCCAGTTGTAAATCTGCCAGTGTCCGTCGGCCATAAAGTATTTACACGCGAACAGCGGGGTATTGTCAAGCAGCCCTATCCTCCAGTCAAAACCGGTTTTGAGGAATTCCTGGGCAATCACGAGATCGCTTTTCAACAGCATGTTTTCAAGTTTCTCCTCAAGTTCAACAAGATTGTTCACCATATAAACCCCCAGCGAAAAAGAGCTTTCGGGCAGCTTCAGCACAAGCGGGTATGGAAGCGTCTTTATCATCCCGGATGATATCGCCGTTTTTGTCAGGAGCCATGATTTGGGTTGGCGGATTCTGCTCCTTGCAAATCTTTCATACAGGTAAATCTTGTTGGAACAAAGCAGTATTGACCACGGATCGTCTATCACAACCAGACCTTCAGTATATGCGTGTCTGGCAAACCTGTAAGTGTGATTTGCCATCGAAGTGGTTTCCCTGATAAACAGCGCGTCAAATTCGCTTATCCTTCTGTAATCCATTTTTGTGATGAACTCGACGAAAAATCCGACTTTTTCAGCCGCCTTCCTGAATTCATTAAGCGCAACCGGGCATGAAGGCGGGGTTTTCTCGTCATTGTTCACAAGAATGGCAAGATCATATATGTATGTTTTGAGCTGGGTGCGGTAGTATCGTTTCCGTTCAAAATGCTTCACGAGGGCATCATGAAAATCATCGGGATAAATCTTCTTTGCCTGGGACATGTTCAGGCTTGTTATCTTCTTTATTTTCCAGGTATCATTTTTCGCGAATATAATGCTGAAGAACGGTATCTTGAAAAGCGCGAAGAGCTTCCTGGCAAGTTCCGAACAGCCCCTCCTGGGGGTGTTCCCCAGTATGACGGGAATCTCAAAAGACTTTTCCCTGACCGTTTTCAGTTTTGACTGCAGGAATTCCTTGATCTCATCACACAGGCTCTGCGCGATATTGATGTTTGAAATGTCCTTGATCGTCATGACTGACGGGACTACCTTGTGGTTCCTCGCATACGCCAGAAGGGAGACATAGTAGCCGAGAGAATGAGTTTTATAAGAATTACACAGGTTCAGAACCTGGTAATGTTCAGAATTGCGGAACCTTTCATCCGACAGATATTTTCTTGCTGAAACCACTTCCACGCCAGGGACATCAAAATTCCATTTCTTGCTGTTGTCCACAACGAGCACATTACCGGTTGAAATACTCCCGTCCTCCTGAACGCTCTGGAGTTTCTTCACCATCCTGCTGGCGGGTTCGCCGGGGCCGTAATAGTCTTCAAGGAATTCAACCACTTCAAATTTGAATTTCTTATACCAGTCAACCAGTTTATGATTATTCGCGTCAGCTTCCAGCGAAATTTTCTCGTAACCTTCAAGCATCGCAACCCCGATGATGTGATGAAGAAGGAATTCCCCCATGCCTTCACCGCGGCAGTCGGAAGAAATAGCGATTGACTGGATGCGCATGGAGCGTTTATGGCAGTGGAGAGTAGCGGAGCCGACGGGAACCGGCGGCTTTTTTCCGTTGACCTTTTCCAGCACATAGACATGCTGGCTTGCGCTTAGAATACTGTTTTTAAGCGATTGCCTGTTGCTCTGGCGGTTTGCCGCGAAACTGCTTTTCTCCAGTTTCAGAAGAAAATCAAGATCTCCTTGACCTGCTTCCCTGACGCGTGGTTTCATTATCTTTTTCCTTCCCGGATATGAATTTTAATGCATTAACAAATCTCAATACCATCAATCCACCCCGTAGCATAATACCGGAAAACAAAAAAAGGAAGTTGAAAAATTACTTTAACTCATGTCACCGCAGTCGGAATAAATCTGAACGGTTCAGGCCCGGGACATCTTTGTTTATTGCCTCGGTATCATGTGATTACGGTTATTCTCTCGGCAATCCATACAAGTTTATATAGTTATCAATTTCCATAGCACCGTGGAACACACCGAGAATTTCCACACAATCCGTTTTAATAAGATATGCAATCCTGTAGTGCCCGAAAAGCAGTATCCTCACTTCGCCATCCGCCTCTTTACTGTACCTGTAGCCAGTCTCGGGAAAAACTTGCAGGGTCTGGACTTTCGAGTATATGCCTTTTACAACTTTAGAAGCCGTTTCAGGGCTATCCTCAGCAATGTAATTATAGATACACTCAAGCCACATCGCGGCTTCTTCAGTCCATCTTATTTCTGCCATGACTCCAGCCGCTGTTTCATTTCACTGTTGGAGATCACACGACCCGCTCTCGAATCCTGAAGCCCTCTTTCCACCATTCTTTTCAGGGTCAGTTCCTTCAATATCTCTTCATAGGATGCGTCTTCCGGCTGGTTAAGAATCACTTCCGTCATTTTTTCCTTTGCTTCTGACATTCGTTCCTCCGTTGGATTATTCCGATATCAAATTTTATTCACACTATGTATTATAAGTCATAATGAACACAATTTCAGAATTTACATGAATTTTTATATCCAGTGCCATATCATGTCACCGCAGTCGGAATAAATCTGAACGGTTCAGGCCCCAACTCCGCTTCGCCCCGGATAAAGAGTCCGGTATCTTCCGTAATGATTTCATCATATTTATAACATAATATGTCCGGCGGGAAATAAAATCTCACCTCGCTGACAGAACTGCTGACAATTGAAGGAAGAGCCTCTTCAAGGTCAAACTCTCCGCAAAAGACAACATCCAGAAGATTAAGGGTTCCTTCCTTTTCCGTAATTATCACTGCAACATCCCGGTCCGCGAGATAATACACATTGTCACTGTAAATATTCAGAACATGCCACATTGAAATATACCCGCATTTCTCTGCTCCGAACCGACGGGTAAGAGGAAGCCTGTTTTTCATGAGCCTGAGGAGGAGTTTCAGGTCCTTTTCGTTTTCTATATCCAGCTTTTCAGCGGAAAAGCCGTGCGCGGAAAGGTCTGTTCTTCTGATAAAGATGCTCTCGTTTATCCTCCTGAACCCGAACCTGGGATAGAAATCCAGCACTGTCTCGTTCGCAAACAAAAAAATAATGCCGATGTTTTTATAAACATCCAGAACATAATCCATAAGCTGCCTGGACAGTCCCCTGCCCCGATGTTCAGGCAAGGTGCCGACCGCCCCGATCTGAACCGCTTTCATCATCTTCCCGTTGACAAAAATATCCATAAGGGCGGCGGATACATTTGAAACTATCTTCCCCGACTCAACAATTGAATAGGGGACATAGCTGTCGTTCCAGAACCCCATCTCATGCCACCTACGGAAATCGGCTCCGGGAAAGACTACTCCTATAAACAAATGAAACTGCTCCCTCAATCTGTCGTCATTTCTGTAATTTTGAACCAGACCCATTATCATTAACGACCTCATATCACTTCATGTTTATCAGCGTTCATAACATCCCGAAGTTTATACCACGGGATACATTCATGTCAAAACAATCCGAAAGGCAGTTGAAGAACCCTGTCCCCTGTGCTAGACTTCACCGCTGAATTTTTGACATTAAAGGATATTTAACATGAACATACCCCTTCTCGACCTCAAGTTGCAGTATGCTGAAATCAAAAATGAACTCCGCCCCATGCTGGATGAGATCCTTGAAACCCAAATGTGCGTTCTCGGAAAGAATGTCCGGGGCCTTGAAGAAGAACTTGCTTCCTATTGCGGCGCAAAATATGCTGTCGGACTGGCATCGGGAAGTGATGCTCTTCTTATTGCCATGATGGCGCTGGGGATAGGCAGGGGCGACAAGGTGCTTACGACACCCTTCACATTTTTCGCGACAGCAGGATGCATCTACAGGCTCGGTGCAGTCCCTGTTTTCATAGATATTGAACCGGGCAGTTTCAATATTGATCCTGTCAAACTGAATGAATATCTTGAAAAGCACGGGAATGACCCGTCAGTCAAGGCGGTAATGCCTGTCCATCTTTACGGCATGTGCGCCGATATGGACAGCATAATGGCCATAGCGGGGAAATATAATCTCAAGGTCATAGAGGACTGCGCCCAGTCAATCGGCGCGCTTTACAAAGGGAAGCAATCCGGGACAATCGGCGATTTCGGATGTCTCTCATTCTATCCGACAAAAAACCTCGGCGCTGCAGGCGACGGCGGGATGATAATCACCAATTGCGGCGAATATGCCGACAAAGTCAGGCTCCTGCGCGACCATGGTGCAAGACAGAGATATTATTATGATTTCGTCGGCCTTAACAGCAGACTGGATGAAATTCAGGCGGCTGTCCTGAGGGTTAAACTCAAAAAACTGAACAGCTGGCTTGAGCAGAGAGTTGCCAATGCGGAGCTTTATAACGAGCTTCTCGCTGATGTATCTCAGGTAAGAACGCCTGCTGTCACGGACGGATGCACCCACACTTACCATCAGTATGTCATAAGGACAGAAAACAGGGATGAGCTAAAGAAACATCTGGACGAAAACGGAATCGGAAACGCAATCTTCTATCCCCTCTCCCTGCACACCCAGAAATGTTTTGAAACGCTGGGATACAAACAGGGAGATTTCCCGGAGTCTGAAAAAGCCGCGGCGGAAGTCCTCGCCCTGCCGGTCTTCGCCGGACTTACGAAAGAGCAGATAAGGACGGTTTGCGAAACCATAGCAGGATTCTACAGAAAATAACATCCGGTTCCAGTCAGTGAAGATAATCTTTCTGCTGGTTGACAGTCTCAGAAAAGACTATTTCGACAAAGCGGAACATCCGGTAATTAAAAAGCTTAAAGCTGAAAGCCTGGAATTTCAGAATCTCATAGCTTCCGGAACATGGACCCCTCCCGCTCTTGCGGCCATCTTCACCGGCAATCATCCCCACAGGACAAACCCGATGGATTTCGGGAACCCGTTCAAAGGGCTCGGTGAAAACCTTTTCAAATTCTTCAGGGAAAAAGAACACCTGACAGCGTCGTTCGTGTTCGAAGAAAAGGATATCTTCAAAGATGTTCCCGAAGCCGGGGTCACCGGATGCTTCCGTGATTTTGAAGCGCCGTTAAAATGGCTGGAAAGAAACAAAGATAATGACTTCTTCCTCTATCTGCATTACTTCTGGGTCCATACTCCCTATTTCCCGCAGGCAGACGCGGAAAGCTGGAAAAAATCCATTCAGTCCATTTTTGCCGACCTGAAGGAAAAACCGGAAAGCATCAACCGCTATAAAAAGCTATACCGTGAATCCATCGAAACGATGGCAGACAGATGGCTCTCCGGCATTCTTGACCGGCTTGACAGCCTCGGGCTTGCCGAAGAGGTCATGCTCATCTTCACGGGCGATCACGGCGAATCCTGGGGGGAGAGGTATCAGGACAAAAGCATCATCTCAAGCAATTTCCACCTGCACGGCGATCTGCTTTACGATGAACTGCTTAAAATTCCCCTTCTCATCAGATGGCCCGGAAAACTGAAACCAAAAAAAGCGCCGCGCCTGCTGAGCCAGATAGACATCGCGCCTACACTTATTGACCTATGCGGATTTGAAGACAAGCTGACCCGCGACGGAGGCTCCTTCTTCGCCGGCGATTTCAAAAGGGAATTCACCGTAAGTTCCGCCCCGTCGCTGCAGGACGGGTCCCTCGCGCGAATAGCGATACGCAGACCCCCCTGGAAACTGATATGGTCACTTAAATCCGACGAGATGGAACTTTACAACCTGGAAACGAACCCCGGCGAAACAGTCAACCTTGTTTTCGAGGAAAAGAGGGTATTGGCGGAATTGAAGAAAACAGCCGAGGGAGAACTTGAACAGCAGCAGCGGGATGGGGTGGTTATTATCTGAACCCCGATTCCCTTGATTATGGGATTGACATGATTACCCGCTGGCAGAGACGCGATTAATCGCGTCTCTACGGCTTTAAAATTGTACCAGGTCGTTTTAATTCCCGCCGGGTCGCTTTTTTTCGTGACAATGTCGTTTTATTTCCTGCCGGGTCGTTTTATTTCCTGCCGGGTCGTTTTATTTCCCGCCGAGTCGTTTTATTTTCTGCCGGGTCGTTTTATTTCCCGCCGGGTCGCTTTATTTCCTGACAGTGTCGTTTTATTTTCTGCCGGGTCGCTTTATTTCCTGACAGTGTCGCTTTATTTCTTGACAGAGTCATTTTTTTTCTTGACAGTGTCACT
>CAZDZC010000032.1:0-31968 GCA_964509835.1 uncultured Acidobacteriota bacterium
ACCTGTTTTACCGCAAAATATAACAGAAAAACGCAAAATAAGGCCTGTTTATCACGGAAAAAGTGTCATTTAACACGCGGTGGAGGGGATATCGGCGGAAAAACCCTCATATTATCGCAGCCGGGGCGGTGATTGTTCACTCTTCACAACACTTGAGTAAATTTTTCCCCTGTTCTTTTCAGCTTTTATCTTTGGTTTTTTACCAATGCTTTCGGGTAATATCCAAATATGTAAACCGCTTGTATTTTTTTCGTTTTCCGCCTATAATTTTTTAACAAGGAGATGATTTACCATGACAGAACTTTTAGGGATTGAGCTTTTCAAAGGTTTGAACGACGGCCAGCTTCAAAGCATCGAAAGATTTATCTCCGCGAAGAGGTATTCGAAAGGCACGGTCCTTTTCAGGGAGGGGACTGTCGGAAGGGTCATTTTTGTTGTGAAATCGGGAACTGTGGACATTCTGAAGAACTACGGGAAAGAGGATGAAACGGTCGTAAATACCCTTCATGCGGGGGCTATTTTCGGGGAAATGGCCCTTTTTCTTGAGGCTCCGCGCAACGCGACAGCCCGCATCGCAGAGGATTCGGAACTTATCCTTCTGACTTCGGTAATACTGGACAATATCCTCAGGAAGAAACCCGACATCGCTGCGATAATAATGAGGAACCTGCTTGAGATGTCTCTTGCAAGGGTAAATGAAATGGACGAGAAGATCGTCTCGCTTGAATCAAAGATCCGGAATTGACAGGAGGGCTGTTTATTCTTCTTCGCGCGCCTTTATGCCCGCAAGGCTTGTTTTTTCAAGTTTTTTCCGCTCCCGTGTGGACAGCAGTTCTTCCACATCCAGGATCATGTAGAGGATATCTCCGATTTTGACAACCTGTTTGACGCAGTCGCCTTCGCTTTCAAGAATATCAGGCGAGTTCAGCATATTACCGCTTTCCACCCTGAGCACCTGGTGAACGGAATCCACAATCAGACCGAGAAGGCTGGTGTAGCCCTCGAGTCTGATAATAACAATTCTTGTTTTTTCGTTGTTCCCGGAAACCGGACAACCGAACCGTTTTCTCAGGTCAATCAGAGGGACCACATTCCCGCGGAGATTGATAATCCCCTCGATAAATTCAGCCACTCTGGGAACTATGGTTATCTTCTTTTCGAAACGGATTATCTGGACAATGGTCAGGATGTCCAGCGCGTAATTTTCCTCTCCGACCCTGAAACCTATTAGCTGGAGTTCCATTCTCTATCCTGTTCTGAATTGCTTGATCTGCCGGTCAAGAATATCGGCGTGCTCGTTGAGGATTTTCACAGCCTCTTTAAGCTTGCCGACATTCTCCATATTGACATCCAGCATCCCTTTGAGGCCCATCAGGCTCGCGAGCATCACCTCGCTTCCCTGCGCCTGCTGGGTTGTGGCTTTCTGGATATGGCCCACTTTTTCGGTAATGCTCTCGATTGCCTCTGTTATAAGCTGGCTCCCCTGATGCTGCTCCACTGTCGCTCTCTTAACCTGATTGGTCATCTCGCGCATCCGGTCCATCGAACCCATTATGACCTCGCTGCCCCGGGTCTGCTCGCTTGTGGCTTTTCTTATCTGCTCCGACATTTCCTTTACTTTTTCAACGGAGCTTCTGATTGTCTTACTGCTCACAGCCTGTTCCCTTGTCGTCCTGGCTATGTCTCTGGACTTGTTGGATGATGCCTGAGCACTTTCAAGTATCTCTCGAAGACCGTCTCCTGCCTGTTTTGAGAGTTTCACACCGTCATCAACACTCTTGGTGCCTTCCTTCATTGATTTCACCGCGTCGGAAGTGCCTTTCTGGACAGCGTCAATCAGCGATGAGATATCCTTTGTTGACGACGAGGTCCTTTCGGCGAGCCCTCTTATCTCATCGGCAACGACAGCAAACCCTTTGCCTTCATCCCCTGCCTGAGCCGCAATAATTGCGGCGTTGAGTGAAAGAAGGTTTGTCTGTTCAGCTATGTCCTCAATTACATTTATTATCTTGCCGATCTCGGACGAGCGCTTCCCGAGAGCGGTGATTGTTTCGCTTATGTTCCGGACAATATCCCTTATGGCGACCATTCCGCCGATTGTTTTTTCGACTGCTTTGGCGCCGTTGGCAGCCTTTTCTGCTACTTCGTTTGTCAGGATATTTGATTCGCCGGCTGTTTTTTCAACTTCACGGATGGACACATCCATCTGCTCAATAGAAGCGACAGTATCCGAAATAAAGTCATTAAGGAAATTAACATTCCCGTCAATTTCCTTTATCGAAAATACCATCTCTTCGGTCGCTGATGAAGTTTCGTCAACTGAATTTGTCAGACTTTCAGCATGCTCGGAAACCTCTTCTATGGTTGCCGCCATCTCAAGAATGGACGACGATGTCTCTTCAGAGGATGTTGACAGGTCATCCACATTTTCTGCTATATTTCTTATAGAGACATTCATCTCTTCGGTTGCCGAGGACATCTCTTCAAACGCGTCGCCCTGCATTTTAGTATCTTCCGAAATGTCCTTCGCAACCTGAAGGATCCGTTTTGAGGATTCCCTTATCTGAAGGTGGCTGTCCCTGACTTTAAGGACAATTGTTTCTATGCTTTTCTGCATTTTCACAAATTCCTCGGCGATGATGTCCAGCTCTCCGCCGCCTGACTGGAAAGAATAATTGGTCAGGTCTCCGCTTGAGATTTCCGATATCTTTTTTCTTATTTCGGTTGCGGGTTTCATCAGGATGATATTGATGAAATAAAACAGGAAAGCAGATGCGGCACCTATTACAATAAGAAAAGAAACGGCAGCAAAAACAGCGGAAGCGGTCCTGGCATATCCGATCCTTTTGTCCGATATTGCGAGACGGAGCTGGCCTGCTGTTGATCCGTTTATCTTTACCGGCGCCACAAGATATTTATTATCATTTATCCCTACAATCTCCGCGTCGCCGGTTGAAGGAGGCAATTCGTCAAATTCGGCAGGCCGGATCTCACCTGCAAAGGCAACCGGCTTTCCGCCAAGGTCCGTAAACTCTGCGCAGGTTATATCTTCATTAATCACAGCAGTTTTCAGATACTCTTTGATACATTCATTATCCTCGTGCTCAAGGCATTTTGATATGCCCTTCGAGATAATCTGAGCGGAACCGTTCACATTTCTCTCGATGCTTTTCCCCGTAAAAACAGTTGAGAGAACCATGACAGCCACAAGAAGGAGGATCAGAAGAACCGCAAAAACAACACAGAATACCGTCAGAAGCTTTGCTCTGATTTTCAATGCCGAGAATTTTGTCAAGATATATTCAAACATTGTCCACTCCGTGAGACAAAAAACTTTATCATTGTATCATTTTATTGTCAACAAATATAGAGACCCGTCCATTCTGAAATGAATGCAATACTTGTCTGCCGGGAATCCATTTCAGGAGACAGGATAATAATCTTAATTGAGAAATACGCATAATTGCGGAATTTTTCCCGTTTTCCCCACATAAGAGACAAAGAAAGCTCCCGTAAACATTCACTCTGAAAAAGTGTTTTCCAGGGAATGTTTTTTGCATATGTTCTGTTTTTATGATATTATGATACAAATCATTGTGAAATAATTATGAATTATAAGGTAGCTAGATCAGAATGAGAAAATGTAAAATAAAAATAATGCTGTCATTATCGGCTTTTATATTTCTGTCTGCGTTAAGCGTGATGGCGGAAGCGCCTGTTGTTAACAGCTTCACTGCGACGAAAACTGCCGTTTCCCCAGAAGAAACCGTTTCGATAACACTTGAAGCACACGACCCGGATTGTCCGGATGTCTGTTTATCTGGTTGCGGTCAGGCGATATCGTCTTCACTGACATTGTGGACCGCTTCAGGCGGAACCCTGTCCGCGATAGATCTCGGAATAACATCCAGCCCTTACACGACAAGTGCTGATTGGACTGCCCCGGCGGAAGAAGGTGTTTACACAATCACTGTTGACATATTCGACAACGCGACATGGATGTGCGGCAACAGACAGACAGCGCAGGCATTCATTAATATATCTGTCAGCTCATCCCCGCCCCCGGTCATAAATTCGATAACAGCCTCTCCCGCTGACCTTGACTATCAGGACATTTCAATTATCACATGCAGCGCGACTGATCCGTCGGGATATGAACTGATTTACTCATGGAGTTCAGACAAAGGTTCAGTTGATAATTCATATCCTTCGTCGGATTCAACAACCTTCACCGCTTCCGAGTCCGGGAACTATATTGCTACTGTTACATGCGTGGTGACAAACGGGCACGGAGGAACAGCGTCCGAATCCGTTGCCGTCAACTGCACCTTCTGGGATTACCTGAATTCCTACTTTGCAAAAGGCGCTCCTTCAAGAATCGCGGTAGACAAAGACGGGAATTGCGCTGTTTCGGACACGCTTGGCGGTTTCCTGTCCCTTTATACAATGGACGGAATTCCCGGAAACAGAATTTACCCGGTCTCCAGGCCGTGCGGAATAGCGTTCACCTCGGACGGAAATATCATAACCGGGGATCTGGATTCAGGTTCGGCATTAATCCTGGACAATGACTTCAATATTGCGGGGCATCTTGGAAACGGGCCCGGAGAATTTCTGAAACCCACAGATATTGCGGTTCACCCGGCAAACGGAAATATATTTGTTGTGGACATGGACAGAAATACGGTAAAGGTATTTGACAGTTCGGGGGCTCGCCTGTTCAGTTTCGGGAACCTGGGGAGCGGTATCGGTGAGTTTAACAAACCGCTCGGTATTGCCGTTTCACCATTGACAGGAAATATTTTCGTGACCGACAGGAATAATTACAGGGTGCAGGTTTTTGACCCTTCAGGAACCCATATCCGTTCATTCGGTTCAAAAGGACAGGAGCCGGGACAGTTCTCGTCTGTTTCAGGCATAGCATTCGACAGGGAAGGCTATCTATATGTTGTTGATGAGTTTCAGGGTTTCGTTCAGATGTTCTCAGAAGACGGAACATATATCGCGGGAATATCATCATACGGGAACGAAAACGGAAAGCTGAATCTTCCTGTTGACGCTGTTGTGGACAATGCGAATCGCCTCCTTGTGACATCGTCAAACAAAGGCACTGTTGAAATTTTTCAGCTTGGAGGAGGAGACGGCATACCTGAACACGCAACAGATGTTTCCGCGTCTGATGTTATCGGAGATAACGGCGGATCCATTCTGATAAACTGGACAAAATCATCCTGCGATGCCAAAGGTGTTATCGCTTATGAGATTTACAGAAAGGAAGGGGTTTCCGGTTTCACTCTGATCGGTTCAGTCCTGCCAGGAACAGAATCCTTTGTTGACAGCACGACAACTGACGGTGTTTATTACAGTTATATGATCCGTGCACATTCCACAAATTATTTTTCAGATTCAGAAATCTCAAATTCCGCAACATCTGTTAATGACCTGCCGCCGGCAATCCCCTCGGGGTTCTCTGTCAGCCAGGATGCTTCGGGCGTTGTCACGGCAATCTGGAACGCCAACGCCGACCCGGATATTCTCGGATACCATGTTTCCTGCGACACGCAGCCCGGCTCGCACGAAAACAGTATTTTTGTCGGCAACACTACTGCCTATATCTTTTCAGAACTGGAACTCGGCACATTATATTACATTTCCGTCCGGGCAGAAGACACAGGATTTAACCTGAGCGGATACGCTCCCGAAGAGATGATTAAACCGGCAGACCAGATTCCGCCGGCAATCCCTTCAGGTTTCAGGGGAGCAGACAAAGGCTTTGACAATACCCTTTATTTCGCGTGGGATGAAAACTCCGAACCTGATATCGCCGGATACACTGTTTTTTACGGAACAAACCCAGGGGAATACACCGGCAGTCTCTTTACCTCGGAAACACACGCGTCGCTGACAAGCCTTGAATACACTGTAAGATATTATGTGGCTGTCGCCGCAAACGACACTTCGGGAAATCAGGGGCTCGTTTCATCTGAATTAACAATTGAACCCACTGATTCAGTTGTTCCTCTTGCCGCGCTGGACATTTACGGAAATGTCCCGGAAAACGGATTCCTGCAGACAGAATCGGCGCCTTTCAGTTTCGGATATATGAAGGAAGACTTTAATATAAGATTTGAATCCAGAGATATAAGCGCGGATGAAGTTGAAGTGTGGATAAACGGAATTCCTCTCGGCTTCATAAGTGAGCATTCCTCTGCAGAATGGTCGGGATGGGCTTATTTCAATGTGCCGGGAGAAAGCGCTTCAGCAGCGGCAAACTCCCTGATATTCAAGAATGTTAACAATCCTCCGTCTTCGGATACTTGGGGCATCAGGAATATTCTGATCCCAGCGGACCCGCCGGGTTTGGTCAGAGGGATAACCGACAACTCGATTATCTACCTGAACTGGGACCGGTCCGGGTCATCAGGCATAACAGGATACAATGTTTACAGATATGACCATGCCGCTGACACGATCTCGATTGCCAACACTTCCATAATCAACAGAACATGTTTTGTTGACACATATCTTGTGAACGGTAATCAATACAGCTACTATGTTGCGGCTGTCATGGACAACGGAGAAGAGACAGCACTTAGCGCGCCATTCACGGGAACCCCCGTCTTCAGCGGAGCGCCTTCAGGGGTTTACGACCTTTTCATCACAAAATCCCTGAATGACGCTGTTTTTGGCTGGACAGCGCTTAGTTATGAAAACTCATCCTTCGTAACTGTCCCTGTCCCGGAATACAATGTTCTTATTTCAAATAATCCTGACCTTTCAGGCGCAATTCAGTTTAATACGGCAGATAACGAATACCTGTCAGGAGGCATTTTGAATGACGGACTAAACTATTACATAAGGATAATTTCAAGTGACGGCAACTAAAAAATATCTTCTTTTTATCCCGTGCGCATCGCTTCTCCTGTTGTTTGCTGTTTTTACGGCTATAACCGGTGACGCGCCTCATGATGATTCGTTCTCGATAGGATGCGACTCGTGTCATATGGGCCATCTTTCGCTGGGCGACAGCCTCACAAACAAGACGACAAATGCCCTGCTTTGCCAGCAATGCCACGATTCATCGTCAGATCATCCGATGCTTGAAACCTTCAACAACACGATCCCCGGAACTACGGGGAAACATCACAGATGGGCTGTGTCTGCCGTCAATACATCAGCAGGAGCTGGAATTCCGTCAAGCGCAGCGATGAGCACAAGACTGGACAGCGGGAACATAATGTGTTCCACCTGTCATAATCAGCACTGGACAAACAATAACGGCGACCTGCAGCCTGAACCTCCTTATCCTGCTGCGGCTGATCAAACAAACGACTCCGGTCTTGCCGGGCCTTTAAGCGGTGTTCTTTACGAACCTGCATCCGTTGCTCCCGTCCCAAGGGGATATCTTGTGGATTTCACAACGGGTGGAGGATACAGTGCCGCAGCATACAGAGTTTCCTATAATCAGGGGATAACCTGGTGGGGGTTCACAGGCGGGGTATGGGTCGAGAATGACCCTACTTCAAGGGTAATCCCTGCGGACAGTGCAACAGCACAGAACCTTGACAATGACAGTATCGCGAATGCCCGGTTTGATGTATCTTTAAATAACTTTGATCCGAGCGATCAGTATTCGTTCTACATCAGTTATCCTTTTGTCCGGCTCCCGCTGGATTCCGGAGACAACGCAACTGGAAACCTATTCTGCAGAGACTGCCACAGCCCCTGGGTAATGACACATACCGACACTGCAACATATGACGGGAGCTATAAAAGCCATCCCGTCGGAGTCCCGCTTAACGCGAACGGAAAATCATACGACCGCACTGCACCTCTTGACGCGAACGGCGCTCCTCAGGGCGGCGCGGGTATTGATTCCAATCATACAAACGATCTCACGCTGGATTCGGGCAACCTTGTCCAGTGCATGTCCTGCCATGCTGTTCATTACGCTGACAGCAACTCGGTCACGGAGGACATGCCATGAGAGCTTTCACAACAGGTTTAAGGCGGATGGTCACAAAAAATCTATTCACTAAAATACTTTTTTTCACAAATATAGTTCTTCTGTCGTCAGGATTTCTGTTTGCCGCGGATGTTGTAACAGACGGAAATATGGAGCTTTCAGGCATCGTCAACTGGCCGCATACCGATATAGCTGCAACAAATTCAAGCGCCAAGGCGGGAGACCAGTTTCAGTCAGCATCACAGAGCCTCAAGGGAACCTCCGCAACAGGCAGAAGGGTCAATGTCGGGTGGTATAACACTCAGACTGTGGGATTAATCAATGATACCGATACTGTTACCGTGAGCTTCTGGTACGGCTACCAATATATGTTTTCCATAGCATCAGCCACGGGCACATTCTATTTTGACATTAAACCTTCATCAGGAACATGGGCAACAGACAGCACAAATGTATGGTCCGCATCTATAACACCCAATGTGGCCTTCCAGTCAGGAATTGTTTCCGGACTGGACATTAGTTCTTCAATAACTGTAAGTCAGAGTTACGACATAAGGCTCCGCTTTGAGGGGGGAACAGGAAACAGCCCGACAGCATACATAAATACCTGGTGGGATGATGTAATTCTGGATGTGGTCGCTCCTCTGCAATGCACCCATGCCGCTCCGACTGTTGATGTGACCGGAACAACCGCAAAGACGGGCTGCACAGGAGACCAGATTACATACTCATTCTCTGTAACAAGCAACTGCAACGGCCCCGACTGCACGGACGAAACATTCAATCTGACTTACGGGGACAGCGCCGCTAATTTCTCTTCAAGCGGGCCGGCATCAGTAGTCCTTGCCCCGGGAGCGACAAGCAGCACACTTACCCTGACTGTTGACATTCTGCCAGGTGCAATCGGCCCAGACACAACTACAATCACAGCAACACCTGCGGCGCACCCCGGTGATGCAGCATCTAACACAGAAGCAGTTACAAGCGTTGACCTCACTCCTCCAGGAAGCGCTCTTTTCACATCCTGCAATCCGGTGAGCTCATCACAGATTGATCTTGGATGGACAAACCCCGTTAATGCGGATTTCCAGAATGTGATCATAGTAAGAGGCCCGGACGGTGGAGCATGTCCCGTTTTCACGCCAGTTGACGGGAACACTTACTCTGTCGGGGCACAGGGCGCAGACACCATCATCTACATAGGAAATGCGTCTCCGCATTCGGACACCGGACTTACAATCGGAACAGCATATTGTTACGAGATATGGGCTTATGATAACTGCGAAAACTATGCCTCTGAAGACACGACAAGCTGCGCTACCCCTTCCGTATGCACCCATGCCGCGCCCACAGTGGATGTTATAAACACGACCGCCAAATCCGGATGCGCGGGCAGCTCCGTAACCTACGACTTTACCGTAACCAACAACTGCACCTCCATCTGCGGAAATGAAACATTTATCCTGGGTTATGCAGACAGCGCGGCGAATTTCTCTTCAAATGGCCCTGCTGACACGGGAAGTCTAGCTCCCGGCGCCACTACGGGAACCCTTACCCTTACGGTTGATATTCTTGCGGGTGCTGTCGGTCCCAATGTAACAACAATTACCGCTTCCCTTGCTGGTCACACTGACGGAACAAATGTCGAAGCAACTACAAGTGTTGATCTTACTGCGCCGTCTTCTGCCTCCTTCACATCATGTACACCTGTGAGCGATTCGCAGATAGATCTTGCTTGGAACAACCCCGGTGATGCGGATTTTCAGAATGTTATTATAGTCAGAGGTCCTGCCGGAGGGGTATGCCCTGTTTTTGCTCCCGTTGACGGAAACACTTACGCCGTAGGAGCTCAGGGGGTGGACACCGTAATATATGTAGGAAGCGCATCTCCGCAGTCGGATATCGGTCTTGCTGCCGGAACCACTTACTGTTACGCAATCTGGGCTTATGATAATTGCGAAAATTATTCCGCGCAGAATACGACAAACTGCGCAACCCTTGTTAACGCCACATCAGCGGGAGCCGCTTCAGCCGCAGTTGATTCATGCAGCCAGATAACCGTCACAGTTCCCTATACAAATGATGCCAACGGAAACCTTACAGTGACCGTTGAAAAAAGAGTCAATTGTCTTGGCGGTTATATTGTGGTCTGTTCGGGGATTTCGGGGGCCAGCCCCATCGTTTGTGTTGATTCGGGGCTCGCTGAAGATACAGACTACTGCTACAGAATTACATTTACCGATCCTGACGGAGTAACAGGAACAAACCCGCAGACATTGGGGCCTGTTCGCACCCCTCTTTGTCCTGCGGGCGATGTAACAATCATTTCGAATTCAGCCCAGATTAATTCTTGTAATCAGATAACTGTTACATCAACATACACGGGTGATTTCAATAATGACTCTTCAACTCAGGTTGAATATGATACAAACATTGCTTTCCCATCCCCCCAAACAGCATGCGCTGCCCTGACAGGGACTTCTCCGAGGCAGTGTATTGTTTCCGGGCTATTGCCATCCACCCCCTACTATATAAGGATTACTTACTCAGATCCTGACGGAGTAAACGGAACAAATCCTGAAATCATCGGTCCGTTTAATACCCCTGCATGCGGAGGCGACATCGCTGCGCCGACGATAATGGTTGTCAGCCCGACACAGAATGCGGTTATCGGCGGAACAGACAGGATTAAGATCCAGGTATATGATCTTGCTGATCCGAATCCAACCGTCCAGTGCGCTGTTGACGGAGGCGGTTTTTCCTCTGCCGTCCTGAACGCGAATTACATCTGCGGAACAAACTGCGGGGTTTATGAATTTGATATTGATACAACGATACTTTCAAATAATACTCATTTCGTCACTGTCAGAGCAACCGATGCCGCTGCAAATGTATCGGAGGTTGTTCTCAACTTTACAGCAAACAATGACGGATTGGAAACTGCCGGAGCCGGTAATCTTTTAAGAAGAACGCACGGATCCCAGACCTGTGTTGACTGCCATGACCTGCAGACCCATTCCAGCCAATATACAGACACTGGTTACGGCACCTGGGCGATGGACTGCCTTAAGTGCCACACCCCTCATCAGACAAGAAACATTTATCTGGTGAATGAAACTGTTCAGACCCCGAATTCCGGCGCGAAACCTGTTTTATTCAAAACACTCAGCGGCGCTGCGGGAGTTGACGATTCGGGTGTAATGGCTGATGCTTCGAATACAACATACAATGAAGTATGTGAAGTTTGTCATACAAAAACAGCCTATTTCAGAAATGACGGCTCCCAGCCGGGAAGCAACCACAATAATGCTTCAGATTGCACCGGCTGCCATTCACACGGAAAGGGATTTGCCCCCTCCGGATGCGCTGGCTGCCACAGCGGCCCTCCCAGCGACGCTGCTACCGGAATGGCGCACCAGATACACTGGGATTACGCTCTTTACGGAACAGAACCTTCGTCTTTGAGCGATGTCGGGAATTATTCAACAGGAACATACTACAGGTTTGGCTGCGGAAAATGCCATTATGATGATCTTCACACCTCAAACGCACAGGCCGGAACGCTTGTTGACCCTCATGTTGTCGGGGTACCTCTGGATGACAACACTGTAAATCCGAAGTTAGGTCTCGGCGCGTTATATTCGTATGGAGCCCCGGCAGGCACAGAGAACCCGATAAGCGATTATTTCCAGTACAGCTACGGTACCTGTTCCGATGTTTACTGTCATGGTGAATTCCCCGGAGGGAATAATGCCAACAATCCGTTATTTGACGCATCAGCAGTTCAGAACTGTGCCAGCTGCCATATTCCGGACGGAGGGAGCCACACAACACATGTGGCAACAAGAGGATATGCATGTCAGTATTGTCATGAGTCAACCGCAAATGCAGTTCCTTCCGTAATAAATAAAGCTATCCATGTTGACGGAACCGTGCACTGGGATCTTGCAGAAGAGAACACCATCCTTCAGGGGATCAATCCGACATATAACAGCGCGAATGCAGGAACAAAGGAACCCCCGAGCTTGATCTATTCGACATGCAACGGTGTCAGATGCCACAGCGACGGAGCAGCGTCAAGACAGAACTGGAGCGGTAGCCCTGCTCCGGTATATCAAACCCCGACATGGGGAGGCGTAGCCCTTGGATGCAATGGATGTCACGGCAATACAGGCGCAACACTTACAGGCGGCAAACACCCGACCCATCTAGGGTCAAACGGATGGGGACCCGGGGTTATGGCATGCACAGACTGCCACACAAGTTCGGCAGCGGCGACTCATGTGAACGGGACAGTTGATTTCCGCGACACGAACCCTCTATCCGCAACGACAGCTTGCGATAATTGCCACAGCACTGCAACCGTAAATTCGGAAGTGGGCGCGACAATAGCAAAGAACAACTGGCATACGCCGGGGTTCAGATACACGGGGGACAGATGTCTTCTCTGTCACAACACAGCAGATCCGGCAAGCGTGAATTTCGACGGAACAGGGGGCAACGCTTCCGCGAAGAATACTTATTACAATACAGTAGGCCACGGGAAAGATTCTGGAACCTATATTTCAACCGGGAATACAGCTCCCAACATGGTCTGCACTGTATGCCACAATAATACCGTCTCCGAACATATCGGCGGAGCTGTCACAGACAGGCTGCAGACAGTTGCCGGTGACGCTCTGACATACACCAGCACAATCAGTGAAGTGTGCCTTGACTGTCATGTGTCCGGAGGAAGCGGCGGAACCCTCGGATGGGACGCGCTCGCTGAAGCTTCAGTTCATTCCGGCGGAGTAACCGGTAAATATAATACGGCAGGTACGGCGCCTTCAGCATTTCCTGTTTACGGAGATTCAGCCAACTATACACTGAATCCCGGTTATCAGTGTCAGCTATGTCATGATCCGCATGGCACTTCAAATTACGCGATGATTAACGCTGCCATAAACGGAGGGCTTGGTGCCGGAGATGTTGCGGTCAGTGTCGCGGGAAGAACCGGTCTTGATCCGACATCAGCAAATGCTGACGGAGCCTGTGACGCGTGTCACAGCGGGGCGGCAGATTCACATCCGGATACAAACAGGATTAACAATCATCAATACGGTAACGACTGCGCTGGATGTCATGATCACACCGAGAGTTTCAAAGGCGGCGGAGAACCGTGCGATGACACCACCACATGCGAAGGATGCCACAGCGGTATAGCCATAGCCATGACTGCTGTTGACAATACACGATACAGACATTACCTGACCTCAACTGGTGGTGCTTATTCTGACAACAACCCTCTCGATTGTCTGAGCTGTCATGTCAGCCACAACAGTTTCAGCCCGGAATGCGGTCTTTATCAGAGAGCCGCAAACCTTAAAGAGGACGGAATGGATGTCACAAGCCCGGTATCAACGGCAGACGATTTTGACAACGCAGCATCCAACGACGGCGCTTGCAAATCATGTCATGTTTCAGCCCAGACCAAAACATATACAAGGCCTGACGGAACAACTTCTACAGTTATCATAGGGACTTATTCCGGCTCGGCGCATGATTATAACGCAACAGAAACCTATTCCGACTCGTCGGTGTTCAATGCCAACTGCATTAAATGCCACAGCGATAATGCAGATCCCACAGCGACAAGAGAGAACAGGGCCACATCAACATTCAAATTCGAGACACACTCTTCATCCAGTCCGCTGATCTCATTCGCTGCCGAAGAAAATATGTGTTACGCATGTCATGACGGAACTGAACGGTATAACACGGCAGGAGTAACCCCTGACAATATACAGGCTGAAATAGCAAGGGCTTCGAATCATCCTGTCGGAAATTACAGCGGAATCCACTCCCCGTCGGAATCTACATCCCAGGGCTGGAACACCGGTGCTACAAGGCATATTGAATGCGCTGACTGCCATGACGCACACGAAGCAACCACAGTGAACCCGCTTGCCGGAACATGGGGTGTTTCCGTGACCAACGGTGCTTCTGCCAGAGATGTAAGCTACAGTTATAAGGCGAGTGCTGGCGTGGAATATGAAGTCTGCCTTAAGTGTCACAGCACCTGGGCATTCACATCAGAAGCAAATGCCCCCAACACAATTTCCAATCCCGGCTCGGCATGGAAAGAAACAGATATAGGAAAAGATTTCGATATCAATAATTACAGTTATCATCCTTTGTTTGCTGCAGGAAGAAACCAGCCAGGAAACGCGCTCAATCCGAATTGGTCAACAAGTGCGGGAAGAAAAGGAGGATCTGCTTCAGGGCTTGACCACACTTTTGTGGACGGATGGACAGCAACAAGCCTTGTAACCTGCACCGACTGCCATAATACTTCCAATGCGGCCGGACCTCAGGGGCCACACGGAAGCGCTTATCCATGGATACTTAAAGGAGCGGACACCTCGGTAATTGTTACGCTGTGGAATGGCACCACTGTCACTCCAAACAATGGCTTAACCGGCAATCCCAATTTCTGCGTTAACTGCCACAGGTTCGATGTTTACAAGACCGGAAGTTACCAAAACCTGTCAAGGGTAGGACACCAAGGGGGAACTATGAATGCGGCATGCAATGATGCTTCAGTTATACCCTATCTAAATATCAGTTGCATAAACTGTCACGGTGGCAGAACGCCCGGAGGAGTCCACGGCAGCAATCTAGGTGTCGGTTCGCTCGGAACAAGCGAACAGGGCAAAAGAATGATGAACGGAGCGTCATGGGTCGGGCATACCTTGGGGGATGTTTCTGGTAGTTTGACATGTTATACGCTGTCATCGGGCACAAACATGAGCACATGCACAAAACATCCCGGTGGAAGAGCAGCCTCACCTTATTATTATTATGCCTGGAATTAAAATTCAGGATTGATCAGGTTTTTAAGCCCGGAAAACAGCATTGGAAACATTTTCCGGGCTTTCCCTTTCAAACAATGAAGAAAATCCTTTTCACCTTCTGGAACATCATGCTGTCAAGAAAAACGGCTGTGTTGCTTCTTTCCGTCATTCTTTTCCTTCTGACAGCAGGCTCGTTCGTCCCGAACCCTGTCTATATGACACCGGAAGAATACAGAGCCCTTGAAAACGGCCCCCTTGTCATACTGTGGCTTGCGGAAAACATAAGTCCGCAAAAACTATCGGGTTCATTTTTTTTCGTGGCTCTTATGGGGTTTCTTTTATTTTCAACTTTTGTCTGCACATTGGATCGACTTTTAAAAGGAAAGGATCCGTTTGGTGAAAAAGGTTTTGAACTGGAGATCAGGGAACATGGAGTCAACACTGAAAATTTAATATCGCGCCTAATGACCGAAAAATGGAAAGTCAGGAAAAGCGGGGATAAAATAACTGCCGAAAAGGGAAAAGCGGGTTTTCTGGGTTCCATCATTTTCCACTTCAGCCTTACGGCATTGATAATAGGATATATTTACAGCATTCTTTTCGGATTTTCAGGAATGATACTTATAACAGAAGGTCAGACACTTGAAATGAACAGGGACAGCTTTGTATCAATATATGATGAACCTGCCCTTGACTACAGATTCCCTGTCTCATCAATTAAGCTCGACAGATACATCTACAGATATGTTGACAATGTTCATCCGGTTGAATACAGCGCGGACTTTACCTTTATGGATAACAACGGAGTAAGGCTGGATGAAAAAATATCAGTCAACAAACCGTTCCGGAGAAACGGATTCACTTTTTTACTTCATGAATATGGATTCTCTCCAAATTTTACAATCAGAAAAAACGGACAGAAGGTATATGACGGCTTTTTCAATCTGAAAGTGGACAGCTACAAGAAGGATTCCATTACTGTTCCGGACGAAGAATTAACTGTTGATGTTATTTTTTATCCCGATTTTTTCATAGGTGACAAAGGCCCCGGAACTAAAAGTCCAATCCCGATAAAACCTGTTTTCTATATAACAGTCATGGATAAATACGGAACGGCGGCTGAGGGATTTCTGGAAATGAACGGCAGGTTTGAAGCAGGACCGTATTTATTCGAGTTTCCTGAACTCCGCTACTGGCTGACAGTGAAAGTAATAAGGGAAACAGGCGTTTTTGTGACCTTTTTACTGATATTGATTGGAATTTCAGGCCTTGTTTTAAGGTTTATATACTTCAGAGGCATGCTGTGTGTTAGAATGAGTAAAGACCGGATTACAGCAGAAGGATATACCCCGCACTTTCCGGATCTTTTGAAGAAAGAGGCAATGAAAATTTTCGAAGGATTAAAGAATGAACCCCGTTGAAATTACTTTTCTCTGGAGTGCGTATTCTCTTTATTCGGTATCTGTAATCCTCTATATTGCCGGCTTGCTGTTGCGAAAGGATTTTGCCGGCAAGGCCGCGTGGATTATCTTTCTGACAGCCTTCTCATTGCAAACGGTTTCTATTCTTATCCGCTGGGTTATTACAGGCCACCCCCCTGTTATGGTCACTCTTGAGCATGCGCAGTCCGGATCATGGTTCGTGGCACTCGTATTCTTGTTTCTGGGCTTCATGAGTGCAGGAATGAGATCAATGCATATACCTGCCTGCGTTGTAATACTGGTTATGCTTTCATTCGGCATAGCCTCAGGAATGGATTCCATACCGCTTGCGCCTCAGTATCAGAGTCCCTGGTTGTGGTTTCATGTGAGTTTTGCATGGCTTTCCTGGGGAGCTTATGTAATAGCGTCGGGTCTCGGTTTGTTTTATATTCTGAAAACCACCCTGAAAACCTTTAACCCAAGCCGCCTTTTCCCGTCAGCAGAAATGACAGATATTTTCATTTTCCGGCTGATATTTTTCGGCTTCATAACACAGGGGCTGATGATTGTGACCGGTGCCATCTGGGGACACAATCTCTGGGGGAAATACTGGAGCTGGGATCCGATTGAAACATGGTCTCTTATCTCCTGGATGGTTTACGGGATCTTTCTGCACCTAAGGCTGACATTGAACTGGAAAGGCAGAAAAGCCGCCTGGTACGCTTTTCTGGCATTAATCACGAACATAATATATTTCTGGGGTCTGGGGCTGATAAAGAGCACACACACCAGTCTGATGTAACCATGAAAAGATTACCTACTTTTACAGTCATAATCTTTGTATTGGCAATGATCTCATGCACTCCGTCCGAAGAAGAAACCCTCTCCGTTCTCAACGACTACAGAAGCCTTCTGAGCCTGGCATGTGAAAGGCCCGACCCCGATCTTATGAGACGGGTGACCTCTGATAAGGAATTTATGAGAATCAGGCAGTATATTGAAAAACTGCTCAGTGATTCAGTCATTCTTTCACTTAAACTTATTGAATCAGATTTAGCCGAATTTTCAGACCACGGGGATGGAAGCAGGCACATCATCTCAAATGAGAAGTGGATTGTAAGGCTCCTGGACCGTGAAACAAAGGAAGTGATTGCGGATGACATAATTTATAACTTCAGAACATACTATGAATTTAAAGAGCGTGATAAAGCCCTGATAGTAGATTGGGTTAAAATTATAAGCAGCGTGGACGAATATAAAAATACAGACTTCCCTCATCTCTGGGTGTACCACAGCTCTGAAAATATTGTCAGGGATAAAGCCCTGGCTTATGTAACCACACTTGCACAAGCGCTGGAACACTCAAAGCCGGAACTTATGGCCGGAATATCTGACCAGAAGCAGTATAATGATGTCAGGCAGTATATACATTACTTAAGGAAAATGAACAAAAAAATGAAGGCTGAGGTGATGGAATTTGCAATTACAAGTGTTCATTTCATAAAAGAGGACATGGCCTCTGTCACAACCATTGAAAAATGGGAGTATCAATACATTGATTATGAAAGCGGCAAACCGGTTTCCGATGAATATTACGCCTATTACGAAAACGAATACCGGATCAGAAATATAGGAGGAATATGGGCTGTTGCATCTGTAATTGAGAAAAGGAAGGAATCGAACGAGAAATGAAACAGGCAGACTGTTGCCCGGTTTTATCAATAAGTATATAATTCACATTTATTTTTAGCAAAAGGAGATCATAAATGAAAAAAACACTTAGCCTCTTGATGATGGTTATCATTCCGCTTGTTTTGACTGCATGTAGCGCTGGAGAGCAAAAAACGGAAGTTCCAGCCCAGACGCAGGATGTCAATGTCAAGGAATCCGCTGTCGGGGATGAAGCGCTTATCAGGGAAGCGATATCGTCATACATCACTACCAGAGGGGTTTCTCTTGAGCACATGCAGATGGAGTTCAACAATCTCAGTATAACCGGAGAAGAAGCAACTGTTGATGTCACCTACGGCCTCAAGGGAGCGCCTCAAAGCTCGCATGTCAAAACATACACCCTCACAAGAAAATCCGGATTATGGGAAGTTGTTGTCCCGGAAACCGCTCCTTCAGAGGAAGGCATGAACCCTCACGGAATGATGCCCTCAGGTGACCCTCATGCCGGAATAACAATGCCTGAAGGCCATCCTCCTGTAAATGAAACAGGCGGGGAAGCTACGGAATAATCCAAAGCAATGTTCTACCTTCTTATAATGGTGAATAATCTTCTTCACGATCTTTCGGTGGCAATGTTTTTCTGCTCGTCCATTGTGATGATAATACTGGTGAGGGACAGAATGGCAGATTCAGTTGCGAAAGCATTTAAAACTATGAAGATCACAACCGTTACAAGCTTCATACTGATAATCCTGTTCGGGATAGGAAGAACTCTTACATACAGGAATTTTGAATGGTATCACGCTGTTCAGAACGGCCAGGTAACGGTCCTCATAATCAAACATATTCTTTTTGTATTGATGATAGTATCAGGAGGTTTTATTTATTTCAGGCTCAGAAATGAGAAATAGCGTTCTTTTTGTCACTCCGCCCTACCACTGCGGCGTGGTTGAAGTTGCCGGAAGCTGGATACCGGGACAGTTTGTTTTTCTGGCAGCGAGCGCCCGGAAGGCGGGTGTTGAACCTATCCTTTACGATGCCATGACCATCCGGGCCGAGCATTCGGATATAATCAAAAAGGTTCAGGACTTAAAGCCCGATTATCTGGCGACAACCGCGATTACATCAACAATAAATGACTCTCTTTGTCTGCTTAAGAACGCGAAGGAAATTGACCCGGGAATAATAACAATCCTTGGCGGGGTTCACCCTTCATTCTGTTATCAAGAGATATTGTCCAGACATTCGGATTTTGTTGACTACATTGTTGTCAGAGAGGGAGAGATAACATTCGCCGAACTGCTGGAAGCACTCGAAAAAGGGAAGCCGGTTTCAGACATTCCCGGAATTGCTTATTTTGAAAACAGCTCTGTCTGCTTCACAGGGGAAAGGGATTTCGTCAAAGACCTTGACAGTCTTGAATGTGACTGGGACATTCTGGACTGGAAGAACTACACATACTATGTCTTTCCCGGTTCCACCCTCGGGGCAGTCAGTACTTCGAGGGGATGTGACTCGGATTGCACCTTCTGCTCCCAGCAGAAATTCTGGAAACAGTCTTGGCGTGGAAGGAAAGCGGAGAATGTTGTCAATGAAATGGAGATGCTCCACAATAAATATGGTGTAAATGTTCTCCTCATAGGAGATGAGTTTCCCACAAAGGACAGAGACCGATGGGAAGAGATACTGGACAGGCTTATCCGAAAAAAAATGGACATCCGCATCCTGATGGAAACCCGTGTTGAAGATATAGTAAGAGATCGTGATATTATTCATAAATACAAAAAAGCAGGAATTGTCCACATTTACATAGGCGTTGAATCAGTGAATCAGGAAGTGCTGAATTTCATCAAAAAAGACCTTAAAGCTGAGATGTCCAAAGAAGCGATTGACATTATCCACAGCCAGGGGATTATCACCGAAACTTCTTTTCTCCTGGGATTTCCGAATGAGACAAAAGAATCCATTGAAAACACCCTGAAGCTGTCTCAGTGGTATAACCCTGATTTCGCTCACTATCTCGCCATAACGCCCTGGCCCTACTCGGATCTTTACCCGGAAATGAAACCGTTCATAAGAGAATTTGACTACTCAAAGTATAATCTCATTGACCCCATCATTGAGCCTGAATCGATGTCCATGGAAGAAATTGACAAGGCGATAGTTGATTGCTACCGGAGATTTTATATGGGAAAGTTCTCAGAGATAATAGCAATGAAGGACGAATTTAAAAAGAAATATCTTCTTGTTTCAATGAAACTTATAATGAACAGTTCATTCCTGATAAAAAAGCTGGGCACACTCGGCAAAATGCCGCAGAAAATTGCCGAATACATGCAGAATCACAATATCATACCCTGAACGGGTCACCCCGAGCGTTCAAGTTCATCAAGCATCCGGGTATAAGCCCGCAACACAGAGGTTCTGCGCATATCCGCATCGACCCCGACAAACGCTGATTGGCCATCCTTCAGAACAAACACTTCAAACCTCCGGACAAATATCCACGAAACAAATGCCAAAACGGCGCCTGCAGGCAGCAGAACAAACGCAATCGCAAATATATACATTCCATAGTCCTTCATGACTCCGAGCCCTATCCAGAACCTTGTTTCGGGAATCAGCATTTCAAGATTCTCAAAATTTACCTTTTTGTGTTGTTCCAGTTTGTCGTCAAAAATCACAACCCCCTGCTTCCTTACTTTTACACTGTAAACAGGGTTTCTCAGGTCAATATATTCAGCATCAACTCCATCTTCGGGATACCACATCAGATCAATGCGATACGGGGTTCCTTCAATATCAAATCCGTCCTCTCCTCCCTCGCTCAAAATCCTCAGTATTTTAAAACCATCCAGAATTCTGCTGCCTGACTTATCTACAAGGGAAATTCTGGGTGCAAGCCCGAAATATATAATCTGCAGAAAATTCCCGTCAAATAAACGGGGTGGCCACGAACCCACATTAATTTCTGACAAGGACGGATTGTTTAAAGGAGTGAGTTCAGCCGAAACACTCTGTTGCAGAATTTTCCTGTGGAAACTGCTCATATCCCTTCTGTGCAGTACCTTCACCTCGTCCAGCGTTACCACCGGCAGAGCTTCATCTATTTTCATGTTTTCGTAATTGTAAGAATAAGGGCTTCTCTCTCCCGAACTGAGGATCATGGACTGGCCCTCACCAATAAATATCATTGTTGACACCCTTGTGTAAAGGCTTACCATGAATGCGAAAAGAAGCAAAAATAAAGAGGCTTTCATGATTGAACCGCCTAATGACCTGCTCAGATTATTGGATTTATAGTATGAGTCACATTTAGAATTTAAATGAGTGAAACCTGTTTTGACAGGGTCTGCTTTCAGTTCAACGGTGTCCCACCTCGGCAGCGACTTTATAAACTCAATCGTTTCAGAAACCGAAAGCTCTTTAAAGTAATTTTTCTTTCCTGATGAAGTCCTGATTATTGACATTACCGTTCTTAAACCAAGATTCAAAGTGAGAATAAAGATAAATACCTTCCCAGCCGCAGTAGCAGAAAGGATATAAAGCACATCGGCGCTTCTGCCACCCTCCCAGAGGGATATCTGGGAAACGACTGTGGACGAGCCCTTCCCGCTCAGGATAAGGCCTGCGAAAAAATAGCATATCCCGAATAACATTGTTATGCCGGTCAGTTTTGACGAGCTTAAGACATCCGTTATTCTTTTCAGCATTAGATTATAATTATTTGACATATTTGTTAAATGTTTCGACAACAGGACCTACCGGAATCTTTATTGATGAGCTGTCTGCCTCAAATGGTATCGGGATGGGATTGCATCCGCCTTCATGCCCAACCGTGTCTATAGGTATCGGAGTACCGCAGTAAATACAGAAAAGGTCAGGTCCGAACTGGCAGTATCCTTCGGGTTCACAAATTAAACAATAATCCATCGTTACGGATATCTCATCTCCGGGTTTATTGATAACAAGAAGCAGAATTTCATCACCCTGTTCGGACCGGTAGGATAATTTATGAAGAGAACCGTCTTTGAAATCTCCGGAAGGGCCTTTCAGGGGGACTTCTATTATCCCGTTTTCCGCAGTGACAGGGACTGGCTCGGGATGATAGAGTGCCTGCACGGAGGAAAAACTTCTGTAGGCAGTTGATGCGATAGCGATAATACATATAAGCAAAGGAACCATCCTGCATCTGACTGTCTTTATATGCTCAGCCTTAATCTTCCTTTTGGCCGCTCCGGTTTTGAGAAAAGACACATCAGGATAAGGCATCCGGATAAGCTTAACGATCATGAGCACAGCCGGCAGTATCATAATTCCTATCGCAAAAATCACATTGGTCTTCTCCCTCATCAAAACACCCAGCAGGTTCCATAATTCGGTCCTGAAATTGGGATGGTCAGGCACCACAAAGATCACTATGAACCAGTGGAAAAAATCATGTACAGTCTTAGCGACAATGCTTTCAGCCGAAAGTATTATTTTGCTCCTCGAAAGAAGAAAAAGAGCAGCGGTGAAAACCATAAGAGAAGAATAATTAAAGAACCTCCGCCAGGAAATAATCCTGTCTGCAATTATTGCAAATAAATAAAGCAAGACAAGAGCTGCTGAAAAACCCAGTAATCCTCCGGCAGAAACCCTGAAACTTTCTCCTTTCAGCAGAGCGGTTTCTTCAAGTAAGAAAATTACGCCCGCAGCCCTGAATGCTGAAACCGAAAACAACAACATCGTCAGGATTACACCCGGCATGACAGAACCGGCTTTAACCTCAAAGGAATGAAAGAAAAGAGGAATAAACAGGAACAATATAATGATAAGAAGGTCTGCCTTAAGAAGAGCGGGAACAATATTCACTCCATTTTCAGAAACGAGGTGGCTTGAGGTCCCGCCAAGAGCAATACCTGAAAACATCACAAAAAGCGAAATAATTTTCAGCCTGTTTTTGTTTCCCCAGAAAGACAAAGCAGCGGCAGCAGGAACAAACAGAGCCAAAGACTCCGTGAAAACCAGCAGAAAACCGTCAGTCAATGTCTCTTCTCCTCAATCACCTTACCGTCCTCCAGAACAATAGACCTTTCACCCCATTTAGCTATTATAGGGTCATGTGTTACTGTGATAATAGTAAATCCTTCCTCTTCATGAAGTTTTTTAAGCAATTTCATTACATTTTCAGAATTTTCACTGTCAAGGTTCCCTGTCGGCTCATCTGCCAGTAGAATACGCGGGCTGTTAATAAGCGCCCTTGCAATACAGACCCGCTGCTGCTCTCCGCCCGACAACTGGGAAGGAAGATGACCTGTTCTGTGCTCAAGGCCGACCTTCTCAAGCGCTTCCATGGCTTCCTGTTCATCGGGCATGCTGTGCAGATACTGAGCAAGCATCACATTTTCAGCCGCATTCAGATATGAGATCAGATAATATTCCTGAAAGATAAAACCCACTGTTTCCCGTCTGTAGTGCGCAAGTTCCTTTTCACTCATATTCGCAAGATTAAGCCCATCGACGGTTATACTGCCTTCCGACACGGTATCAAGACCTCCGACCATGTTCAACAGTGTGCTCTTGCCGGATCCTGATCTACCCATTATGCTCAGCCATTCTCCGCTTCTGATGACCAGATCAACACCGTCAACAGCCCTCGTAAGGTCATAATCCTTAACCACTCCGCTGACAACAATTATATTATCCATTTTCGATTCTTCCGTTGTTCATCGTTAACATTCTTCCCATCCAGTCAGGAAGCTCCGGACTGTGGGTAACAATAATAAAAGCTGTTCCTCTTTCGGTATTGAACTCCTTAAAAACATCAAAGACCATATTTTCACCCTCACTGTCCAGATCACCGGTCGGTTCATCCGCAAGAACAAGTTCAGGATCGTTAATAAATGTCCTGGCAGCTGCCGCTCTGCGATGCTGGCCGCCCGAAAGCTGATAAGGATATCTGTTCTCATACCCCTTCAGGCTGAAAATATCAAGAAGACGCAAAGCCTCCTTTTTCCTGTCGGTTTTCCCCCTGCCAAACAAGGTTGGAAGCATTATATTGTCAATAACATTCAGTGAAGGGATGAGACTTGGAACCTGATAGATAAATCCCATCTTTTCCGCTCTCAAAACAGACTGCTCTTTATCCGTCATACTCCATATATCCCGCCCGTCAAAACGGATCCTTCCCCCGGTAGGTTTGGTCAGTCCTGCCACCAGATTGAGAAGTGTTGTTTTTCCGCTTCCCGATGGGCCTCGCACTATCAGAATACCTCCTTTTGACAGAGAAAATCCGACATCTTTGACCGCAGCCATTCTTTCCCCGCCACCAATGTTAAATTCCTTGCATACCTTTTCAATCGCGAGATCCATGATACCCCCCTTCCCTGATTACCGAATATGGTTCAGCGGCAGCGGTTTTTATTAGCGGGAACATTGATGCCGCGACTCCTATCACCGGAAGGGAAACCAATATGGCAACACAGCAGATTAATGAAAATCCCGTTGGAACGATGTTCAACTGATATAAAAAATAATCTCTGAAAAGCCACAGTAGAAAATAACCTGTAATTAACCCTATTGCCGTTCCTACGGCTGAAATCAGAAAAGTTTCAAAGACAAAAAGCTTTACCACGAAAGCCCTGGATGCCCCCATCGCCCTGAGCAGGCCCACTTCGCTTTTCCTGCTGAAAATGGAAATAAACAGAATAAATGTCCATCCCACAAGGCATGAACCGGCCAGAAGACCCAGCAGGACTACAGCCAGTTTCTGAAGGGATGCTATTCCTTTTCGGTAGTCGTTTATAAATCCCTTTGCAGCAAAAACCTTAACATCTCTGACATTATTCACTATCCTGTCAGCAACCAGTTCTGCCGGGTGGGAAGTCCTCACAAGAACAGCAGATATGCTGTCCGGTGGTATGTTGAGAGGCACCGTATCTTCTCTTGTCCTGGACGCCTTTATCATCTCATAAGCTGTTTCTATGGGGATAAAAACAGCTCGGTCAAAAAAATCAATTCCCGTTGCGTCAAGTTGCGCCCTCACAATGAACTTTTGATTGTAAAATTTAACCGGGATACCTGGTATCCGCTGAATCTTGCTCCCCACTATAACGGCACTTTTGTCCTCACCGGAGCCATAACTCTCGCCAATCCAGTGTTTAAGAGTGAAATCAGTGGCGAGTTCGAATCCGATAAGAAGAGTGTCCCCCTGATCACAACACGACGCAGAAGCAGATTCCATAAAAAGCTGCACCGAAACACTCTCTACACCTTCAACCGCTTTAACGGTCTCAGCAACAGAGCGGTCCATGTAAACGCTTTCGGGTTCCCCCGCAAGCAAAAGTTCCCTTCCTGTCCCCTGCGCACCGGAAGGCATGACAATGATTTCTGCCCCCAGGCGGGAGATGGCCTTTTCAAACGAACTTACGGCACCCTTGCTGAATGCAAAGCCCAGAACAAGAAATACGGCCGTCAATGACAGGAAAAAGAGCATCGCGGCACAATAATACTTTCTTCCTCTCATTTGAGCAAAGACAAGGCCGGTAAGAGATATTTTTTTACTTTTCTTCATTTCTTAACGCCGTAAAAAAAGATACAGCCGATGCCAGAAATATGAAAACTCCTGCGAACATAAGCCCCGGTCTTGTTCCGTTATAGCAGGGCATCTTCATGTTCCCGCAGACACCCGGGAAATAAACCGGCACCATTATTATCAGAATTGATATCCAGCCGACAAGGCCTGACAGAGCCATTATGCTCTGCCTTGACGACACAAAAAAGAAGATCAACCCCGTCAGAACAAGAATCGTTCCAAGCAGCACCTCGGATATCATTGCATAGTGGCACTTCATAGGGATATTCGCACCGCTCGCGGTTGTTACAAAAAAACCTTTATATGTGCAAACCGGCAGAATGAACCGCGGAATAATCATAACCATTATGCCGGATAGAAAAATAACCACCGCAAAAACCGCTCTTGTGAGTTTTGTCATATTATGTCTCCCTTAAAACAGTGATTGGATCTACCCTTAATAATGTCCTGAGCGTCGGCAAACATGATACGAGAGCAACCCCGAGACCCGTCAGAATTGCTGTCGGAACAAGTGAAAATGAAAAAGGCAATGTTTGCTGAAAAGCACTGAAGGATATTGCCTGGGCAAGAAAAAATCCGCCTGCAAGCCCTGCTATCCCTCCTCCAAATCCTATAAAGACAGCTTCTCCCAGGTAGAAAAACACTACATCCCGCCCCGAGCTCCCTATCGCTTTCATAAGCGCCACTTCCTTCCTTCTTTCAAGAGCCATGGCGCTCATTGTCCCGATAACACTTATAAATGTTGCGAAAAGCACCACGACTGTGACCAGTATGAGCAGAAACCTCACCTTGGCAAGAAATGAATTCTCCGCATTTGTAATCTGTCTGACAATCCGTGCATTTCCTTCGGGAAACAAATCGTTGAGCCTTGCTGTTGTCTCCTCAAAAGGCTTTGAGGAATTATCCGCATTTACGAGAATGGATGAAATCCTTCCCGGAATGCCAAGCATATCCTGCGCTGTTTTTAACGGCAAAATAATTCTCCCATCGTCCTGGCTTCCTGACTTAAATATCGCAGAAATCAATACTTCTCTGCCTTCAATCTGAATTATGCTTCCCGGTTTCAGTCCCATTTTTTCGGCAACCAAAAATCCGGCGGAACATAAATTGCCGGAAAGGTCTCCTTCGATCACCCAACCTCTTGCAATCCGATCCAGAGCATCAGGAGATATGCCCTTAATCTCAACAGGCACATCACCTGCTAACGCCTCTCCCTCAACCGTAAAAACGATATCCTTCAAAATGCTCCCCATAATATCCAGCGCCTGAAGAGCTGAACTCTCCTTCATATAGTTTCTTCCCACAATTCCATCCAGCCCGACCCGCCCGAAACCGGCCTCCAGACCATCATCTGCAGGCAGGATTATCAAATTCGCGCCGAAAGCTTTAAGTTCTTTCCCCAGATTTATGCCGGTTCCCCCCGAAACACACATCATTGAAGTGGTAAGTGTGGACGCGAGCGCTACAGCCATGAGCGCCACGGAAATCCTGAAAAGCCTGTTGGCGATTGAAGATTTCATAAACTTCAAATACCATCTGAAACGGTTCATACAGGTTTCCTCAGAGCAGAATAAATATCTATTTTCAACACCTGCCTGAGAGGGGGAAGGCTTCCGGCAACTGAAACGAGCAGGGCGCTGGATATAGCGATAAGAAAGGTTGTCCATTCAGAAGTGAAAGGAGAATCAAATACTGTCACGCCGATAATATGCGCAGCCAACTGCCCGACGAACCCTCCGCAGACACCGGCAGCCAAGCCTATAAACGAAACCTCTCCAAGAAAAATAGCAGCTACCTGAAGTCTGTCCGCGCCGATAGCTTTCATAAGACCGATCTCGGTTCTCCGCTCGACAATGGTCATTCCCATTGCCGTTGAAACAGCAAAAGCTGCTGACAGAAGCACAAGGAAAGTCAGTGTCCAGATAAGCAGTTTGAGTTTACCCAGAACCCTTCCCTCCGCGTCTGCAACCTGCCAAACCGCGACTGCGGAAGAATTCTCCATCACTTCTTCAATGTTAAGCGCAACGGATGTCACATACGGAGTGCAATACCAGCGTTCATACTCTTCCTTTGTCATTGTTTCAGGGTTTCTCCTCGCAAAATCATCAGCAGGGACGGTTACCGCGCTTACCATTACGGTTGATATCCTGCCCTCATTGGCTGAAAGGCCCTGAACCGCTGCCAGTTCTCCAAAAACCAGCCCGTCCTCAAAACCTCCTGTATCCGCGATGCCTGATACCCGGGCCGAAAAATCCTTCCCGTCAATGCTCAAAGTCACCTTCCCCCCTACCTCAATGCCCAGCTTCCTAGCAACAGTTATCCCCACTATTACTTCATCCTCTCGGGCTGGATATTTTCCTTCAACCTTCCACCATGGAGCCATTGTCGCCAGACCTATTGAATAGTTTCCCTCCCCGGAAGGAAGAGGCAATGTCCGTCCAAACCATGTGCCTGCCAACACAATCCTTGCAGATTCACTGATTCCCGCTGAAATACCCGCAGGAACAAAGAGATATGGCACAAAATCATCAATATTGTGCCGCCAGAAAACCGTTTTAATCTTATAAAGATCTTTCTCGTTAAGATACTTGAAACCCTGGGAAGGGCTGACCGCAATATTGGCCCCGTAAGCTTTGAGCTCCTTCTGAACCTTCCCGGAAATATCGAATGCCACTCCCAGAAGTCCTGAAGCGAGTGCTGTTCCGGATAATGCGGACAGAAAAACCAGCAGTACAGGTTTCCATCTGTTTCTGAGAGAGCGTCTTAAAATCCTTAATATCATAAATCCGCCTTACGGAATATTTGCACCCGAAAGGTTATAATAACATAGTTTGAAATTCATTTTCATGTCTTCCAATGTTTTTGGAACAGGCCAGGCGGTATTATTTATGTTTGTATATTCCGCCGTGTTTCATATAATATCTTTTATGCGGGAGAAGAATTGAATATAAGGACAAAAATATTTCTGCTGTTTGCGTTTCTGAGCGCGGTGTTCATAACCATGGCGTATCTTAACAGTCTGGATGTCCCCTTCCAGTACGACGGTCACAGATTCATCAGGGAGAATCCGAAGATCAGGACCGCTTCGGGGATATCAGAACTCGCGGGACTCAGAAACAGGTCTGTATTCTATTTATCCCTCGCGCTGAATTATTATTTCGGCGGGTTGAATGTGACAGGTTATCACGCTGTAAATATTCTGATCCATTTTCTGAACGCGCTTATGCTCTTCGCCCTCTTCCGGAAAACAATGTCGCTGAATGTTGTGCCATCCCGTTACAGGGATCACGCCAACAGTCTGTCGTTCACGGCAGCCCTTCTTTTCGCGGTTCATCCTGTCCACACAGAGACGGTCACATATATTTATCAGCGAAGCACCAGCCTGATAGCGCTCTTCTTCATATCATCGGTTTATCTCTACGCGCACGCAAGAACAACCGCAAAAATCGGCCCGCGCTTCATTCTGTTTGTTCTTAGCGCAGTGTCTGCTCTTCTTTGTTTCCTGTCAAAACCTAATTCCGCTATGCTTCCCGCGTTCATTGCCCTGTATGAATTCATCTTCTTTCAGGCCGGAAGGGACGGGTTCAACAGGAAGGCAATGCTTGTTATCCTCGCAATAGCTTCCCTGATTTTCATCGCAGCCTACCCTGCCCTGTTTACCCCGTCGGATTCGGAATCACCGCAGGTATTCCGTGAAGGAGCCGTTGACCATTCAAACAAGCTCACACGGTCCGTCCATGAACTACTTTCAAGATTTTTCCCGGACAGCTGGGACCGCGTTTACACGGAGAGGGGATTTAACAGCGTGGAGAGGTTCATGACACAGTGGAGAGTCCTTCTGTATTATCCCGCCCTTATGGTTTACCCCAACCCTTCACTGATGAGGATTGACTACGATTTTGCCATATCAAGATCGCTTGTTTCTCCGTGGACGACCCTTCCAGCAGGGCTGGTCCTGCTGTCGCTGTTTATTACGGCAGTGTGGCTGATGAAAAAAGACTGTATAATTTCATTCTCCATTTTATGGTATTTCGGGAATCTTGCGATTGAATCCACATTCCCGCCGCTTATGATTGCCTTCGAACACAGAACATATATGCCTGCCATGTTCCTGTTCCTGCTCTTTGCAATCGGGCTTAAGCATCTGTCGGATCTGTTTAGAAAAGACAAAGCAGGTGACATATCTCTGAAGAGACTTCTCTTCAGAAAAGAAAATATTGCTGTTCTTATTATTCTGTGTATTTTCACTTACTGGACCCATGAAAGAAACATTGTCTGGAAGAGCGAGGAATCGCTGTGGAAAGATACTCTTGAGAAATCCCCGGACCGCCCCAAACCGCGCGTTTACATGGGCAAGGTATATTACGCGAAAGCATCGAAAACCAAAGGGGAAGAGCGGAAACGGCTGCTTGACCTTTCGCTGCGGGAATCCCGCAAGGCAATAAACATCCACATAAAAAACGGAACCCCTGTTCCGTATGCCCCGTTCGTTAATCTGGGACTGGCCCATGGCTTGCTCGGAATGAATAAAGAAGCGGAAGACGCATTCACAAAGGCTCTCGAACGGAATCCTACAGATCCGAAAACCCTTGAAAGCCTTGGAATTATATACGGGAAAACAGGCAGGCTGGAGGAAGCTGAAAAGCTTGTGGTTGAAGCGATGAAGCGGCAACCCGGAATTCCCAATCATCACAATTCCCTCGGGATCATTTACGCGATGACAGGCCGCACTGAACAGGCTGTTCTTGAGTTCAAAAAAGCAATAGAGCTGTATCCTGAATACGGAAAGGCTCATTCAAACCTCTCCCTTGCCTATCAGCAGAAAGGCGACACGGAAAAAGCTGCTGAATACCGAAAACTTGCCGAGAAATACGGTTCGGGAGAAGAGTAAAAGGCTAACTTCTGGCTCGTTTGTTCGCCTGAAGGATCTTTTTTCTCAATCGTATATTCGACGGGGTAACCTCGACAAGCTCGTCCTCCTTTATGAAGTCAAGCGCCTGTTCGAGACTCATTATTCTCGGAGGGACGAGAAGAATGGCCTCATCCGAACCCGAAGCGCGCATGTTTGTCTGCTTCTTCTCTTTTGTCGGGTTAACATTCATGTCCTGCTCTTTCGAGCACTCCCCGAGTATCATCCCCTCGCACACAGGGGTATTTTCCTTCACGAAGAGAGACCCTCTCGGCTGAAGGTGGAAAAGCGCGTAAGCTGTTGTTTTTCCGGGGCGATCGGAAACCAGCGCACCTGTTCTTCTTTTCGACATCGGGCCGTGCCACGGTTCATATCCGTCAAACAGATGATTTAAAAGCCCTGTTCCCTTTGTATCCGTCAGGAACTGCGCCCTGAACCCTATCAACCCTCTCGACGGTATCCGGAACTCCATATTCACCCTTCCGTGCCCGTTATTCACCATCTTCTGAACCTTCGCCCTTCTGAGCCCCAGCTGCTGGGTCACCACCCCGACATATTCCTCCGGAACATCTATCGTCAGGACCTCCATAGGTTCATGAACCGCCCCGTTGATGGTTTTTGTGATTGTTTCCGGCATCGAAACAGAAATCTCATACCCCTCCCTGCGCATCATCTCGATAAGTATGGCAAGCTGCAGCTCCCCCCTGCCCATCACCTTGAAGGAATCCATCGAGAAAAAATCAACCTTTATGGACACATTGTATAAAAGCTCTTTTTCAAGGCGTTCCCTGAGCTGTCTGGAAGTCACATATTTCCCCTCCTTGCCTGCAAACGGGGAAGTGTTGACCGAAAAAACCATCGAAATGGTAGGTTCGTCAATTGTAAGCCTCGGCAGCGGGGACGGATTTTCCCTGTCCGTTATCGTGTCCCCGATATTAATCCCTTCCAACCCTGAAATGGCCACTATCTCACCAGTTCCAGCCTGTTTAATGTCTTTTCTGTCGAGGCCCTGAAAACAGAACATCGAAGTAATCTTTGTCTGAATCTTCTCTCCGTCCTCATTTATAAATGCCACCTGGTCGCCGACCTTTATCTCGCCGGAAAAAACACGCCCGACAGCAAGTCTGCCGAGATAATCACTGTAATCAATGTTCGTTACAAGCAGTTGCAGGACAGAAGATGATCCCGCTGCAGGGCACGGAATCCTGTCAAGAATGGTATCGAACAGATCCCTCAGATCCTGCCGGTCATGGTCGGGGGAAAATCCGGCTTTCCCCGTTCTGGCGTTTGTATATACAATCGGGAACTCAAGCTGACTGTCATCCGCCCCGAGTTCAATAAAAAGATCGTAAACCTCATTCAGCACACTCTGGATCCTGGCGTCCTGCCTGTCTATCTTGTTTATGACAATTACCGGAGGCAGTTTCAGTTCAAGGGCTTTTCTCAGAACAAACCTTGTCTGGGGCAAAGGGCCTTCCGAAGCATCCACAAGAAGAAGGACCCCGTCCACCCTCTTCAGCGTTCGTTCGACCTCCCCTCCGAAATCGGCATGTCCGGGGGTATCAACGATATTTATCTTTACGCCTTTG
>CAZDZC010000033.1:0-30835 GCA_964509835.1 uncultured Acidobacteriota bacterium
AGTTCGGCTGCTCTGTCGAGAGCTTCCCGAACAGGCGAGGGGCCTGCCTCTGCCGGTGCTTCAACCACTGTGGAACCGGCATTCTTCGTGAAATTGCTTTCCGGATTCCTGTGATCAAATTTCTTGACCGGCGTGATAGAAGACGGATTCATATCCATCTTCTTCGCGGCCATATATACCGGCGCCGCTATAAATAGCAGCAACAACAGCATACATGTCGCTGTGGTTAATAATTTCATCCAACCTGAATTACTCATAAACTCCTCCTCCTTGTAAAGGGTTAATGATGGTAAAATGGGAAAACCTATTTAGTCTATCCAAGCAGTGAACCTCCTTTCAATTACTATGTGTTTACAGTTATTAATAACAAACTTCTCCCCGGAAGCAAAACTCTCCCCGGTGCGGGTGCGTTGTAGTGTGATTATGTTGTGAAGGGTTTGCGCGGTCTCTCTCCTGTCATGGATGATGCCTTGACGGGTTAATTTTTCGGCAAATAGTTTCGTCATCTAACTTCCTTAAGTTAGTGGAGAGAACCACATGTTTTTGTTTGGTTCTGGAGCGAGAAAGGGGAGATTTCTCTTCCTGACCAATGCGAATTATAGAACATGAAATCCCGGCTTGTCAAGAATATGATTTTTTTCCTGTCCAATATACCGGACAAATCCTTTCTATTCGTTAACAGAATTGTCTTTTTCAAGAGAACGGATTTTCCGGTAGAGGTTCCCCTGACGGAGCCAGAGAACAATTATGTACCCTGTAAGAAAAATCCACGCAAAACCATATCCCGCTGCGAGATATAAAAATCCTGCATTATCCATCAGATATCCTCCTCTTCCTTAAGTTTGCAAAGCCTTTCTGTCCTGAGTCTCAGATATTCGTGCCTTATGACGGTGATAAGCAGAAAGGCAAAAAAACAACTGAATATAAACAATGAAAAGAATAATGTGTGCTTCATCGGGTCGGCAAGATCAATCTTTCCTCCCTTAATGACGAGGGGGTGGATGGAACTCATCTTTTTAACAGACAAGTATACGAGAGGAACATCCAGAAAGCCGATGATGCCGTAAACTGCCGCGAACCTCTGCATTCTGTCCCCTCCCCTCGCGCTTGCTCGGAGAACCAGGTAACCGATGTATATGAGCCACAAAATAAGAGTGGTCGTCAAGCGGACATCCCATGTCCACCATATTCCCCATGAAGCTTTCCCCCAGAGCATCCCTGTTGCAAGCACCATTGTGCATAATACCAGCCCGGCTTCGGCTGACGCTCCGGCGGCAATATCCCACGCCGGGGATTTTTTCCACAGAAACATAATGCTGAAAAGGCATACAAGCAGGAATGCGAGAAACGATGTCCACGCCATCGGGACATGAATGTAAAATATCTTCTGAACAATCCCCATTTGTTTTTCCACGGGAGCGTAAAAAGCCGCCATAAAAAACAGGGCGGGAAAACCTGTTGCAGATATCACTGCGAGAGCGCCTTGAATGAAATTGATTTTTTTACCGAACAGCCATTCCATATCAGTCCTCCGTTCTACTCTTTAACAACATAACTGAATATCATCATCGGCACAACAATATAAATTGCGTCAAATGCGGCAGAAAGTTTTATCCAGTTCATTACTTCGGTTATTGCCGCTCCGTCCATAAGCATTGCGGTGCTTTTCGCGCCGGATATCACCAGCGGAACTATAATCGGATAAAGCAGGACGGGCAGTAAAACCTCCCTGTTTTTCGTGTTCACGGCTATCGCCGCGAGAATTGTGCCTACAGAACAGAACCCGAGCGTATTCACCCCGATGACAATCATGACAGGGAAAAGAACGGATAGCGATTCTATGCGGAAAAGTATCGCAAACACAGCAAGGGTAGCCGTCTCAACCAGTGTTATAAAAATGAAGTTCGCGAGCATTTTGCCCGCGAAAACCGCATCGGGACCTACCGGCCCTATCATAAGCGCGTCCATGCAGTTGTTCTCTTTTTCCTGAACAAATGATTTGTTGAGACCCAGAACCCCGGCGAAAACAAATGTTATCCAAAGCACTCCAGCCGACGCCTGAGTCATTCTGCCCAGCCCGTCCCCCATTGAGAGATGGAACAAAACAACGGCAAGGAGTGAAAAAAGAGCCATGGAAGGGACGATTTCGCGGCTCTTCAGCTCCAGAACAATATCCTTTTTGAGAATAATGAGAACTGTGCGGATAAATGCCATATCAGGCAACCGCCTCTCGATAAGATGTTTCCAATTCTTTCAGGGATTTTTCGCCGCATTCCCTGAAAAGCTTCAGCGAGCCTTTTTTCAACACTGCAATGTGGCTTGCAAGCTCCATAACCTCTATAAAGTCGTGCGTGGTCATAATAATCGTTTTTCCTTCCGCGCAGAGATCGCGGAGGGTTTCCCGCAGGACCAGCTTTCCGTCCTGATCAAGCCCGGTGTATGGTTCGTCGAGAAGAAGCAGCTCCGGATCGTTTACAAGCGCCCGGGCAATTGACAGCCTCTGTTTCATTCCTCGCGAAAACCCCCTGACGGCATCATCGGCCCTTCTCGTCAACCCTACGCGTTCCAGAAGTTCCAAGGCTCTCGAATCAGGGTTGTCCTTTCCGTAGAGGGACAGGTAAAATTTCAGGTTTTGAATGGCTGAAAGGTTTCCGTACAGCAGACTTTCATGTGAAAGAAGCCCGATCCCGGACGAACATCCCGTGCTTGTGATATTCCTGCCGCTGATATTCACCGTCCCTTTTCCCGGTGAGACAAGCCCGCATATTATTTTCATCAATGTAGTCTTTCCTGCGCCGTTCGGCCCCAGAAGCGCTGTGAAAGAACCTTTGTCAATGTTCATGCTCACATCCTTCAGGGCGGGAACATAACTGTATTCTTTGGTAATACCCTTTATCAGGAGAAAGGGATTATTATTCGGCTGTGACTGCACCAAGCTCTTCTCCCTTTGGGGTCGAATCTGCCGAAACCGCTTCCGGTTCCTCTATTCTTTCCTCATATTTGGACGGACATTTCGTAATGATGGTATCCGCGCTGAAGAACCCCTCGGGGTTATATTCCCCTTCAACCACGACATCAATGCCTTCCCCGAACACATCGCTTGTGACCCCTTTATACCTGACAACAACCGTTTCGTTTCCCTCGCCGAGGCCAAATTTAACAGACAGTTTGTCAGGCGACCATTCTATCGTCCCGGGCATCACAAAACCCGTAAGTTTAAGCCGTTCAACGGGCATTCCTTTCTGGACAAACTCGGTTATCGAAAGGAACGGTATCATGGTTTTCTGCAACCCCGATGAAATGATGTATATGATGGCCGTCATGATTATTATCACGCCTGCGGCTATTTTGAATTTATTGTTCATTCGATTTCCTTTTACATAAAAATCAATCTTTAATTTTTTTCAACAGATAAACCGCGTGTTTATTCGCGGTTCCTCTGAATTTTTTTTCACCGATGTTTTCAGCCTCTACGAAATCTTCAATCATTCTGAAGGTTTGCTCTCCGACAAGTATCTGATCCGGTCCGGCTTCATCCTGAAGCCTGGCAGCGACATTTACTGTTGAACCCAGGACAGTGTAGTCAACCCGTTTCGCGGAACCGATATCCCCGGCTACAACTGTGCCGCTGTTAATCCCGATGTGAAGCCTGATGTTAATTCCGTCTTTTCTCTCGCTGTTCAGCTTTTTTATATTTTCCATCATGTCAAAAGCGGCGCTGACAGCTTTCAGAGCGTGAGCGTCAATGCTTAAAGGCGCTCCGAACACAGCCATTACAGAATCACCGATATATTTGTCGAGCATTCCCTTATACGCAAAAACAGCATCTGTCATTGACGAGAAGTATTCATTCAGGAAAAGGGAGATTTCATTTGGCTTCATCTTTTCAGCAAGGGAAGTGAAGCCGACTATGTCGGCGAAAAGCACGGTGACTTCTTTTTCAACCGCCTTCATGCTGAATCCCCCGGCAGTATCCCCGGAACTTATTATCTGCTCCACCACAACAGGGGAATGGTATCTCTCGAGTCTCTGCTTCATGGCCCTTTCCCTCTCGAACTGCTCGGTCAGCCTTGATCTTTCAATAGCTACCGCGGCGTAGTTTGCCAGCGCTGACAGAAGGTCAAGGTCCTTTTCTGAAAATGCGCTCCCTTTGACAGGGCTGTCAAGATGAATTATTCCGATCACCCTGTCTCTGAGCCACAGCGGAACGCACATCGCGGAACGGATGCCCATTATTTTTATGCTTTCACCGTCCCTGAACCTGGGATCTGTCCTTACATCGGTACTTAGTATCGCGACCTTTTCATTCATTACTTTATTTGCAATTGTCCTGCTGAAACAGAGTCCTTCCGAACGGTCTTTGTTCCTTATAATATGCGGAACAAGCTCACCTGTTTTCTCATGCTTAAGCATCAGGAAACCTCTTTCAGCGGGAGTATATTTGAAAACCATGTCCATGACACGGTCAAGCGTTTTTTCAAGCGGTTCGGCTGAAATCAGCGCCCTGGCAACCTGGGTGAGCACCATAAGAAGCCTGTTCTCGTCTTCCAGCTGTTTCGAGCTTTCCCTCCTGCTTTCCCGTGAAATGCCGGTCCCTGAAAGAAATCCTTCCATTTCCTTTAACGATCTGATAACCGTTCCGGCTCCGTCAATCTCGCAATCCTGCATTATGATCCCGTTTTCCTGCATGTCAGATTTTACGGAAAGAGCCGTGTTACCCAGCTTAAGAATGTCACCGTCCCTGAGCGCAGCCCTTGTCACAGCGAGGCCATTAAGAGAAATCCCGTTTCTGCTCTGAAGGTCTTCGACGGTTGAACGGCCATCCTTTGTCGTGATTAAGGCATGCCTTCTTGATATCGTAAAATCGGTCAAGATGATGTCGCAGATCTGATCCCTGCCCAGGACGATCTGTTCTTTGTCCAGGGGGAAAACGCGCGTTTTGTCGGGTTCTGTCAAATGAAGGCTTAGCATTACTCTTTTATTAGAAATCCGAATATTTTCTTAAGCACGGGTTTTTTTGGATTAAGTTCCTCGAGTGTTTCCACATGTCCCGTGTCAATAGTTCCGCCGTTTAAAACAGCCCGCGGGTTTTCCCGCGTTATTTTTGTGAAAAGTTTCGGAGAGATAAGGCCTTCCAGCGCAGTGAAAGCATCCTTTAGAAGAGATTTTCTTTCTCCGAAATTATGCGCGTCCGATGCGATAATATGAACCAGCCCCCTTTTAATCAGATAATGGGCAGTTTTGGCTGCAGGCGCGCCATCGTTCGAAAGAAGATAACGGGCTGAAATCTGGGACAGCGCTCCCTGATTGACAAGTCCTGTCATCAGTTCGGGATCTTTCTGAATAAACACATATCTTTCCGGATGAGCTATTATCGGGATTATGTCCATAACCCCGAGCCTGAAAATCAGATTTTTTATACTTTCCATATCCACCCCATGCGGAGGCAGTTCAATAAGGAGATACCGTCCGGTGTCGTTAATTGTCAGAAGCTCTTTTTTTTCAATAAGTTCGGGCAACTCCGGAAATGCAAGCGCCTCGCATCCCGGCAGTATTTCAACGGATATTTTCTGCTTCATGAGTTCTTTTTGTAATTCATCCACTGCCTTAAGAATTCTGTTTCTGCTGTTTTCAAGAACACCCGGTTTGTAATGCGGCGTCGCGACAATCGTCCTGATGCCGTCATCATAGGCAGCTCGGCACATTTCAAGCGATTCCTTCAAACTGGAAGAACCGTCGTCAATACCCGGAAGGATATGGGTGTGAATATCTATCAATGGTTTTTCTCCAGCTTCTCGGACGCAATACCTTCTTTTTTGGGCTCTCTGCTCATGAGCGCGTCCAGAGCCTCGGAAGGATGCTTCCCTTCGTACAATATAGAATGAACCTCCGAAACTATGGGCATAGCAACCTTCTGTTTTTCTGCAAGCTGAAACGCAGATTTTGCAGTCTTGACCCCTTCCGCGACCATGTTCATAGAGTTTACGATGCTCTCAAGAGATTCACCTTTCCCGAGCCTTTCCCCAACCTGAAGATTTCTGCTGAGCCCGCCGGTGCAGGTAAGAACAAGATCACCCATTCCGGCAAGTCCTGACAAGGTTTCGGCCTTAGCTCCCATCTTTGTCGCAAGCCTTGAGATTTCGGTCAGTCCTCTTGTTATCAGAGCGGAAACACTGTTATAGCCAAGGCCAAGCCCCCTGACCATGCCGGAAGCTATCGCAATTACATTCTTCAGTGCGCCTCCGAGTTCAACCCCGGTTACATCTGTGCTGGCGTAAACCCTGAATGTTGAGGATGAAAAATATCTCTGAACCTCTGCTGCTGTGTCAATATTCTGAAACGCAGCAACAACGGCCGTAGGAAATCCAATTGCTACTTCTTTTGCGAAACTTGGCCCGGATAGTGCGCCTGCCATGGCCCCTCTGCCGAGGATCTCCCTTATTACTGATGACGGAGTAAGAAGGGTGCCATTCTCTATCCCTTTGCTTGCGCTTATAAACAGAGATCCTTCAGGAAAACTTGTTTTATATTTTTCAAGAACGCTTCTTGTAAACTGGGTCGGAACAACCCACAGAAAAAGACTGTTATCCCTTAACGCTTCAGAAAAATTGCCTGTGGCTGTTATATTTTCAGGTAAAACAAAACCCGGAAGGAACATTGTGTTTTCCCGGTACCTTGTTATCGCATTGAGGCTTTCTTCGTCATAACACCAAATAGAAACCTCTTTACCCGTTCTTGCGAGATGGATGGCAAGCGCGGTTCCCCAGCTCCCTGCCCCTATAACGGTAATGCCTTTGCTTTTATTCATGCTTTTTCTCCATCTCAGGCTTAAGGCCAAATTTTTTTTCCTTACCTGCAGCTAGATTTGCGATATTGGATGCGTGTCTTATTATTATAAGAAGAGCTATGACTGCCGCCGCTGAAACAAGAAATAAATCCATCCCGCGTCCCGCTGCTTTGAACACCAGCATAATAACCGGAATTGATATCGCCGAAATCATTGATCCCAGGGAAACATAGCGGGTCACTGCGATCAAACCTACAAAAATAACAAGCCCCAATGCGAACGCTAAAGGCGCCAACACAATAAACACTCCCGCTGCGGTGGCAACCCCCTTACCTCCGCGGAATCCGAGGAAAACAGGGAACATGTGTCCCGCGACAGCCGCTACCCCACAGATACTGGCCCATTTCATATCGAGACCCAGGAACAAAGGAATGCAAACCGCCAGGGAACCTTTTCCCGCATCAAGAAACATGGTGATTATACCCATTGCCTTTCCCTGCGTTCTGAGCATGTTTGTCGCGCCGATATTTCCGCTGCCATATTTCCTTATGTCATCACCGGACTTCAACCGGAAAAGTATATAACCGAAAGGAATCGCTCCCAGGATATAAGCTGTCGCAATAGTAAAGGCAATATCAGTCAAAATACACCGTTTAAGATAATTGTTCAGATTATCAAATTCGGCTTATTTTGTCAAATTTCAAAGCATCGCGGCTGAGTCCGTTTTATTGATTGACATCCATTTTAAAACCGATTTCTTGTTATTTGTTCTTTTTAAATTGTGTACATTTCGGTTTCTGTTGAAAATTTTTGGCTGGCATATTATTATACGGTGAGTGTGCATTCCTTCTTTGAAGGTTGAAGAACAATGGATTTTAAAGATTTTTTTCTGGTCGGCGCTGGTAAGAAGCTTGAAAAGGCTTATATCTACATAGACAGCGGAAAATATGACAAGGCCCGTTCCCTGCTGGAACCCGCCCATAACAAGGAACCCCAGAACACCGGGCTTATGCTGGCGTTGCTCCAGTGTTTTGTCTGCGAAAAGAATTACCCGGAAGCCTCCCGTATGATAAATAAGCTTCTTCAGACCGACAAGGACATTGAGCACGAAATATTGACCCTGCTTAAAAATGCAGAAAGCCAGGGAGAGGATACCGGGCCGTGCTTATCGACCCTCGCAGATTACAGGATCAAATTGAGGGATCTTAGAAATGCTTTTGATCACATTGACAGGATTTCGGCTGCGTCACTGGAGAAAGAAAGGGATAAGACCGCAAAGCAGTGCAAAACAATCCTTGACAAAGGCGCTCCCGGAAGGGCCGGAATTGATGTTCTCTACAGGTTCGCGATGTTTCTCGAGAAAACAAAAAAACACGCGGACATGGTAAAGATATTTTCAGCGATTGTGAACGCGGATCCCTCAGAGATTGACAACATAGCTTCAGCCATCAATGCCGCCATTACGCGCAATTTCAATCTTTCACCCCTTAGGGCGTCCCTCGGCGATTTCTTTGTCAGGGCCGGCAGGATAGGCAACGCCCTTTCTGAATACAGCAAGGTCCTTTCGGGAATTAAGGGTTCAGCACCGGAAATAGCTGAAAAACTTAGGGTTATACATAAGAACCATCCCAACGATGAACCCGCAGCCGCACTGCTGATTTCAGCGCTCACAAGCACAGGAAGCATCAGGGAAGCTGCTGATACTATTGAAAGCATGGCTGACAATGAAAAGCATCTTCCTTTTGCTGTTGAGCAGGCAACCGTCCTGAAGCGCGCGGCTGAGGATGACCGCGCCGTAAATGTCCTTTTCGGGAGGCTTTGCGTTAAGACGGGGGATATAAGAAAGGCAGTTATCGCATTTTCTTCCGCAAAAGAGAAAGGGGCTTCCCATAAAGAACTGCTCGGTCCGCTCAAGGATGCTCTCAAGGCTGACCCTCATAACCCGAAATTAAATGAGATGCTCGGCGATTTTTATGCCGAATCAGGCAACTGCTCAAAAGCCTCAGGTTTTTACTCAAGGCTCGTAAATGCAGAAGGAAAAACACTCACCCTTTTTTCAAAAGCAACCGAGCTTCTCAACCGTGAACCTGAGAACAAAGATGTTCTGCTTTTTGCGGCAGCGGTCTGCTTTAAGAATTCGAATATCACCAGAGGAAGCCTTATCCTGAGATCGCTCGTTAAAATTGATGAATCTCTGGCGGAAAAAGCACTTTCCATGCTCCCGAATGCAGAAAATAACCAGTTAAAGCTTGCAAAGGCGGAATTTTTAACTATTTTGAAAAGACCCAAAGAAGCTCTCCAGCTGTTCAGCGAACTTTCTTGCGAGGATGGTTATCCTGACAGATGCGCTCATCTTATGGTCAGGATGGTAAAGGAAAATTCTGAGTTTGCTCAGGAAACAGACAGGATATTTTCTCTTGACGAAAATTCGGATGTCTCTCTTCTTGCAAGGGGTGAAGCGGCTTGCTATGCGGGAAATTTCAGTTTTGCTCTGGATATACTTAAATCCCTTATTGCCAAACGCCCCGATGCCGTTCCTGTTGTCAAGGCTCTGCTCGAGGAAAGGCTTCGGGCAAACCCGTCAAACGACGATATAAGGTTCGGGCTGGTTGATATTTATTTCAGCAGAGAACTATATGATCAGATAACCCCGATACTTGAAAACCTCCTCAAGGATTCCCCCGGTAAGGCGGCACTTGTCATTGACAAATATATAAAACTCCTTGAAAAATACCCGGAAAACGCGAGACTTATGCTTGGACTTTCCACTGCGTATATCCTGTCCGGAACACCACGCCCTGCAGTGAATTGTTGCCTCAAGGCATTGCCGTTTGCAAAGGATGACGCATTTAAATCAGATATTGAGGAAACGCTTGCCCAAGCCTATTTTGACTGCGGGGAACTCAAGGAATCAACATTAAAATATCTTTCTTCATTTTCAAAAAACAATGATAAAGCAGAGAACATTCTTAAAAAATTAACGGAAATACGCGAAACAGATCCTTCAATCACGGAAAGCTACCTTGCCATGGGAAGAATCAATGCTTTTCTAGGTAAATTCGAGGCGGGACTGAAAAACTATGCAGATTGCTTCGAAATTGAAAGTGAAAGCGGAAAGCAGATCCTTTCTGATATTGACAGGCTTTATTCGTCTTACGCGCCATCAAGAATCCCGGCTGCGGATATATGCCTGAAATCGGGAGATATAAAAAGAGCTGTCGAATATTTAAGACAGGTTCCCGAAACCAATTTTGATCTTAACCGTCAGGCAGCTGACAGATACAATACTGTGCTTCAGAAGTTCCCTTCAGCTCCGACTGCTCATCTTGGGCTTGCGCGCTGTTATACTGCCATGTCCCTTTTTGAGGATGCCGTCAGTTCTTACGGAAAGGCTTTCGGCTTTAAGCAGGACCTTGGCCCCAGCATTATCAAATTCCTAAAGGATATATGTGTTTCAAATCCCGCACTGGAAAGCTCCTATCATCTCATTTGCAGAATCTATCTGGCAAGAAATGATGCAAAATCCGCTCTGAATGTAATAAAAAGTGTTCCTGACAATATTCTGAAGAGGTTTATAAAAATCCATCAACTTCTTACGGAAATAGCAGAAACTTCAACTGATTCATCTTCAATTCTTCCTGAGATTGCAGGGGAGTTCCTGAGACTGGGGAATACCGGAAAATCGATTGATTTTATAAATATTTCTCTGAATGTCCCAGCGCCGGAACGAAGCAGGATAAATGAAATGCTTGACAGGATATTAAGGGATGAGGTTAACGCAAGGGCTTACATGCTCAGAGGCAGGCTCCTGATTGAACTGGCTTCATTTGAAAATGCGGTTGAGGATATACGGAAAGCAGTGCAAACGGACATATCTGTGACCGAAGAAGCTTTATCGCTGCTGGATACCATAAGAAGTAAAGCTCCCGGAAATTTCAGCGCTCTGACATTATCAATCAGATTGCTTGACAGCCTTGGCAGACATGAACAACTGAACGGCATATTCGCTGATTTAAACATTCAGAGCATGAAAAACGAAGAGAGGTCGGAACTTTCACTGCTGAAAGCATTCCATCTTGAAAATTCCGGAAATAATACAGAAGCGGAAGCTGTATTCCGTGAGTATTATGATTCTGCCGGAGAAATAGACGAGGCGCTTCGCAAAGTTCACCTGTTTATTTTGTCCGAATCAGTACGCAAAGCAGAGAGGACGGCAGCAATAAATCCGGATGTGTCAGAACAGATAAGGAATTTAGCCCGACATTTTCCTGCCGCAAGTATTTTTAAGGAATTTACTTGTGAAACCCTGCCTGACAAATGCATTAGAACAGTTAAGGCTCTTAACCGTATGTGTCTTTCGGACTGTTCTGAAGCGCTTAAACTGCTGCCGCAGGATATGCATATTATTCGGGCATTCTGCCTTGAGAATACGGGACAATTGGCGGCAAGCTGCGCCCAACTTGAGAAGATTGTCGAACTGACAGATTCCGAGAATATCAGGAACAAGCTCAAATGTAGTTATAATAAACTGGTTAGCGCAAATCTTTCCCGATTTTCCGCTGTTCTCACGGGAAGATCATCCATTAATTTTGAAACAGAGAAAACCGCTGACAGCAAACCTTTTGGAGAAAACAGACCATGAATTGTCCCTTCCTGTCCATTCCGAGAGAAAAGAAAGGCAAGATTGAATATAAACATTTTCAGTGTATGGAAGACAAGTGCACTTTCTGGGGGGACGGCAAGTGTATCCTTGCAGAAAAAACACCTTTCGAAGCAGAAGCCAGGATTTCAGGCATTGAGAAAAGTATCGCCGAGCTGAAGGACATATTCCTCTCCGGAAGTTCTCAAAATTCTGTTAAGACACTTTCAGAAGCATTCCCGGAATCCAGGCTTGAGGCACTAGAGAGCAGGATTGCAGCCGGCAGAACAACAATTGAGGAAGTTTCCTTAAAAACAGTGGATTTTCTTGTAAAAATAGAAAAAATAATTGATGAAGACAGAAAGGACAGAGAGGAATCACTTGCCTCGCTGAAAACGATTTCGCAGGACAGTGCTGATTATGTGATTAAGAAACTTGATAAAATTAACGAAGCAGCATCCGCGAGACTTGAAGACTTTACAGCAAAAGTCCCGGAAAGTGTCCGTTCAGCAATTGGCAGCAAATTGGATGACGCACTCAAAAACATTGCGGCTAACGGGCCGGGCAGTTCTGAAACTGCCGTGATAATGCCTTCCTCAACCGAAAGCATTGAAAAACTTGTAAAGGAAGGAATGAATTCAATTGCTTCTGCTATGGAGGGTAAATTTTCATCTCTCCGTGAAATATACAGTAAGAGCTTTGAGCAGTTTAAAGAATCATTTTCCGAAATGGTAGCGGGAGCAGGGAGTTCTTCCTCAGTGCTCGACGCAGAAAAGCTGATTGCCGACATCAAAAGTACTCTGCAGGAGTTCGAAGAGAGAGTAAAAAGTCAGGGTGAAGAGAAACTCGGAAACAGATTTGAGGAAATCAAATCTTCAATCGGCTCAGCAGTCTCTTCCCTTGAAAAGCAATTTTCCGGAATTGAAAGCAGCATCTCCTTATCTGGATCAAAAACTTATGAAAACATTGACAAAGTAAAAAGTTTAATCTCAGAAGTCAGAGAGGATTTTATAAAGCTGCATAAAGTTTCAGAATCTCATGCAGACAGCCTGAACCTGCTTTCAGGCAACCAGAAGCAATGGGCTGACAACCTTGAATCACTGCTTAGCAAGGGAAACGAATTAACGGGAAACAGCCTTGCGGAACAGACAAAAGTGATCAAATCCCTTGAAAAAGAATTCGAGGAATATAAATCAACAGGATCATCAGAACTCCGCTCTGCATTCAGTGCGCTTGACAAAAAATTCATTTCAGGAATTACTGCAGCATTAAATCATGTCAAAGGAAGCCATGAATCCCTGAAGAAATTAATTGACGGATATTCGGAAAAATACGCCTCGGGCCTCGAAAACAACAAAAAAGATATGATATCAGCTTTCACTTCGGCTCTCGATAAACTTTCCGCACTTGACAGCGTGCTTTCCGAGTTCCGTGAGGAACAGAAAGAAACTGCCGTGAAAATCATAAACGGCTACCGGGTGGTCTCTGATTATTTCGAGAAACACAAACTATTCGTTGAAAAAGAGCTTGAAACAAAAAAGAAAAAATCGGCAAAAGAACATAATGACAGAGGCGCGGTTCTATTTCACAGAAAAGCTTTTGAAGCAGCGGAAAAGGAATTTCACGAAGCAATCTCTCATGACCCTGAGCTGGCAGAAGCCTTCAACAATCTCGGACTGGCTTGTTCGGAATTGGGGAAACAGAATGAAGCAATAGAGGCATTCAAAAAAGCCATCGAACTCTCTCCTGATATGTCGGAAGCTTTCAGCAATCTTGGACTTCTGTATCACAACAGCGGGGATTATCTCAAGGCAGTTGAATATTTCAGGGAAAGCATCGGGAAAGATGTTAATTTCTCAGTTGCTTATTCAAACCTCGGCAATTCCTTTTATGCTCTCGGTAAATTCAGCGAAGCAGTTAAATCATGGAGAAAATCGCTGGAACTTGATCCCGCAAATGAACAGGCAAGAAATTATCTTGCTGCATTCCGGAAATATCCCGAAAACAATGGTTTATGATGGATATATTCAGAAAGATAGAAATAAGCGCTAACAGATTTAGAGACAAGCTCTTCGTTGACGAGCTTCTTCCTGACGCTGAAGCCTTTCCAAGCGAAATTAAAGCCGCGGAACAGGAATACAAAATTACCGAAGAGGACATGAAGGGGCTTAATCTCGGTGGAAGAGATGCAAGCCTGGAAGACCTTCTTTCGGGCGACCCTGAAGATTAATTTCCACGGATAATCAGAGATGTTTCAGATGGTATGGTATATTTCTTGCTTCTAATTAATTTATGAAATTCATTAAACCACCACGAATAAGCATAAATATTAAGCTCATTACGATGATGACTACGATGCTTTTCATCAGTCTCGGTGCTTTTTTCTATCTGAATTATCATTATCAGCAGACGATGATGGCCAGATTGGAAGAAACGGCAGCAAAACTGGGAGAAAACATTCTGAATTTGCTTGAAAATCAGAACCCGGTCAATCCGCCGATGCTGCCTATGCTGAGGCAAGTCCAGAGGAATCAATCGCTTTCAAAGGAATCAGCGCAGGATGAGGCATCGGGTCTTTACGGGGAAATTTACTTTTCAAAAATCGAGAAAAACAGGGACAGTCATAACGGAAAGGAATCCACGATTGTGAGTTTCAGCAACCATGTGCTTTCCAGCAGTGAAATCCAAGAATTACAGAACAGGATGAGCGAGATTCACGCCAAGTCAAGATTTTTTGCAAAAGTCAGGGAGGATGCGCTTATCTGCAGGATACCTGTGGCAGAAGGCGACAAGGATGGCAAAGAGCTCGTCGTACCTGTTTCGATCAAGAATTATATGAGCACTTTCAATGATTATCAGAAGAAAGGATTGATAGCCTTTCTGGGTGTCTTTCTTCTGGGTTCCATCATATCCATAACTATGGCAAACCATTTTACAAAACCGATCCATTTATTGGCAGGAGCTTTCCGGAAACTATCAAAAGAAGATTTTTCGTGCCGGATAAACGCGACCTCAAATGACGAAATGAAGGATCTGACAACAGCCTTCAATGAAATGGTCCACAGAATGGAGGATCACAAGGAAAGAGAGAAGCAGCTTAAACACAGAGAAAAGCTATCCGCTCTCGGAAGGCTTGCTGCGGGGGTTGCTCACGATATAAGAAATCCTCTCCACTCAATAGGATTGACAATTTCCCATCTTCAGGATGAATATCTTCCTTCCAATCCTGACAAAGCTTTGGAGTTTGAGAACTACGCGCAATCTATGAGAAGTGAACTGACAAGATTGAACAAAGTCATCACCGATTTTCTGACACTGACGAAGCAGGAAAGTTTTGAACTCAAAGAAGGAAATCTGAACGATCTGATCAGGGATATTGTCCTGCTTATGTCCAGGGAAGCAGAAAATAAAAATATCAGTATAGCATTGAACCTCTCGGAGATACCTAAGGTGTTTATCAATTATGAGAAACTGAAAACCGCTCTTCTTAACCTTATGGTAAATTCATTCCAGGCAATTGAAGTGAAAGGCAATATAAGGATAAGCACTTTTTCAGGAGCGGACTCGGATCCATCAGGTGATGGAATGGTGGCTCTCACAATTGAGGATAACGGAAGAGGCATTGAAAAAGAAAACATTGATAAAGTGTTTGAAACCTATTTCACTACAAAAGAATCAGGCACCGGACTAGGCCTTTCAATAGCGCATCAGATAATTGTTGAAAACCACGGCGGTGAAATTAACCTGCAAAGTGAACCCGGAAAAGGCACAACGGTCATTATTAAACTGAATCCCTTTAAAACTTGACAGGCGCCTTCCCGTAAGTAATAAATGTATTCTTTAGCTTAATGATAATTTTAATTTCATTAAAACGGAGACTTCTTAATGACAGAAAAATATAAGCTTCTGGTGGTGGATGACGAAAAAACCCAGCGCGACATACTGACCAGAATACTTGCAAAAGAAGGGTACGATGTGGAATCCGCGGAAAGCGGGGAAAAAGCCCTCGATGTTCTTAGCGAAAGTAAATTTGAGATAGTTCTGACTGACCAGAAAATGCCGGGGATGAACGGCCTTGAGCTTATAGATACAGTAAAATCACGGTTTGGCAATATTTCAATTGTGCTTATGACGGCCTACGGAACAATTACCACTGCTGCCCTGGCGATGCAGAAAGGGGCATCCGACTATATTACAAAACCATTTGAAAAAGAAGAGTTATTGATTGTCCTTAACAAGGTTAAGTCAAAACTGAAGATTGTGTCCGAACGGGACTCCCTTAAAAAACAGCTTGAATCCAGATATCATTTCGGCAGGATCGCCGGAAAAACACCTGCAATGCTCAGTGTTTATGAAGTCATAGAGAAGGTGCTTGACAAAAATATTCCGGTTTTAATCCAAGGCGAAAGCGGCACCGGTAAGGAGCTTGTGGCAAAAAGCATACATTACAGCGGCTTCAGAAAAGACAAGCCATTTGTCGCTATGAACTGTGCTGCGATACCGGAAAATCTTATGGAATCGGAGTTTTTCGGTTATGAGAAAGGAGCATTTACAGGAGCCAAAGAAAGCAAGCAGGGTAAGTTCGAACTTGCGGACAGCGGAACACTATTCCTTGATGAGATAGGCGCCATGCAGTTCAACCTTCAGGCCAAACTCCTGAGAGCTTTACAGGAAAAGGAGATCAGCAGGATCGGCAGCTCTAAACCGATAAAGGTTGATGTCAGAATACTTGCCGCAACAAGCGACAATCTTGAAAATGCTATAGAGGAAGGAACCTTCCGCGACGATCTTTTTTACAGACTGAATGTAGTCCCGGTAAACCTCCCTCCGCTTAGAAGCCGAAGAGAGGACATCCCGTTGCTTGTGGACAACTTCATCAGGGATTTCAACAGGGATTATGACAAGAATATAAGCGGAATAACCCCTGACACACTTGAAGTACTTCTGGACTATGATTGGCCAGGAAATGTCAGGGAGTTGAGAAACACAATAGAAAGAATGGTCGTGCTTTGTTCAGGAGAGAAGCTTACATTTCAGGACATTCCATCAGTAATTCTGAACGAATATATTGAAGAGGAAGATATACAGGAACGGGAAACCGATATCGAACTTCCTGACTCAGGCATTAAACTGGAGGATGTTGAAAGGGGATTTATTATACAGGCAATGAAAAGAGGGAAAGGAAATCTGAACGAGGCTTCAAAACTGCTCGGAATTAGCTATAAAACACTTCAGTACAGGCTTAAAAAATTCGGACTCCAGAAAGAGGATTTCAAGTAACAGCGGGCAGACTCATCTGAGGCATACATACCTCATTTGAGGTTTTTGAGCTGCTTAATATTTCGTTTTCGTATTTATTTAAACTTACAGTGGAATAATTTATTCTTTTGAAACCTACAACTATCGAATGTTTTAGACTCCATTTTCCCGCATTGAGAGTGTTTTTTCCCTTTTGGCACAACTATTGCTTTATGTTGTGATGCTACGATGAAGAAAGAAAAACTTATAAACCGACCTTAAATCCATGCGCCTCCAGGGGAGGGGTTTACTACCCCCAAACCTCTCCCCACTCCTCCTCCTGCTAAAAATATCCGTTCATAGAGTTGTTAACCCCTTATTTGCAGCAAGTTAGCTTTTTGCTGTTGTTTTACTGAAAAATTTTCCTTATCATACATTTTTTACCCTTTTTTATGTGAGGTATAGATATGAGTTTTGTTCCAGCAAAAGTTTTTTTAACAAAGGGCGTGGGAAGGCATAAAGAGAAACTAAACAGCTTTGAGCTGGCACTGAGATCCGCGGGCATAGCCTCTTGTAATCTTGTCAAAGTATCCAGTATTTTCCCCCCTCACTGTAAACTTATTTCAAGAGAAAAGGGCCTTAAAGAGCTTGATCACGGTCAGATAGTATTCTGTGTGATGAGTGATGCCGCTACTGATGAACCAAGCAGATTGGTAGCATGTTCTATTGGAATAGCTATTCCTGCTGACAGCAAAGCTTTCGGCTACCTTTCAGAGCATCACAGTTTCGGGCAGGTTGAAAAAAAAGCAGGTGATTATGCTGAGGACATGGCTGCAGAAATGCTTGCAACAACACTTGGCGTTGATTTTGACCCTGAAACTTCCTGGGATGAGAAAAGGGAGCTATGGAAAATTTCGGGCAAAATAGTCAACAGCAGAAATATTACCCAATCAGCAAGGGGCGACAAGAACGGTCTCTGGACAACAGTTGTGGCAGCAGCAATACTATTGCCATGATTTTCGGGAACATACCCTCTCCTCAGTCCGACTTCAGCACTGCGAAAGCGCTTATTCTTCCAATACCTTACGAACAGACTTCCAGCTATGTTCTTGGAAGCAGGGAAGCGCCTTTTGAGATTTTAAAAGCATCATATCAGATGGAACTTTACGACTCAGAACTTGATATGGAAATATCTGACCTGGGTATTCACACTCTGCCGCCAGTTGAAGTTGATGCGAGAGGTCCGGAATACATGATGGACAGAATTTATAAACGGGCATCCGAAGCACTTCTGCACGAAAAACTTCTGGCATCGCTCGGAGGGGAGCATTCTATAAGCTATCCAATTGTGAAAGCACACTTAGACAGGTTTCCGGGGCTTACAGTGCTTCAGATAGATGCTCATGCGGACCTCAGGGACAGTTACGAGGAGACTCCTTTCAGTCACGCTTCTGTTATGAGAAGAATAAAACCCTTAGCGTCTATTGTACAGGTTGGAATAAGAAGTCTTTCCAAAGAGGAGGCTGTTCATCTGAAGGAAGAACCTAATCCGGTTTTCTGGGCTTCCGATATGAACTGCAGGGATTTTGACTCCTCTAATATTGTTGATGCCTGCGGAGAGGAAGTCTATGTTACGGTGGATATGGACGGTTTCGATCCATCTGAAGTGCCTTCGGTAGGAACACCCGAACCGGGAGGATTAAGGTGGTACCAAGTTCTGTCACTCCTTAAACAGGTTGCGGAAAGAAAAAGGATAGTCGGTTTTGATGTCGTTGAGCTTTGTCCAATGCCAGGCAGTCACTCATCTGCATTTACAACAGCCAAGCTGGTTTACAAAATGATAGGTTATTTTATCGTCGGAAAAAAACCTAATAAATGACATGGGCACCGTTCTACTTCTTGCCATAATTCTGTTCGCTATTATAGCATTCTCAACAGAGATGTTCCCTGTGGATCTTGTGGCAATGATCATCCTCAGTTTATTGCTTTTATTCAATCTTGTTAATCCTAAAGAAGCGCTGTCCGGATTCAGCAATGAGGCTACGATAACCGTAGCAGCTATGTTTGTATTGAGCGCCGGATTGAAAAAAACCGGTGCCGTCGATTTTCTGGCAAACAGTCTGTCAAGAATGCCTCTCAGTTCAGAATGGGCAGTTATCGCTGTCTTGTCTGTCATGATTGCTTCAATGTCAGCATTCATAAACAACACCGCTGTTGTCGTTGTATTTCTTCCAATCGCTCAGAGATTGTCAAGGGAATTCAATATAAGTCCTTCCAAATTGCTTATACCGATCTCCTTTGCCGCGATAATGGGAGGCACTTGCACAATATTCGGAACATCAACGAATATAATCGTTTACGGAATCCTCAAAGATCGTGGTCTGGCAGATTTAGGAATGTTTGAGATCGGGAAACTGGGTTTGATTACTTCAGCGGTAGGAATCCTTTACATGGTAACAGCAGGCAGAAAAATCATTCCACATCGCGCTACAAACAAGGGACTTACCAAAAAATACAAAATGCATTCCTATCTGACGGAAGTAGTAGTTAACAGTGAATCGCAAGCTATCGGTAAAACAGTTGAAGACCTGAATCTATCTGAAAAATTCAACATAACTGTTCTCGGAATATTCAGAGGGGATCAGCACATCTGGGTAGGGCTCAGAAACACCTATATCGAGAATAATGATGTTATTCTTATAAGGGGGAATATTCAGGACATACTTAAAATGAGTACCAGGCTCGGTTTTTCAACGCTTCAGGAAAAAAAAGCTCCCGACCTCGAAAAAGGGGAAACACTAATGGTGGAAGCTATTATTTCACCAACCTCAGGATTAATAGGGAGGACCATAAAGGAGTGCAATTTCCGCAGAAGGTACCGTGCCTTTGTTCTGGCTGTCAACACACACGGCAAGATTATCAGAAACAAGATCGCAAGGGTCAGGCTTGCGGTGGGAGATACTCTTCTGATTGAGGGGACTCCCGGGGATATTGACAGCCTTTACGAAAGCGACGATTTTATCATGATCAAGGATGTTAATTTGTCAGCATTTATGAGCGGTAAAGCAATTTATGCCATTATTATTATTATTTCCGTAGTAGTTATGGCTGCATTGAAAATTTTCCCGATATCAATAGCTGCAATTCTGGGGAGCGTTGCAATGATTGTTTCCGGCTGCCTTACTGTTAAAGACGCATATAACAATATGGAGTGGATGGTCATCTTTCTGCTTGCTGGAATAATCCCATTGGGAATTGCGATGGAGAAAACCGGAACTGCAACAATGCTTGCAGATACAATAAGAGATTCTATAGGGGTTCTTGGTCCCTGGGCGGTGCTTTCCGTTTTTTATCTTCTGACAGCACTTATGACAGAGATTATTTCCAACAACGCAACCGCCCTGCTGATTGCTCCAATTGCCATCACAACCGCCCAAACAATGGGAGTGGACCCCAAACCTTTTGCAATTGCAGTAATGTTTGCAGCATCAGCAAGTTTCATTACCCCGATAGGTTATCAGACAAATACCCTGATTTACGGTCCGGGTGGTTATCGTTTTCTGGATTTTACAAAAGTCGGATTGCCGATTGCGGCTTTTTTCTGGGTCCTTTGCAGTATCTTAATCCCGTTTTTCTGGAATTTTTAAGAGGTTGATATGAAAATAAGATTTCTTTTTCAAATAGCTGTCATATCTGTGATGATAGCATGTTCATGTTCATCGGATAAAAACACTGACGAAATAAGCACAGTCAAAAACCCGGTTGACAAAACAACGGAAGGCACACCGGAAGTTCCTGTTAGCGGAGGAAGCATAACACTGGGAGCGGAATATCCGGACATAATCAATCCTGTATTTTCTGACAGCGTGTCAGGGGCTTATCTTTCCAAATTCATCCATGGCTATCTTCTCAATTTGGATAACCGTATGAAAACAGTTGCAGGCCTTTGCGATGAAGTTCCCGGTGTGTCTAATGGTCTTGTTTCAGAAAACGGACTGGAATATACCTTCAGATTAAGGGAAAATCTTACATGGCACGACGGTGAACCAATCACATCCGAAGATATCAAGTTCACCCATGATATAGTCAAGACCATGCATATTCAAAAACATGTGGTTTATCTTGAAGAATATTCCCATATTGAAACCACTGAAATTATAAATGAAAGAGAGATACGCTTCACTCTCTCCTCACGCTGTCCAACATTTCTGAACATTTTCATTATTCACCCTGTTCTTCCCAAACATATACTTTACAAAGCTCAGAGCGCTGATCTTCCTGTCTATAATAAAAAACCGGTTGGTGCTGGACCGTATAAGATCGAATCATGGGAACGAGGCAAGCAGCTCATACTCAAAGCGTTTGACAACTATCACAACGGAAGGCCTTATATTGACAGGATCACATTCAATTTTTTTAAAAATGACACCGAGGCTTCTGAATCCCTGAATAAAGGCATTATAGATGGTTTTGCCGGCACTACGGGAGCAGGGGACAGATTCGCTGCTGCTTTACATCCCGAAATAATATCATACAAAACGATATCTTTTGACTGGGAAGTGCTTGGTATTAACTGTGACAATCCGATTCTGAAAAATACGGCAGTCAGACAGGCAATAAGCAGTGCAATTGACAGAAAAAGCATTCTTCAGCAATGCTTTAACGGAAGTGGAGAGGTAGCAGTGAGCGATGTTCCTTCAATAACCGATGCAGCGTTGTTGAATCTTGAGGAAAATGTGTTTTTTGATCCGCAAAAATCGCGGGAATTTCTTGAAAATGAAGGCTGGACAGATTCAGATGGAGATGGGATAAGGGATAACGGGTCTCAACGAATGGAGTTTGATCTTATCTTTGATGAAAATAATGTTCAGAGATTGAAGTCTGCGGAAATGATATCAGGCTGTTTAAGTGAAGTAGGAATTAAGATAAAGATAAGAAAGCTTTCATCAGAAAAAATACTCGACAGCTTCACCCGAGGAGGTGCTCTTGAAAAGGGAGATTATCATTTTGCTCTTTACGGATGGTCTCTTCCATTCGAACCCGGCAACAGTGATTTATGGATGAGTGACAAAGTCCCTCCGTCAGGAAAAAACTACAGTCGGTTTAAAAATGTAGCAATGGACAATCTTTTCACCGAGCTTGGATCTACTTACAGAGAAGAAAACAGAAAGGAAGTTTTTTATAGAATTCAGCAAATGCTGGCTGATGAACTCCCTGTTATTCCGCTTGTATTCTTGAACAGAACTGATTTCTACAAAAAACAGCTTGCAGGAATCAAACCCCACCCTATAAAATGGATGACTCCCTGGAATGTCGAAAAATGGTGGCTGTCCAAAGCCGCTCAAAGGGAGAAAGGGAATACCGATGAAGTTAATTGAAACAAATAACAGGGGGGTTGTGGAGACTGTTCTTACCGGAAACAGGATAGACAACCTCAGTCTGCTTGGTGCCATTTCTTACGACCACAGCCGATCTCTCAAGTACTTTACGGACTGTGAGATTAGTCCTTCCATTGTGCTTCTGAAAAACTGGTGGACATATCTTTTCACAGAAAAAACAGAATCTGCACGAGAATATTTATCATCTCTGGAACCCGGCAAAGAACACAGATTTGCGGCTCTTGCGTCCAGATACATTGAATTCTTGAAGTGCGGCAGAAAAACATTATGGGAACAGCATTGTATCCGTTTTTTTCTTGACAGGAAAAACTTTCAGAACATTCAGAAGCATAAAACAGAGCCTCTCAGAGCGGAACACGCTGACCTCGTAGCGAGACACTGGGAAAATAAGGACTCCAAACCTTATGTGCTTGAAAGAATTATTCATGGCCCTACTGTGGCTGTTTATGAAAACGGTGAACCTGTTTCGTGGGCACTTACTCACGAAGACGGTCAGATGGGATTTATGTATACGATGGAAACCTGCCGTGGGAAAGGGTATGCCCGAACGATAACCTCGGCAATGTCAAAAATTATATTCGAGCAGGGTGAAATTCCATTTCTTCATGTGTTGAAAAAAAACTATCCTGCCGCTGAACTTGTAACAAGATCAGGTTTTCAGCCATGCGGAGAGTATTATTACATCAGGGTTGAATAGTTTACCGACATTTTTTTGCATTCTTTACATAAAACAACAATCAAAAATGATGAAATTCCTCAGAAATATTTTATACCCTGTTCCGGGGGCTGTCTTCTTCTGTTTTCTGATTTCTGGCCTTCTTCTTCAGCTTAATCCGTCAACTGACTTTAAAACATATATCATTACCGCACTGAAGCTCTTGCCTTTCTACGGAACAGGACTTTTGGGAACTGTTTTTCTCTTCGCTTTAATATACTCATTTGTTGCCGAGAGATCTGAAACTTCCGGATACTTCCCTGTCTTTTTATCTTTTTCCTTTCTGCTGATGTTTTTTTTAACGACCCTGATTTATGTTTATAATTATCTGCATTTTTATCTTTATCTGGAAAAGCGTTCTTTATCATTGGTATTTATTCAAATATGCATTCTTGTCTTTTCCGCTTTTACATCCTCTATTATTTTTCTGCGGTCAATTTGGGGGGAAAAGAAGCTCGGAAACAAGAGATATTTAATACTTTCAGCAATTTCAATCGTTGCCTGCGGCACACCATTGGTTTTGAGTCTGTTATTCCCATTCGAAGCTATTCCCAGAATTTCTGTTACGGGGAAACCTGTTATCCCAGAAAGAAAAATCATTGTACTGGGTTTTGATTCAGCAACAATGGATATTATTCTGCCGATGATATCAGAGGGAAGATTGCCTAATTTTGACAGCATCTTGAAAAAGGGAAGCTGGGCCAGGCTCAAAAGCATAAGACCGACACTTGAACCTCCCGTCTGGGCGACAGCATCCACTGGAACCATGCCTTACAGACACGGAATAAAGGATTACAAGCTTTTCGCAGCATGTGAAGAATGCTGTGAATACACTATTGTTCCCAAAGGAATGCTTTTCAGAAAGATCTCGTTGACAGGGTTTTTCAAAGCCAGGGATTTCACGCTCAAAAACCTAAAGGTCAAGAATTATTGGAACATCCTCGGTATGATGGGAATTGACTCGGGAACTGTAAATTGGCCGGGAACCTCCCCTGCAGAGACAGTAAAAGGTTTTTTTGTTACTGACATGGCTCTTGAAGATGAATACAAAGAAGGGCAGGGGTTTTATCCTCCAGCTATTTCTGTTCCTGCTGATCTTAATTCTTACGCAAATCCTTTCAGTGAAGTAATAAAACAATCTGAAGCCATAGATCCTGCAAGGGGTAAATGGATTTCTGATGCTTCATCCAATGATATCACATATAACAAAGTTGCAATTGACCTTTTTAAAAAGTTTCAGCCTTCGGTGATGACTCTTAATCTTAAAGGCCTTGAAAATATCAGCCACCATTTTTACAGTTTTTACGAGCCTGATAAATTCGGCAATGTGACAGGTCCGAAAAAAGATCTCTATGAAAATCTTCTCAGCAATTATTATGTTTTTATGGACCGTATCCTCGGACAGTGGATTGAGCTGGCTGCTGAAAATTACACAATTGTGGTATTTTCTCCTTACGGTATTGAAGCCATGGATATATGGGGAAGGCTTACAAAACACATCCTTCTTGAATCGCCGGTCTCGGGTTCTCACCGGAATTCCCCCGACGGAATCCTTATTGTATCGGGGAAAGGAATAAAAAAGGATTTTCTCCTTGAATCAGCAGCAATCCTTGATTTAGTACCAACAATTCTTTATATGCTTGATCTGCCCGCATCGGATGACATGGAGGGAAACATTCTTACAGATATTTTCACAGATGATTACAGACAATCCCATCCTGTTTCGCTGATACCGTCTTATGAAGATCTTACCGTTATATCGGAAGACTTGACAGTGATTAGTGATTAAATATTCATTCCTGTTCTGGTATAATGGGGGGGTTATGGGAGACGAATAAAAAATATGCCCGCAAACCTGACCCCCGAATTCATGTCTGCTCAGAAAGAGTACAGAAAGGCGACCGATCCATTTGAAAAGCTGCGTTGCCTTGAACATATGCTTGCTGTAATTCCGAAACACAAGGGCACAGAAAAGATGCAGGCAGACATCAAAAGCCGCATCAAAAAAATGAAGGAAATCTCACAGAAACAGAAAGGAGGGAGAAGGGTTGATTTCTATTATATTGATCGTGAAGGGGCAGGCCAGATAATAATGATAGGATTTCCAAACACCGGGAAATCCAGTCTCCTTAAAGCTTTGACAAACGCATCCCCTGAAATAGCTGACTATCCTTACACAACAACAAGACCTATGCCCGGAATGGTTCCTTTCAGAAAAATCCAGATCCAGCTTCTCGACACTCCCCCTCTTACAGAGGAGTTCATGGAGAGCTGGCTTCCTAATATTGCCCGTATTGCGAATGCAGCTTTGTTGGTAGTTGATCTTCAGTCGCGAAATATCCTTGAACAGATTGATACAACAGTTGCAAAAATGATGGAGGGCAAAGCCATTTTGAAGGGTGAAAAAGTCCCTTATCAGCCGAGTGCGCCTGTAGTTGAAATAAGCACTGTTGTTGTTGCAAATAAAATGGACACTCCCGAAGCTGAAACTAATCTTGAAGCCCTTTGCGAACTTTACGGCGGAATGTTCCCCATCATAGGGGTATCCGCTAAAACAGGCGAAGGCCTGGAGGAACTTAAGGAAATCATGTATGACATCCTTGATATAATAAGGATATTCACCAAAACTCCCGGTAAACCTCCGGAACTCGAAGTACCCTATGTGCTTGACAAAGGTTCCACTGTTATTGATCTGGCAAATGCTGTCCATAAGGAGATTGCCGAAAACCTTGAGTCTGCCAGGGTGTGGGGGTCAACTAAATTTGACGGTCAGAAGGTTCAGCGCGATTACATTCTGCACGACGGTGATATAGTTGAACTCAATGTTTAATATGGAGACTGCATGAAAAAAAAGATTGTTTTTATTATGGTTTGCTTACTGAATTTCTTTCTGACCTTTATTTTTGCTCAGGAAAATCATGATCAAAGGTTGAAAAGAACGACCGATATATACAGATCACTAAAATTCATCCCTGCGGAACAACTTCCTGCTCCGGTATATGAGAATCCAAACGGAAAAGAATTGTTTTTCCTAACAGATCCTTCAATTATCAGAGTAATGAAGACAAAGGAAAGCAACGGAGATTCTTTTTCTCTGATCAGGAAGGATGGGAAATCCGGATGGGTTAATTCGTCAAAACTTACTAAAATGCAGCCTGAAAATTTCCCAAAGGAGCATGATGATTATTTTTTTCTGTTGCTTGAACTTGCTGCCAACGACGGAGCAATTGTCAGACACAGAATAAAAAAGAGTAATATGAACAAAATAATTATTTTTGTTGATGAAACTGTCTGGAACAGGTTTAACAGTGAAACCAAGAATTATTTTCTTGAAATGTGCGACAAATTGTGGTGTTCAGGCCGTGAGAACAGAACAGTTGAATTTAAAGGTCATTCCACAATGCGCGTAATACATCGTATTTAACTGATCTTTATGCGTACGGTGCAGTTTGACTGAATACCCGCGTTGAACTATCATCACATTGAGGTAAAGTATGTTTGGTTCCATAGGATTTCAGGAAATTATTTTCATATTTGTCATTGCCCTCATCATATTCGGGCCTAAAAAACTGCCTGAACTGGGAAGATTTCTCGGGAAAACAATGGCAGAATTCCGAAAAGCCTCGAATGATCTTAAAAGTGCTGTTCAGACTGAAATTAAAGAAGCAGGTCTGGATGAAAATGCTGACTGCGCGCAGCCGCGGGAATCCAAAAATAGAGCCCCCGTAGAACCTTCAGGCAAAAGCAATGACCGTCACGCAGGATAGAAGTTCGTACCAGGAGATGTCATTCCTTGAACATCTGGGGGAACTGCGCAAGCGGCTCGCCTATTCTCTTTATGCTGTTCTTATTCTCTTCTTCGTATGCTGGTTTTTTGTGAAACCGATTTTCGCGTTTTTAAGCGTACCTATAATTGAAGCTCTCCCCGAAGGGCAGGACAGCCTTTTCGTTAAACAGATAACGGAAGCCTTTATGCTTTATATGAAGGTTGCATTTTTTGCGTCAATATTTTTTGCGTCACCATTCGTAATAACCCAGTTATGGTTTTTTATTTCGCCCGGGCTTTACAAGAAAGAACGAATGATGGCGATCCCCTTTATTCTGTTCTCGACCCTGTTTTTTGTCGGGGGATGTCTTTTCGGCTACTATATAGCTTTTCCAAGGCTGTGCGCTTTTCTTCTTTCCTACGCAGACGACTTCAGCCTTATCATAACTGCGAGCGAGTATTTTTCTTTCTTCACCAAAATAATTCTCGGATTAGGCATTGTTTTTGAGATTCCTGCGCTTATATTTTTTCTTGCTCGGCTTGGAATCGTTTCAGCAGGATTTCTTATCCATAAATTGAACTATGCCGTGCTTATTATTTTTGTAGTTGCTGCAATAATCACGCCTACCCCTGACATCCCGACCCAGATGCTTTTTGCTGTTCCTATGATTCTGCTATACGCATTCGGGATACTGCTGGCATGGATTTTCGGCAAAAAAACAGAAGCTCCTCCGGAGGAAAAAGATTGACGATAAAAATATCCGTCCTAATCCCCACTCTCAATGAAGAGGATAATATTGTCAGATGCATTGAATCTGTCCGATGGGCGGATGAGGTGTTTGTTGTGGATTCCTACAGCAGCGACAGGACAGTCCCCGAGGCTAAAAAACTTGCGGACAAGGTTGTCTGCCACGAGTTCAGGGACTATTCATCCCAGAAAAACTGGGCCATGAAAGAGGTTTCGCATGACTGGGTGCTTTGGCTTGATGCCGATGAAAAGGCACAGAAAGGACTGGAAGAAGAGCTCAGGGCAGCTCTCCTTAAAGCTACACCCGAGGATGTATTTATTCTAAAACGAAAAAACTTCTTTCTCGGAAAACAGGTTTTGCATGGAAGCTGGGGAAGGGATGAAGTCATCCGCGTTTTTAACAGAAAACATTCAATGTTTGAGAATATTGTCCATGAAAAATTGTCTTATACCGGAATAGCAACAAGACTTAAAGCAGGAATTGACCACGATACATTCCGGAGCTTCAGCCAATTTATTCCCAAACTATACTCTTATTCGAGGATGGAAGCCGAGAAATTCAGAGGACAGGGAAGAAAAGCGGGTATACTTACAATAGTTTTAAGACCTGCGCATCATTTTCTGAAATCCTATTTTCTGCGACTGGGATTTCTGGACGGCATTCCAGGACTTGTAATCGCAATGACTGGTTCCTGGTCTGTCTTTCTTAAGTATGCAATGCTATGGGAGATGAATCGGAAAGATCTGGGATGAACAGCATTCACATTAACACTTCTTTCTCGTGGGGAGGCGGAGAACAGCAGACTCTATATCTGTTAAAAGGTTTATCAGATGAAGGATTAAGGGTTTTGCTCGTGGCTCAGCCCGGAAGCCCTATGGCTGACAAAGCTCACAAAAGCGGGATCAAGGTCGAAGAAATCATGATGAAAGGCGAATTCAGTTTATGCGCCCACAGAAAACTGAAAAAAATCATTTCTTCTTTCAGACCTGCATTTATCCAGTCGCATACTGCCCATGCGGTTACTTACGGAGGTCTGGTAGGCGGAAAATCAGCCGTTAAAATCGCCGTCAGAAGGGTGGACTACAGCATCCACAGAAAATCACCCTTCAAACTCAGTTCATTTAAATATACACGATTAACAGATCATATCGTGTGTATTTCAAAGACAATAATGAACATTCTGCTGGATGACGGGATACCCGGGGAAAAAATGTCTCTTATATACAGCGCTATTGACCCGTCACGCTTTGCAGGCAGACCTGACCCGCATGCACTTAGGGTTGCGTTCGGGTTGAAGGAAGACGAAACGGTAATCGGCAACATCGCCTCTCTGAAAAATTACAAAGGACATGACATCCTTATAAAAGCAGCAAAACTGGTTGCTGAGAAAACCGGCAAAATCAGATTTGTAATTGTCGGAGACGGCCCTCTTAAAGAAGACCTCTCAAAACAAATAAAAGAAATTGGTCTGCCAGATATTATAACCATGTCAGGCTTCAGAAATGATGTTCCTGAACTTCTATCCATGTTTGATGTTTTTGTGATGTCGTCACGAACTGAAGGGCTATGCACTTCAATACTGGATGCGATGGCTTCCGGAACACCTGTCGTCGCAACCGATGCCGGAGGGATTACTGAACTTGTGCAAAACGGCACAAACGGCATTGTTGTGCCGAAAGAGAATCCAGAAGAGCTTGCGGATGCCATTCTATGCCTTGCAAACGACCCTGACAAAAGAAAAGATCTGAGCATTGAGGGGATCCGGACTGTAAACAGGAACTTTACCGTTCAAAGAATGGTGAGAGAATATATAACCCTCTACCGGCAATTGCTAGGCTGATTCGCTGCGGATCAAACTGATGAGATTTTCAATTTCAGGGGGCAACGGGCATTCAAACTCCATCCATTCTCTGCTGAGAGGATGCGCAATACCCAGTTTCCAGGCGTGAAGAGCAAGTCTTTGCATTTTCATGATCCGGTTTCTTACTTCACCCTGGGACATTGACTTCCATCTCTGCCCGCCGTAAACCTCGTCGCCTATTATGGCATGCCCCATTGAAGACATATGGACCCTTATCTGATGTGTTCTTCCAGTCAGGATTTTTATCTTCGCAAAAGTGAAGGGACCGCACCTGTCAACCACAGTGTAATCCGTAACTGCATCTTTTCCTCTTTCAGATGTGACTGTCATTTTTTTTCGGTCTGATCTGTGCCTTCCAATCGGTTTATCAATTCGTCCTTCATCTTCCTTAAGCAATCCCCATAGGAGAGCTAAATAAATCTTCGAAGCGGTTCTTGATTTAAATTGGTCTGATAATGAAGCATGCGCCCTGTCATTCTTCGCGACAACCACTATCCCTGAGACATCCCTATCCAGACGGTGCACAATTCCGGGGCGAAGGGTTCCTGATATGGCTGACATCTTTCCAAGATGATAAAGCAACGCATTTACAAGCGTATCTGAAAAATGCCCTGGGGATGGATGAACCACCATTCCGGCAGGTTTTTCAACTACGGCAATATCATCATCTTCATAAATGATATTGACAGGTATGTTCTGTGGAATCGCTTCACAAATCTTCGGTTCCGGGATTGTCAGACTGACAATGTCATTCACGGCAACATTGTAGCTTGCCTTTTTAATGTTACCGTTCACCATAACCATGCCGTCATCAATTAATTTACGCGCGAAGGATCTGGACAAATCAGGAATCTTACCCGGAATAAAAACATCCAGCCTGGAACCTGTCCATTCGAAGTCAACTTTAAGCTTCAGGTGCTTACCGGTCATACTTTCCTGCATTACAGCCCGCTCTCTTTAAAAGCATTGTTGGATTTCAACCCTGACCGTTTTGGCCATTAAAAACAATATCTTTAATTATCTTTGTGACTTTGACTTTATGTATTCTTTTATGATCAGCATCCAGAATTATAACATGCAATCCGTCTGCTTCACAGTGTTCCCCCTTTTTGGGAATCCTGCCCATTATGCTGAACAGGTAACCACCGAGCGTTTCAAACTCTTCCTCAGACTCCAATTCTATTCCCAGATGCTCCTCCAGCTCTTCTATGTGGATCTTTGCATCACAGAGATAGGAACCGTCTTCAAGAAGTTTTATCATGCTTTCCTCATTGTCATATTCGTCATGGATTTCTCCGACAATCTCCTCAAGACAATCCTCAAGCGTTATAAGCCCTGCAGTCCCCCCGTATTCATCCACTACCACAGCCATATGTATCCTCTGTTTTTTAAACTCACTCAGGAGTTCACTGATTTTTTTCGTTTCGGGAATGAAATACGGCGGACGGATAAAATCCTTAATCGCAAACTGACGGTTGTTGTCATTCATTAATTTAAGCAGATCCTTCGCGTAAATGAGCCCTGTTATATCATCAATGTTCTCTCTGTAAACAGGAACCCTTGAATGACCGGCCTTTACAGCAATATCAAGCACATCCTCAAAAGTCGCATCATCTCTTACAACCACCATATCCGTTCTGGGTACCATTATCTCCCTGACAACCGTGTCACCTATTTCAAA
>CAZDZC010000034.1:0-9381 GCA_964509835.1 uncultured Acidobacteriota bacterium
AATGTAACACTAAAAGTCACAGGTTCCGACGGGTGTTTCACCAATAATTCAACGCATGCAATTGTCGGTTCAAAACCATCAGTTTCTCCTTCAAGCGACACACCGGGATGTGTAAATCAGGAAGTGCATTTTACGGCTGGCCCTGCCGGAGGAACCCCTCCCTACACATTTATCTGGAATTTCGGGGACGGGATCGGCACATCCACGGCTGAGAATCCGGTTTACACATACTCTGTTCCTGGAACATACGATGCGTGCGTTGATGCTTTTGACGCATACGGGTGTTCGGGAGCCATAGTCTGCACTTCAGTTAATGTTTACAATCCCCCGACAGTCTCCCCCGTAAGCACCAGTCCGGTTAATGCAGGTGTTCCGGTAAGTTTCACCGCGAATCCATCGGGAGGTGCAACGCCATACTCGTTCTTCTGGAACTTCGGAGATGGGACAGGATCATCAACTGCCAAGAATCCTGATTATTCGTATTCTTTACCAGACATGTATTCAGCCTGCGTAACCGTAACGGATAACAGGGGTTGTGTCAGCACGGATGAATGCACAATTGTGGAAATTACATATCCGCTTTCTCCGGGGCCTGTGCCTGACGGTGATAACATTCCCGGTAATCCTTTGACAGCTGTAAAATCCGGGTCTAATATCATATTTGAGTTTGACACCGTAACAAATGCAGATGCTTATAATCTTTACAGAGGTTCTCTCGGAATATGGTATTCGCATAACACAAAGATTACTGAAGAAGTATGCCAGGGAAGCCCTGATCCGGTAATCACAGATACAAATAACCCTGTTTCCGATGTGAACGATTATTATTATCTTGTTAACGCAACAAACGGTTTCTGTGAAAGCGGGTTCGGGTTCGACAGCAACAATGCTGATCGTGAAGCACAACCTTTCTGGCCATCAGAAGCCTGTTTCAGTCAATGTCCATGAGAGCGGAAACTAAAGACTGGCAACCCCTGCCATTTCGCTGAACGCGCCGCGCTCCTTCAGATTGCCTACCACAGCAATCAGGTCGCCTTCGTTAAAACGGTATTCAATGTCAGGGTTGGAAATAAAGTCCTTCCCGTTGATTATTCCCACGATGGAGGCTCCTGTCCTTGTGCGGATTGCTGCCTCTTTTATGCTTCTGCCGATCAACGGGCTTTTCTCATCCAGCGTCACCCAGGATATTTCAAGCATGTTCTTCAGGTTATCGAATCTGGACAGAAGCTGGTAATCATCATTTCCGTTAAGAACGGGGGCGTAGAGTTTCTGCCTTACGCTGTCCGTGTATTGCTGAACAATCGCAGCAGGAACCTGCATGTGGATCAGCGCCTGCCTTGATATTTCAAGCCCCGCTTCCATCTCAGGCAGAACCGCCATATACACGCCGTTCTCGTAAAGCAGGAGAGCTTCCTCCTCCCCTTCCGTCCGCGCGACTATATGAATATCCGGTTTCAGGCGAAGCGCGTGCTGAACAATTGATAACGCAGTGACAACGGAAGGTATCGTTATCAGGAGAAGCCCCGCTTTCTCAAGCCTTGCTATCTCCATTGCGGTTAGCTGGCTCATGTCGCCGAATATGACGGGATATCCCGCTTCCCTGCATTCCAGCATCCGCTGGTGATCCAGCTCCACGATCACAAAAGGCACCTTTATGCTGCAGAGCGCGTGAGCAATATGCCGGCCTACCCTGCCCCCTCCGGCAATAATAACATGGTCTTTAAAGCCGGTGGCCGGGATATTCCCCGTCTGAAGCAGTTCTTTTTTGAATATTTTATTCCTGAATTTATAAAGCGGGGTTGCCAGCGCCGACGCGAACGGCGTGATTACCATACTGATGACCGATATGGCGAGAAGGATTGAATACATATGCCCGTCAATCGCGTTCTGCTGTTTTGCAACTCGCGCGAGAATGAATGTGAACTCGCCGACCTGAAAAAGCCCCAGCCCGACGGCAATCGGAATGATATTGGTATATCCGAACAACCGGGAGAGAAAATAAAAAAGAAGGCCCTTGAACACCGCAATCACGGCAATCAGGGACATAACCGTCCCCAGATTTTCAAGGATAAAAGCCGGTTGAAGAAGCAGCCCGACTGATGTAAAAAAAAGCAGACCGAATATATCCCTGAGCGGAATTATCTCGCTTAGGGCATGATGGCCGAAATCGGACTCGCTCAGTACCATTCCGGCGATAAATGCCCCGAAAGCAAAGGACAGCCCCACCGCGTGGGTGGCATAACCGATGCCGAGGCCGATAGCGGTTATGGTCAGAATAAAAAGCTCCCTTGAATTCCACTTTGCGACACATGTCAGCAAAATCGGCAGAATTTTTTTACCTATCAAAAGCATGACAGTGATAAATACAGCTGATTTGGCGACTGCAATTGCAAGCAGCCTGAATCCCGCCTGCGGATCGTTTATTTGCGGCAGAATGATTATCATCGGAATGACGGCAAGATCCTGGACAATAAGCATCCCTATCATGACCCTGCTGGAAAGCGTTCCCATGAAACCCCTGCTCATAAGTGTTTTAAGTGTGACCATGGTGCTTGAAAGGGACAGCGCCGCGCCGAACCACCATGAAGCCGTTGTCGTCCACCCCATATATCTTCCCAGGAAATATCCGAAAATAATCGTCGCGATTATCTGGACGGGGGTCCCGACAAGGGCTATCTTCCTGACAGGTTTGAGATCGCTGAGGGAAAACTCCAGTCCGAGGGCGAACAGAAGCAGGGCGACCCCGATTTCAGCCAGCAATTCTATCTGGGAAGTATCGCTTCCGATAAGATTTGCAGCTCCCGGGCCTATTACAATTCCGGCGAAAATATAACCCAGGATAAGTGGCTGGCGGAGCCTCTGTGCTATCAATGCCCCGGCGAGGGCAGCGACAACTATAATTACAATATCGCCTGCTATTCCCACGGCATACCCCTGAAGTTACAGTTCAATATTCTTTAAAAACAAAAGACTTCTCCCGAAAAGAATCATTTCCAATAATCCATGATAGACTTTCGTCAAGAATTATTCAACAGAACCTTTATCAATTTTCAAGATATCTGAAGTTGACGAACCTTATGCTCTTTTCTCTGTTTGTGTTATAATACGAATGGTTTTTATCGCGGAAATGCCGAACGAGGATTTGATGACGGAACTTTTCAACAAAATAGATCAACTGCAGAAACGGATAAACGCGAAACGGCCACTGCCGAAGCAGTCGCTCATAATGCTCCGGGATTACTACAGGGTCGGTTTTACTTATTCATCCAACGCGATTGAAGGGAACACGCTCACAGAGACGGAAACAAAAGTCATCATTGAGGACGGCCTTACCGTTTCGGGCAAACCTCTGAGGGACCATTATGAAGCGATAGGCCACAGCGAAGCTTATGATTTTCTTTATTCCCTTGTTGACGGGAAATCCATCACCGAAGCGAACATCCGGGAACTTCACCGTCTTTTTTATTTCAGGATTGACAACGAAAACGCGGGGAAATCCCGTGATATAAAAATCTTCATTTCGGGAACGGATTATATCCCGCCCGAGCCGGAGAATATTCACGATCTCATGAGGGAATTTGTTGATTCCATTCCAAAACTGCGGGAAGAGAAACATCCTGTTGAATTTGCCGCCTTTCTGCACAAAGGAATAGCTGATATTCACCCCTTCGTTGACGGCAACGGAAGAACGGCAAGACTGCTTATGAATCTTGCCCTGCTTCAGGAAGGATTCGTCATCACGATCATCCCGCCTGTCAGAAGGCTGGACTACTTCAATGCAATTGTAAGAAGTCAGACAAAAAATGATGACGGACCGTTTATAAAGTTTATTGCAGAAATGCTCATCGAAAGCCAGAAAGATTATCTCAGAATGCTGGGGGATTGCTAGCCTTGTGCGGTCGCTATCCCAGACTGTGTATCTTTTTCAGTTCATCCGACTCCTCGGCCTGAGCCCAGTACAAATCCCATCTCTGCTGAAGGTTCATCCAGAAATCGGCAGTGTTCCCGAAGAACTTCGAAAGGCGCAATGCAGTGCTTGGTGTTACGCCCCTTTTCCCGTTCACAAGTTCATTTACCCTCTGGAACGGTACAAGGATCTCTTCCGAGAGCTTTTTCTGTGAGATCCCCATAGGTTTCAGGAACTCTTCAAGGAGCATTTCTCCCGGATGCGTGGGGGGTCTGTTAGTCGGTATTTTCAATTTAAACCTATATTATTCTTTCTTATACAAAGGATCGTCCTTCAGAGGGATAGTGAATATATCAGAAGTGCAGCTGAAATGCTCCCATAAGTCCCAGATCCCATTGACTCTAATACCTGATTCCATCTTTTCTGTCAGTACAAAATAGCTTGTACTGATTGTTGTAAATCCTTCGCCATCCCACTGGAGTTCCTTCTCACTTGGTGGAAATTCCATCAGAGTTAACAGAGAACGGGTTTCGTCACCGCCTTGGGTCCATTCAATAGTCTCCCCATTATCGCTATAAAAGTCGCCATCATGGATGATAAAATTCTTAACGCTATTAAGACATTCTTCTAAACTTCCATAGGTCTTATCATGATCAAACAGTCTGTCATGGTTCTCAGCATCGAAGTAGCCTCTGGAATAACCGGACCAACGAAGAAAATCACTGTAAGTAATATTTTCGGGAAAACTATCTATTACTGACTTCCAGCTAACCTCTTGCTTCAGTGTTTCTGTATCTATTCTGCTCAGTTCTTTGAATATCTTTGCATGTTCCTTGAAAAGTATCCTGTATTTTTCATAGAGATCCTCATCACAGTATGCATAATTATTGTCAAAATAACATCGATAGAACTCTTCTAAAAGAACTTTACCCTGCAGATTTGACAAGTTAAGAAAATCCTCTCTGTAAACACATGGATTCATGTATATAGTCATGTCAGACTGTGCGTACCTATACTCCTTTGTGTATCCCCCCTTCGATGCTTCAACCATCCAGTCAGCTGGATCTCTTTGTTTCTTCTGCATCTCAAATGAGAATTCGAACCTGCCTTTGCTGTCACTTACTGTTTCCGTAACAATTTCATTCTTAAACTTCAATACCAGCTTAACATCTTCAGCAGCTTTCAAACCAACAGTTACCTTGCCTGTTATCGTTTTATTGCTGTTCCATTTTTTAGCAATAGCATCAGTATTTAACAGAGGGACTAAAACAACTAACAATAATATTATTTTTCTCATATCATTCTTCATACCTGATATCTAACGGTCATAATGATAGCGGCAGATGTATATCAGAATGTTCCCTTCTACAACTTGGTATACCAGTCGGTGCTCCCGATCGATCCTTCTTGACCACAGGCCTGCAAGATCATATTTTAGCGGTTCGGGATTGCCTGCTCCATCATAGGGAGTCCTCATGATCTCCCGGATAAGAACATTTATTTTTTTTAATATCTTTTTATCTTCCTGCTGCCAGGACAGATAATCATCCCAGGCATTCTTAGAGAAAGTGATTTTCATTTCTCTGCAACCATGTCATCCCTGACAACATTACCGCTTTTCATCTGGTCTATGGATTCATAAAGTCTGTCTGCATTGGCTTTAGAACTGAGAAGATGAACAGTTTCCATAATGGAATTGTACTCATCGAGAGAAATAATGACCGCTCCCTTTCCGGAGTTTCTTTTTATAATAAGCGTTTCGTTGTTATTTTCAACTGCATCAAGATATTTTTTCAGCCCCGTTCTGAACTCGGTAAAATTTGCTGCAAGCATGGCTTTCTCCTTTAATGTTCGCTATTCAACCCAGACAATGTACCAATATAAGTACTTATTCAGTATCTGTCAAGAGCTTAGCACTTTGCAAAAAACCATCCTACTCCATCACCATCAGGCCGAATGACTTCGGATTGTGCTCGAAGGGAAGGTTCCAAACAGACGCATTGTCTTCAGTCTTTATGAACCTCCTGAAGTTGAGCCCCCACTTATCGCTGCATTTACCGAAGTCTTTTAACGGGATTGCGATTTCGATATTCCAGTTATTGTTCTCTCTTGTGACTGCTGTTTTCCAGTTTCCGTTCCAGGACTGGTCTTTTTCGCTTGAGCCGTTCTTGAATTCGCATTTTCTGTCGAAGACTGTTCCCAGCGGATTGACCATTAACTGATAATAGACCGAACTTTCCGTATCGGGAGAAATGAAAAACCAGAGATTGTCATCCAGATAAACCCCGCCGTCTGTTTCTGTTGCTTCGGCGCTTACTTCGCTTTCCTGTTCGCATTTGACTGCCATATAAAGGTTCTCGGAGTCATGGGAGAAGTACCATTCCGTTTTCATTTCCGAAGCATCTCCATACATGCCTGCCATCTGTTTTACAGCGTTCTTTTCATTCCATTCATCAAGCTTTCCGTCCAGAACAGGCGCGGTGTCCATCCTGACACAGTTAGCAGTTCTCACTATAGGCAAATAGCTCTCATTGGTCATAGGTTTTCCGTCAATCGGAAAAGTGACGGTAAAAGTAGGCACAGGAAAAAGGTTCTTCCCTTTCCCGAGAACGGCCTTGAAATCATTGGTGACTGTCTCCCCGGGATTGACAGTGAACTCTGCCCCTTCACCCTTTATCACCCACTCCGATTCCCCCATGTTCCATTTGACCGTTACATCCACAGATTCATCATCATAACCGACAACAGATATGGAAGCGTTCGTCTTGAACTTCTTTCCGTTCTCTTTAAAAGGAATAAGTCCGGCAATAAGATTTTCATCAATAATTTTATCCAGATGCTCAAGCTTCTCATAGGTTATGGTGTCCACGGGAAGTATGCTTTTATGTCTCAGCAGGGCTGTGCTGATCTCTTCTCCGTCAACTGTCACAAACAGATATTGGAAAAACTGCCCGGCAGGTTCCTTATTCTCGCCAATCCCGCCTCCGGAACTTCCGACTATGGTGTAATCTATCCCGTCCAGCTCATGAATGCAGTAAATATGAAAATGTCCGTTAAAAACCCTGTCCACACCGTATTTAACGAAAAGATCATGAACCTGATCCTGTGTCCCCGATTTTACCGAGTTGAACCAGAAGGGCTTATGGAAGAAAACTGTCTTATTCTCCGCTTTGCTGTTCCGGAGGTCATTCTCAAGCCATGCAATCTGTTCCTCATCCATTTCATGGGGGAATTCGTATCTGCCCGTGTCCAGAACAATAAAATGAGTATTCATATAGTCAAACGAATAATAAGGATCGCCCCATCTCTCCCGGTAAAGCTTTTCTGCATCATCGCTCCAGATATCGTGATTTCCCGGAACAGGATAATACTTGACTCCCGAAGCCTTGATGAACCCCTGGAACTCATCCCACTCCTTCGCCATTTCATCCATGTCACTGCCGTAACCTTCTATCTGGTCCCCGACTGTGATGACAAAATCAGGCTTCAGCATGGCGATCTCAGCAAGAACTTCCTGGAATACTTCTTCAGTATGTCCGCCCGTCCTGTCCCCGATAATGGCAAAGCGGAACTTGTCCTGCGCCGCAAGGGGAATAACTGCAAATACAGCCAAAAGAAATATCACTGCCGTTCTAACTGCTCGAAACTCACTCATTATCTCCTCCTGTTCCTTTTGATATTCAATACATTCTCAAGAAGAGCATTTTACAGCTTTAATTGAAATGAAGCAATCTGTCTGAATCAGGTTTTACAGGATTACTTGATGATAGGATTTAATTCTCCTCCTCCGGAGAAGTATCCGAAGCGTTGTGCCGAGCCTGTCGAACCAGAGGAGGTGATAAAAAAAGATAAACATCACATTATCCTGAAAAACAGAGCTTTCCAAAATAAATATACGATATTTTGACTGACTGCATGATTTTTTTCACGGAATTATGACATTAATGTAGAGAATATCGCTTTCTAAAAGCTGTTTATGACATTAAAGTTCGGTTTTATGGCTTTTTAATCCGGTTATATCATTTTTTAATATCGGATATGACTTTTGAGCAAAGATTATCGTATTCCTGGTGCTTTTTATGACATTTAAGTGCCGGGATACCATTTTCTGCCGTCGTTTATGATTTTAAAGTGCGAAATATGATTTTTTAAAAACCATATACGATATTTTGGCTTGTACAATAAACATTTATATGATAAAATAGTGTTATTCAACAACACAAAGGAGAAATTATGGACGAAATAAAGATCACAATTGACATGAGCGATGTGAAAGTCAACATCCAATGCGATCCGAAATGGTTCGCCCAACAGATGGCATTTCTGATGAAGAACCATCCGGAGATATTTGAAAGAACAACTTCTGATAAAAAACCTGTTTCAAAGCAGCCTGGGAAGGCAGGAACAATTGCGGCTGAAAATACGGCTTCAATCCCTCTTCGCACATTTCTTGAGAACAAACGAGCGATTGCCAAGCAGAACAGGAGGTTCCTTGCCACAGCTGTCTGGCTTACAGGACAGGGGAAAGCAAAATTAAAAGTCAGGGATATTACAAAGTCCCTGAGAGAAAGTAATATCCCGCCCCTTAAGAGTCCGGCTTCCTGCAGGTATCAGCTCACGAAAAGAGGTGTTCTCCAGTATGAAGGCAACCTATTTGTTGTGACACAGAAAGGATTTGAGGAGATATAAAAGTCTGAACCTTGATTTACCTGATTACAAGATAGCCTTGTTCAAAACAAAAGTTCGAATCCGGTTAGGTGCGGTGTGCAACCTTGTGTATCATTACTTGCTAACATTTTCTGCTTTCATTCTATCCCTTCTGATTTCCGGAATATCTTTAAGGAACTCTTCTTTATCATTCGGTAGCTTTTCCGCAGCTTCAATAATCAATTCTTCTGCTTCAGAATACTTGCCAAGCTTTTTAAAATTAAGGATTAGGCTTGAGTATATATCCCAACGTTCCCACTCATAATCATAGTTATAGATTTCAATATATTTCTTTTCACAGAAGAGAGAAAGGGCTTTCCTATGATGCTTCACTTCCCACTCGCACTCTTCTTTCTCTGTTAGCGAGATATCATGCTGTAATGTTTGCGCATACCCAAGAACACAATCGCCTAAATCACGATATACAAGAGGATTGTCCGGTTCGATTTCCTGAGCTCTCAAGTACAGGTAGTATGCCTTTCTGAACTCACTACATGAATCGTATATATGCCCTAAATGCAACATGGCAGGTACAAATTCTGAGTCAAACTTGAGCGCTTTTATCATAAATTTAACGACAAGTTCAACATCATTGGGATCTTTCAGGACAACATACTTGTTATAAATTTCATAAGCTGTCTGAGTATATCTTTTTCTCATCTTAACACTCGCTACATTGGATTGAAAAGTATATCACAGAAAAACAGGTTCATACAGATTGAGCGATGGAAAGTTAACTGTCAAGAAAGTTCTATAATCGTCCAGCC
>CAZDZC010000034.1:9481-11021 GCA_964509835.1 uncultured Acidobacteriota bacterium
CTTTCAAAGCTATTTAGCAAGCCTGTCATAGTCTGCATGGCTGCCGATCCAGAACCAAAGCAATCCTTCATCAACTTCAACGGCCAACGCTCTATAGTTTCCCGATGGTCTGATGGACCAGTATTTTCCGATCTTTTTGAAATGCAGAGAAGGATGTCTCGGATCACTTTTCAGCAGTTCAAAACATCTGTCGGCGTTTTTCTTTACATTTGGGGGTAATGCTTCATAGGCTGTCCAGAAGGATGGGCCCGCGTGGTGAGTCATAGCTTCCTTGCTTTTCCTGCTCTGTACTCTTCAAGGGCTTTTTCAGCAATTTTGTCGAGTTTTCCGGATTCAGAATCACAGCAGATCTGCTTATCCCAAAGCTCTGAATCGAATTTTTCATACCATGCCCGGAACTTTTTCAGGTCACTTTTAGGAAGGCTGGCTATTGCTTTTTCGATTTCTTCAACTGTTTTTGCCATTGTAATTCCCCGTTAATCAATGTTGTACAGGAAGTATAGTGCAACTGTGAAAATAATGCAAAGTCCTGACAATTTCAACCGTAATCAAAAAAAGCCCTGTAATCTTCTGGTCGGGGTGCGGTTTAAGATTGAGAGATCCCAGGTCATCAACATAAACCAAATATAACTAAGCCAACTCCTGAGACAAGTATAATTATAGACAATAACAAAATCCAAATTTGCCCTAAACGTTCCCCCCAATACCTATATAAAAGTCTTCCAATTCGACCAAAGATATTTTCCTTACATCTATTAATGTAACAACTCATTAGAACGCTACCTATAGCAAGGAAGAAAATACCCATTAGTATGCTTTCATTAATCAATTGATTGGCAGTATTTCTAAATATTTCTAGCATAAAAAAGTTCTTAATCGTCCAGACCAGCAATGATTAGAAACGAATAATTAAAGAGGATTTCCGAAGATTCTAAATCGTGACAGGCTTTCATAAACCACTCTTCATGCGGCTTCATAAAGCTTTATCCCTCTATTTGAAACCTGATACATGAGAGTGGACGGGTGTTCTTTTTTCGAGTCAAATTCCTCGGTTGTAAATACAATGAGGTCTATGGGAATGTTAAGATCACTCAAAGCAGAAAGACCCGTCCTTATTCTTTCAGCCATTGAGCAGTCTGAACTTTTTATAACGACACAGAAATCAAAATCGCTGTCTTTTTCCGGATTCCCCCATGCGTGCGAACCGAAAAGATAAATAGCTTCCGGTTCGTACACTTCAATCAGAGAGTCTCTGATCTTTTTAACTAAACTTTTCTCAAAATCATTCATGTTAAACCTCATGCCGTTATATGCTTGCGACATTGTAACTTCGAGACACCGGTATTTCAAGTATTTAAAGACCTCTCAACAATTTAAGAAGTTCGATAATCGTTCAGCCGGTACTTCAAGTTTGTAGCAAGTCACTGATCGTCCAGCCAGGCAACGCCTTCGGCAAATGAAGAATGAAGAACTAAGAATGAAGAATTTTTCATTTTTCTTTCTCCATGGATTTCTTTGAGGTCTTTATGCTTGAAACGAG
>CAZDZC010000034.1:11121-30150 GCA_964509835.1 uncultured Acidobacteriota bacterium
CAGATTTTCTTTCTTTTTATTCTTCATTATTCATTCTTAGTTCTTCACTTGCGAGTGTAGCGAGTCATTGATCGTCCAGCCAGGAGATGTTAAATTAAGAAATCCAATGCATAATATCAGAAACAACTACCCACTTTCCTCTTTTCTGCTTTAATCTGTATGTGTTACCAGATGCTGCTGTACCATTCATATAGTAGCCACCGTCTACTTCAATCTCTGTGTCACTGATATATCTTATACCACCAGCATGAAAGTAGACTGCTGGTTTACCTGATTCAACATCAACTAAATATCCTTTGGAGCTATCCATTGAGGTGCTATCTTTCACTACAGGTCTGTGACCATTAAACCTCTTTATCAGATCATCATCTGAGTCAAACCCATTGATCTCTATCATAAAAACAACTTTTTTTGAACTTGTTCGGCTTGTATATCCTGATGGATTATTATCAAACATATACCTGAATAAAGCTTCATAGATATTGAATATTACCTGTTCGTTCACTCCTCTTTCCATCAGTGCTCCATGTTCCGCTTTTTCGGCAAACCAACTGTTGTTCCTATTTTCTGCAATAAATGTCAATGACTCTGAAGAGATAGGTTTCAAACCAATACCATATGAGCAATCCACTAAAGCTTTAGTTTTATCAATCCAGTAAATACTGTTTAATTTCAATCGGCTGATATTTTCATATATTCCCTCGTCCTCTTCATTGAAGTTTATATATATCAGTCTTTGATACTTACCAAGATCTGCACGACTGAAGATGTATGGTAAGGAATCCTCAAATGGTTTCATGATCTCTTCGATCGGTGGTTTATCATTTATCGTACACCATATACCTCTGTTTCTGAAGTATTCCGTATTTATATCTATTTTTGAGAAAGCTGTTATTACAGAAATGTAAACATCGTTGTCATTTCCCTTGATTTCATTAGCTAAGAGCGGTGAATGCCCAGGTTCATCCTCCAGCACTCTCCAACCGGCTTCGCCTTTCCTTAGAAAGTACAGGTCACCTTCTTTATTCAATCCACTGTAAGTATATACATAAACTTCAGCATTTCCATTTGCCCCTACATCAGCTTCTTCAAGTATGTAGTGTGGTGCATTATCCCAGTTCAATAGGTGCTCCGGCAGTTTGTAATCACTATCACAGGAATGATTTATAATTGACTCGTAACTCTCTACTCTCTTAGACAGTCCTTTAAATCTATTTAAGAAGCTTTTGGCTGGTTTGTAGGTATCAAATTCAATCAATACCATCTCTGAGTCACTTTCTACTTGTTGGTTTTCAGCTAGATACTCTATAAGAGCTTCATATATATCTTCATCCGTACCTCCGAAAACAGGAGTTAACATTACCAATATCGCAGTTGTTAGAAGAAATATTATCTTATTCATTTGCCATCTCATTTAACTTATCCATATATTGCGAACCATAAACCGATTATATCACAGAAAAGCAGGATCATTCATATTGAGTATTGGAATGTTTGAAATCAAAAAAGTTCTGCAATCGTCCAGCCGGGGGGCAGATTACTCATTCTGGTTGACTTGCAGACCTTACAAATATCTTCGCTAAGAGTTCACCTATCAATTTTCCGACATAATAGCCTCCAACCATGTAAATCAGAATAATAAAAGGTCCAATCGCAAAAACAAGTGCAGCTGTGGATGATGTGGAAATAAGAACGGAATCAATTACTGCAAAAGTGAAGTATGCTGGTCCCGCTAAGCCAGAACCTACTAGGGCGTGTTAACACTATCGAATAAGTCCTTCAACAATAAGAGCAAAGTGAATGAACCCTATGAACATAATATCAAGCTTATCAAACCTTGAGAATATCCTACGGAATCCCTTTAACCGCCTGAATAATCTCTCAATCTCATTTCTTCTTTTATACATCTCTTTATCATACTCCCACGGTTCCAGGCGATTGCTCTTGGGAGGTACAACCGGGTTATATCCCAAGTCCAAAGCCAACTGCCTTGTATTATCTCCTTCATAAGCTCTGTCCATTAGCAGGTTTACTTCCGTCCCGGTTTTTCCCAGATCCAGTAGTAATTGACGACCTGGTGCCGCATCGTGCACATTTCCTGGCGATAGCGAAAATGTTATTGCTGTTCTGTCATCCGAGGCAACCATATGAATTTTTGTTGTCCATCCTCCTCTCGACTTTCCGATTGCCTGTGGTCCTTTTTTTTTAATGCTCCCGTTCCATCCGGATGCACCTTTACGATTGTACTGTCCAGGGACACCGCTTCAATTCTCACTCTTACAATCTGTTCCTTCTGCAACTTCTCAAACACACAGCCCAATACTCCGTTTTTTGACCATCGGCTCATACGAGTATATATCGTGTGCCAGTTGCCGAATCGTTTTGGCAGACCTCTCCACTTGCATCCTTGCTCAGCCACATACAGAAAAGCGTTAAGCATTTGCAGGTTAGAATACTTTACATTGCCGCGCTGGCGCGGCATACAGCTTTTGACCTTTTCGTATTGTTCATTTGTTATTTCCATGATATCATTATATCATAAATTTGCTTTTGTGTTAACACGCCCTAATTTCATTGTTCTTATATAAATTTCTTTTTCACTTAGCGTATCCCATCCGGTTAGTTCTCTATTTAGCAACACTGCAAAGATAACATAGGGTAGATTACTGATAAGTAAACAGAAAATAGTGAATGCATTCTGGAAGAATTGTGCATATGATGATATGCCTTCTGCCACACTATTGTCTGTAAAAAACGGTTCAATGATTACATAGAGAGCGGGAGGGAGCAAGAACCCGAAAATAACAACGCTCCAGCTTACTATAGTCAGTTTGTTTCTTTTCATATCTGATCTAAATCCAACATTTTACTAAAGACCAAGTTTTTCGTTATATAAGTTCTATAATCGTCCAGCTCAGTGCAGGATTAGAGATCATTTGTTTTGGTGTAGTTTCTCATTTCTATATTCCCTGAAAGCATCAATAACATCCTGAGCTTTATTTTTGATGCTAGTGTTGTTAGTCTTGATCCTCAATTGGTCAACGGCTTTCAAAAGATTTTCATCTAAGTCAATGTATTTTTCAGGATATCCCTCAAGCATCTCCAGCGTATAAAACAGAGTCTGTTGTTCACTATCAGTAGACAGAATATGAATGATGAACCGTATTGACTCTTCAGGTGGTCTTTCGCTCAAAATACGGCCAATATGTAGTGCTTTACAAAATTTTTCTTCTCGAAGAATTTCTTTCTCCATAAGTTGCAGACCTTGTTCGTTATCTTCCTCCCAAATCTTCTCAATTGCCTTGAATCTCACATATGACATCTTACTTTCCAAAGGATTATCCGGAACTTCGATGTCCAAGTAATAAAGATTACTCAAGATTAATGCTCTATGGATGTCATCCGAAGACCAGTTATAAAAGTTTAACAACATGTTTTTCACTAGCTTGCTTCTGATTTCTGGAGATTTTTCCTCTTTACACCTGGAGTATAAATGTAAGTTTCCAATTTCATCTAAAAAGTCTCTAATCAAATCCTCATCATCACTGGGATTATCAATGTTGTATTCTTTGAAAACATTCAGCCTGTTTGAAGATACTTTTCCATCGCCATCATTTATGGTTAGTTCAATCTCCCAATTATCCTCATCGGCTGAGTGTTGTTGTATAAGATTCACAGAGTCGCCATAGTTGAGAATGTCGTACTTCCTGTAAATATTTGTAATGTTGTCTGCTTCCTTAATGGGAAGTTTTGCTCTTTCAAAAGAATATTCAGTGTAGGGATCTTTGGATTTAGATGTTCGATAGCCCCACATTGAAGGCGTGCTCAAAATTGATATTTCAATTGCAGTTTCCTCGGCAGTTATGTGAAATAAAGTCTGTTCAAAACCTGTATATACGCTTATCTTAAGTTCAGTTAACCTTGAGTCACCACCTAAAATTGCTCCGTCCGAACTGCCTGAACACAATAATGCGCTGAACAAAACTGCTAATAGAATGCCAAATCCGAATTTATTCATGGTTTAATTGTACCATAAAGAAGCACGAAAACTTATTTATTAAAAAAGTTCTCTAATCGTCCAGCTGGAGCGCGGTTTATGACATATATTACTACTCGCATTTTTCAAGGTTGTATATAGATTCCAGCTCTTTAGTGATCTTATTGAAATACTCGGTGTCGGGAAAACCGCAAATTGCAGCCTGCAGTTTCTCCAATCCCAATGCCTGGACCGCTATGGTATCCGCTGCATTGTATGTATTGTCACTGTAGCCACAATTATATTCATGCGTATTTGAAAGGAATATCGCACCTGCAACTATGTATGGATCGAGTTCATTCCCACTGAATATACTGTTCAATTCTTTTGCAATATTCTCTTTTTTGTCGAATTCAAATGTGTAAAGTAGGTCAATCAACAGAAGTTTCACATAACCTTTCAGTTCTTTTTCTGCTGTACTGTCAGAGGAAGTGAACTCATTAATATTGCTGATCAAAGATTTATAACCTCCAATGTTATAGTGAGGGCCGTTATCATCATAGTTTATCTGCCAGGTCATTTGGTAATAATCGTAAATAATTCTATTGAAAAGGTTTTCAGACAATTCTGAACTGTCTCCCCTATGCAGGGCGTTCTTAATTCTTTCATAAAGTTTCAGCACTCTTCCTCTCAGTTCAATATCCTTAATTGTAATGTCTCCAATCCAGCAGCCGGTTCCCATTAAAAGACCTTCGCTGTCTCCCATAAGAGGATAATTAAATTCAAGCATTTCGTAGGTGTGCTTGGGACACTCGGTTTCCCCTTCAAATCTGACAGTTATTTCTTTCACCAGGTCAGTCTGTAAGGAATTCTGACTTTCACTTAACTCACGCTTTATCTGCACTTCTTCCAGATACCATACAGGAACGGGCATTCCATCTTTTGTCGCAGGTTTGTATTTCCACTTCTTAACAACCGCTAGGTAAGCATTGTACAGATCCAAGTACGAACCATACAAATATTTCTCATCACCTTTTCTTTTTCTTACATCCAGGACATTCCCGTTTTCATCTATCAGAAGATTAAAATAGATCAGGTTGTATTTAAGATATTCATCTGAATTCCCGGGATAATCCGGTTTTACATGATGAACCTTTACCGGTTCAGTCACCCTGTATCTTCCCGGCCGGTATGCACCTATCCCGCTTAGAAATTCAGATTCCAGGTAGTCAAGATTGTCTGTTTCCCAAATGTCCCTCTCGTCTTCAACACCATATTCAATTCCTTTGCACTGATCCAGGTAATCTTTCAGGAACCAGATATTGTCTTCATACAGATCCTCATTTCCGAATACTATAAATGATCCGTGTTCAACTATTAGTCTAAGTCTTTCCTTTTCGGAATCTTTATACACTTCAGGTGCAAACTCCGGATGAAGTGAAACTCTCAACCTGTCACTGGAAATATCACCTCTAAGGACTTTCTTGATCTTAAGTTCTACAATGCCTGCGCATTTATGCTTCAAAGATCCCTCAATGACCCTTGCAACAACAATCAAAGGCGCGCCATCTACAACAACTGCATCACTTTTATAAACAGGTAAATAAGCGAAGGTTGATCCTGCAAGCAGGCATGTCATTAAAAGTATTATTGAGTTTTTCATAATTGGATTATATCACAGAAAAGCAGTAGATTTCACATTGAAAACTGGAACGCCAGAAATCAAAAAAGTTCTATAATCGTCCAGCCTATGCCTTCGCAAATGAAGAATGATGAATTAAGAATGAAGAATTTTTCATTTTTCACTTTTCACTTGCGAGTGGAGCGAGTCATCAATCGTCCAGCCCGGTGCGGTTTGACACTTTATATGGAACTCTGTATTCATTGATGGTCATTTCAGCATTGTCTTAAGGCTTTGAAAGTACTTAGTTGATTTCTCATCATATTCAAACTGATCTAGAAGCTTGAAAAGAGCCTTTATTGCCTTATAGTCACGACCTTTTTCTATTGTTGAGTTTCCGAATGTAAACATACCTTTACTTTCTGTTTTCCACTCAAGAACATCCGTACCATTGATAATAGCAGTTACTTCCTGATTCTCTTGCTCCCAGACTTTATCTGAGTATGTAATCGTACCTCCTATACCGTCAAGATAAACCCCGCCATCATCGAATTGGTCTGAAGAGATTGCATTGTTAAACTCTTTCAGAAATTTCTCATACTGTTTCTTAGTTAAGTAAAGTTCAATCCAGTCTTCATCATCCAACTCATCTACAAATTCATCGATCTCTATCATAAGGCGACATCTTCCATAGTCTCTCATAATTGTGATACAGCACTGTGACATGAAACAGGGATAAAACTCATAGTGGACACAATAGTAGTCACTATCCTGAAAACTTAGCATCCAAAGGTTGTCAGCATTAGAAACTGATGGCTGTGGTGGGCTGTCTCTGATTAATCTTTGTCTTAATACATGTATATCGTTTATTGAGTCCCCTTTCACAGTAAAAGAGCACAATAAACAAATAAGCAATATACATAAAACAATTCTAGCTGCTACTGAGTAATCTCTAAAAGTCATATCGTAACCCTTTCCATCCTGAAAACACTTTAATAGTGATTATATGTTCAGCACCAAATGAAGTCAAAAAAGTTCTATAATCGTCCAGCCAGGCAACGCCTTCGGCAAATAAAGAATGAAGAACTAAGAATGAAGAATTTTTCATGTTTCACTTTTCACTTGCGAGCGGAGCGAGTCATTGGATCGTCCAGCCAAGTGCAGTTTGATCCCAATAAAACTTGGGCAAACCTATTGTTTATCATCAGTATCGCTCTGTTCAAAAGTCCAATCAATTCTTCTACCAGAACTGCTGTCTTTCAGTATGTGTCGTATATCCGGCTGATCTCTGTCGATTAGAACCGAGCGAGTTAATCCCATAAATGGCGAATGCTGGGTTATAGGAACAATTATCACATCACCATTAGGGGAAATAGCAGAATTACTCCAGTTGCGATGTTCTAATTGCATATGTATCTTTATAGTGCCTGATGAATCTAGAATTACAATGCCGTTATCGCAGTGTGCCAGAATATCTCCGGTATTCACAGCCAAAGATGGATAGTACCCATCTCCAAAGCGATCAATATTTCCGTTTTCAACATCAAGTTGATATAGACCCAGCTTGTATTTATCATCTGCTGCAGAACCAATTCCATAACTCATTCCTCCTTCAATTTCCTCTTCTGCAATTTCGTAGAGTGATTCATCTGAAAGAGAAGTGAAGAGAACCTGCGTTGAGTTTGAAAGCCAGCAAAAACCAAAGTCAGATGCCCATCTTGATGCTTTAGCGATTTCCTGACCAGTATTAATATCTATTATTATCAATCTGCATTTACCCCCAAGATTATAGTGACTGGTATGATCCCTTGGAACTAATGTTTCTCCATCCATATAAAGTACTGCAAGCATAGTTTGATCCGGTGAAATAGCTAACTCCACTATTCCCTGACTATGATTTTCCAGCTGTTTATCAAAATAATTCATTACCGGAACATTAAGAGTGACTTTGAAATCAGGGAGACGAGCGATTTTAATGAATTCATCTTCATTGTTATCTACAGTCGATAGCGTAAAAGCAATTATATCCCCCTCAATATCCCAGGGACCATATGTCATGTCAGGACAATTTATGATTTCTTTCCAGTTCTGTTCTCCCGTATCATAAACCTTCAAATGATAAGTGCTGTGAGATTCATCATTATCAACAGTATATAACAGTCCTGATGCACTTTCAAGAAGAGCAGGATTGTTCCAATTCTTCAGTTCCCTTTTGTCTAAGTGATTTGCATAGGCAAGAAAACCGAAAAGAAGTCCAAATTCAAGAATAAAAACAATAAAGTAGCTGAAAAAATTAATTCCAAAACCTAAAAGAGCAGCTCTCTTCCAAGAAATATCTATTTTCCTGTAAAGAAGCCACAGAAGAGGAATTTCAGTAACAAGTGTGATAAAGAACAAAGGCAACACAAACGATGTGGAATCCCAGATAAAGTAGGAATCCATTGCAAATGCGAGTAAAAGAACTGAACCAGTGATGCTTGATGCTGAATTAACAATAAAGCTTTTTCCCAATGATGATTTGAAAGATACATCCCTGATGCGCCACCTGAGTATAGCACTCTCCAGTAAAATTATTACAACTGTTACGATAGTTGCAGGTATTATTGTATCTTTATGGAACAGATTTAGAACAGGTGAAACACCGTTAGCGAAAGCTGCTGCTGGAGTAAGAAGTAGTAGCATCAGGCATTTGAAGTGTTTTTTATTCATCTTTTTAGCTCTCCCACCAGTAATCTAATAACTTGGCTCATAAACTAATTATATCAAAGAAATTATTCAGTTTGTATACTGGGAACATTAACAACCCAAAAAGTCCTAAACTCGTCCAGCCGGGCAATGCTTAGCAAATGAACACTTCGACAGGTGGTATGCTGCGCTTGCCGAAGTACTCGGTGCAAGCAGTGAATAATCGCTGAAGATCAGTCCGCATCTTTAAGGCTCTCTACATCCGCCAGATCCTGGGGACGGGCAGTTGCTGTTTTGTTCATTATCAGATTTTTCCGGTCAATGATAAACACCTCAATTCCGTCAAGATCAATTGTATCTCTGGAAGAAAAGCAAACATCAAAATCCACGCCGGTTATGGTTGTAAGGAGATCTATTCTGTTGGGCGGGAAACCGAGTTGAATTATTTGCCTACTCTCGAGAAAATCCGTAACCTTAAGGCCCAGGGATCCGAACCCGAATTCTTCAAGCGCTTTCAGGATTTTATGGGCATTATCAGCTTCAGGCTTCACCCATATATCAATGTCTTTTGTATAGCGGGGATGTCCGTGGAACGCAACAGCATACCCTCCGACGATCAAATATTCGACATCATTTTTGTTTAATAATTCGATAAACTCTCTGAATTCGTTGTTCAGCACCGTATTTCCACCTGTTGAAATCCTGTCTTATATGTTCAAGAGCCTCAAGCCTTTCTTTAGGGGACCGGGATTGCCAGTATTTGAGATCAGAAGGTTCCTCCCCCATCTTATACTTTCCGACTGTTTTTTCAATTGTCATCGGTTGTCCATTAATATCCCACTGACAAGTTTCTCTTTTGTCCTGTCCGCTTTCATGACCGTATTATATCACAATGTCGGTCGGGATGAAATGTGGTTCACAGAGAAAACATATTATTTAGAGATTGCTTCTTCGCTTGCTCTTCGACAGGCTCAGCGACCGCTCATCGCAATAATTGCCAAATCACATAAACTTCAAATCCTGTAAATCCTGATTCTGACAATTTTCCCCTTGACAAAGAGAATCTATTTGGCTATATTGCCAAATAGCCAAGAAAGGAATGAGAAGTGAACAATAAAACAAAAGATACCTACACAAAAAGAGCTGAGATAATAAAAGCCATGGCCCATCCGTCCAGGCTGTTCATCGTTGACCAGCTTAAGAAAGGCGAGAGGTGCGTATGCGAGCTGACGGACATGATCGGCGCGGATACTTCGACCGTCTCGAAGCATCTTTCGGTGTTAAAGAACGCCGGTATCATTGAGGACAGGAAGGACGGGCTCAAAGTATTTTACAAATTGAAATGCGTCTGCGTGCTCGACTTTTTCTCATGCGTCGAGAAAGTCCTGAAGCTGAACACTGACTGACGCACAGAAATATGAAATAAGGATAGATTTTATGAACTTCCGTTTAGAGTGGAAACCGCTTTCAGTAATAACCGGGATATTTCTTTTATGCTGGTTCCTGCCTGTTGACTCGGCAAGATTTACAAACGCGGTTATAGAATCCCTTGCGCTTGTCAAATGGTATGCTCAGGAACATGTGATTCTGTGTCTTCTGCCCGCTTTTTTTATCGCCGGGGCAATAGCGGTTTTTGTGAGCCAGGCTTCTGTGATGAAGTATCTCGGGGCGGGAGCGAACAAGGTCATCGCTTACGGTGTTGCTTCTGTTTCGGGAAGCATTCTTGCCGTCTGCTCATGCACAATTCTTCCTCTTTTTGCTGGTATTTACAGGATGGGTGCAGGCCTCGGCCCGGCAACGGCTTTTCTTTATTCCGGCCCCGCGATAAATGTGCTCGCCATTATTCTGACTGCAAGAATACTCGGCCTTCAGCTCGGAATCGCGCGCGCAGTCGGAGCGATTCTTTTCAGTATTGTCATCGGATTGCTCATGCATCTGATTTTTCTAAAGGAAGAGAATGAGAAGAAAGCCGCGCAGGCAGCCATGGCGGAACCCGAAGTTGCCCGCCCTCTCTGGCAGAACGCGGTGTATTTTGGCCTGATGGTCATCGTCCTCGTGTTCGCGAACTGGGGAAAGCCTGATTCATCTGAAGGGTTGTGGCATGCCATATATTCTTTTAAATGGATCATCACTGCTGCTGCTTCTACCTTTTTCGGGCTGGTTCTGACCGCCTGGTACGGCGTGAAGTGGTGGAAAGTGATTCTTACTGCCCTTCCGCCTGTGATTCTGGCTTTTGTTTTCCCTCAACTTCCGATATTGTCTTTCGCATCGGGTATAATCGGCCTTACGATTATAGCGTCAAACAGCGGAGACGAAATGAAGGAATGGACAACACAGTCCTGGGAACTCGCAAAGCAGATCCTTCCCCTTCTTCTTATGGGAGTGCTCTTTGCTGGTATTTTTCTCGGAAGGCCCGGAGGAGAAGGGATAATTCCTTCTGAATGGATAAGCAAAGCCCTGGGAGGGAATTCCATCGGAGCGAACCTCTTCGCGTCGGTCGCGGGAGCATTCATGTATTTTGCAACTCTGACGGAAGTTCCCATATTACAGGGGCTGATTGCGAACGGCATGGGAAAAGGTCCGGCCCTCGCCCTTCTTCTTGCAGGTCCTGCCCTTTCGCTGCCTAATATGCTTGTAATAAGAAGCATCATGGGAACAAAGAAAACGCTTGTATTCGTATCACTGGTAATAGTCATGGCTGCAATTAGCGGAATATTATACGGTTATTTTTTTTAGAAAGGATAAATCATGAAAACAATACAGATACTTGGGACAGGATGCCCTAAATGCGAGAAATTGGCTAAATTGACAGAACAGGCTGCAAAGGAGATGGGAATTGAATTCCAGATCCTGAAGGTGAAGGACATAAATGCCATCACAGCCATGGGGGTTATGATGACACCCGGGCTTGCCGTGGACGGCGTTGTCAAATGTTCGGGGAAAATACCTTCCGTTGATGAATTGAAAAAACTGCTTTCAAACGGATCTGCAAATCCTGAAAAGCCCTCTTGCGGATGCTGCTGCAAGGGAGGATGCTGAGATGAAAGCAATGCGCTTATTATGTTTTGCATTCTGTTTTTTGCTGATCGCGACATCATGCAAATCAGAGGAAAACACAAAAAACACCCCCGTTGAAAGTACCGGAGCAGAGCAGGGAACCAAAGTGGTCGCGTATTACTTTTACGGCAATTACCGGTGCGCGACCTGCACAAAGCTTGAAGAGTACAGCGGAGACGCGGTTCATGAAGGATTCCCTGATGAAATCAAAAAAGGCCTCGTCGAGTTCAAAGCTGTGAACACCGACGAAAAAGAGAACGAGCATTTCGTCACGGACTACAAACTCTACACAAAATCACTTGTGATAGTCAAGCAAACGGATGGGAAGCAGGTTGACTGGAAGAACCTGGAGAAGATCTGGGAATATGTCAGAAAAGATAAAAGCGATTACCTCAAATATGTTCAGGATGAGATTAAAACTTATCTTGCGGAAAAATAATGGATGGATTCCTCATAGCTGCCGTAACCGCCCTCTGGCTCGGAATACTGACTTCCATCAGTCCGTGCCCGCTGGCGACAAACATTGCCGCAATATCCTTCATGAGCAATAAACTGGAAAACAGGAGAATCGCTCTGGCCTCGGGACTCTCGTATACCTTGGGCAGAGCAATCGCGTATCTTGCTGTAGCTGTGCTGGCTGTTAAAGGGATTACTTCAGTGCCCGGGATGTCCCAGTTTCTTCAGAAAAATCTGAATATCATACTGGGGCCTCTTTTGATAGTTGTCGGAATAATGCTTCTGGGGATTTTCAGTTTCAACATGCCTGGATTCATATCCGGAGAAAAAGTCCGTGGACTTGCCGAGAAAGGAGGAGTTCTCGGAGCAGGGCTTATGGGTATTCTTTTTGCTCTTTCTTTCTGTCCGGTTTCAGCAGGGCTCTTTTTCGGCAGTCTGATACCGCTTTCCGTAAAACATGAATCCAGTATAATTCTCCCTGTCTTGTTCGGAATAGGCACAGGCCTTGTTGTTGCCGTTGTCGCAATTTTGATAGCATTCGGAGCAGGTTATGTTGGCAAAGTTTTTGACAAGCTGACGGCTTTCGAGAAATGGGCAAGAAGGATCACGGCAGTGATTTTTATTCTTGTAGGCATTTACTACTGCATGAACTTTATATTCAAGCTCAGTATATGAACAGCAGTAAGGATAAAGGACAAAAACCGGAGCTTAAGGTAAGGATGGCAGTATATATTCTGCTTTCCAAAATACAATAAATGCTTGTAACGCAATACAGTATTGATTTTTATTTTGACAGGAGGTGTCAGATCTGATATATGTTCCCATAGGTTATACTTCAGGGGGATTTTGTGCATGTTGTCTGTATGCATTATTTTTTTTACTAGGAGGTACTGATGAGTGTTATCGGTCGGAAAAAAATGATGAAGGGTGCAGCGATCTTAGTGTTCCTTGCATTCTTCGTTCTTTTCGCCTTTGGAAAAGGCAAAAAGGACACGAACTGGAGTGAATTCACGGAAGGCACATTGGTAGGGTCTGAGACATGCATGACCTGCCATGACGACCCGGACAGGGATCTTAGCGGAGGATATCATGCGGAGAACAATAATGATTGCGAAGCCTGCCACGGCGGCGGAAGCATTCACGCTGATTCGGGGGATCCCAAAGATATTCTGACCTTCAAGGATGAAGCTCTCGTTGATGCCGTCATTTATTCTTCAAAATGTCTGACTTGCCACGCAAAGAATAAAGAGGTTATGTATTACAAAGCAAGCGCTCATTTTTCAGGCGCTGTTGCCTGCACTTCCTGCCACACTGTTCACACAAAACGGGCAACTGAAATCAACAGCACAATAGCTCAACCCTACTATGACAGTATAGAAAAAGGCCATCTTAAAAAGCAGGAACTTGATCTCTGCTATTCATGCCACAGCGAGATTATGGCGAAATCCTTCTATCCTTCACACCATCCCATTAGAGAAGGGAAAATTACCTGCAAAGATTGCCATAATTCTCATGGCGGAGTTCTCGGTATGCTTAAAACAAAAACAAGGCCGAATGACCTCTGTCTGGAATGCCATCCCGACAAACGGGGCCCATTCGCATTTGAACATTCCCCGGTTGAGGAGGATTGCACAATCTGCCATGATCCCCATGGGACGACAGCATTCAAGCTTCTGAAAAACGCTGAACCTTTCCTCTGTCTGCAGTGCCATCACAACCATTTCCAGTCGAAAGAGCACAAGGATTTTCAGTATTCCACATCGGTGAAATGCACCCAGTGCCATATCAAGATACATGGCTCAAACTATCCGTCGCACGCATCCGGTTTCGGCGGCAGAGCCCTGACAAGATAGGAGGAGATCATATATGAAACAGATTTTCAGATTTAAGGCTTGTTTCTTATTGATTGCTTTATTGTTACTGGTATTTTCTGGAACTGCTTTTTCCGGAGAGCAGGCAGAAGAAGATAATAAAGCAGATGTAACGGTCGGCGCAGATTATGTTACTGTGGATGACAGCCCTGAAAAGCTTGGGGAATTTCTGCCTTATCAGGACGGAAGCGAGGAAATTATCAGTGGCTTTATAAGAGCGAATGTATCTCTTATGAATGAAGGGCCGGATTCCCTGTCTTTATACGGGCAGTTTCTCAACAACGACCAGTATCGTTTTGGGGCGGATTTTTACTCCCCGAGACTGCAGATGTTCATGGATGTTAATTCGTTCTACCATTTTCTCGATAAAGACACCCTGAAAAACTACTACATTCTCGAAAACCCGAATGACCCGGCTTATTTTCCGCCTCCCGGCCCGGGAGTTGGCGCTGCAAAAAGAAAAGTCTGGAAAGACGATTTTGGCAGGGAAGATACTCACGGCATCCAGAAATCAAGGATAAATATGGGGCTGTCGTTTGATGCCATCAGCGACTCAAACAAAACCCTCACACCATACATGGAAATCACCAGCGAGAGAAGATCCGGTCATTCCCAGTCCCTGTCCTTTTCCATGTGTTCTTCATGTCATATACAGGGAAGGACAAGGGAGTTGGATGACCAGTCAAACGAAATAAAAATCGGAACAACTTTCACAACAGCCAGAAACTTTGTAATGGATGTTTCCGCATATTTCAAAAGATTTGATGTTAGTGCTGAAGCGCCCCTTTACACACCAAACAGCATCTTTTCGCCATTTGATTACGACACCTGGACAGACTACGGTTACACAATTGCAGACTTTAACACTTACACGAATGTCTCCGGCGGTCCTAAGCTTCTATACGGTGGGAAAGAGCTTCCTTACGATATGATCCCCGAATACAAAGAATTCGGCGGTGAACTGGATTTCAGCATTCCAATAACAACATCTTCAAATCTTTATTTGAACGGAATATACACCTCGGTTGAGGGTGACTACAATGACATAGACACCTCTCATGCGGCTCTTTCCGCTCTTTACGCTGCAACACCGCTGATCAATTCAGATCTCCCAAGACCTCTGAAGTTCATGTCCATTACTTTCAACGCAAGATATGAAAACATTGATGTTGACAATTCAATGGAAGCGCAGATAGATGAACTTACATACGCATATGATAACCACATCCTCTGGGATGTAGGAACCGTAGTTGGTCAGACCAATCTGACTAAATACTATAATATCGCGCTCGATCAGCTTGTAGAGCCTTCGCTTTCAAGAGATGTGCTGACTGGCGAGTTCAATGTTTCTATGCCTTTTTCAAGAAACAATCTCTTCAAATTCTCCTATATTTTCTCGGACATTGACAGGGACAATTTTGAAATTTCGGACACTACATCGCACAAGTTTCGGGCAATGCTGAGAGGAAAGTTCGCGAAGAACCTGAGATACAGGTTCAACACCGATTACGAGCACACAAACAATCCCTTCGGGAATACGCGTGCAGTCGGTGACGATGCAGGCAACCCCGGGGATTTGGTCGGCGTTTGGCCTTACAACGAGTACGGAAGTTATCTGACAATGAACGAGTTGAGGAAACAGAATGTGACAAATCTTCCCGAAGACAAATACAGCGGAAGATTTGAACTTACATATTCTCCTGCCGGAAGATACATCTTCAACTGGAATATAGGATACACGCGCGCTGAAAATGACTGGGCAACAGATCTCGATAACAGAAGTTACTTCACTAATTTGAGTGCAACTCTGATGCCGACTACAAACACAAATTTTACAGTGTCTTACGGCTATAACAGGGCAAAAATTGACAGCACTATCTGGCAATCAACAACTATAGAATCCTTCGGCGTGATAAAACGCTCTTATGGAAACTATTCTCCGACTGTTGAGGACGGGATCAGGAGTTCTGTTGCATCATGCTCTATATCGCACATAGCGACACAGAAGCTATCCTTTGACGGGACAGTGAGCTACATCCGCTCATCCAGCGGGTTCACAAGCCCCGGAGCTGCTGAAATAGTGAGCGAATATGATTCCACAAAAATAGAGGATGTGGACATAAGCGCATTGAATGTATATTCAGAACTGGATTACGATATCTGGGAAACAGCTTTCGGCATGGAATATAAAGTAACCCAGAACGCAAGTATTGCTGGTTCTGTTGGATACAGCATGGTGGACGACGATTTTGGGTATGTTTACGGGGATCTGTCAGGTGATTCCTTCAATGGCTATTTTGCCGTGAGGTGGACCGGATTGTAATTAATCCTTAGCTTGATGTTCACGGGAAGGACGGTTTTTAACCGTCCTTCTTTTTTTCCCCCAAAATTGAGCAATTTTCCCCTGCAATTTCGCTTTCCCCCTGTTATAAAAATTTACTTGGAACTGCCCTTGACATCACAGATGACATTGAATATATTACCATTTCGTTATATGGCGAATTATAGGAAGTTGTTGTGCGTGATTTTTTGGCAATTACAAAAGCATTGTCTGACATAAACAGGCTCCGCGCTCTTATGGCTTTGAGAGAAAAAGAGCTCTGCGTGTGCCAGATCACTGAATTGCTATCTCTTGCCCCTTCAACAGTTTCAAAGCATATGACAATACTGAAGCAGGCATATCTCATTGATTCTCGCAAAGAAGGACGATGGGTGTATTACAGATTATCCGGGAATGAAGCTGGAAAAGATGTCAAAGCTATTCTTAATATCACATTCTCACGGCTGGAGAATGATGCAATAGTGCAAAAGGATAAAATTAAACTTAAAAAAATACTCGAAACTGAAACTGAGGAACTATGCAAAAAACTGAAAGGAAAATAAAAGCGCTCTTCCTCTGCACCGGAAATTCATGCAGAAGCCAGATGGCGGAAGGCTGGGCAAGGCATCTTAAATCTGATGTCATGGATGCTTCTTCCGCGGGAATTGAGAAGCACGGACTCAATCCCTTCGCTGTCAGAGTCATGAAAGAAGCAGGGGTGGATATATCGGGTCACAGATCCAAACTCATCAGTGAACTTAAAGATACGGATTTCGACATCGTGATCACTGTCTGCGGGCATGCGGATGAAAATTGTCCCGTATTCCCGTGCAGAACAAAGGTCATCCACAGGGGCTTTGACGACCCTCCCCGGCTGGCGGAAAATGCCGGAAATGAAGAGGAGGTTTTGAATATATACAGAAAGGTGCGCGACGAAATAAAGGAATTTGTCTCCTGTTTGTCTAAATGAGGTATTGATTTGAAGAAATGTTTTGCTGTTTTAATTCTGATGATTGGTTTCACTGTCTTCATCGGGCATTGCGACCCGGTGCCCTCTCAGGACGGGAAAGTACCGAAAGTGATGATAGTTGAATCAACGCATGATCTCGGCAACATCAAGAAAGGCACCCCGATAGCCTATGCGTTCAAAGTGAAAAACACCGGCGATGCCGATCTGATAATCGAAAAGGTAAGCCCCGGGTGAGGCTGCACCCAGGGCGACTTTGACAAAGTCATCCCTCCTGGTAAGGAAGGAAAAATCGAATTGAAAGTCAGCGATACATGCAAATATTCGGGAACGGTCTCAAAAGGAGCGGCAGTATTCTGCAATGACCCGGCAATGCCCGAATTCAAACTTAACATTACTGCCAATGTTGTTGACAATCTGAAAATAGAGCCCGGTCTTAGAATATATTTCAGGGATGTTCAGGAATATCCGGTTACGCAGATTGTCACTTTCACGAATCTTGACAGTGAGTCCTTCGAGATTTTGAGTTCATCCACAAATAAACCTTTCGTGCAGACCATAGTTAAAGCGATTGAAAAGGGAAAAATCTATCAGATTGAGATAACCCTTACTGAACATAGTGCGCCTCCCAGAAGAAGCGAAATTTCGGTGATAAACCTTAAAACCAATAGCAGTTTATGCCCAAATACGGAAATAATTGTCACCTCCATCCCTGCCAAAACCTATATGGAGGGAGAGCAGAAGAAACTCAGATAGATTCAGGAGATAATATGGCAACAGATAAAATGGACGAGAATGTAAGGGAAACAGTCCGAAAAGGCTATGCGGATATAGCCTCAGGAAAACTGAGTGACTATGTTGTGAGCGTGAATATAACCGCATTCAAGTAAAACCATAAGGGGTTCAGCGATGGAAACCAAAGCGTGTATTGACAAGGAAGCCAAAGGGCTGGGTTTTTTTGAACGATATCTCACCGTTTGGGTGCTGCTCTGCATCATCGGAGGAATAATCCTCGGCAAGCTCGCCCCGGGCGTGGCCGTTGCGCTTGACGGCATGGCTATCCATGTCGGCGAAGCTCCGGTTGTTTCAATTCCGATAGCGATATGCCTCTTCTTCATGATGTATCCAATCATGGTCAAGATAGATTTCGCTGAAGTCCTGAAAGCAGGAAAAAATCTTAAACCGGTCGGGCTGACCCTGTTCATAAACTGGGCCGTAAAACCGTTTACTATGTACGCGATCTCGATATTCTTCCTTGGCACCCTGCTGCTTCCGCTTATCGGAGGGGATGCGGTTGACCTTGTGAAACTGCCGATCGGTGTTGACCTGGAAGAAGGCTCCGTTTACGGAGCCGGAACGGTTGTTGTCCGCAACGGGCAGAAAATGCTTGAAATCCCCCTCTGGAGAAGCTATCTCGCGGGCTGCATCCTTCTCGGCATCGCGCCCTGCACGGCGATGGTTCTGGTCTGGGGCTTCCTCGCGAAAGGGAATGACGGACTTACCCTCGTCATGGTCGCAATCAATTCACTCACCATGCTTTTATTATACGGCCCGTTGGGAGGATTTCTCCTCGGGGTCGGGAAACTTCCGGTTCCGTGGCAGGCGCTGCTACTCTCTATCGGTATTTATGTCGCCCTTCCTCTTATAGCGGGATTTCTGTCACGGAAAATAATCATCAGAGCAAAGGGTGACAAGTGGTTTTCGGAAAAATTCCTCCACATTCTGACCCCTGTCACGATATCCGCTCTGCTGTTGACCCTCGTTCTTCTGTTCTCGTTCAAAGGAGAAGTTATCCTGTCAAATCCGCTCACAATAGTATGGATTGCAATCCCGCTTTTCATTCAGACTGTTCTGATATTCGGGCTGGGATATGTTTCGGCAAAAATGCTTAAACTGGAATACAGGGATGCCGCTCCCGCGGCAATGATCGGCGCATCCAATCACTTTGAAGTGGCGATCGCGACCGCCGTAATGCTTTTCGGCTTATCCTCTGGAGCCGCCCTTGCCACGGTGGTGGGCGTCCTTATCGAGGTTCCCGTCATGCTCATGCTGGTTAAATTCTGCCTGAAGACAAAA
>CAZDZC010000035.1:0-2379 GCA_964509835.1 uncultured Acidobacteriota bacterium
AACCCAAACGCCAGCAGTGCGGGGCGCCCGATTACATAATCCAGAAGAAGAACATTCCCCTCGGCTACATCGAAGCCAAAGATGTGGGGAAGAACCTTGATGCCGTCAGCGAAAACATTGAAAGCAGCCTGAAGGACCAGCTTGCGGCATTTTGCAAGTTGAGCGACAGCTCAAATCCCCGTTTAACATCGGGGCTTTTTGTTTTGCGTTGATGCGTGCCCCGCCCCATCGGAAATATTGATACTGGAATTTACCGCACCGGACTGGAACTGCCGGTTAGTATTAAAGCGGTGTTTCATCAGAACAAAGCGATATGCTCATTCAAATAGTTCACAATTCTTTCCTTGTTTGAAAGGAGGGACGAGAACTGTTTTTCGCCAATATCACTGAATTTGGCAAGATCACGCCTGTTAATTGATTCCTGATCTTCAAATATTGACACGGAATGATATTTCAGCCCCCATCGTTCAAACTGATACATTGATATCATGACATCTTTGCACTTGCTGTCATTGAGAATGGCAAAAATATAGATCGGTTTTGGCATACCGTTAATGCAGCAATCAACGATATACTTTTTCTCCTTATCAAATCCCTGATGGGTATAATCGAAAGTCAGTCTGTTCTTGGGGAATTTATCAGAAATCAGTGCTTTGAAATCTTCATAGAAAGTCGACCTGACAACTTCTCTGCTTAAAAAGTTCAGATCAGCGACTTTCATCAGTGCCTGTACAAAAGTATAGAAAGCTCCTCCAAAGTCATTATTCGGAACTTTCAGCACAAATTCCCCATTCTTTTCCTCAAGACCGGAACTCGAAATAATATTGCTGAGAATTTTCTGCCTTGTTCCTTTTTTCAACGATGCAACATCCATTTCATAACTCAGGTGCATAATGGTATGAGCTTCATCGGTAAAGACAAACCTGCCGTTATCTTCCTTAAGGACTATTGAGAAGTGATCGCCGTCATCAAACTCAAAAGGGCTGAAGACCCGATAACGGTTTACACCCTCGGCAACCAGTGACACTTCATCGGCTACGGTTTTTCTGAGATCTTCCTGGATTTTAGATAAATTTTCAGTCATTTTTGCAACTACTCTTCAAAAAGGGTAGATTGTGCTTCTTCCCCAACGGATATATTACAATCTTGGAGAAGACATTTCAACGCTCCTTTGAGGCTTGAGTAACGATCCGTTTTCTCCGCGTACTTTTCTTCTTTCAGTCCAGCGTCCTGATACCTTGCTGTTGCTGAATGAATGTGGAAAGAATAGAACTTTTCACCTTCAATCCTGTTTGAATGCTCATGACTTCTACCATTGTAGCGTTTCAGCTTAAAATCAGTGTTGTTGCCTTTTTGCTGATATGCGAAAATCGCTGAAAAATCATTTATGTTGTTCTTGTTCTGCCTTAGTATAACCAGAAAACTGCTTTCACTGTCACGAGGGATTTCAGCTGATGCACTTTCATGACCAGCACTTTCTTTAAACCTCATCAAATCTTCGATTGTACCGTTAAAAACTTTTGGTTCAGTGATCAGATCTGATATTTCATCATCAGTGAAATAATAGCTCATTCTTACACCACCTTGAATTCTATTCCGGCATTGTTCATCTGGAGTGCCGTGCTGATCTTCTCCAGAACAAGCGCCAGTTCGGTAGCATTCGCAAAAAATATCCCATCCATAATTCCCTGTCAATGATTCATTAACTTATCCACATTTCATGCCTATGCTTTCAATCATCGCCGTAAGGGGAAATTATAATCTTTTTATTCTGAGGAGGCAATAAGCAATCAAATTGAACGCTTATGGGAGGGGCAAATCACCCCGTCTGTTCCGCACTCCTGCATTTTTACGCGCTGCCTTTATGAAGAGGGAAATATTTGTCGCGGCATTTGATATTTACGGGAATTAATAAGATCCTTCCCCATTCTAGAAATGCGCCTGTCCAAATTTTACACTAAATATTACAGTGTAACCTAATCCGTCCGTTCTGAACGGAAAATCCCAGCTTCCAACTGCATTAACAACACACTCCTGAATTTCCTTTCCCATATCATTCTTCAGAATTTCGACCTTGACCACCTTTCCGTCTTTATCCACAGTGACCTTCAGCCTTATGCCGCCTCTGTGAACAGGTTTCGAATGCAGAAATATACTTCTGCACGGGCTTAATTCATAAATTTTAGATTTCAGATGTGTTTTCATATCTTTTTTGGGAGCATTTCCGGGTTTCAGTTTTATGCCATCAATTTTGAAATCTGGTGCAATATATCCGCCACTGCTGCCTGATTTTGTAATCATCTTTATTTCACCACCCTGAGTGCCGCCAAATTCCGCGTCGAATCCGCTGGACTGGACTTCGACCTGTTCAAGCATCTC
>CAZDZC010000035.1:2389-29771 GCA_964509835.1 uncultured Acidobacteriota bacterium
TGAACCAGCTTTCTCCTACAAATTTATCAGTTGTGCTTATGCCATCCACAGTTATTTTTGTAGATGTTGGTCGAAAACCATTGATTATTATTTCATCATCAATAGTACCTCCCACAGCATTGTCGGAAACACCTTCAGGTAAAGGCAAAGGTTGATTTACAATTTCGTAGTTCCCATCCGGGTCAGTCCTTATAACATGATCAACAGCTATGAATGATGTGTATGGAGAAAGAAGGTTATATTTGAGTGCAAGCGCCGTTATCTCTCCCTTGATCTCCTCTCCGAGTTGCCATGATCCGTAGTCATCAAGTTCCCTTATCTCATTTCTTGCCCATAGATATCTTAGAGCTGAGTTATTTTCATCAGGAGCTGCCTCTGAAAGTTTGAACACCTTTTCATATTCCCCTTTACCGGAAAAACCTTTCACAGCAATTGTCCCTTCCGGTGTTCCCTTCCACTTTCCATATACAATAACCGGTCGCTCTGCAAAAATATCAGGAAATGAAAAAGGCCTGACATCGTATGCTTCAAATGAATCATATTCCAGAGATATGTCAGTAAGGCATGGAGAAGATACATATTCAATAAACCTGTCCCCTTCCTTTTTCGCTTCACTCTGGTTTCTGGCCACAAAAGGCTCTCCCATACCTGCTTTTGCGATACCCTCAATAGTATATCTGTTCGGAGCTGTTCCTATACCGAAAGCAAACATATTTGAGTTGTTCAGATTTTTCCTGATCAGATCAAAAACAGGCCTTTCAGCTGAAATTCCTCCATCTGTGAGCACAACCATTGTTCTTGAGTACCCTTCATTAGAAGGGAGTTTCAAGGCGATATCAACTGCACTGAAAAGTTCTGTTCCACCACTTCCCTTTGCTTTATTGATAAACTCCACAGCAGATGAAATGTTATCTGTGCTTGCGGGAACACTGACTTTTCTGAACAGATTGCCTGCCCCTGCAAAAAGAAGGACATTGAACATATCCTGAGATCTTAAGTCATTCAGCATCTCCTTCATTATCTGTTTTGAGAGATCAATAGGAAAACCCGACATTGATCCCGATACATCGACAATGAATATGTACTCTCTTGCGGGGATGTACTCCGGAGACACCTTTTCCGGAGGCTGTGTCATGAGAAGGAAGAAGTTCTCATCCTCTCCTTCATAGAGAAGAAGTCCTGACTGTATCTCTTTTCCTTTAAGGGAATATCGGAGGATATAGTCCCTGTTGCCGCCCTTCTTTTCCTCAGGGTTCAGCATGCAATATACCGTATCTGTTCCCTCCCACTGGGCATCTACCATATGCGACGGGGAATTAACATCCATTATGGGAAGCCCTGCAGCAATTCTTACACTTATGTCAAAGTCGTATAATGGTTCCTCTCCTTCATGGGTATAGGCAGTTGAAACAAACTTATCATCCGCAGGAGCTTCGGTTGAATCACTGCCCGCATACCCGGGCATTACAACTGTCGGATATACGAATTCATAGACACCATCCACAGGTTCAATGAGTTCGGTGTAATAAAGTTCAACCTTTATTTCATCACCGGGGAGGATATTTGCGACATTCATTGTGAAAACATTGGGTCGTAATTGCTCAAGAAGCGAAGCGCTCTTTCCTTCCGACTTAGCCTGCTCGTATTCCTTTCTCGCCTGCTGTTTTTCTCTTATTTCTGCTCTGATGAGCCTGCTGCCGATGAACATGTCCATCCCGTAAACAGCAGCCCTTGTTGATGCAGGAAAGACATATATTGCCTCAAGAACAGTATCCCCTTCGTTTGCATAAACCTGTGTTACCTTAACATCGGCAATGACACCGGCGATACTGACCTCAACTGATGTTCCCTTAAGCGGAAGCCCGTCAGTGCTTCCATCGGGAGCATGAACCATAAAATACGGTGAAAGGGTTTTGTCTGTCGATTCGGGATCAACAGCATAAACCTGGATAGATATTAATACGCACAGAACCAGCACAACCAAGTAAAATCTTTTCATAATTAATTCCCTTTTAAAGACAGATATTATCAGATTATTGCTATTTCCGGTTTTAATTTTCAGCACCTCCAGCTATTGAAACACTTCTGCAATTATAGCACAATCCTGATAATGGGTAAAGATTTGTTTTATTCTGAACGGAAATGCATCAGCTTAACAGTTGTTTCCAATGAGTTTCCTTCTTGTTGAAGGGGCATTGATTTATGCCTTATATAAAGTTGAAATTCTTTCAAGCATTTTGTATTTTAAAAACAACCCGGAGGTGATAGAATACGAACATGAAAACCTTCGGATGTCTTTTGACCTGCTTTTTGTGTCTGCTTTCTTTACAGACATTTGCTTCCGGTTTTTCAGTCATTGAAAGCGATTCCTTTCATACCCTTTCGCGGTGCACCCTTCCCAACGGGATGAATCTTATCATTGATGAAATCCCTGGGGGGAAGACCGTTTATGCCCAGATATCCGTGAGGACGGGTTCAGTCTATGAAACGGAGGAGCAGTCCGGGATATCCCATCTTCTGGAGCATCTGCTTTTCAAGGAGAAGGACAATCCGACCTACACGAAAATCCTTGAATCGGGCGGCAGCCTGAACGCCTATACGAATTTTGACATAACCGCCTATCATTTCCAAACCCTCGTTGAGGATTTCGGGGAATCCTGGACAGGGCTTGCCGGTATGGTGCTCGAACCGGCTTTTGACGCGCACGATGTTGAAATAGAAAGATCTGTCGTGCTGCAGGAGGTGGATATGGGTAAGAGCGATCCTATGATGATCGCGTATTATTCCGTCATCAACAGGCTTCTGCCGGACAGCCCGTTCGGGAGACCCATCATCGGGTTCAGAAAGCATGTCAAGAAACTCTCATGGGAGGATGTCAGGGAATATTATGATAAGTATTACACCCCCGCAAACATGTTTGTGGTTGTGTCTGGGGGCGTTGACAGGGAGAGGGTTTACGATCTTGTCTCCGGAAGTTTTGCAGGACTTGACAAAGGCGACAGGAACCCGGGTGATTATGCCGTTCCTTCTGACCCTGAACAGAAGTTCTTCCGCATCAAGACATTGACGAATATCGCCTATCTGTTCATGGGGGCAAAGACGGAAGGCTACGGGTATGAAAAGATTCATGCTTTTTCGCTGCTGGTGGACATTCTTTCCGACGGCAGGAATTCAAGGCTTTACAAAAGGTTCATTGACGAAGGCCTTACTGATTCGATTGAATCGATAGACCTTTCAATAAAGGATATCGGCATTGTCGGGATGGGGATAGGCGTTGATCCGGTCAAACTTGAAAGGGCCCGGGAGATAATGAGAGAGGAGATCGCCCTTCTCTCTTCGGAACCGCCTTCCGCTGAAGAGCTTGAACGGGTTAAAAGCAGATGGAAAGGAAAGTGGATATTCGCTGCCGAAAGCGATGCGGGGCTTGCGGGATATCTGGTCCACAACGAGCTTTACGGTCTTTCACTGAGTCAGCAAGACCATGAGAAGACCGTTGAAAGCGTCACTGCCGAGGATATTCAGAAAGTTGCGTCTTCCTGCCTTTCGGAAGATGACCTTATTGAAGTGCAAATCGTTCCGGCAAAAGGGCTTGGAAAAATAAAAGCGATATTGAAATATCTTATGTTCAAAAGGCTGTAAATTGAAAAAAGTTTTATTGATTCTTCAGATATTGCTTCTGGCAATTACTGTTTATGCGGATTCAACAGTCTTCCCAAACGGTGTCGAGCTCCTTGTTGAGGAGAACCCCGCCTCCCGGACGGCAGCCATTGTGATCTCTGTTGAAGGGGCTTATGAGCATAAAACCGGCCTGTGCGGCATAACCGCCAACCTTCTGAACAAGGACAACGGGAGATTTACCGAAACCGAGATGAACAATATAATTGGCGCCACAGGGGGAAATTTCAGGGCTTCGGGAGGTTCGGATACCTTTTATCTCAGGAGCTATGTCCCGTCAGAGGATATTGGCAAAGCGCTTGATATTCTCTTCAGTATGCTTATCAATCCTTTGATGAAAAAGGAGGATCTTGAAAAGGCGAAGGAATATACTGTCAGCAGTGTCCTTGCTCAAAATGATTCCACGGATTACCTTATATACAACGAAATGTTCCGGCAGCTTTTCAAAGGCCACGCATACCGGGAAAAGCTTCTTGCGGACAATCTGGATGAGTTCCGCTCAATATCGATTGACGAGGTGAAGTCTTATCATGAAGAGATGCTCAAAGGCGGCAATATCAAGGTTGCGGTTGCAGGCAATGTCAATGGGGGGGATATCAAAGAAGCCGTGAAGATCCTGACCGCAGGAATTCCGTCCGGAAGTTTTGAAAAGGAGATCGTTCCTCTGCGGAAACTGGACAGGGAAATCAGATCCGCGGTAAGAAAAAGGACGACTGAAACCCAGATCCTTGTCGCCGGCCTGACAGCACCTCTTTCCGTACGGGAACGCACAGTGCTTTCAGTTATCGATCAGGTCCTGGACGGTTTTAAAACAGGCATCACTGAGGAGATCAGGGAAAAACGCGGATATGCCTACTGGGTTGATGTAGGCTCAGGTGTATCTGAGGACGGGGGCTACTGGCTGGTGAGGTCCGGAGTGAAGAAGAAAAATTTTGAAGAGGTTGAGGAAATAATCAGGTCGGAACTGAATAAAATTGCAACAGTTGCAGTATCGGAAAGAACAATGGAACAGGCAAAGAAGAAGCTTATCCTGGACCTTTACAAGAACGACATCAACAGAACACGGGCGGATTACATCTGCCGGAAACTGGCTACGGGCGAAAAGATAGTCTCCACGGCTGAAAGAGCTGAAGACATAAAATCCGTAACCGCTGAAGAGATCACGGATCTTACGGGCAGGCTCTATCTCAACTGTGAATACGCAGTCATAACACTTTATTGAGGTTGACGATGAAGGACTATGAAGTAAACAGATCCGATGAGGACAGAAGCCACAGCATGGAGTTCGGACTTAAGGACTCTACCGGTTTCATGATGATCGGGATAGGGATCGTTATTGCACTCTGGATACTCTTCAACATCTACGGCATGATCAGGAACCCTGAAAAGATCCGTGCATTCGATGTTCTTTTTGCAGGTTCAGCCACTGACCTGAGAGACAGTGTCTCAGACCGCGGTTTTACAGCATCCGATAAAACATTCAGGTTCTTCATATATTTTTATCCTCTCTTTCTGCTGTCAATTGCAGCCGGTATTGCAAAAGCACTTATCCAGGGCGGTATAAACCTTATGAACCCTGAACTGAAGAAGTTTGAAAAGAAACTGTCCGACACCCTGGAGAAGTTCCGGGTTTCGACAAGGCCCCGTCCGGGGCCCTGAACAGTTTCACTGCACCACCTGTTTATGGCCTCTCACCACTTCTCTTTTGCCCTGACGCTCACTGTGATTTTCTTCCACTTCGCCTTTTCTTCAAGCCGCGCCTTAACATTCTGTTTGCGTTCAAGGTATTTCTGCTCCTTCAGAAGCTTCAGGTAATTCTCAAAGCGCTTCTCTTCAAGAACCCCGTTTTCAATCGCTTTTCTGACAGCACATCCTGGTTCGGAGTTGTGAGTGCAGTCCCTGAACCTGCATTCCTCTGCAAGTTCCTCAATATCACGAAAGACCGATTCCACATTCTCTCCGGTGCTCCAGAGCTGAAGTTCCCTCATCCCGGGCGTATCTATCAGTAGAGCTCCGGAAGGAAGGATGATCAACTCACGGTGGGTCGTGGTGTGCTGTCCTCTGCCGTCTGATTGGCGCGTGTCCTTTACCTTCATCCTATCCTCACCCAGAAGGCTGTTTATCAGGGTGCTCTTACCGACACCCGAAGACCCGACCAGCGTAACTGTGCTTCCCTTTTTCAGGTATGGCGACAGCTCTTCTGTCCCGCGGTTCTCAAATGCACTGATGGCATGGACTGGAACACCAAAGGCGATTGATTCAATCTCCTCCTTCAGTTCCTCCCACCCGAGACAGATGTCCATCTTGTTCAGGATAATGACGGGAACTGCACCGCAGTTCCAGACCTGGGTAAGATATCGCTCCACCCTTCTGGGCTGGAAATCGGCATCCAGCCCGCAGACAATAAAGACGGTGTCAATATTGGCGGCGATCACCTGTTCCTCTGTACGCGTCCAGGCCTCCTTGCGCGAAAACGCGCTTTTCCTGTCAAGAAGCTGTTTTATGATTGCCTTTCCGTCATCAGGACGGGCTTCGACCATAACCCAGTCACCCACTACGGGAATTGAGCTTCGTTCTTCCGCCTTGTGCCTTGTGATCCCGTAATGGGCGGTGAGTTCCCCGTGTTGCGAATACAAAAGGTATTCACCGCGGTTCTCTCTTGCAACCCTTGCCGGTACAAAGCCCTGTTTCATGTTTTCAACCTGCCGGGAGAAACAGCTCTCCCAGCCTAAAGAGTCAAGATTCATCGTTAGTTCCCTCGATTAAAAAAATAACGGTATTCGAGACCCCGGGATGACCTTTTTTCTATTCTGTTGTGTTGGGAAAAGAAGGAGAGATCAGCTCCTGGAGCCTTTTACGGATATTGTGTCGTTTGTTGTTACAATCATTAATCTACCTCCTTCGAAAGGTGTGCTTCACCGTGAAGCTTTGTTCAATATAGCACACAGCCATCATGTTGTAAAGGGTTTTAAAACACAGACAATCTCACATAACGGTCAGTCCTTCGATTTTCTGAGGCATTTACGGGCAAGGATTAGAGTTGACCCTCTCAACCGCATCGGAACGGTAACCCATCGTCCCTTCACCGTTTTCGTTGACACCGGTTACAAGATAGAACCATGATCCTCCTGTGGAGGTATCAACTTCAGTGGATTCAGTAATTCCTGAGATAAGACAGGCACCGTAGGAGTTTTCACTAAGTTCGTTCAAGTTCCCCCTGTAAAGGTTGAAAATATTGGAACCGCTGGTTGACGCATCCTCCCATTCCAGGGTGGAACTGTCGGCCCAGATAAGAGGTTCAGATGTTCCTGATGGTGAGACTTCGAGAGGAGGCAGTGGTGGCAGGCCAGTGCACTGCTCAGACAGGATGGCTGAAGTATCGGAAACGGAAGTGCTGCTGTTGGCAGCTGTCAGGGCGCATATCTGGCCGGAGATGGCAGTATTGGATATCGATGCGGAAGTATTGGTTCCGACGACAGTAGTGTCTTCATAGATTGTGCATTCTTCATCTATTTCACCTGACTCGTCCACTTTCAGGACCCACAGATCACCTCCCCCTTCTCCGAAGGAATCCGTTCTGCCAGTTATGGAGTACCCGCCGCCAGCGTTTTTTGTAACACTGTAGGAGCGGTCATCTGCAATATCTCCATATGTTTTCTGCCACTGGACTGTTCCAGTTCCGTCCAGCTTTATAGTCCAGAAGTCAAGATTCCCCTTTCCGAAGGAATCTGTTTCACCGGTCATAATAAACCCGCTGTCTGCTGTCTGCTCTATCCAGAAAGCCCTGTCACGACCAGTACTGCCATAAGTCTTCTGCCAGAGAACCGTTCCCGAAGAGTCGAATCTGACTATCCAGGCATCTTCATAACCTGCACCGAAAGACCAGATGTTACCGGCAGCTATGCATCCGCCGTCTGTTGTTCCAACAACATTCCCGATATAATCACCGGCACCGCCTCCTAAAGCTTTCTGCCAGAGAACATTTCCCGTCGGGTCGATCTTAAGCACCCAGTAATCGAAATTACCGGGACCGAAACTCACAGTATGCCCTCCCAGGTAGTAATTCCCGTCTGCGGAAGGACTGATGGAAAAACCTTGGTCCATGGCACTTCCGCCATAAGTTTTCTGCCATTCCAGAGATCCCGTTGCACTCAGCTTTATGACCAGAATATCATCCGAGCCAGCTCCTGCCGAGGCTGTAGATCCGGTGACAAGGTATCCGCCGTCTCCTGTTTGCAGAACGCTATTGGCCACATCGCCCCCTGTACCGCCGTAAGTCTTCTGCCAGGATACATTTCCTGAAGCGTCTGTCTTGATCACCAGAAGATCTGTTCCACCCTGTCCGGATGAATCAGTCCACGCTGCCATGACATATCCTCCGTCTGAAGTCTCTGTTATCATGTTCAGATATTCCGTACCCGAACCTCCATAGGATTTCTGCCAGAGAATATAACCTGCAGGGTCCAGTCTGTTAATCCATATGTCCCAGCCACCTGAACCGAATGATTGTGATTCACCCGCAACTACCATACCTCCGTCAGAAAGCGGAATAACTGACATCCCCTGTTCGTCCGATGCGCCCCCGCAGGCTTTCGCCCAGTAAACTGCTGAAGGCTGTGAACAGGTCTGGGTAGTATGGCTGTCTCCGCCGCTGCATCCATTCGCATCTGTCACCGTTACCGAGTATCCTGTACCGTCTCCCGGAACTTCTATCGTTTGAGTTGTTTCTGCCGTGTTCCATAGGTATGAAGTGTATCCAGTGCCTGCATCGAGTGTCACATTTCCGATACTGCATGTCGATTCAGTAATGACAGGTGTCGGGTTCGGGTTTACCGTAATCACAACCGGAGCAGATATCCCCTGACATCCGTTGCCGTCCGTAACTAATATTGAATATGAACCTCCGGTTGTGACATTGATTGTCTGTGTTGTTTCACTCGTGCTCCAGAGGTATGAAGCATATCCGGCTCCCGCGTCAAGATTGACCGACCCTCCCTCGCATAAGGTCGTCGGTCCGTCGGGTGTTATGACCGGAGTCGGGTTGGTATTCACTGTCACAGGAACAGTCATCTCACAGAATGCAGATTCTGCATCCGTAACCCGGCACTTGGCTGTATATACACCTGAAGACGGGTATGTGTAATTAACATGATTGCCCGTCGCGTCCCAGCTTCCATCGTCTGTCCAGTCCCACTGGTATCTGTAGGGAGTTGTTCCACCTGAAGGAGATGTGCTGAAGCCCTGTTCTGCGCTGAAGCAAACAGGATTTTCTGAAACACTGATAATTCCACAACTCAATGGAAGAGGAATAACTTCAAACGGACAGCCGCAAACCCAATCGCTGTCGCAGGTGATTAAACCGTCGCCATTAGCCTTGTGCCGCCAGGAATAAATTCCTTCAGGCAAAGCGGGAGTGACTTCTATAGAAGTTACATCTGCTCCTGTTGTTCCGCTTGCAGTTAAAGCAAAATAACAGCCTTCTCCTTCCCATATCTGCCATGAATAGCCTGCTTCTCCTGCAGAGTCTGCCCACTCAATTGTGGGGGTTGTATCTGAGGTTTCGATTAATCCTGCACAGGCTTGACCGTCCACACTGACCATAGTTGGCGGAACAATTTCACAATTAGAGCATAACAGATCTGAAGCCCCATATGTCGATGTGGAAGCAGCTGTGCTATCAACAGGTACACTTGGTGTATCTGTACCAGTTACTGCTGTGGATGAAACAAGAACTGCTGAATCCTGGGTACTAACATAAGTATCAGATATGAAATCACATGCATCGCCTATTTCGCCGTTTGGATCAGTCTTTAGCGCCCAGTAAGCGGTGGTACTTGCACTAAAAGACCATGTCCACCCGGAAATGATCAAACCGCTATCAGATGTACAACTTAAAGACAGCGCACCTTCATTATCATCTTCACCATATGTCTTTTGCCATTCAATTGCCCCGGAACTGTTTAATTTCATTGCCCATAAGTCATACCCACCAGCACCAAAGGAGTCTGTATAGCCAGCGAGAGCTATACTGCCATCGGAGGTGATGTTCTGGCTTGTTGCCTTGTCAAAACCGGCTCCCCCCACTGTTTTCTGCCACAGGATATTACCTGAGGCATCCAGGTCCACAATCCAGAAATCGGAATCTCCAGCTCCAAAAGATGCTGTACTGCCTGCGAAAATATATCCGCCCCCAGATTTTTCCTCAATGCTTTGGATCTCATCATCATTCTGGCCACCGTAAAGTTTCTGCCAGTTTACATTGCCTGAACTGTCAAGTTTCACTACCCATCCATATTTCTGTCCATTATCAGTGTTGGGATTTATATACCAGGAGTTTGAGTATCCCGCTGCAATATATCCTCCGTCAGCTGTCTGTTTGATGGATGTTGCAATATCATCACCTGTACTTCCATAGGATTTCTGCCATTCGACACCCCCAGATGAATCCAGTTTAAGCAGCCATAAATCTGCAAGTCCGTTTCCATAGGATTTTGTCTCACCACAAGCAATATATCCGCCTTCAGCAGTTTGAATCATGTCATATCCCGCATCAGCATTTACTCCGCCATAGATCTTCTGCCACTGTATATCACCGTTGGAAGTGGTTTTCATCAGGAGTAAATCAAACCCGTTGGATCCAAAAGAATTGGAATATCCACCTAATATGTATCCATTGTCTAAAGTTTCATGGACTGCATACAGGTGTTCATTGAAACTGCCTGAATATTCATAACTCCATTCAAAGTCACCAAGAACATCAGATTTAAAGAGTTTGACATCGTAATTTCCATCAGAGGCAGGGTCTATCCTTCCCCCAAAAATATACCCTCCATCGGAGTCAGATGAGACAGAGAAAGATGCTCCCTTAGCACTGAGCACCCTTGCCCAGGTTAAAGACATACCTCCTCCCAAGATGGAAAATTCACAGCTTTCAGACCAGTAACTGTCGCAGTATGTTTCTCCGTCACCAATCGCTTTGATAACCCAGTGATACCTTCCATCAGCAAGGCTGACAGGAACAGTGGCAGTAGTCTCATCGATCAAAGCTGAACCTGATTCCATCATTGTTCCAGATCTGTTCGGGCCAGTCCAAACTTCCCAATCAAACCCCCCTTCATTTGACACATTACTCCACTCTAGGATTGGAGTATTGTTAGATGTAACTATTTCAGTTGAGCATAATTGCGCATCAACGCCAACTGCGGAGGGAACTGACAGAAAAAGACTGCAACCGATTCCAGAGCAATGCTCTGTTACTGTTGCAGATGAGCTTTGGCCTGTAATAGCTGTATCCAGTGATGTGAGAGCTGACACAGCTGATGTTGCTGTTGTAACGGTAACAGTTGCAACTGTATCTTGAGAAGCACCAAATGTATCAGCAATGAAATCACATGTTGGGTCGATGGCTCCACTGATATCTAGTTTCAAGAGCCAAGCCTCTACAGTCGTTAATCCCATAGATTGAGTCTCACCTGCTATGATATAGCTACCATCTACCGTCTGTTTAACAGAATTTGCACAGTCATTGCTAAAGTCACCAAACTGTTTCTGCCACAGAATCTCTCCTGCACTGTCAAGTCGAAGAACCCACATGTAGTTATCTGTTTTTCCTCCCAACATGAATCCGTTGTCAGATGTTTGATAAATTGATTCTGGGTTCTCACTAGTTCCGTGAACATATACTTTTTCCCATTCAATGTTACCAACTGTGTCTAACTTCAACACCCAAATATGTGCAATAAATCCACCAAAAGAAGTAGTTGAACCTGCCATAATATATCCGCCATCAGATGTGGGTATTGGGCAATAGGCCTGCTCAGTTCCGGTACCACCATATGCTTTCTGCCAAACAATATTGCCGCTTGCATCGATTTTCAATGCCCAGAAATCACCAGAACCAGCGCCATAGGACTGAGTAGAGCCTGCTACAATGTAACAATTATCAGGTGTAGCACAGATTGAACGTAGATAATCGTAACCACTGCCACCATAAGTCTTCTGCCAGTCAATACTCCCGTTAGATGTGAGTTTAACAATAACATAATCGTAATTGCCACCCCCTACATCAGTGTTTGCAGCAATGATATATCCATCATCAACAGCCATTGCAGCAAATGGACCTGAATCCCAATTGCCAGAGTCAAGTGTCTTTTGCCACTCTATTGTTCCAGATGAGTCTAACTTCAGAACCCATATGTCATAGGAGCCTGAAAAAGAATTGGATGCTCCAGCAACCAAATATCCTCCATCGGGAGTGTATAGCAAGTCATATCCAAGGTCATTGCCAGCTCCTCCGTATGTCTTTTCCCAGACTATATCCCCGGTAGCACTCAGCCTTACAAGCCAGATATCGTTGGAACCTGCCCCGAAATCCGAAGTTCTGCCAAGAAATGCGTAGCCTCCATCCGAAGTTTGCACAACATCTCTTGCCACAGAGTTTCCTCCATAGGCTTTCGACCAGGTCTGCCCCAAAGCATTTCCGGCAAAACATAACAACATCGCGCAAATAACTAAAAACGGAACAGCCTTAAACCCCTTCATCGCTTTTGACTCCTCTCAAAAACAACTATTCCCTAAAATCCTCCTGAAAGACAGATTCTTTTTTCATATTCGTAATATAATCCTTTAGAATAAGTTTTGCAATAACATCAAAATTGAGATCAAATTTTCAATGACGGATAATTTTTTCTTTCCGGGACTATAAAATTATCAGGAGCGTGACCATTCGTTTTCGAACTATTCCGCGGCTCCGTTCAGCACGAACCCCGCCCAGTAGAAGGGATGGGAGTATTTGTCCGATTTGAGCATTTCGCTTTGTGCTGTTTTTAGCGCGTCTGCCTTGCTTTTGCCTTGTTTAAGATATGTGTAGAAGTTTTCCATGAGTATTGCCGTGCTTTCGTCGGGAACGCTCCACAGGGTTGGCAGCACTGTTTTTGCTCCGGCATACTGAAACGCTCTTGTCAGTCCTATCAGCCCTTCTCCTCCCATTTCTTTTCCGAGTCCTGTTTCGCACGCGGACAATGTCACAAGGTCTGCGTTTATACGGACGCTTTCGAATATCTCCCATGCCTGTAACAGGCCGTTTTCTTTTCCTTCTTCTGTTTTTTCGGGGATTGTCAGGGCAAGTCCTGAATTAAGCGGAAATCTTTCGTCGAGTATTCCGTGGCAGGCGAAGTGGATGATGGATGACTCTTTGTCTGTGTTTCTCGCGTTTTCTTCCGTGGCTTCTGTCTGTTGGTGTATTCTGGCTTTTTCTCCGTAAAGTTTTCCTATTGCTTCTATTTCCTGTTCTGTCGCCGGCAGGGGGGTAAGCGGGGTGTTTCTTAATACTGAACGCACGACATAGTCTTCGACTTCTCCCTTTGGGTATGAAGGGTTTCCGAATGCTGTCAGGTTTTCTGTTTCTGTCCGGGTATGTTTTTGCAGTTCTTTAAGGACAGTTGCTGATATTACATAAACTATCTGTGTTTTATCTGTCAGGTATGAATTCTTTCCTGTCTTTAATGCCGAAAAGGGAAGGTAATGCAATGGCCCGTCGGGGCAGATGATTATGTTTTTTGCTTTTTTTATTTGTTTTTTTGCAGGGTTAAGAAGCAGGTCGTATAGCTGTTTTGATTTTGCCGAGAGGGTTTCGGGATCACTTCCTGGTTCGGTTATCAGTTTTCTTAGTATTGTTATTTCATTTTGAAGTTTAATTCGTTCCACGGGGATGGTGTAAGTATGAAGTTTTCCATTTAGAAGGCCAAAAAGGGTTGTTTTTGTTTCTCCCGCGCAGTAGGAAAGAAACAGGGTGTCTTTTGCCAGAAGAGCTGATATTTCTTCTGTTTTAAGCGATTCGGGGTATTGCAGGGATGCTAGCCGGGGGGAGGATTTCTTTATCTTTTCCGCGTTTTCCTGTTGCTGTCTTTTTATGTCTTTGAGTTCTCCGAGCAGGGTTTCTATTTCTTCGGAATCTGTTTCGGCGCTTAATCCGGAGAGTTCATCCTGAATATTGCCGTATTTAAAGGCAAGTTCTTTCTGTTGCTTCAGGAGTTCAGCCGGGGCGTCCACCGCGAAATCAAGGTCTCTTTCGGCAAGCATTTCAAGGAGGCTTTTGGCTCTGAACTTCTCAAGGGTACTTAAGGCTTCATCGTTTCTTCCAAGTTCGACCTGGATTTCTATAAGATCCCGGTAGTAGTCGGCGTATTTGGCGGAGAAATTTTCCAATAGTTCTCTTCCGCCTCCGAGATTGATCTTCTGTGTTTCAAGCACAGATATCGCTTTCTCAAAATACAACTGCGCTCCAGACAACTCTTTTCTCACTTTGTAGATATTTCCAAGTGCGTGCAGGATCTCTGCGTGCCAGTAACTGTCAGGTGAAAGCCTCTCATACACCGCAAGAGATTTCAGAAAAAGCTCTTCCGCTGCTTCAAGATCACCTCGCAGGCAAATGATCTCTCCGAGATTAAAAATATTTCCAGCAACATATATGCTGCCTTGTGCCAATGTTTCATTGATTGAAATTGATCTCCTGTAGTAATCCTCTGCGGTTGCAATATCCCCAAGGTCTTTTGACAGAGCTCCCAGGTTGCTCATGCTGTTTGCTACATCAATGCTTCCGGGGGCGATCGCTTCCTTGATTTCCAGAGACTTCCTGAAATAGTCCTCAGCACTGTCAAAATCTCCGCGCCTTTTTGCGGCAAGACCCATATTGTTCAGGGTTTTTGCCACATCAGGACTGTCAGGAGCGAACCCCTCATAAACAGCAAGAGACTTCTTATAATATCTGTCCGCCCCCTCAAGATCCCACCTGTTCATGGCAACAATCCCAAGATCGTTCAAAGTGTTCGCAGTGTCATGGCTTCCGGGAGCAAGCTTCTCCTTGATAGCAAGTGACCTCCTGTAATAATCCTCCGCCTTTGCAAAATTCCCCCTCATGGCTGCTATAATCCCAAGGTTATGCAGACTGCCTGCAACATCAAGACTCTCAGGAGATATTTTTTCCCGGAGAGCAAGGGAAAGCTCATGGTATTTTTCAGCGTCGGCAAAATTTCCGAGGTTCTGAGTGATTACCCCAAGATTATTTATAATTTTAGCAATATCAGGGCTGTCAGGAGCTGCTGTTTCAAAAACAGTGAGAGCTCTTCTGTAATGCTCCTCGGCTGCCTGAAGATCCCCGCGGTCCATGGCAATAACCCCGAGATTGCTTATTGTCTTAGCAACATCGGGGCTCCCGGGAGTAATGGCTTCAACTATGGCAAGCGACTTCCTGTAGTAATCCTCAGCACTGTCAAAATTCCCTCGTGCTCTTGCGACCACTCCGAGGTTGTTCTGGCTGCGGGCTACATCAGCGCTCCCCGGAGCAAGTTCTTCTTTAATTTCAAGGGAGGACCTGAAATACTGTTCTGCTTCCGAAAGTGCCCCCCGCCTGAGAGCCAGAGCTCCCAGACTGTTAAGGTTGTCCGCTGTATCAAAGCTGTCAGGCGCGAGGGATTTCCTTATGGCAAGCGCCTTATTATAGTATTCTTCAGCTTCAGGCAGTTGTGATTTTGTTTTGCTGGCAATTCCAAGAAGAATATAACAGTTTGCTGCCCTCAAACAGCCTGTGCTGACCTTCTCGTAATAACTATGAGCCTTAACAAACGATCTTTCGGCTTCCTGAATATCTCCTGCCCTTAAACATGTTTTTCCCCTTGTCTCCCAAATTAATGCCTTCACTTCCACCCCGGCATCAACAGACAGGGCTTCATCATAGGACCAAAGAGCTTCATTCAAATCTCCATCTTTCGCAAGGGAATTTCCCTTCTGCATGAGAACCCAACATAAATTAACAGTGTCATTCTTACTCTTCAGTTTTTCACATACCTCAGAGAGAAGCTGCGTCTTCATGCCAGGCCCGTCCTGTTCCAAAGCTTTGAACGCTTTGTTATAAAGATCCATCTCCGCAGGCTGCAGTCCGGGTTTCACTGCAATTCCGAAATCCCCCGGAGGCAGCGCAAAAAATTTGTTTTCTACATCTCTTCTGCCGACAATGTGAACTTCTCCCCTTGGCGCCTGCTCTATCTCAACATATTCAAGATCAAACGGGGAATTGAATGTTCCTTTTGCTCCTTCCGTATTTGAGGGAGGATTCGGCAATCTTTCCCAGGATATTAGAATATCGCCTTCCTGAATTCCGGCCTTTTCACCGGCAGATCCTTTTTCGACGGATTCGACAACAAGTCCGGAATGCGCCTCCTGAGCAGTTGCAAAGGAACATATCAGAACGGAAATCAGGGCAGTACAAATGATTTTCACTTTTGTATCAGACATACCAACCTCCATGTGAAACTCTATTTTACAATTCTATGAAGGACATTGCCAGCAAAAACCCGGGAATTTCCCAAGCTGTGGTTCTTGCCCCTCTTTTATGATATTATTGTCTATGTTTATCAGGAGCGCCTTGTGATGAGCTTAGACATAATAAAATACCTGAATGAGAAGAAGAGACTTGTGGATGACGAGCTTGCCAGGGTTGTCCCGCTTGCTTCGTCGGAACCGGTCTCTATCCATGAGGCAATGCGATACAGCCTGTTCGCGGGGGGGAAAAGGATAAGGCCGATTCTTGCCCTTGCGACTGCTGAAATGCTGGGCGGGGATGAAAAGCTGATAATCAGGCCTGCCTGCGCGCTGGAGCTGATCCACACTTATTCTCTGATCCATGATGATCTCCCTGCCCTTGACAATGACGACCTTAGGAGAGGAATGCCGACATGCCATAAAAAGTTCGGCGAAGCGATGGCAATACTTGCCGGGGACGCTCTTTTGACGCACGCATTTCAAGTCCTTTCAGAGCCTGACAGCGGAAAGCTCTCCCCTGAAAACAGGCTCAGGGTGATAAACCTTGTAGCGGAAGCCTCGGGAACAGCTGGAATGGCTGGAGGCCAGGTGGCGGATCTTGAAGCCGAGAACCGGGTTATTACAAAAGAGGAGCTTAAATCAATCCACAGCAGGAAAACCGGCGCCCTTATATCAGCATCCATACTGCTCGGGGCGTATTTCTCGGATGCTGACGACGGGGATATCCGTGTTCTTACTTCCGCTGGCGATGCCATGGGTACTCTTTTCCAGGTGGTTGACGATATTCTTGATGTGGAGGGAGATACCGCCCTTCTCGGCAAAAAATCAGGAGCTGACGAATCGCTGAACAAAGCCACTTATCCTTCCCTCTACGGCCTTGAAGAATCGAAGAGGATCGCAAAAGAACTTCACGGCGATGTAATCAGCCTTTTATCCCGATGGAGCGGAAAAGCCGGGATAATGACCGGAATATCTTCGTTTATCCTGAACAGACATAATTGATATTAAGAGGTTGAGTTTGAAAGACAGAAAAATTAAGACCGGAAAAAAGGTGTCTCTTTCCCGTTCGGACACATCGCTGCTGATGATGCCTAACCACGCGAATCATTTCGGAAAGGTCCACGGCGGGGTTCTGCTTCAATACATGGACCAGCTTGCGTATATCTGCGCCGCGAAACACGCCGGAGGGCCGTGCGTGACTGTGTCCGTTGACCGGGTGGATTTCATTGCCCCGATTGAAGTCGGCGATGTTGTGACCCTTCAGGGAAATGTGAACTATGTCGGAAGAAGCTCGATGGAAATCGGGATCAGGGTTACGGCAAGCAAACCCGAAAAGGGAGTGGAAAAGCACACCAACACCTGTTACATCACCATGGTCGCGCTCGGAAAGGACGGAAGACCGACGGAAGTGCCGAGATTGATCCCTGAAACGGATGAAGACCGCGCAAGAATGAAGAGAGCTGAAAAAAGGGTTCAGGAAAGAAAGAAACGGCTCTGACCTTCAGACGCACTTTTTGAGGACATCTTCAAATTTAAGAACATCAGTCTCATCATTGAAGAAATGAACCGAGAGCCTTACCGCTGCTTCCCTGAAAGAACATATCACTTTGTTCTCTTTCAGTTTATCGAAAAGAGCCTCTCCTTCGCGGGACCTGAAAGAAAGTATTGATGACCGGTTTTTTTCTCCGCGCGGAGACACGAGTTCGCAGCCGTTTGCTTTTATAATCTCTGAAAGCGCGTCGGTAAGGGCAAAGACATGCCGCTCAATATTTTCAAGGCCTATATCAAGTATAAATTTCATGTTTGCGGCAAAAGCTGATAATTGTTCAAGGGATTGGGAACCGAGTTCATACCTTTCCGCTGTCAGGTTCATTTCGGGAGAATAATCAATAAGGTTTTTGAAATGCCTTTGCCTGTTGAAGCTCCGCCATCCCTGGAAAACGGGGGGAACGGCATCAAAAAGACCCTTCCTGACATAAAGAAATCCTGTTCCGACGGGAGACAGAAGCCATTTATGCCCGGAGCACGCAACAATATCAACCCCGAGGGTGGCGTGCATGTCGTTTATAACCCCGATGCCCTGCGTCCCGTCAACTACCAGAAGAATATCGTTCGACTTGCAAAAAGCGGAAACTTCTTTTATGTCAGCTCTTATCCCGGAGCAGAAATGCACCGACCCGATAGCAAGCACCCTGCAATTATCGGTGTTTATCCGTTCAAGAGGAATCCTGCCGTCCGCATAGTCAAGAAAAACAGTCCTGACCCCCTTCTTTTCGAGCATCAGCCACGGATAGACATTGCACGGGAACTGTCCCTTCATCAGAACAATCTCATCACCCCGCTCAAAAGCTATGCTGTTTGAAGCGGTATTTATTCCGAAGTTGGTGCTGTTTGTCAGACCGATTTCCGAGGGGTCGGCTCCTGTGAGCTGAGCAGCCAGTTCCCTGCACCGTGCGGGAATGTCAAAATACTCGTTAAGTTCTGTGATATGGGGCGTCAGCTTCCGTTTAGCCGTTCGGGAATAAACATCCCACGCTGACAGGGGCATCGGCCCTTCGCCGGCGCAGTTGAAATAAACGCATTCGGCGGTCACTGGAAACTCACTTCGGATGGATCTTATGTCCAACATCAGCTATTTCTTCCCCTGTAAACAAATTGAACCCACTGGGTTGAGTGCGAGAACCGTTCGTCATCCGAAAATTTCTCCTCCAGCTTGAGAAGGTCGCCATAGACGCTTTCGCGGGTATATTTTCTGAGCTGCTGGGGAAGGCTGTTCTCATTCAGGAAACCTTTCGATTCGGAGATGGCATGAAGAAACCCTGCGAAATGACCGAACGGCCTTATCAGTTCTATGCTCATCCTGTTATCAAGCAGAAGGGATTTAATCTCTTCGGGCTCAAAAAGCCTGTAAGCTGCGCCTCCGACTGCTCTTCCGACCTCGTCCCGCCCTTCAAGCGCTATCTTCAGCGCGTTTCCGGGATGTCCCTTCAGGACCTCCATCATTGTCCAAAAATAACGGGTGTCAGCATCCGCAACGACCGGACCCTTTGTTACAGACCCCAGTTCAGCTATGATTCTTTCCGCATCGTCCCCAAGAAAGTTCATGACCTGGCAGCAGATGGCATAATCGAAAGCGCCGGGGGCAAAATTGGCGACCCGCGCGATATCATCGTGTATGACAGTGACCCTGTCTTTAAGCGACAGAGCTTCAACCTTTTCGTTAAGAACCGCAAGCATTCTGGATGATGAATCCACCACGGTGACATGACACCCCAGCAGAGCAAGGGGCAGGGACAGCAGTCCCGTTCCTCCTCCGGCATCCAGTACGCGGCAACTGCGTGAAGGAAGGTATTTTTTGATGAGAGCGGATGTCTTCTGAAGATAAAGCCTTTTCCACGGGCTGACCTTGAAAAGCTCGTCATAATAATCCGAGCGTTCGCTATAGAAAAATATTTCAGTCATATATCACCTCAAGAGTTTGGGATTCTACCATACAGGCAGGTTTTCAGAAAGAGGGTTTGTTGATAATATAATAACTTTATTGCGATTCTGTCCATCCGTGCTATAATCCCGCCAGTGGTCAACAGGAATGAGAACTGCAACTTTTAAGCAACGCAGGGAAGAATGAAACACGGCACGACGGCAAAAGTATTGCTTGGGATAGTGGCTCCGGCCCTTCTGTCGACAGGGGCCGGGCTGATAATCTGGCATCCTGCGTTAGACGCATATGACATGACCGGCCGCTGGCTCATCATTGCGGCTCTGCTTCTGTGCCTGGGAGCATGGATCATGTTCTGGTGGAGTTCGCGGAAAGAAAAAAAAGCGGCAAAAAAGAAGAAAGGAAGACCTTTCAGCATGGACTGACCGTAATGCCGCCTCAAATAATCTGTTGTGTGAAAATGAGGATCCGGAACATTAACCCGGCATGGATTGACAGCATAAGCAGGTTCAGTTAGAATCGGCCTCTGATGATGGAGGATATTATGGCTTTGGATAAAAGACTTCTCGATATTCTTGTGTGCCCGGCGTGCAAATCGGACATCAAGCCAGTCAAAAATGAAACCGCGCTTAAATGCACCAAATGCTTCCGGGTTTATCCCGTCAGGGAGGGGATCCCTGTCATGCTCATTGACGAAGCTGTTGTCGAGCCGGAGAACGGTTAATTCTTTAAATCCGTCTCAGATAACGCACCGCGGCGTTAATTGTTTTCAAGCTTCCTGGAAACTTCGACAAGCTGCTTCATTTTCGATTCCCTGAAGGTTCTGTATTCTTCGGGATCAAGCTCCTGCGTTTCATTCATTTCATCAAGGGTGGCTATTTCGAATACGAGCTTATCTTTTATCGCTTCAAGGCTGCCTGCTTCCGAGTTGCGGCAAGGTTTACGGAATAAAAAGAATATTATTGCGGCAAGCGCGGCAGCAAGAATGGCTGCTGTTGTGATTTTGTGGTTCCCGCTCCCGGAAACGGCAGTTACGGGATCGTTAAGTCGGAACCCCGCCTTCACGCCCGGATTAAGCTCCTGCCCGGTGAACACATAGTAGAAACCGTCCGGCAGGGGTTTGTCATCCTGTCTTACAAGGCTGTAGAGTTCTATATCCCTTCTTGATTCAGTTTCTTTGTTGTTCAGAAATATCCCCAGCATTTTTGTGGGATAGTTAATCTCCGGGACAAAACTGTCTGCCACAGGAAAGCTATAGTAAAATGTTATTTCCTTCGTTCCGGGTTCCATACCTAGCGTATCGTAAAGTACATTCTCATGCGCTTCAACGGAACCTTCGGCAAGCCCTCCCTGAAATGACAGGTTGCTGTAACCTTCGGGAAGATGGAACCTGAGGCTGTGCCGTATTACTTCATCGTCCGTTTCAATCCCGATGAAGGCAGAATCACCCGAATTGACAACCTTCAGATATTCCTTGACAAAATACTGGTTTTCTTCTTTTACGATTATTATATGGTGCGCCTCGATCCATATATGATCCGGCGTTTCAGTCGTCAGGACAGTTTCGGAGGCATTGGCAGCCAGCGAAAGGAACAGGAGAAATATTACTGCAGGCCTCATTTCAGCTCCTTCCTTTTTCTTGCTATCTCCTTCTCCAGTCTTTCTTCCAGCGAAAGCCCCTTTTCGTCTTCCTCATTATCCGAAGCATTGAAACCAAGGGTTTTCTTTTCATTTTGATATCGTTCTTTCAATTCCCGGTAGTCCTGTTCCGAAATCTTCTGCATTTTCAGGTCGAAGTCCAGTTCCGCGAGGGTCTCATCTATCTTGCGACATGCTGTCTGTCTGTCGTTTTCCGCTTCAAGCTCATAGTAGGGGCCTGATTTCCTGAAAACCGGAAAAAGAACATAGATAAACGCTGTGATACATACTAAGGATATGATTAGAATTTCCATGTCAGCGGCTCCTTTTCCGTGCGGGTTTTGGAAGGACAGCCACGATGCACCCGAACACAGTCAGGGTTCCTCCGATCCATATCCACTGGATAAGCGGGTTTATTGTCGCCTGAATTGTCGCGGTGTGCCCATCCGCGGTCCACGATACCAGCGTAACATAAAGATCAAGCATCGGACCGGTCCGAAGGTCAACATTGCGCGATGGCTGATCCCATGTAGTGAAGAACTCGACTTCAGGTTTAAGCATCCCCTTCTTAATGCCGTTTTTCGAAACCTCGACTTCAGCATAAACAATTGTCTTTTCGGGGTTTATTTTTTCTTCTTTGAGCTGAAGGAATTTAAGGTCATAACTGCCGATTTTTAACGATTCCCCTGTGTGAAGAGCCCCTTCCGTTTCGGTCTTGAACGCGCTGGACGCCGTAATTCCGATAAATACAAGAACTACTCCCAGATGAACCATCAACCCGCCGTATCTCCTGCCGTTTGTCCTCATAAGCGACATGAATGAGGCAAACATATTCATTCCCGTGTTTTTAGCATGAACGAGCGAGCTTTTAATATATTCATTCAGTATCGCGGTAAATGTGAAAACCGAGAATGAGAATGAGAAAATCACATAAAGCTGGAAAATCACCCATTTTTTGAATGTCATGTCCCCCGTGATGTCAGGATTTTTGAGCCTCATCACAAATACCGTCACGAAGATGATAAGAGCAACTGTTCCCAGAATGGAAGGGATCAGCAGGTTTTTTGTGAAATTCTTTACTGAAGCCTTCCGCCACGAGATGAGCGGACAAAGCCCCAGCAAAAAAAGGATCGCCAGCGCGATCGGGGTTGTCACGAGATTGAAGAACTCAGGCCCCACGGAAACCTTTTTATTCTGAAGAAGCTCCGTGTATATGGGCCATGTTGTCCCGACAAACACCGCGAGAAAATATCCCATCAGCAGCAGATTAATCAGGAGATAAGCTCCTTCCCTTGAAATGAAATCCTCCAGCATATGAGCGCTTTTCAGTCTCGGAAGGCGGTAAATCAGGAGCCCGAAAGCAAGAGCAAGCACCGCCACAAGAAATCCGAAAAAATAATATCCTATTGCCGATTCCCCGAAAGAATGAACCGACGATATAATCCCGCTTCTGGTGATGAATGTGCCGAAGATGCACAGCGCGAATGAGGCGATGATGAGGGATGCCGTCCATACCTTCATCATTCCGCGTTTTTCCTGCGCCATTATCGTGTGGAGATAAGCGGTTGCCACTATCCACGGAAGATACGATGCGTTTTCAACCGGATCCCATGCCCAGTAACCTCCCCATCCGAGTTCAACATAAGCCCACGCCATGCCCAGCACAATCCCGATTGTCAGGAAACTCCACGAGAAAATACTCCACTTCCTTGTCGTGACAACCCATCTGTGATCCGTTTCACCGATTATAAGCGCGGCGATGACAAAGGCGAACGGGATGGTGAACCCCGCGAACCCGACAAACAGAGTCGGCGGATGGAATATCATTCCCAGGTTCTGAAGCAGTGGATTCAGCCCGCTCCCTTCAAGCGGGGCAGGCAGGATCCTCTCAAAAGGCTGAGTAACAAAGGAAAGCACCAGCAGAAAAAAGGCAGTGACGATTCCTGCCGTTCCAGTAACAAATGGCATGAGCTGCCTGTTCCTGTCGCGGTTCTGCATAACCACTGCCGCATGAAAAAGAGTCAGAAGCCAGGCCCAGAAAAGCAGGGAGCCGCTCTGGCCTGCCCAGAAAGCCGTGGCTGTGTAAAACGGGTCCAGATTGCTGCTAGTGTATTGATACACATATTTTATCGAGAACTCATGGGTTATCAGCGCGTACAGCAGCACGAACGAAGATGCCGTTATCATGATGAAATTCATGTAAACAGCCCTTTCTGCGCTTTCCACCAGGTTTCTTTTCCGGAGAAAACCTCCGGCAAATGATGATACGGCTGACCACACGGCCAGAATGAACCCGAAAATAATCAGATATTGAGCAACGGAATAAATCAATAAAACACTCCTTTATATTTTTATTTCGGCAACAAAAACTGAAAACACGGCACGGTGGATTTGTATTCCAGGTCTGCGGGAATCAGTATGATTTGGCGAAATAGACCCTCTCCTCCGAGTCCTTTCCGCATTTGACGCATTTCCCTTTTTCCGCAAACGGTTTCCCCAGCGGGATAGCCCTTATTGTCGCTTTTGTTTCCTCCTGGATGGAGGCTTCACACCCGGGATCCCCGCACCAGTGGCTCAAAATGAAACCAGGGTTCTTTTCGAGCCTTGTTTTGAACTCATCATAACTGTCCAGCAACGCCGTGTTGGCCTCCCTGAATGCAAGCGCCCTTTCGTAAAGCGATCGTTGGATATCATCCAGCAGCTCCGGGATTCCGGTTGAAAGTGAATCCAGGGGACGGAACGATTTTTCACCCGTATCCCTTCTCACCACAACAGCCTGGCCTTTTTCCAAGTCCCTCGGCCCGATTTCCAGCCTGACAGGGATCCCCTCAAGCTCCCATTTGAAAAATTTCGCGCCGGGCGACATATTGTCCCTGTCGTCAATTCGGACAACGAATCTTCCTGCAAGGGAAGCCACTATCCTGTCCGCGGCTTCGAGCACCCTTGACCGTTCCTCATCGCTTTTCCATATGGGTACTATCACGGCATGGATGGGAGCCAGTTTGGGAGGCATTATCATACCCTTGTCATCCCCGTGAACCATAATAATCGCTCCGATGAGCCTTGTGCTTACCCCCCAGCTTGTCTGCCAGCAGAACTCCCAGTCCCCGCCTCTGGTCTGATATTTAACCTCAAACGCCTTGGCGAAATTCTGCCCCAGATTGTGGGAAGTCCCTGCCTGAAGAGCTTTGCCGTCCTGCATCATGGCTTCAATGCAATAAGTCCTTACCGCTCCGGCGAATTTTTCGGCATCAGTTTTAAGGCCTTTTATAACCGGGATCGCCATATAATTTTCGGCAAAATCAGCATACATATCAAGAATTTTTAGGGTTTCCTCCTCAGCTTCCGCGGCTGTCTCGTGAGCGGTGTGCCCTTCCTGCCACAGAAACTCCGTTGTCCGCAGAAACAGTCGTGTCCTCATCTCCCAGCGGACAACATTCGCCCACTGGTTTAGAAGCAGCGGGAGATCCCTGTAGGACATTATCCACTTCGCGTACATATGATACATGACTGTTTCGGAAGTGGGACGAACCATCAGAGGCTCCTCCAGTTTTTTCCCGCCTCCGTGTGTCACAACCGCGCATTCAGGCGCGAAGCCTTCCACATGCTCCTTCTCTTTTGTCATAAAGCTTTCCGGGATGAACAGCGGGAAATACGCATTCCTGTGCCCGAGCCTCTTTATCATTAAATCAAGATTTCTCTGCATGTTCTCCCACAGCTCGTATCCGTTCGGACGGATAACCATGCACCCCTTGACCGGCGAATAATCGGCAAGCTCCGCTTTCAGAACAACATCGTTGTACCACTGCGAATAATCTTCCTTTCTGCTGGTAATCCCTTTTGACATTTGATCTCCTCACCCTAAACGGCAGTAATCCATAGAAATAAATCCGGATAATATATTTTCGGATAAACATAGTCAATAGTCCGCAGAAATTTTCTCTTGTTAAAAAACAAACGGATGTGCATAATACATGTTTTGTATTTTGCGGAACCGACTTCAGCAAAGGAGGACTGTTGGACCCGGAAAGCAATTTTAAGATTTCTTCAGCTGATAATTCAAACAGGGACCGTTGCGGGGAACTCCCTTTCGGAAATGTTGAAACAAACGGCAACGGCTCACTTTACATTGCCAGGAAAGAATTCTGCGGCGATGAATATTACGGCAGTTTCAGGATTGGCAACCTCAGCGGATGCGATCCGGCAGCCTTTTCTTTTTTTGACGACAGATTCATCTGCCCCGGACAAAACCTTGAAAAAATAGTCTATCTCGACATTGAATCCGCGTTCCTTCCCGACGACGGCTACGGCGCTTTCATGATCGGGCTGGGGTTCCTTGAACAGGACACCTTCAAAACAGAGGTCCTTTTCATGAGGAACTACAGGGAAGAGGCAGCCATGTACACCTGCCTTCTGGAAAGGATGAAATCCTTCGACACCGTGGTGACATATAACGGCGAATTGTTTGATATCCCGAAAATTAGAGAGAGGATGGGAATCCTCGGAATGCCCGACCCGTTCGAAAATGTTGCCCACTTCGACGCGCTTTATTCAGCAAGAAAGATCTGGCGGACAAGATTCCATCAGTGCGGCCTTAAAAACCTTGAAGTCTCCCTTCTCGGCTTCAGGCGTGCCGGAGATATTCATGGAAGGTATATCTCGCCGGGCTACACCGAATATCTTTGCAACGGCTACACCGGAACCGTCAACACAATTTTCAGCCACAACATCCTTGATGTAACTTCCCTTGCTGCCGTAAGCTGCCTGATAAGCAGGGTGCTGCGCCCGGACAATGACGACCCGCATGATCTTATCTGCATCGCCGGGATCCACATGGAACGAAACCAGGTTGACCTGTCTGAACAGCTTTACAGAAAATCCATTGACCTCGGAATCGAAGGCACGGCGAAACATATCGCAATGATGGAGCTGGCATCAATACTGGCATCAAGAAATGATTACAACCCCGCAAAAGAGATATGGGATCTTCTCATAAAAGAAAAAGCCCCTTACATTTTCCCCTACATGGAGTATTCCTATTACTGCCAGAGGCAACTGAAGGACGCAAGAACAGCTCTCAGATGGGCGGAAAAAGCGCTCGAAGTAGCTCAGGGAAACAAAAGAAAAGAAGTGCGGAAAAGGATAAGATCCCTCGAAGGCACCTTCTGAGCCCCTCAGAGCTCAAACACATCAGGATTTTCATCAACACAGAACGGCGCGGACAGGCCTGTTTTACAACACCCCGCGCCTCATTCCTTCCTCAATGTGACTATCCTGGGGATATCCTGAAAGTCCCTGCGGATACCCTCCACATACCAGCCGTGAGCTGCCGCAAGATTCCTGACTTCTTCAAGCTGGTTATGTCCTATCTCCATTATAAGATAACCGTCTTGTTTCAGAAAATTCCCGGCATCCCGAACAAGCCTTTCGATTACATCCAGCCCCTTTCCCCCCGCAAAGAGAGCATCCCAGGGCTCATGATCCCGCACTTCCCTCTGAAGCCTGTCCTTCTCTCCTTCCGCGATGTACGGCGGATTCGACGCAATGACATCAAACAGGGGGAGCTGGATACGGTCAAGAGGTTCAAAAACATCTGCAACAAAAAACGATATCCTCTCACCGCAACCGTTTTTATACGCGTTATCCACTGCCACTCCGACAGCATCGCGGGAAATATCGCACGCGAAAATATCCGCTTCCGCGAATTCCAGAGCTGCCGAAACGGCAATACAGCCGCTGCCGGTCCCCACATCAAGAAACGCTCCACCCTTCTTAAGTCTTTTGAGAACTTCGTCAACAATATCCTCCGTCTCCGGCCTCGGGATTAGAACATACTCATTGACAATAAATGTCCGGGAACGGAACTCCTGAACCCCCGTGATATACTGAAGCGGATACCCGCCGCATCTCCTTCTAACAGCCTGAATGAAATGCTCCTTTGTATCAACACTCACCCTCAATTCAGGTTCGGCCAGAATCTTTGCTGAGCTCAGACCGGTAACAAACGACAGCAACACCCTCGACTCAATATCGTATCCTTCGATCCCCGCTTTCTTCATCATTTCAGCGGAAATCCCGAGGAGATAAGAAATGCTGTTGTTCGGATTCTTTTTCACAAATCGCCTTTCACAATTACAATGCGTCATTATAACATAACAGGAGACATAACCCGAAGGACGGGGTGGTTATTGTCTGAACCGCAGATTACGCTGATTGGGGGATTAACATGATTAGCCCTCTGTCATCCCGACCCCTTCCTCTGTCATCCCGACCCCTTTCTCTCCATCCCGAGCCCTTCCTCTGTCATCCCGA
>CAZDZC010000036.1:0-28791 GCA_964509835.1 uncultured Acidobacteriota bacterium
ATGATGGAAGATTATTTTATCAGAATTTTAAACATCATCATAGATAAGATAAGAAGTGAGAATTTTATTCAGGAAGAAGATTTCGAAAGAAGGTTTGCATTTCTTACCGTAGGTGGAGGAGCGAGAAGAGAAGGTATTACCGCAGACCTTGACACAATTTTTCTTCTGTCTGAAGACGATGATAATCTCCGGGAATTCTCATCCAGGGTAGTAACTGCGTTCAACAGAGAAATATCGAGAAGGGGAATGATGCCACACCAACGATTTGCCGAAATCACCGGAGAATACGCCATACCGGTTGAGGACCTGGAACATTTTTTATGCTCAAAGGACCCGGAAAGATTTGTTGATAAGTCGGAAATACTGGGTGCAAGAATGGTTTACGGTGGGAAACCCATTGATAACATGATCAAGTACAGGATAGTTCAGAGGGTTATTTTCAATCACAGACATGAATATCTCAGGGAAATGACCTTCGAGATCAGACAGAGGCTTGAATACGCTTGTTCCGAAAGCTCCGCCTCTCTTATGAGTGACATAAAGGAAGAGAGCGGGGGACTGCGAAATGTTAATCTGCTTCTTCTTATGCTCAGGGCTTTTTTCAAAATAAGGGAACCCGATAACTGGAAACTTCTGGAAATACTTCAAGTCATTGATGATACGAATAAAGATAAATATTTAATAATAAAGAATAATTATGAATTTCTGCTTATGCTGAGAAGCCTGTACAAACTCATGGTCGCGAATGATGACATACTGTACCTGGATTACTGCGGAGACATTGCGACAAAACTTGGCCAAAATGCTGCTGATTTCAGAGCAAAATACCATGAAATCATCGAATCAAACAGAAATCTGATAGAGTATTTCGTCGAAAGAATGGCTGTCTGAGCACTTTTTTAGGAACCGGATTATTTGGAAAAAAATATTTATTCCTTTAATTGACTTGAAATATATTATCTAATATAATACTTTAGGTTTTTGGATCTTACTTCTGTTTTCAAAGGAAATTGGATTTACATTTCATGGCTGAACTGAATGACTAAAGCTGACATAATTGAAGCCATTTACGAGAGTCACGGCGGTCTTTCCAAAAGGGAAATTCAGACCATAGTAGAGCTTGTGATTGAGCAGCTCAGATCAAGGATCACTTCCGGTGAAAAGGTTCTGCTTACAGGTTTCGGCAGCTTTGAAGTTGTAAACCGTCTGTCCAGAAGAGGGAGAAACCCTCAGGATGGTTCGGAAATAGTAATACCTGAGCGAAAAAGCCTGATTTTTCATCCATCTAAAGCTCTCCAGAAAAAAATTAATGAATAGGTGATCTGAATGCCCAGTATTCTTCCCAAAAAACTGTTTTATAAGATAGGCGAAGTCTGCGAAATAATGGAGCTTGAGCCTTATGTTCTCAGATACTGGGAAAAGGAATTCCCGGTTCTGTCCCCTCAGAAGAACAGCGCGGGACAGAGAATCTACAGTAACGAGGATGTGACTGTGGTTCAGAAGATAAAAACCCTTCTATATGATGAAGGATACACAATTGAAGGGGCACGGAGACAGCTTCTGGGATCAGAAGAAGTTCATTTCTCGGGTGATTTATCCGACGACGGACTACTTGAAGAAAACAGGGCACTCAAAAGGACCCTCAGAAAATTCAGGCTGGAGCTTTCAGAGCTCCGCAAAACCTTGAACAATATCCGCAAAGATTAGAATTTATCTCTTCGGATTTAGTTCAAAATATCAGTTGAAAATATTTTTGACTATATGACCGGCAACGGAAGGATTTTCTCTTAACCGCCTTATGCTGTAGGCATACCATTCCTTGCCGAAGGGGACATAAACCCTGAGTTTGTGGCCTGATGAGACAATAATATCCCTCAGTTCCTCATCGACTCCGAGGAGCATTTGGAATTCATAGTCATTCCTGGATATATTCATCTCATGGATGATCCGTGTTGCCTCCCAGAAAAGTTTTTCATCATGGGTCGCGATCCCGACATAGGCTCCTCTTTTAAACATTTCTTTCAGAAGGAAAGCGAAATTTGAATTGATAACAGGCATATCCTTGTAGGCAATACTCCTGTCCTCCACATATATGCCCTTACAAAGTCTGTAGTTGGTTCCTTCTTTTTTGGTGTGGCTGATAACATCATCTATCGTCCTTCTCAGATAGGCCTGAAGCACCACTCCGACATTATTGTATTTTCCGCGGAGTTCTTCGTAAAGGTCAAGAGTTGTGGTCGTGCAGCTTGAGTCCTCCATGTCAATCCTGACAAAGATGTTAAGTTGCGAGGCCTTATCCAGAACCTTTCTGAAATTTTCAATGCATTTCTTTCTGTCTATTATAAGCCCGAACTGAGTGGGTTTGATGGAAATGTTCGCATCAAGATTGTCAGATGAGATTCTGTCCAGCACCTCAAGATAGCCGTTGACAACAGGTTCAGCCTCATTAATTGACGCGATGTTTTCACCCAAAATATCAAGTGTGGCACAAATGCCTTTGGCACTCATCTCGCGGACCTTTGCTACGGCATCATCAAGTGTGTCTCCGGCGATATATTTTTTTGCGAATATTCCGACAACCGGTTTCGGAACTAACGGGATAAAGGTTACAATTGCTTTGTTTATGAAACTCATTTTCGACTCCTTGAAAATCCGGAAAAAAAACAGGAGTCATAATATCATATGAAGGATATTTAAGAAAAGAAATAAAAAAAGGGGAAACCGTTCAGGCTTCCCCAAAGTCATTGCAATTTCAGCCCTTGATTTCGATCTTTTTGGGCTCCGCTTCTTTTGATTTCGGAAGTGACAGTTCAAGAATTCCGTCGTTGTAACTTGCTTTCACCTTGTCTGCGTCCACTGTTTTCGGCAAAGAGAATGATCTTATGAAAGATCCGTATGAACGCTCAATCCTGTGATAGTCTGCTTCATTGACTTCCTTCTCGATCTCTCTTTTCCCTTTAAGCGTAAGAATGTTGTTCTCGATGCTGACATCAATGTCATCCTTTTTCATCCCAGGAAGTTCCGCCCTTATGACAACCGCATTTCCTTTTTCAAATATGTCAACTGAAGGGTACCAGTCTCCATGGCTTAACTGGTCATTACCCGAAGGAACGCTGCTGTCCCAGATCTGATCCATTCTTTTTTGAAGCTGCTGAAGCTCCCTGAAAGGGTTCCATCTTGTTATTGTTGTCATTTCAGACCTCCTTTAAAAATTGGCCTTTAGGCCGTTAATATTTATTGTCATCTGTAATGTAATATATGAGCGTGATATTGTCAAGTAATATTTAAAAATTTTTTTAACTTGATATTAAATTAATGCTAATAAAGGAGATGCTGTTCCATATTCATACTATTTTTTCAAAAAAAGGGAGTCCCAGATGCTGTCAACCCGTTCTTTGACCTGCCGGGTCATCTCTATGGTGGGAGGCCATTCCCTTTCAAAGCCTTCACTTTTCCATTTTCTCGTCGCGTCAATTCCCATTTTGCTGCCGATATTGGCGGATTGGGCCGCATGATCCAGGCAGTCCACCGGGCCATCCACGAAAACGATGTCTCTTCTGGCATCAATGTTGTTTGAAACGCGCCATACTACTTCCCGAGGATCCTGAATGTTCACATCATCGTCAACAACTATAAGTGCCTTCGTGAACATCATCTGGCCCAACCCCCACAGTGCATGCATTATTTTTCTGGCGTGTGCGGGATACTGTTTTTTAATGGAAACAATCGCGATATTGTGGAAAACCCCTTCAATCGGCAGGTTCATGTCGGTTATTTCTGGTATGGTCATTCTGATAAGCGGAAGGAATATCCTTTCAGTGGCCTTTGCCATATAACAGTCCTCCATCGGAGGCCTCCCCACTATCGTTGCCGGATAGACAGGGTCTTTTCGGTGCGTGATGCAGGTAACATGGAATACGGGGTATTTATCCGGCAGAGAATAGTACCCCGTGTGATCTCCGAAGGGCCCTTCAATTCTGAGTTCCTCCTCCGGGTCAACAAATCCTTCTATAATGAATTCAGCATCTGCCGGGACCTCAATATCAACTGTGATGGCTTTTACCAGACTGACCGGTTTTTTGCGCAGATATCCGGCGAAGACGAATTCGTCGAAATTATCAGGAAGGGGCGCGGATGCCGAAAATGTTATAGCTGGATCCCCTCCAAGCGAAACTGCCAACTCCATTTTTTTCCCCAGTTCCCTGTTCCTCTGATAATGCCTGGCGCCTACCTTGTGGATATGCCAGTGCATTCCCGTTGTTTTTTTGTCATAAACCTGCATTCTGTACATGCCTAGATTCCTTATCCCTGTGTCCGGGTCTTTTGAGATAACAACGGGAAGGGTGATGAAGGGGCCGCCGTCAAGAGGCCAGCATTTGAGAACGGGAAGTTTGTCCAGATCAGGTTCACGGATAATAACATCCTGACAAGGTGCCGTCCGCACTGTCTCGGGGAACGCTGACGCAAGTTCTTTAAGTTTCGGGAGCAGTTTCAGCTTTTCCATGAACCCTTCGGCAGGTTTTGTTTTGATAAGAGCATCAATGTTCGAGGCAATATCCTCGACACTATTCACTCCCAGGGACATTGCCATTCTTTTGTAGGAACCGAACGCGTTCATAAGCACAGGAAAAGCGGACTCCTTCACTCTGGTAAAGAGAAGGGCGGGGCCGTTATTTTTCGAAATTCTGTCCGTTATCTCGGTTATCTCAAGCTCTCTGCTGACCGGGACATCAATAACAGCTAGCTCGTTTTCTTTTTCGAGTTGGCTTATGAATTCCCTGAGATTTTTGTATGCCATAATTTCTCCGTAAAAATCAGACGCGCATGTTTTTATAACAGAAAGGCTTAACAATATCAATCACGATATGTTATTATCCCGTTTTGTTTGATTCGGAATCATATTCCATCAGAAGAAAAAGAAAGGATTTACGGAGTTAATTATATGAAGAGAATAATCACAGCGGTCCTTGGGGGAAGCGGGTTTTATGATTTTGAAGGGCTTGAAAAAAGGAAGGAAAGGAAGATTGACACCCCGTTCGGGCCGCCTTCCGCCCCCGTCGTTACCGGAACCCTTGACGGACAGGAAATGGTTTTTCTTGCACGCCACGGTATCGGCCACACAATTCTTCCTCACGAAATAAACTACAGAGCTAATATTTACGCTCTAAAAACCCTTGGTGTTGACCGCGTCCTCGCACCCACGGCAGTGGGTTCACTGAAAGAAAACATAAGGCCTCTCGATTTTGTCATCACAGACCAGTTCTATGACAGGACCAGGAACAGGAGGTGCACATTTTTCGGAAACGGTGTTGCCGCGCATATTTCTTTTGCTGATCCGGTCTGCGGGAAACTTTCGGATCTTGTCTATAAAAAAGCATCAGAATCACTTTCGTGCGGTGTTCACTTGGGAGGCACCTATGTCTGCATCGAAGGCCCGCAGTTTTCCACAAGGTCGGAATCAGAGGTTTACAGAAAGATGGGATTTGACATCATCGGAATGACAGCGCTTACGGAGGCAAAACTTGCCCGCGAAGCAGAGATGTGCTATTCCAATATTGCGCTTGTGACCGATTATGACTGCTGGTTTGAAGAGGAGGTCAGCATAGAGCAGGTGCTTTCCAACATGAACAGGAATACCGAAAATGTCAAGGTTCTGATAAGAAAAGTGATTTCATCCCTGAACGAAGCGGAAGAATGTTCCTGCCGGAACGCCCTTGCCGCAAGCATAATCACACCGCGCGAAAGGATTCCTGAGGAAACCTTTGAAATGCTCAAACCTGTAATCGGAAAATATTTTACATAGAGGTTGCCATGAAAATACTTGTTGTCGGCTCCGTTGCTTTTGATGATGTTAAAACCCCGTTCGGCGAAAGAAAGAGGGCGCTGGGAGGGTCCGCTACCTACTTTTCAGTCTCTGCCCGTTTTTTTGCTCCCGTCCGCCTTGTCGCGGTTGTCGGGGAGGACTTTGACGACAAATACCGCCGGATGCTCGCGGACAGGGGAATCGATATTGAAGGCCTGTCGGTCGCGCACGGGAACACATTCCATTGGAAGGGTGAATATCATTTTGATTTGAACGAGGCCCATACCCTTGAAACAAAACTGAATGTTTTTGAAGGTTTCAAACCTCAGCTTCCGGATTCCTACAGGAAATCTGAAATTGTTTTTCTCGCAAACATTGACCCAGAACTGCAGCTCGCTGTTCTTGATCAGATGGATTCTCCTTCGCTTGTGGCTTGCGATACGATGAATTACTGGATTGTTAACAAACTTCACGCTCTGAAGGAAGTTCTTAAAAGGGTTGATATTCTTGTTATTAATGATGCCGAAGCGCGTCAGCTTGCAGGAGAAGCAAATATTGTCAGAGCCGCAAACAAGATACTCGAATGGGGGCCGTCAAGAGTGGTGATAAAGAGAGGCGAATACGGTGTTCTGAGTTTTGCCGATGGCAGTTTCTTCGGCCTTCCTGCCTATCCGGTGCAGGATGTCTCCGATCCGACCGGAGCAGGGGACAGTTTCGCCGGAGGATTTATCGGTTATCTCGCGAAAAAGGGCACCTTCAACGAAAAAGACATCAGAAGGGCGATTGTCCACGGAACAGTAATGGCATCATTCAATGTCGAGGATTTCAGCATGGACCAGCTTCTCAGGCTGAACCCCGGCGATATAGAATCAAGATATGCCGATCTCCGGGAACACACTGCCTTTGATTAATTTTTAGCTTCATCAGGAACGGGCATTGAGTAATCGAGCCCGAAAAGTATGCTGAGCGCACTCAGGCTCATGTCAGGGAGATAGTCTGCTCCTGTCGCGTTAAGGACAATCGCGGTATGGCCGTAGTCCACCATCCTGTCCACAATACAACTGAACCCGCCTGTTTTTGAACTGCATCCGACATTATAGCTTTCCTGGGCCTTGACTATTGCCCAGCCGAAACCGAACCTTGTCTTAAGGCCGTTATTCAGGACACCTTGGCTGAACCCTTCCGAAATTGTTGCCATTCCGACAAAAATATTGTTCTGCAGCGCTTTTTCGAATTTTTCAAGGTCGTTGATGCTTGAAAAAACACACGACGCGCCCGGAATAAGCAGAAGTTCTTCAACAGAATTGCCTTCGGTATTTTTTGAACTTATGCGAGGAATCTTGTCGAATCCTTTTTTGTCGCATGAAAAAGAATTTTCCATTCCTGCCGGTTCAAAGATCCTTTTCCGCAGAAAATCCCCGTATTTCATGCCGGACAGCTTCTCAACCAGCCTCGCCAGCAGAAGGTATTCAGTGTGGTTTGAAGTAATCTTCCGTCCCGGTTCATAGTTGAAATATTTGTTTTTTTTCAGAAATCCTTCAACCGATTTGGTAATGAACAATCCCTTTGAATCCTCGTTGAACATGTCAGGTATCCCCGATATGTGATTGAGTACCTGACGGACCGTGACCTCCTCATAAAATTTCAGTTTTGGGAAATAGTTCGTTACCGGATCGTCATAATCCAGTTTTCCGTCCTCATGAAGCATCATTACGGCAAGTCCGGTAAAGGCTTTTGAAAAAGTTCCGAGGAAAAAAACTGAATCGCAGTTTAACTGTTCTTCAGATGAATTGTTTCCAGCGTCAACAGTTTTCTTGTAAACCGTTTCGCCGGATTCCACAACGAGGACAGCCCCGCTGAAATTTTTAACTTCAGCGTACGCGTTAATAAGTTTGTCGATTTCCACGATATGCCCGTTTTCGGCGTCCGCGAAAATGGCTGAACCTGAGAGCATAGAAAATATCGCTATAATAACAACCCAAAATATCCCGGTTCTGAAGCGCATATTAAATTTCTCCTTATAAATCAAAAGTTCCGATATTTTAAAACGCGCAATATATCAGAAAACACATTGCAAATCCAGAACAGGAGCAGAAGTTTACGAAAAATATTAACCGCAACTTGCAATGGCATTCCTGTTGTTGTATAGTGCGCACTTTGTTGGTTTATAGCAGGGGATTAAATAAATGGTAAAGAAACTTTTAAACAGAATATTGAACGGAAAGGAACTTCCGCCTGAGGATTTAGGTCGCAATGATAAATGTCATTGCGGAAGCGGTAAGAAATACAAACACTGCCACTACGAAAAAGACCACAAGGTTCTTCTTGAATACCGGGCTAAAAAGCTCAGGGGAGCGGTCAAATAGACGGGCGCGACGCCCCTCGTTGCCATGAATGGAATATCTTCTCATTCGAAAATTTTTATCCTCGGTTTTTTCTGCCTTATTTTTCTGTCCTGCTCGGGAGGCATAAAAAGCGATAGCCCTGTTGAAGTTTGCAGGGCTTTTCTGAAAGAAGCATCCAAAGGAAACAGCAATGGAATGCTCCGGCATTCTCTTACTGCGATTGATGGGATAGAAGACTTTTCCATTACCGACAACAAGGCTCTCAAGCCTCAAAGCGTAAGTGCCGATAAATTCAAAGAGAATATGAGTTTGATTCTCCCCATCCTTAAGATATCAGAGGATGCGGATAAGGAAAAAACAATCTGGCAGGAGAGATACGACAACGGAGAAGTCGAGGAAACGGAATATCTGACGCGGATGCAGTTTTTCGAAGTGAGGAAGATCAGAAATGAAAAAACCATTCACCGGATAACAAAAGACTTCGACCGCTTTATCGAATTATGGCTGACAGGGAAATTCAGCGTTTTTATCGAAGGTGGTAATTTCGAGGATCTGAAAGGCACGATCACCGCAGCTTCGCATGAAGTTAAAGCAAAAGTGACTCTTCCGGGGGAAGGCTATGATCATCTTTTTATTTTCTCCATGGCCAGATTAACAGCGGACAATCTTAAGGGCCCTTGGAAAATCTATAAAATCGAGGACTTGTACGCGAAAGATTAATTCGTCAGGAAAAGCCTTTTCTGAATTCAGCGTATTCGCTTACTGAAGACTCCTCTGTCAACTTTCTCAACTCCACAAGCGCATCAGCATTTTTAACCGCGCAGTCAACCACTTCAGACGAAAGGGCATTATATTTCCCAAGGTGCTTCAGGACCTTTATTGTTTCATTTTTGTCCAGTCCTTTCCTGTAAGGGCGTTTTTCCAGCAGTGCGGTAAATACATCCGCGACAGCCACAATCTTGGCCCCTGTGGAGAGTTCAGGATCTTTCAGGCTACGGGGATATCCGTTTCCGTTAGGCTGCTCATGATGATTTGATGCCCACTCCGAGATATTTCCCGATTCTCCCAGCTCATTTGTCAACTCTGATGTTCTAATCGGATGGGTCTTTATCAGTTCGAATTCATCATCGGTAAGTTTGGATGGTTTCTCAAGAATCTCATTCGGGACGGCAAGTTTGCCCAGATCATGAAGAAATCCAGCAATGTGAATTGCTTTTCTGTCAGCTTCGCTGAACTGCATGTATTCGGAAATAGCCCCGGATAAGGATGCAACTCCTGCAGAGTGTGAAAAGGTATAAGAGCTTCTGAAATCTATGATATGCCCGAACATGTTTGACAGCAATAAAAACTGGTCTAGATCAAGAAGCTCGTCATTTGCATTATCTCCACAGAAAATATCAATGGATTTTGTCCTCCTTAAAGGAGTCCAGAAATCTTTTTTCTCCGCAATCTCTTCTGCGGCATCCACCAGTTCGGGCATGAACATGCGGCTCTTTTCTCCCGTGATTTTTTTCCAGTCTTCATTTCTCTTTGAAAAATCCCTGCATACCGCCCCGAACAGAACTGCGATCCTGTCCGCCAGATGGATGATATGGGATTCAGCGGGGATTTTATTCCCCTGATCTTCAATCTCTGCCGCTTCATCACATCTGACATGATGATATCTGATGATATCCGAGATCAGCGAAAAGCCCTGCATGGTTGAAAGCATTCGCGAACCCAGAATGGCATGCGGTTCAGTGTTCTCCATATCGAATTTAAGCGAGTCCAGCCTTTCTCCGAGCGTCAACGCTCCGCAGTCATGGATAAGAGCCGCTCTGACGGCCGCTGTCTTTCTTTCACCGCTTATGTTTAAGGCAGAACAGAGTTGCTCTGTGATACAGGCAACCTTTTTGTGATGGTGGGCGACTTCCCAGTGCATGAGATCCAAAGCCTTCGACATGCAGCAAAGCGCTTTTCCCAGCAGGAACATGGGGGATAACAATTTATTGTTCCCTGCATTCAACACAGGAACTCCAATGAATTACACGAACCGGACACAACTGAAAAACCCTTTACCCTCATAGTCAACTTCAATATGTCAATAAAAAGGAAATCTAATATCAGGCCGCGGAAATGTCAAGAAACGCAAATATTTTTAATCATTCTTTCTTATACATCCTGTCTCTGTTTTAGTATAATAAACGCTGAAGGAGGATGTTCCATGAAATCAGTTCTTTTTGTCTGCATCGGGAACAGTTGCCGCAGTCCGATGGCTGAGGGTTACGCGCTCAAATACGGGGAAAACAGAATCTCTGTTTTCAGCGCGGGAACGGACGCATCGGAGAGATTGCATCCTTACGCCATGGAAGTCATGAAAGAGGAAGAAATAGACATAAGCGGCCAATCCTCCAAACCGCTTGAGCAATTCAGGCGCGATATGTTTGATTTTGTCATTCTGATGGGGAGCGATGTTAAATGCGGCGCTCTTCCCGGAAAAAACATAAGGAACTGGAATATAGACGACCCCTTCGGCGGAACCCTTGATGACTACAGGCATGCAAGGGACAGAATAAAACAGAAGGTTTTTGAATTAATTGACGAGATTAATGGCAAGTGACGGAGAAGGTACATGATATTTTGACAATATGCGCTTAACATGATATCTTCCCATGTTATTCTAACCTGTCCGGATATGGAGATTCTACAGATGAAGAAACTTTTACTGAGCATTTTGATTGTTTTTTATACGGCATCGACGATATGTGCTTTTGAAGGAGTAGCATGTCTGAACACATTCGAATATGACTTGTCTGAATTAATCGGACACCCTGTTCCGCATTCGGAAGATTTCAAAATTGACATGTCCCTTTCCGCAAATTCAACGGTAAAAGAGCCTTCCGGGAAGGAAGCGAACGGTGAATACGGTGCCAGGCTTGTATCTGTCCTGAACAATTACACCGCATGCATTAAGAATGCGAAAATCAATATTCCTTTCGGGGGACTTCATATGGTCGTTCCCGGCAAAAGCGGTAACTTTATCCATGCAGGAAAGTTCAGCGTTGAAAAAGGTACTTACCGGCTAATCATCATTAACGGAACAAACGATGCTAACAGAGTCCCGAGAGGAACGGTAAAACTGAACGGAAAGAAGATATTCACCCCTATCCTTCTCAACAAGTTTTCCGGCAGGATAGAGGTTGAGATTTTTTTTAAGAAAGGGATCAACAGTATCAGTATTGAACTTGAAAGAAATCCTGATGTGCCTTCACCTTTTGTGATGTTTCTCTTCCCAGCTAAAGATTAGAAAAAACAACTTACTCTTTCGAATCCCGCTCCTGAATTATTCGTCCCGAATAGTGTCGGTTCGATTTCTTTCCTATTGAAATCCATCCCCTGAAGTTGTAAAATTCCGTGCAAATGTTGTTTATCAAAGGAGATTATTTTGGATAGGCCCTGTTTAAAACTACTGATGTTTGTTTTTATCTTTCACGCTGTTTGTTCTTTTTCATACTGTCAGAAGGTGCTTTTTGACGGGAGGCACGGCGAGACAGCCGGTAATGCCGACTGGATCGTTGATGCGGACACCTCTCTCCAATACTGGGACACCTACACCTGTGCGCCGGGATACTATAACCATTCCGCCCAGCAGATACCCACCCCACCCCAGAGCGGAATAACCCTCGCCACTCCCGAGACATACTGGGACGGCGGAATATCCGCATGGGCGATGGATCTTGTTCATGATTCCCTTGACCCGGGCAGGAACAGAACCTGGGAGATCGAGCAGTATCCCTGGGATGCCCCCCCCTTTACCTTCGGTGATGCCGGGAATCCGCAGGATCTTTCCAATTATGATGTTCTCATTCTCTGTGAGCCCAATGTTGCGTTCACACCCGGGGAAATAACAGCCATTCTTGATTTCGTATGGAACGGCGGAGGCCTTTTCATGGTTGCGGATCATGAGACCTCAGACAGGAACTGCAGCGGGGGAGGGGTTTATCTTGAGGACAGCCCCTATATTCTGAACCTGCTTATGGGCTGTAATGTCAATTTCAGTCCGACGCTTCCCTACTTTGATCCTCTTGATACAAACAACGATTACGGTGTTTTCGGGATATGGTTCCACGAGAACGGGAACGACGACAGCGGAGATCTTGATAACAAGGAGTTCGACTGGTTTGATGAAGCTGTAAATGATAATGTGGAAACTGACCCGTCAGACCCGATAATCAACGGTCCTTTCGGTAATGGAAGCGGGGGCCTCGGTTTTTTCGGTTCCACCCAAATGACTATCTGCAATGATTCCGTCAGGGGCAACCCCACCGTTAAAGCCCATGTATGGAGGAACGGGCAGAGCCACAATCCGAACGGCATAGGCGTTTCAGACAGAGTGACTTTTGCGTCGGCTTCTTACGGGGCGGGAAGGGTAGTGGCAATAGGCGACTCGTCACCCGCGGACGACAATACCGGTGAAGGAACCCTTTATCCGGGTTGGGATCTCGCTTCAGGCGGAGTTAACAATGATATCATACATCTAAATGCAACAGAATGGATTGCCAACCCTGTTCCCGACACTGATCCTCCTGTTATTGAAACAGGTCCGACTGCAACACCTTCGGACTGTTCAGCGCTTATAAGCTGGACTACTGATGAGAATGCTACCTCAACAGTTTACTGGGGATTAACTGCCGGCCTGGGAAGTGAAACAACAGTTGCGGGTTATACCAAGAACCATTCGGTGACGGTGGGAGGGCTTACGCCTGATACAACATATTTCTACAAAGTGTCTTCACTTGATCTCAGCGGGAACGGCCCGGCGCAGAGCACTGTGGTGAGTTTTACAACCATTTCGCTTATACCTGTAAACATAACTGCAGGGCCTTCCGTCAGTAATCTTCAATCGTCATCCGCTGATATTGCCTGGACAACCGACAAGGCCGGGGATTCGACTGTTTATTACGGAATTACGGCAGGGATGGGAAGTTCACGGAACAATGCCGCGCTTGTTTCATCACATATGATAAGCCTGACTTCACTTCTTCCTGAAAACCTTTATTACTATCAGGTCGAAACAACTGATTCCTGCGGACAGGTTGTTCAAAGTGCTCAGGATACCTTTACAACTCCTGCTGTCCCTCCTCAGACAGATATTTCAGGATGGACAATATATCAATATGATTCATCCCAGTCCTTTACTTTCGACCCGGGAACGGTCATTCCGTCTAACGGATATCTTGTTCTTGCAAGAAACTCGACTCAGGGTGATTTTGAACTTGAATGGGGAACGCTGCCTCCGGGGGTTATTTTTGTTAACAGCGGTGAAAGCTGTCCTATGATAAACGGAGCGGAATCCTTTGAACTTAAAGACGATGTTGGAACAACTATTGACGGGCCAACTATCTCAATGGCGTCGGGGAACTCTATCCAGAGAAATAATCCCGGAGATGATTCAGGAACTGCAGGATCATGGACAGTTGATTCTCTGACTTCCGCGACACCGGGCTCCGGAGCAGGAACCCTGAGCGGCGCCGGAGTGGTGATAAACGAAGCCAGCGATGCTTCAGACTATCCGAAGGAGTTCATAGAATTATTCTACGATGCCGGAGGTGCACCCGACACAGATCCTCCGGTTATCCTGACAGGCCCCGATTCAGCGCCGGGTGATTGTACCGCTTATATAACATGGACAACTGATGAGAACTCCGATTCAGTTGTTGAATACGGATTGACGGATCCTCCCTCAATCCCTGTAAACGATGCCACCCTGGTGACATCTCACAGTATAAACCTGACGGGTCTTTCCACCGGTACCATGTATTACTTCAAGGCAAGTTCCACAGACGCTTCATCAAACGGACCCGCATGGAGCAGTACAGGGGCTTTCACAACCACATCAAGTTCCCCGGTTTTAAGCAATATCGGATCATCTTCAGTTACGGTTGATTCAGTCTTGATAAGCTGGAACACAAACGAAAGTTCATCCAGGACGGTTGACTACGGAGAAACAACAGGATACGGTTCAACATCCGGTTCAGGTACAGGTACGACGCACTCTGTCCAGCTTTCAGGATTAACTCCCGATACCCTTTATCACTACAGGGTTCGCTCAACTGATGACTGCGGCCTGGAAACTGTTTCAGGTGATTACACATTCTCAACCCTTCCGCCTGATACTTCTTCTCCTGCTGCCGTGACAGATCTTACTGCCGAGGTAATTTCGCCCGACACGGTCAGGCTTGCCTGGACCGCTCCCGGGGATGACGGAACCGACGGAACCGCGGCGCTATACATTGTCAGATTATCCGCCGGAGAAATGATAATGGAATTTGACACTGCGTCTGATGTCAGCGGAGAACCTTCGCCATCCGCGGCAGGAACACCTGAATCATTTGATATTCCGGGCCTGAGCTTCGACACCACATATATTTTCGCGCTGAAAACAGAGGATGAAGTTCCAAATCTTTCGTCGGTTTCAAATACCGCAAGAGCAACCACAGGCCCATCCGGAGGAGGAACTGCCGCGGAACATGTTGTCATAAGCGAAGTTCAGACAAGAGGGGCAGCGGACCATAATGATGAATTTATCGAAATATACAACCCGACAAGTACTTCAGTGGACATATCAGGCTGGAGTCTTCAGTATAAATCGGATACAGGAACAACTTATACTGTTATCCCTCTCAGTCCGGTTTCCATTCCTTCAGGAGGATACTGGCTCGTCGCAAGAGCTTCATCATACACAGGTTCTGTCACTCCCGACCAGACGCAAAGTGTTTTTCTGATGGGCGCTTCAGGCGGTCATGTCTTCCTCGCAAATACCACATCGCAGCTTGGATCCTGCACTTCAGCTTCAATAGTGGATAAAGTGGCCTGGGGCAGCGGTAACTGTCCCGAAACAGCGGTAATAACAGCTCACGGGGCAGGGGAATCGCTCGAAAGAAAACCGGGGATGTCGCTGCCGACATGCGGAAACGGACAGGACACAGATGATAACAGTGCCGACTTTGATATTCTGATAACGCCTGATCCGCAGAACAGCAATTACAGCGAATCCCCCTGCGGGTCACTGGGAAATGTCGGAATCACACTTTTCATGAACGGCAATACGCTTACCTGGACAGAATCCTACGGGGCAACAGGATATAAAATCAGAAGGTCAATTTCTCCCGACTTCATGACAACAAACCCTGTTCCGGACGACACAAATCTGTTGGTGCAAACTTCAGGGAACACCGCGGACGATCTTGATGATCCTCTTGCGGGGCAGTGCTTTTTCTATTTTGTCAATGCCGTTAACGCGACGGATGAATCCGAATACTGATATATAAAGAATTCAGATGAAAAAAGAAAAGACTGAACAGGAAAAACCAAGGCTTTGCCCGAACTGCGGTCATGAGGCCGGGCTGAACTTCTGCCCCCGGTGCGGACAGCGGACATCCGAAAGACTGGTCTCGATGCGCCATATCATAGATGACTTCGTGGACGATTACCTGTCCGTGGATTCAAAGCTTGCCAAAAGCATTGTCCTGCTGTTCAGGCCGGGATTTCTGACCAACGAATACATTAAAGGCAGAAGGACAGCCTACATAAAACCGTTCAGGCTGTTCCTGCTTGTCACCCTTATTTACTTTGTTTGTCTTTCTTTCTTTCCCGCCGACATTAAACTGGTCAAAATTAACGAGGACGACGGAACAGAGGCAGAGGCGGCAGCGGAGGCCATAAGAGATATACCCGCGCTGAAGGGGCTTGACAGTGTGCCTCAGGAGTTTTCCAGGGAGCTGAAACAGGAATTCGAGTTCATGGAAGAAGAAGTAGCTGATGCAGGGGAGCAGGAGAACCTTCTCGAATTGACCGGCTGGGTGGGGAGAAATTTTACGGATAAATGGAAGACAATAGACGAGTTCAACCGCGACATCTCCTCGACCTTCCTGCGGAACATCCCGAAGATAGTTCTTGTTCTTCTTCCGATATTCGCGTTTATCCTCAAAATAATATACATAAGAAGAAAGAGGTATTACGCTGAACATTTCGTTTTCACCCTTCATGTCCATTCGCTTGCCTTCATGCTCTTCTTTCTGGAGCTCCCTTTCAAAGCACTCTGGGGCAAGGAATCTGAACCCGCGGAAACAGCGGCGGTTATATCCGTTCTTATCCTTCTGGGCTACCTTTTCATCGCGATGAGAAAAGTCTATAAACAGTCCAGAGTAAAAACCGCCGTGAAAATGACATTTCTGCTGACAACCTATCTTGTAATGATGGGCGTGACAATTCTATGCGCGCTGGGAGTGATATTCCTGTCGAAAGTGCTTTTCTAAAACAGATTTGGAACCAGAGACGGAATATGAGATAATAATCCTTCATTTTGGCTGTTAACTTATGAAAGGAGCTGTGAAGCATGGCCTCAAATGTTGAAGAACTGACAATAAGATACGAAGAAGACGGTATCGAAATAGTAAAGGAACTTGATAAAAAGATATTGTCCAAAGGCGCCTGGTCAACAGTAGTTTTCCGGTATCAGGAATGGAGCAGGGCAAAGAACGAATACGGCGAAGAGAAATACTCGGTAAGGCGCTACCGGAAGATGGACGGGGAATACAAACCCCAGAGCAAATTTAACATCTCAGGAAAAAAACAAGCCCTCCAGTTGATAGAGATTCTCTCAAACTGGGCGGGAAAATAAGGAGTTAATCCATGCCGACATTTGACATCGTAAACAGAGTGGATATGCAGGAAGTTGACAACGCGGTCAACAACACAAAAAAATTGATCTCAACCAGATACGACTTCAAGGGTTCAAAAACCGAACTGAAGCTCGACAAGACCGGCAACACCATAACCATAATCACGGAAGACGATATGAAGCTCAGGGCCATCGAGGAAAACCTGGGGATAAACCTCGCGAAAAGAAAGGTCAGCCCCAAGGCGATGAAATTCAAGGATATCGAGCAGACCTTCCAGAAAATGGTCAAAAGGGAGATAACAATCCAGGTCGGGATAGAAACCGACACCTGCAAGAAGATAGTCAAGCTCATCAAGGAAATGAAAACAAAGGTCCAGGCCTCCATTCAGGAAGATCAGGTGCGGGTTACCGGAAAAAAGAGGGACGACCTTCAGGAAGTGATCGCTATGCTGAAGGAACAAGACCTCGGCATCCCCCTCCAGTATGTCAATATGAAAGATTGATGTCCGAATCCCGACGGGGACATAACTGGAATTAACGCAGTTAATTCCGGCTTGTGTCCCCGGAAATGATTGGCGTCCCAGGAATTTGGTATTGTGCCTCCGGAAATAATTGTCTGAACCACGATTCACTTGATTACATGATTGGCATGATGACCTGTTATCTCGCCTATCAGAGACTTTGCAGCGGTAAACATAGACTTTGCACGAACCTTTACCGGGCATCGAGCCGGGGACATGACCCGATTTGTGATTTTCAAATCGGTATCGTGTACCCAGGCGGATTTCAAATCTTGTACCCGAAAATAATTTTCTGAACCTTTACCGGACATTGACCAGTCCCTGAGCCTGTCGAAGGGGTCGAAGTGTCGAAGAGCCCGGAATGTATCGAGATGCGTAAAAACTGCGGGGGAAAGGTTTTCAAAAAACGCTGTTCAAATTTTTTTCAGCGCCTAAACCATTGATTATTAAAAAGTAAGCAGGGGGCATTAATTATTTTTAACGGTTCTACCATAGCCTGTTAGATTGTGATATTATTCAGCCATGAATCAGAAAATACAGGTTTTGGTTTGGAAAGGAATTGGGAGGTAGTCGGAAGAGCTAGGTGAGAAAACTTATCTTATTAGCCATATTATTTGTTTTAGTTTCACTTGCCATTTTCTTAAAGAGTGGTATTTCTTCAATATTAACAGGAGACGACTATGTTTGCCGACAGACAAAAGCAAACAAACTGCTTAATGACTTTTACTCACAAAGCTCAAAGGTAACTTCCTGTGATGACATAGAAAAAATGTATCATATTTGGAAATCTGCCTGGGAACTATGTCCTGATATTTTCAGCGATCATATGGACAGTATTCGACAGTTCTATTTTGATGCAGCCAGCGAGCATCCTGATTGCAATCAGATTTATTCAGATTTACTGATTTTCCCATTGTGGCCTGCAACAAATATCGATCAACAGACTGATATTGAAGAGCTTTTGTGGAAAACTCTGAATAAAAACCCTGATTACAATTGGATGGAAAGGTATTTGCTGATCTTGTATGACTATCAGCTAAAGGACTATAAAAGAGCGGAAATCCATTTAAATAAGTTCATTGATGCACAATTAACTGAAAAAACCGTCGATAATGCTACATATCAGAAAAGGTATGAATTCTGTATGAAATTATGCAAATCATTGAAATATTATGACAAAGCGGAAGAATTCGAAGTTATCAGTTATTCTGAACTGCATGAGGAACAAATAAGCAATGGAGCTAAAATAAATCCGTGAAAAATGGGTCAACTACTTATATTAGGAGATTAAGATGATTATTATCTTAAAATACATCAAAACTTCAGTTTTTATATTGATATTAATTACAAGTGCAATAAATGCTGTTGGCGCAACTGAAATAGAGCTTATTCAAACTCTTTTTGTTAGAGGTGATATCCGTCAGCTGGTTCTCATACCCGATGAAAGTTTAATTATTGCCTACGACAAAAAGAATGTATGTGTGAATACTAAAGGTGAATCGCGAAAGGTTCCTGAAAAGTATATAGTTCAGAAATTTAAATGGGACGGTGCAAAATACATCCAGGCCTTTTCGGAAAATTGTCAAAAAATCGAAAAAACGGAAATTATTATCCTGCCCGATAAGCCAGTTTATCTTATTTCGCAGTACTGGGATCTTGACCCTCTGCTTTCTGACTACTGGGATACCTATAATTCAATCCTGTTGGAAAGAAAGATATGGGATCTTGGCGAATATTCGAAATTGCCCTGGAAAGTAAAAAAAATCCAATCGATTGGTGACAATCGAACTCTGCTGCTGTTTGAAAAAACAGGAATAAACTTGAGAATCTGTGAAAGATTTTATGGATTTATGGTCTTCGAGACAAATGAAAAGGGTGAACAGAAGAAAATATTTGAGTACTTCGTGGATCAGATCGGTGATGCGAACCTGATCGATATATTATTCGGGGATATAAATGGAAACGGTAAAAATGATATTGTATTGGCAGGGAGTGAATTTTGCGCAACATGCAACAATATCAGACTGGATATATTTGAAGTGAATTAGCTGGAATTTCTCCTTGGAAGAATACACGATGCCGACAGCGAGCAATACAAATGGACATGTTGGGGTGGCAAGAATGAAAACTATCTTTATTCGGATTATCTGTAGTCTCCTGTTTTGCTGGGTTTCCATCACCGTCTTTAGTGCTGATGATGATTGCAGTTCAAGCTTGGATATTGAAAAACTAATCAGAAATGAGAACGGAACATGTCTGCAAACCGATTCTGTTCTTAATCTTCTTGGGAAATTGCAGGATCAATCTGCAGAAGATATGATCTGCGCTCTTGATAAACTTGCAATGTATTGTGATACATTCAGGCCTGCAGCCCCCAAAGATGTAGAAGCTGTTGAAATTAAGATGAAAAGCATTTTGGATGGGATGAATCTTTGCGATGAACTTAAAGATGAATTCAGGGAACTTTACAAAAAAGGATCATCTGCAGACATTAATGAGAAAACAAGATTTCAGCTTCTTGCTTTGTGTGATAATGATGAAATAAGTTCTTTTTTCATTGGATTACTTGAGGAAGAGAAGGCGATAAATCTTAAAAGACAGTCACATATCTTTCGCCTATTCAATACGATCTGTGCAAAAAACTATAGCAAAGAAAGAGAGCTTCTTGCGAGCATCAACCCAGTTACAAGGCTGTTGGGTGTGAATTGCCTGCTTATCAAATACAATTCAATGACAGGGACAGAGCGACCAACGAAAGAGCTCCTTAAAAAACTGGGGAATATGCTGCATGATAATGACCCAAAAGTTCGAGCTCTTGTTGCGTATGTAATGCCCTTCATTTTTGAACGGGAAGCATACAAACAAATAAAAAAAGCTTACGAAAAGGAAAAACACAACATTGCTTTTGATTATAGTCCTGTAATAGGTCATACTTTGCATTTGAAATACACAAAAGATTATTATTCAGCATCTTTGGAGTATATGGATAGTTTAAAAAGCAAATGACTTTTTTACATAAAAGACAGCCTAAGCATTTTGTTGATATAACAGTTGACATCGTCCCGGAGATAACGGAAACAGCAGAAGCATACCCGATGCCGACGGCGACCAAAACCCTCTGGTTCCACCGCGACCATCTTGGCACGCCGAGAGCGGTGACAAATGAAAACGGCGATGTCGAGTCTCTGCACGACTACACGCCGTTCGGGATCGAATTGCCGATAATTCAACCACCCCGCCCTGACGGGCACCCTTATAATTGGTTGAATTACTATTATGAGGAATAAATGTCTTATTATGGAGAATTGGGCATGAAAATGAGAATTTTGGTTTTGCAGTTATTGTTAATAACGGGTTTAATTTGCTGTAGCACAGAAGGGAACACTTCGGGGAGATCCCAGACGGATGATTTAAAAAGCGAGTCACTTGATATTGAAGATGTAGATACCGATATGCTGTTTTCGTTAATGAACAAGAACCCCGTCAAATATTATCCGCTTGTAATACCGGTGCTAAAAAAAGAAAATGACCCATTTTCTGATTATCCAATGCATTGGTTTGTTGAGCCTCTTAAACATGTAGAAGATAAATTAGCAATCGAATTGGCTTTTGAATTACTTTCAAATTTTTATAAACCCGTACCTTTGGATAATGGAATTCCAGCACATGTTAAGTCTGAGTATGGAAAATATGAAGAACTGGTAGGAGTGAACGATTATCCAATGGAAAGCCAGTCAAACTTAAGACTTCTCCTGACTTATCTTGTAAATAAAGATTACAAAGATGAAAGAGTTTTCCCTCTGCTAAAAAAGATGCTGCGGGACAGCTACTGTGTTGAGATAACGAAAGAGGTCTTCAATGAGGAGAAACAATGTTGCGAGAAAATCAGTTACAAAGTATGGCCAAATATCCATTTGGCAAAAATATATTTACAGCGTTTTGATATAAGACTTGAGATTAAACCAACGGTTCAAATATTAAATGTGGAATCTTCAGGATCAGTATGCCTGTACGAAAGATTGCACTACATTGACAGACTCTATCGCAAATTAACTCTTGCATATTTTGATTCCAGAAAACAGGATTATGCTGACCTTAAGGAAAGAATAATAAAAATCTTCAACGACACAAAAGAACATTTGCCGCCCGGTTGTGATAAACTTGCGTTTGACAACAGAAGGTTTTTTGAAAAGATATATCAATATTGTATTGCAGTGAATGATTTTGAGCTTCTTACCTTGTACAGAGACTATGAGATTAAAAATTTCGGGTGTGATGATTTTATCGTAATGGACAGCACGCAAACACTCCTACATGCGATGACTTTGGATCAATCTGATTTTCAGAACCTACTGGAAAATATCGGCAAAGGCCGCTTAAATGGCAATAAGGATGAAAGCTGTTTTTATCTTTCATATTTTTATTATTGCAATGATGATTTAGACAAGGCAGAAAATTTTGCCAGAGAAGCTTTGTCTGCAAATGCTGATTATTATCCTGCAGTGCTTCTTATGAAAGCAATTGACAGTGATGCGATTCCGGACGATGATGCAAGAATAAAAATTGCTATTGAAAAAGCAATAGCCAGTCAAGATGTTTATTTTAAAGGTTCTTTAGCACAATACTACAAAGCAAAAGCTTTTTTGTCTGCAGATAACAATAAGCTGACAGAAGCTATAGGTTTAGCTAAACAGTCAATCGCTTTAATTGAAGAAATTGGTCTGATATTAAGAGAAAGAACGAATCAACTTGAATATGGAATAACACTTATACATCCGAAGGAATTTGCTGATAAAATTTGGAGCAGAATTCTTTTGAGTATAAATGATGTTCAAACCGAAGACTGATCAATGTATAGTTCTGATTGCAGAAATTTGGAAACGGCGGAGGAATTCCCGATGCCGACGGCGACCAAAACATTATGGTTCCACCGCGACCACCTCGGCACGCCAAGAGCGGTGACGAACGAAAACGGCGAAGTAGAAACACTGCACGACTACACGCCGTTCGGGAAGGAGTAACGATTATGAGGGCAAGATTGCTTACAATGTTTTTTATTTCATTTCTGCTATGTAACTCTGAATTAAGAGCAGAAGAAGTCAAATCAAATGCACTGTTATGGCACGATTCATCGTATTCCATGGGGTATTCGGATGTGTTTATGATTAAAGACTTGGTGGTATATAACCTTGATAACAGTGGATTGAGAGCCTTAAACAAATTTGACGGCAAACCGATCTGGTCTGATGAAACATGTAACTGGCCAAGCGAAATATCCAATCCAAAAGTTCTTAAATCTAAGACCCTATATATTGCTGAGTATTGCCCTGAAACTAAGTGCGGAAGTGGATCATTCCAGATAAGAGCCCTGGATGTTTTATGTGGTAAAACACTTTGGAAGAAGGAGACATGTGGCAGCTTTATTGATACGGAGCTGTTTGTTCTTGATTCAAATATATATTTCGGAGATAGAGAAGGAAGAATACATAAATTAAATCTGGACACTAGAGAAGATAAAATCCTTCCATTGATTGAAAAGGGTATATTCAGTACAGATCCAGTCTATCATAACGGGAATATATATTTCGGTATCCATTTTGAGGATGATGATGTTCCCGAAGCGAATTACTTCTTTTCTATTGAACCTGAAACCCTTACCGTATTGTGGCAGATTGAGCATAAAGGTTATTTAAGAAATGACCTTGTTTTTATGAATAATAAGATAATTCTCAATACATTAGGAAGTGAGTGGAAGGATTTCCTTTACATAATAAATTCGAAGACTGGAGATATCAAGCTATGTGAACCTTTTCCATACCAATCTACAGTTCTGTTGTGTAACAAAAATGAAATGACAGTGTCAAAAAAGAATTCCCTGCTCTCAATATCGCTCAAGAACGGAGATATCTTAAAAAGTAAGGAATTTGATTTCTACTGTCACTTTTTTAAATCAGGTGGCATCCTGTATGTACACAACGCTGATAATCATATGGTTTACGAAGTTGATCTAAAGACATTTGACTTGAAGTCCAGATTTGAGCTTATTGATTTTCCTGTGGAAGAAACCCCTATAGAATATAACGAGATTGCCGGAAGCTGCGTTACTGACAATGGTAAAATTTACATCCGAACAACTAAGGGAATGCAGTGCTATCGGTTGGATTGATTTACAGGTTCATATCGGAAGAATTCCCGATGCCGACGGCGACCAAAACATTATGGTTCCACCGCGACCATCTCGGCACGCCGAGAGCGGTGACGAACGAAAACGGCGTCGTCGAATCCCTGCACGACTACACCCCGTTCGGGATCGAACTGCCGTCAAACTATGTTTCCCCGAACACAAGACAATTCACCGGGCAGGAACGGGACAGGGAGACCGGCCTCGATTACTTCATCGCAAGATACATGAACCCCCGTGACTGCAGATTTACCCAGGTTGATCCGATCAAAGGAAGCGCCGGAAGCCCGCAAAGCTGGAACGCTTATGCCTACACCGCAAACAATCCGATGAAGTATATTGATCCGAGCGGGATGGCGGGGGTTGATACTGGTGGTTTAATCAATGTGGATTCCTCCAAGGGTGGTCAGCAGGAGGCCACTGCAGGGTTTCAAAAGCAATCAGCCAGCCACATACAAACAGAGCGTGAAAGAGCGGAAGCTGAAGAACGGGAAATGCAGGAGCGTAGTGCAAGGAGAGCTAAAAGAAAAGAGTTTGAGAAATTCGTTAAGGAAATGGGAATTACCTTTGACTCAAAAGAACTTATGATAGCCTGCACAAAAGCATATGTTAACAGCGAAACATTCCAGGATGTTTTCAGAGGGGCAACCTTTAGAGAGAATGGGGAGATTTCAATACATTCTTTTAGTGGAGCAGAGGAGTTTAAAGATATTGTGGATAGCTATGCTGGAGAAGTTGATTATCATGAGCGACAAAAGCTATTGGACGATAAAAATCCAGCTTTTGCAATAGGTGGTGATATATATTTGGATAGCGCGAGAATAAATATCAAAAATGCAAATGAGGTTGGTTCTGCTGTCGGTCATGAAGCAGCACACATAAAGTATCAGAAAGATTCAGATTCTTTTGTTAATCCTATAGAAACAACTATTATGCAAGAACTATCAAATGCGGGAATTAAACCTTCAAACTCTGAATGGGCGCGGGAACGAAATAAGTATGTCTATTCACAATACTTGGATTAAAATGCATATGAATTGGGCAAGAGGATTACAAATGAAAAAGAACATCTTTAAAGTATTATGCTTGACTGTATTGATTGGAGCATTTTTCCAGTTAAGCTCATGCAATAAATCTTCTGATAACATTGCTTCAGCCGAAATTCGCTGCGTTATTGATAACAAATCATTTGTTCTGCAACTAGAATGTCTTTCAGAAAAGGAAGCAAGAGAGTTGTCAGCGAAAAGTGAGATGTTTACACTCTTTGTTAGAGCTGTTGAAAAACTGTCAATGGATAAATACCTTTATGTTCTATGGGTTTCCTTTATACCTGAAAAAGGAACAGCATTTGCTGTTCCCCCGCTTTTGGTGAATATCCATGAAAAAAGGGCGTATCTTATTGGGGATTATAGGGCGACAAAAGAACAAAACACGCAATTAAACCGGATATTTCAGAAAGAGGGGTTAAAAGCAAAAAATAAGATAGAGGCAGAGACACTTGCTTTTGTAATTGCAAGGCTGGCCAGAAGAAATTATTTCACAATTAAGGTAACATATGCTGAAGATTTGTTCACCGAAGAAGCCCTTGCTTCAAGGGAAAACTGTCTTGACTTTCCTCCTGACGCTGATAGATATGAAAAACATAAAAAAGAACTGCTTGAATCTAAAGAAAGAGAAATCGGAGAAATAAGGGGACTCTTCTTTCCTCCAAAAGTGGCAAGAGGAGGTAATTCATGGAATGTAACATTCCACACCTGGAATGTGAAGACTGGATATGTTAACAGGCATATCTTGAATATTGGAAGTAAAGAGCCGCACCTTAATCATTTATGTAAAGATTTAATTATCCGTGGTTTTCATTATGGAGGAACCCCCTGTGATGATGCCAATATTTTTGATTCTTTCCCCGATAACCTTCCCGGGTTTGCACCGGTAAGCGATGAAGAGCTGGATGAAGTGCTGAAGAATTTCGAGTTAAGGGATTTTGATATTGAATCTTATAAACCTCTTGAACGGAAAGTCAAGGTGTATGCCTGATTATTTAAAGGACAAGCATTATGAATTCAAGGATTTTGTGTTTTCTAATATGCATGGGTTTCTGTTATAGCTGCATTGTTTTTTCCGGTGATGAAGCATCAGATCAAAATAGCATGTTAGAAGAATCAATGAGATTTATGGATAATGTGCATAAGGATATTTATGTCCTTCCGTTAATAAGAATCCGTAAACCAGAAGATTTGAGGGATCTTCCAATATTATATAGCACCCAATCAAAAGTTAAAACCGATGCAATGAAGGATGTTCTCCGCCAGATTGATGTGGACAGAATTGTTCGCTTTGAAGCTTTGGGAAACGAGTATTATCTATACTTTTATTCAGACGCAAAGTTTCTTACAAAAGTGGATGGTGTTTTTGTTGAAGGAGTGGTGGATATTGTCACAACGGGTGGCGATGGATATTGTCCGTTTGGAGAAGATAATGTGTTATTTGTAAAAAAGAATAAAGGTATTTACTTCGATACCACTTTCAACGAAGAAAATATAAGCGAATTCTATAATGCTGAACACGAAGGACTCTACAGCACAGAAAAGTTGCTAGCGATTGCAAGGCTTTATATTGATTTCAACGCAAGATGCATGTACCCTCTTAACAATGCAGAAAGCATAATACACTTGGATAAGTTGCTTTTCAGAACTGATAATTCTTCGAAAGATAGAAGCAGTAGGAAGGAATATAAAGAAAATAGAAAGTCGTTTTACAGAAAATACAAGTCAATTATTAAGCCTGTAAACATTATTAAACAGGCGGATAATGTCATTATCAGCATATTTGCACTTCAAAAGACCACTAACATAGATGTTTTAGAGATGACTTTCAAATTTTACTCGGACGGTAATTTGGAGATTTCAGAAAGAGTTGTATCAGAAGTTGACGGATAAAGGATTTTATGTACTTCCGGTTGACATCATCCCGGAGATAACGGAAACGGCAGAAGCATACCCGATGCCGACGGCGACCAAAACCCTCTGGTTCCACCGCGACCATCTCGGCACGCCTCGGGCAGTGACGAATGAAAACGGCGATATCGAATCCCTGCACGACTACACCCCATTCGGGATAGAGCTCCCGTCAAACTATGTTTCCCCGAATACCCGGCAGTTCACCGGACAGGAACGGGACCGCGAGACGGGCCTCGACTACTTCATAGCAAGATACATGAATCCCCGCGACTGCAGATTTACCCAGGTTGATCCGATAAAAGGAAGCGCCGGAGGCCCCCAGTCATGGAACGCCTACGCCTACACCGCAAACAACCCGATGAAGTATATTGATCCAAGCGGGATGGCGGGGATTTCAACGAATGACGGTAGTTATGTAGGTTCTGCCCTTTCCGAGGGAATGGGAATGATGTTTGGCGGTTCAACATGGACTAAGGGAGCAGGCAATGGTTTCAGCGCTTCAATGTTTCTTACCGTTATGGCCAACGCAGTTGTTGATGCATGGAATACGGAATATGCTGAAGAATTAGGTCTAGAATTTGATGAAAAAGTCAAGAATGGGGAACTTAATTTTAGCTCACAACAACTTCAGGACTCTGCAAGAGAAGCATATATTTACAGTCCGTCGTTAAGAAACACTTTAAACAAAGCAACGGGTCAATATGGAAGTGTTTATATTGATGTATTCAGCACAGAAAGCGAGCTTGCAAATATAATGGTGTCAAATGACTATAGTAATCAATCACCTGAGTATATTGACCATATGACAAATCGACCACCAGGGTTCAGTATAAAGAACAATATCTATATAGACAAAAGCCAGGTGAATATAACGAATGTAAGTGAAGTTGCTTCTATCATAGGACACGAAGCTAACCATCTGATAGACATAAGGGACACCTCACACGCTTATGCGGAAAGAATCCTCCTAAAACTACTGGTTACCCACAGTATTATTAATAAACGGAGGTGAAAATTGCTAACCGCAAAATTAAATAATATACTGCTTGTTTTCTTGTTGATAGTGTCTTTAACGCAACTCAACTGCGATAGTAATGATGAACCATTTGATATTCATATGCCATCAAATCTCGTTCGTTTCAGCAGCAATGACAAAGACACAATGATAGAAATGTGCTGTGAAGATGTGGTTCTGGAATTTAAGGACAAGGAGTTTGAAATAACTCTTTACTCCCGTGATGTCTTGAACGACAAGGGGAAAGGAAATCCCAAGAGATATGAAATCGCAACTATGGAAAAAATCAATTCACTGCCAGGTCATGTTCTATGCTGGGGAAAATACAGATGGCCTGCAATCCTCTTAAACTGTAACAGAAAAGATGCCTTGCTGATATTTGATAAATATGATATTCCAACTTACATACGCATTAATGGAATTTTAGCGAAGAATGAAAGTGAAGCCTTGGGTCTTGCCTTTTTAGGCGCAAGGTTCTTTGGGGCATGTACTTATCACAATATGTGTATTAACACTGTTGATGATATGTTCAGTGATGAAGCTATGAACTGGGTACTGGCATGCGATGAGAATTTTGTCGGAACAGATTTATTTAACAGCTTTAAAAAAGATAGAAATGATGAGGCTTTTTTAAGTAGATATATCGAAATAGTAACAGAACCAAAAGTAGAACGAGATCGTCGCGATTGGTCTGTTAAGCTGGTGACCTGGAACATCGCAAAAGGGAACCTCCATGAAATAAAGGCAACGATTGGAGGAAATACACCATACATAAAATATGAAATAAAATTGCAAGGCAGTATGTGCGGATACAACACTATGGGGAGTTGTAAAAAAACGGATCAGTTACTGATGCTGGACTATTTTGTTGATAAAATGCCCGGATTGGAAGCAATAGATGACGCAGAGCTTAAAAAGATCATCAAAAAACTGGTAATGATGCGGTAGGTATGGAAGCTGTGAAGCTGTATAATCTTTTCAGAACCACCAAAACCCTCTGGTTCCACCGCGACCACCTCGGCACCCCGAGAGCGGTGACGAATGAAAACGGCGATGTCGAGTCTCTGCACGACTAAACGCCGTTCGGGATCGAATTGCCGATCATTCAACCACCCCGCCCTTTGGTTCCCGTTATTAAACATGCCACACTTCGCGGAGTTTATCCTGAGCCTGTTTAAGGGCTCAGCCTGACGGGAAATCAGTGGTCAAACATCACATAATTTGCACCGTTTATCATATAAACATCATGTTTTCCGTCAAAAAGATGATATATCGCAAAAAATAAACGATATCTCCCGCAAATC
>CAZDZC010000037.1:0-118 GCA_964509835.1 uncultured Acidobacteriota bacterium
TCTATGATAGGCGTTACAAAGTCTATGTTTACCGGTGCAAAGTCTATGTTTACCGGTGCAAAGTCTATGTTTACCGTCGCAAAGTCTATGTTTACCGGTGCAAAGTCTATGTTTACCG
>CAZDZC010000037.1:218-28525 GCA_964509835.1 uncultured Acidobacteriota bacterium
CTGCAAAGTCTATGTTTACCGGTACAAAGTCTATGTTTACCGCTGCAAAGTCTATGTTTACCGGTACAAAGTCTATGTTTACCGCTGCAAAGTCTATATTTACCGTTGCAAAGTCTATGTTTACCGTCGCAAAGTCTATATTTACCGTTGCAAAGTCTATGTCAGGCGATGTCAATCCTGTAATCAGGCGAATCATGGTTCAGACAATTATCCCAATCCCATAATCATGTCAATCACGGTTAAACGCTCCGCAGATACTCATGCCGCATTCGCCGGGGACTGGAAGCTGCCGTTCGTAACAGCGGCCTCAAAGGTTGATATTTTCTCTGTCTTCTGTTATCATTCGCTGATGATATTGTTTAAAGGAAGGTTCTTATCAGTAATAAAATAAAAGGGAGCGGCCGGGGAATAAGAAGACGGTTTTCCTTGTTTCAATCAGTCGGTTTTCCGGCGGTTCCGAAAACAATTTCAAAAAGAATGAGTAACGGATTTTTATGAAGGATAAACTGGAAGCTTTATACGCGGAGTTCAACAGAAGGGAATTTGTCGAGCCGGATCCCCTTCAGTTTCTCTATGGGTTTGATAATCCCGGGGATGTCGAGATTGCGGGGATGATAGCTTCTTCTCTTGCATACGGAAGGGTGGCGCAGATATTGTCAAGTGTTGAAAAGGTTCTTTCCGTGACGGGCAAATCGCCGTCGGAATATCTTAAGCATAACGGCAGAAAAAGATTTTCAGCGGATCTGAAAGGTTTCAAGCACAGGTTTACAACCGGCGATGATATGGCATGCCTTTTTGAAGGGATGAAAAGAACGGTTGATGATTGCGGTTCGCTCGGGAACTGCTTTGCCGGATATTTTGACGGCAGAGAACAAACAGTTCTTCCCGCGCTTGGAAAGTTTGTCGAAGATTTGTCTTTTTTCTTTCCTGAAAATCGGAGCTATTTATGCCCGTCGCCTCTTAATGGAAGCGCGTGCAAGCGGCTGAATCTTTTCCTGCGATGGATGGTGCGGAAGGATGATGTTGACCCCGGTCCCTGGACGGGAATTCCCGCTTCATGCCTTGTTGTCCCCCTTGACACGCACATGCGGAACATAAGCGCCTGCATGGGTTTTACCGACAAACGGCAGGCGGATATGAAATCCGCGCTCAGGATTACTGAAGCTTTCAGGGATTTGACACCGGAAGATCCTGTCCGGTATGATTTTGCTCTAACCAGACTGGGTATCCGGTCTGATCTGAATATTAACGAAATATTAACGCGGTACGGCCTTAACATGGCTGCCTGACATTTATCCAAAAGGAGATACAAAATGGCAAATTTGAAAGGAACTCAGACTGAAAAAAACATACTGACGGCTTTTGCCGGGGAATCCCAGGCAAGGAACAGATATACTTATTATTCCTCTGTCGCGAAAAATGAAGGTTTTGTGCAGATTTCAGCCGTTTTTGAAGAGACGGCAAACCAGGAAAAAGAGCATGCCAAAAGGCTTTTCAAGCTTCTGCCGGGCGGAGATGTCAAGGTAACCGCTGATTTTCCCGCGGGCGTTATCGGGACTACAGTTGAAAATCTCAAGGATGCTGCCGGAGGGGAAAAACATGAATGGTCCGATATGTACCCTTCTTTCGCGAAAACAGCCAGAGAAGAGGGATTCGAGGACATAGCAAAAATATTTGAATCAATAGCAGTCGCCGAAAAACAGCATGAAAAAAGATACAGCAAGTTTGTGGCGAATATTGCCGAGGGGACTGTTTTCAAAAAGGCGGGAACGGTGTCCTGGATATGCCGCAACTGCGGTTACAGGCACGAAGGTTCCGAGGCTCCGGAAGTCTGCCCGGCCTGTGCTCATAAAAGAGCGCATTTTGAACTTCTCGGTGAAAACTGGTAAAATTGACTGTCTTGAGAAATTTATAAAGAGTAGGAGATACCCGGATGAAAAATTTCAGCAGTGTAAACGAAGCCCTGGACTTCGCGATTTCAAACGAAGAATGTGCCGCGACATTCTACACCAGGCTGGCGGCTAAAATGGACAGGCCCGCAATGCGCAAGGTTTTTGAGGAATTTGCCGCGGAGGAACTGGGGCATAAAGCCAAACTTGTTAAAGTGAAGGAGGGGAAACTTCTTCTTTCCGCGGAGAAAAAAGTGACAGATCTCAGGATCGGGGACTATCTTGATGATGCCGGTGAAATTACCGGAGATATAGATTATCAGCAGGCCCTTACTTTAGCCATGAAACGGGAGAAGGCCGCCTTCAAACTCTACAGCAACCTTGCCGCTTCAACCGACGACAGCGGACTTAAGGGCACTTTCCTAGCTCTGGCGCAGGAAGAGGCAAAACACAAGCTGAGATTTGAAATAGAATATGACGAAAACATCCTTTCGGAGAATTAGGCTGTATTCACGGCTCTTTCCCCGATTATTGCGCAAGGAGCAGCTAATATGGAACGAACAGGTTTAATCACGATGAAAGGCAACCCGCTGACGCTTGCCGGTAAAGAGCTCAGAACGGGGGATTTCCTGCCCGCGTTTAATCTCACGGCAAAGGATCTCTCTTCATTTGACAGCAACTCCATGAAAGGGAAAGTTGCCGTCATTTCCGTTGTTCCTTCGCTTGATACACCCGTCTGCGATACCCAGACAAGAAGGTTCAATGAAGAAGCTTCCGGGCTGGGAAAAGATGTTGAAGTGTTTACCATAAGCATGGATCTGCCTTTTGCTCAGGCAAGATGGTGCGGGGCAGCCGGGGTGGACAGGGTAACAACGCTGTCGGATCACAGGGATGCCTCATTCGGACTCGCTTCGGGGCTGCTTATAAAGGAGTTGAGGCTTCTTGCCAGGGCAGTCCTTGTCGCGGACAGAGAAGGCAGGATAACTTACAGTCAGATTGTCGGGGAGATAACAGAAGAGCCCGATTACGGTTCAGTAATAGACGCGGTAAAAAAATTACTATAAAGGAGACTAAAGATGGCAGAAAGAAAACAGGTTTATAAATGCAATATTTGCGGGAACATTGTGGAAGTCATGCATGGAGGGGTCGGACAGCTGGTATGCTGCGGAAAACCGATGGACCTCCTAACTGAGAACACGGTGGATGCCGCGAAAGAAAAGCATGTTCCCGTAATCGAGAAAATTGGCGGCGGATTCAGGATTTCAGTGGGAAGCGTTGCCCATCCGATGGAAGACAAGCACTATATCGAATGGATTGAAGTGATTGCGGGCGAGAAGATCTGCAGAAAATACCTGAAGCCGGGAGAGGCTCCTGTTGCTGAATTTAAAATGGATGCAGATTCGGTTGTTGCTAGAGAATACTGTAATCTTCACGGCCACTGGAAAGCTTAGTAATCTGGATACGAACCAGCTTACTTTCTGAAAAGAGAGTGATAAATGACAATTGAAGAAGCGATAAATACCGCGATTGATTATGAAACGACGGTGCGGAACATTTACCAGGACGCACTGGAAAAAGTGAATGATCCCAAGGGAAGAAAGTTTTTCAGGGCGATGGCTTCGGATGAGCAAAGCCATCTCAATTACCTGAATCATAAAAAGGAGCAATGGGAACAGACAGGAAAGATTTCCGCGGACGCGCTGTCAACGGCAGTGCCGTCTCTTTCCGTCATTGCTGAAAGCCTGAAGCAGGTTGCGGAACAGGTTTCCGAATTCGACAATAAAGATGAAATAGTTCTTCTGGACAAGGCCCTTGAAATGGAGCTGAAAACAAGCGCTTTTTACAAAAGCCTTATTGAGAAGCTCGACGGGGAGGGCAGGCAGATGTTCAAAAGATTTGCCGAGATAGAAGAAGGCCATGTTGCGATTGTAAGAGCAGAGATTGACTGCATTACGAAATCAGGGTTCTGGCTTGATTTCATGGAATTTGACCTCGAGGGTTGAATACATTGAATTCCAATGCCTTAAAATTTTTGACTGTGTGACATTGCGGAGGAATGCCGAATGGACCTGCTGATGTTGTCCCGCCTTCAGTTCGCCATGGCGACATTTTTTCACTTTCTTTTCGTTCCTCTGACGCTGGGGCTTTCGGTGCTTATTGCCGTCATGGAGACTATTTATGTCAAGACGCGCAATGAGCAATACAAAAGGATGGCAAAATTCTGGGGCAAGCTGTTCCTGATAAATTTCGCGATCGGAATTGTAACCGGAATCACGCTGGAATTTCAGTTCGGAACAAACTGGTCAAGATATTCGGAGTATGTCGGTGATATTTTCGGTTCTCTTCTCGCGATTGAAGCGACGCTTGCCTTTTTCCTCGAATCAACTTTCATAGCCGTATGGGCGTTCGGGTGGAAAAAACTTTCCCCGGGAATGCACGCCGTTTCAATATGGCTGGTAGCTCTTGCGTCAAACATATCGGGATACTGGATACTCTCAGCCAATGCATGGATGCAGCACCCGGTAGGTTATGTCATCAGGAACGGCAGGGCTGAACTGACCGATTTTCTCGCCGTTATTACCCAGGGATACGCGGTTCATATTTTTATACACACAATTTCAAGCGCTTATGTGCTTGCAGGTTTTGTAGTCCTCTGCGTCAGTTCGTATCATCTTCTGAAAAAACAGAATGTTGAGTTTTTTACTCTTTCATTCCGCATCGCGGCAGTATTTACGCTGATTTTCTCCGTGCTTCTTGCCAGCCACGGGCATATCAACGGCAAGAAGGTTGCCGATCTGCAGCCATCAAAACTGGCTGCGATGGAAGCCCACTGGGAAACAACAACAAACGCGCCGATGTATCTGCTGCAGATCCCTGACCCGAAGAACAGAAAAAATGCCGTCCAGCTTTTCCCGATACCCGGGATGCTGAGCATCCTTGCCACGCACAGCGCTGACGGTGAGGTGAAAGGCCTGAATGATTTTCCGCAGGACGAACTTCCTCCGGTTCTTCCCGTTTTTATTTCCTTCAGGGCAATGGTGGGGCTGGGGATGTTTTTCATTCTGCTCAGTTTTCTTTCCGTTCTGAAAATGAAAAAACCGGAATCCAGCCCGTTTATTCTGAGAGCTCTTCTGTATGCGGCACCCCTGCCTTACATAGCAATTGAACTGGGCTGGGTCGTTGCAGAGGTGGGCCGACAGCCCTGGATTGTTTACGGCATGATGAAAACCGCGGACGCTGTTTCCAGGATTAATCTTTCGCAGGTGGCGGTTTCATTCGTCGGTTTTTTAATACTTTACTCTCTGCTCGGGTTTGCAGATTTCTTTCTGCTTTTGAAATATGCGCGGAAAGGGCCTGATTCCGTTGAGACGGAGGAAAGATAATCATGCTGGAAACCACATGGTTCATAATATGGGGTTTGCTCTGGGCGGTATATTTCGTTCTGGACGGATTCGATCTGGGTCTCGGATCAATGCTCCATTACTTCGGCAGAAATGACCGTGACAGAAGGATAATTTTCAACACAATGGGGCCATTCTGGGATGGTAACGAAGTTTGGCTTATAACAGCGGGAGGGGTGACATTTGCGGCTTTTCCAAAAACCTACGCGGTCATGTTCAGCGTTATGTATTCACCGCTGATGCTTCTGTTGTTCGGGCTCATAATCCGCGGTATATCTTTTGAGTTCAGAAGCAAGCATGACAGTCCTCTCTGGAGAAAAACATGGGATATGTGCATGGCAGTCGGAAGTTTCCTGCCTGCCTTTCTGCTCGGAACTGCTTTTGCGAATATATTCAGAGGGTTGCCGTTTGACGGCGAAGGCGTTTTTAGCGGAAACATCCTTACATTTCTGAACCCTTACGGGCTTCTGGGAGGCGTTCTGTTTCTGTTGTTCTTCCTTGTTCACGGATCTCTCTGGCTCGCGTTGAAAACTGAAGGCGAACTGCATGAGAAGGGCCTGAAGACTTCAGGAATGCTATGGTATCTACTGACAGCCGGTGCTGTTATTTTTCTTGTTTCAAGCTGGTTTGCCACCTCGCTTTATGATAATTATTTAATGTCGCCGATTCTTTTTAGTTTGATCGCAGTGACTGTGGCGGCTCTTTTTGGCATAAAATACTTCATAAAAAAAGAAATGCCCGGGAAAGCATGGATCTGTTCGGCAATATCAATAGCAGGAGCTGTGTTTTTCGGTATCGCTGGGCTTTTCCCGAAAATGTTCCCGTCAAGCCTGGACGGAGAATTCAGCCTTACAGCTTTTAATTCTTCTTCGAGCCCCTTGACGCTTAAAATAATGCTCGGGGTCGTTCTCATTCTTGTGCCTGCGGTCATAGCTTATCAGGCATGGGTTTATAAAATTTTCCGCGGTAAGGTTACGGAAGATATTATCAATGACGAACATGCCTACTGACGAGGTGTATTATGACTAACGCTTTCAACGCTTTCAATGCCATAAAAATTACAGATAAGGTTTACTGGGTCGGTGCTGTTGACTGGGGAGTCCGCGATTTTCACGGATACATGACCAAAAGAGGCACAACTTACAATGCCTATCTAATCATGGGGGATAAAATCACCCTTATTGACACGGTCAAAAAAGAATTCCGGGAAGAAATGATGAACCGGATAAAGTCTGTAACAGATCCGGCTGATATCTCGTATATCGTGTCGAATCATGCCGAACTTGACCACAGCGGAGCGCTTCCCGCCGTGATTGCTGAAATCAAACCCGAAAAGGTGTTCACTTCCAAGCGCGGCCAGAAGGCTCTTGACGCTCATTTCAGGGGCGGGCTTGAGCTGACTGCAGTGAAGACCGGGGAAGACTTGGACCTTGGAGGATTGACCCTGAGTTTTATTGAAACTCCGATGCTTCACTGGCCTGACAGCATGTTCAGCTACCTCGCAGAGGAAAAACTTTTATTTTCCCAGGATGCTTTCGGAATGCATCTTGCCACCTCCGAAAGATTCTGTGATGAAGTCCCTGAATCCGTTATCAGAGAAGAAACCGAAAAATATTACGCGAATATCCTGTTGCCTTTCTCACCTCTGGTTCTGAAACTTGTTGAACAGGTGAAAACAAACGGGCCTGAGGTCTCAATTATCGCTTCCGATCACGGCCCGATATGGCGAAGGAACTGCGGTGATATTATCAGCCGTTACTCGGAATGGGCACAAATGAAGCCTGTTAAAAAAGCTGTCATTGTTTTTGACACGATGTGGGGAAGCACCGCGCAGATGGCAAAAGCAATTGCTGAAGGGGTTGTTTCGGAAGGGATAAGCACGAAACTTCTTCCCTTGAGCGGAACCCACAGGAGCGAAGTTGCGCATGAGCTGCTTTCCGCCGGAGCCTTCATTGTCGGAAGCCCGACGATAAACAACCAGATATTCCCCACTGTTGCCGATATTCTTTGCTATATAAAGGGATTAAAACGCAGGAACCTTATCGGCGGCGTTTTCGGCTCCTTCGGCTGGAGCGGCGAATCTGTCGGTCTTTTGAAATCAGCCCTGCAGGAAATGGAAGTGGAAGTCGTCGGCGAAGTGAAGAATAACTACGCTCCCGACGCGGAATGCCCGGCTGCCTGCTATGAACTTGGCAGAAAAATAGCTATCCGGCTTAAAGAACTGACTTCTGAAGATTAAACGATTTCTTGTTTCCGGTATCTTTAAATTATTCCGCTGGGGAAAATCCCCCGATTGCGTGAATTTATTTTAAATTGATCCTGTCTTATTTTTTGTAACACATACTTATTGCATAGTATGCATAATGTAAACACCTGCATTCAAGGATGTTAGATTGCCATCTTATGTAGAATCAATCTGTGGATGGTTTTGGCACAAACATTGCTCTTGAAATAGCGTTTATATATATTATATAATACATAATATATGTGTCGGATTTTGCTTGTCATCATGGCGAGTATTTATAATTATTGTCCGATTTATGTGGTTGTTTGCAAAGCAAAGGAGGTTCTATAGAAAATTTTGAGGACAGAAAATCGGGTTTATCGGAGAATCATTAATTTATTTACGGAGGTTACCATGAAAAAACCAATTTTGTTACTGCTTGGTGTTTTCATCATGGCAGTTGGCTTTGCAGTTTCATCTGCGGAGAAGTACGCAGGAACTGATTCCTGTGTTATGTGCCATGAAGATGTTCAGGCAGGCTTTGAGCAATCGCTTCACTCAAATATTCCGTCTGACTGGAATAACGGGATTGGCGGTTGCGAAGCGTGCCACGGACCCGGAGCCGCACACGCGGATTCAGGCGGTGATGCTTCCCTTATTACCAATCCTAAAAAAGATGCAGGTAAAATTACGGAATTGTGTCTGGAATGTCACGAAAAGGGCGAAAGAAAATACTGGAAAGGCAGCGCCCATGACGGCAGAAGTCTTTCATGTAATTCATGCCATACCATTCATCAGGATGGGAAACCCAATGCAAGTCTGCTCAACGCAAAAACTGAATTGGAAACATGCACGGAGTGCCATCATATGAAGAAAGGTCAGATAATGAAATCCTCTCACATGCCGATGAGAGAGGAAAAAATGACCTGCTCCGCATGCCATAATTCGCATGGTTCAAATGGGCCTGCAATGCTTCATCAGCTTACAGTTAATGATAACTGCTATGACTGTCATGCCGAAAAGAGAGCGCCACTTCTCTGGGAGCATCCTCCCGTGAAAGAGGATTGTCTCGTATGCCACAATGCTCACGGCGGGATCCACTCCAACATGCTTAATACCAAGCAACCACAACTATGTCAGCAGTGCCACGATGAGAACAGGCATCCCACGACACCTTATGGTGAATACAATAACGGTGAGTTCGAACCTGATCACTATATCGTAGGTAAGGCATGTCTGAGCTGTCACCCCATGGTGCACGGAACCAATCATCCCGCCGGCTCAAGGCTGATGCGCTAAAAGGAGGAGTATTATAATGAAAAAATATATATTTACGGTAGCTGTTCTGCTGTGCTCCTTCTCTCTGATACAGAATGTCGCATTTGCCGGCGATGACTGGAATGCGCCGGAAGGACGCATCGAAGCTGGAGTTCAATATCATCTTGACAACGATGACAAAGATTCAGCGAAGTTCAACGAATTCAGAGAAGTATCCAACGGATTTGAGGTTGGTAATATTATCATCAATTGGGAACCGGCAGAGAATATCTTTTTCGAACTGGATGCCTCTGATGTCGGTCAGGATGACCAGAATGTTTCTTTCATCTTCGGTAAAAGATACCTATGGAATACTGTAATTCTCTGGGATGAAAATCCCAACCATTACGGTGACGAGGCCTGGTCTGTTTACAATTATAAGGGCAACGGGGTATTCACTCTTCCCGATGATATTCAGAACAATGATGCAGTCTGGAACTGGGAGAATGCAGTTGAAGATGGTATTCATGAAGTGGAGCTCGGTTATCGGAGAAAAACAGGCAGTATCGGTTTCAACCTGACACCAACAGAGAACTGGACGCTCTCTTTTCTTGCTGAGAGAGAAAGAAGGACAGGTACTCATCACCAGGCCGGCGGAAGCTACAGAAGTGATGCTCAAGCTGAACTTGCAGCTCCTGTTGATTATGAAACGGACAATATTTCGATCGCTGCGGAATATGCATCTGACATGTGGTCTGTAGGCGGAAATTACCTTATCTCAAAATTCCACAATGAATACAAAAGCATCACCTGGGATCACATGCTGTTTCCTGTGGACGGAATAAATCAACCCTCAAGATTCAGACAGTCAATGTCTCCGGACAGTGATCTGCAACAGTGGTCAATTAATGGTTCACTGAACCTTCCGGGAAAAACCAGGATCTATGCTCTGATATCACAGTCTGAGACTGAGCAGAATGATGATTTTCTTCCCATGACCATTAATGGCACACTGATGCCGGGTTTTGTCGCTCTTGATCCATCATTTGATATGCCCAACGATCTTGACGGCAGCAATAAAAGGGATGTTCTGAGTTTGTCAGTTATCAGCAGACCTATTGACTGGCTTTCTCTGAAGGCATTCTGGAACAGCAACGAGTTCGACAATGACAGCAGGATTATTGAATTCCCGGGATATGTAAACAGCGATCATTCTGTTTCAGGCACAGCCAGAAAGAATCTTCTTTATGCCTATGAAAAAGAGAACTGGGGCTTCAGTGCGGGGTTCCATTTCATTGACTGGATGAGCTTCAGTATAGGTTATGATGAACTTGATATGGAGAGGGATTATGCAGCAGTCACCGATTCCACTGAAGACACAATTAAACTGTCAGTTGATGTGAATGCAACAGACTGGCTCTTCCTGAGAGCAACCTACAAGAACCAGAACAGGGAGTCCCACGACTACTACACTCACTACAACCAGGAAGGATTCCTGAACAGCACTCTCAGTGATTATGAGAACTACGGGTTAAGACGGTTCTACTGGACTGACAGGGACAGAGATTACTATGACATCATGCTCCAGATTTCTCCCAACGACATATTCGAGATCTACGGTCAGCTGACCTACTGGAAGAATGACTACGATCATACTCCCCAGCACCATCTTCCGGCAGGTGAAGACGATGATCTTCCCCAGCTCGGTAGAATGGAAGACAAAACCACAAGCTGGACCATCGGATTCTCATTTGCTCCCAGCAAAAGATTCTCAGGTTGGGTTGATTACACCAAAGAACAGTACGACATGGATATGGACAGCAAATACAGACAGACACCTGCAAATCCGAATGATGAGAACGGCTGGTGGGGGCTTAGAAACGATGAGACCTCCGATGTCTTCACACTGGGTTTTGATGCAGTCCTCGTTTCCGATATTTTGGATCTGAACGGATCACTCAGCGTTTCCGATTCTGACGCAAAGAGCGACTATGTCTGGATCGAAGGCGGGCATGCTTCATCTGATCCCGAAGTGGATGGCTACCCGGTTATTACTGATAAGTTGACTGTCGCCTATCTAAATCTTGAATACCATATTCGCTCTAACTTCGACATCGGTTTCCGCTATTGGTATGAAGAATGGGAAGGTGAGGACTGGGCTGTTGACACTCTCACACCATACTATGCGGTTGAAGCAAACAACACCTATCTTGGTGCAAGGTTTGAAGACTACACAAACCATGTGCTCAGCATAATGGCCGCATACAGTTTCTAAGGGGATAGCAATCCGGATTTAGTAACTTAATTTATCTGGCAACCTCCATGGGACCGTCTCTCACATAGGGAGACGGTCTTTTTTTTGCGTCATTTCTTGACCTGAAATATTTTTGGCATTATATTGTTCCCTTTTTGAAACTTTTATGAGTTGAACATGACAAACAAGTTATATTTAATAGCAGTTGTGATTTTTCTTTCAGCCTCTTTCAATGTAAGCGCCAGCAGGATGGTGCTCTGTGTTTCCGTTAATGACCATGTGATGATTGAGGTTGCTCACAATAACCATGACCACGGATGTCATCACGACGGTGACCATGCTGAAGAAGCGGATGAATCTATGAACTGTTCCGGTCATGGATGCAGTGATATTCCGCTGGCAAATGTTTTTCAGTTCGTAAATCGCTTCAGTCAGGATCGAAACCTTGAATCTTCTGTTACCTTTAAGCCTAATTGTGAGATCGTTGCTGCACAGTCTTTAGGAACTGATCCGAAGCTGAATTTCTTTTTGAGCCTTGAGAAACTTTCCACCCTTCTTTTGAGCACTGTTACTCTTTTAATCTGATACCCTTTCTATAATCTATGTAACCCCAGTTCCCTTTCCGGAACAACATAACTTTGTTTTTGAAATTACATCCAGGAGGATAAATGTATATCAGATATTTCCTTGCAGCATTGCTGATTATAAGTGCCACAGTTTTTTCGCAAACCACTGAAACTGAATTTGACAGAAAACCGCTGACCCTCGGAAATGCCCTTGAGCTTGCCCTGGGGAATAACCCTTCCCTTGCAGCAATGGATTTTGAAGTTGAAGCATCCCGTGCAGAAACGCAACAGGCAGGATTGTTTTCAAACCCTGAACTTTCTCTGGAAATAGAGAACATAAGAGGCGATGGTGTTTTTGAGGGTTACAGCTCAAGAGAGCGCACTCTTATGCTCAGCACCACTTACGGAATGGGGGGGAAGCGAAGGAAAGAAAAGAAGGTTGCTCTTTCTAATGAGAAACTTTCGATTTGGCAGTTTGAAGATATGAAACTTAAAACAGCTTCGCGGATAAAAGCTGCATTTTACGAAACCCTCGGAGCTCAGAAACTGCTGGCCCTTAATGAAGATATCCTGTTGCTTGCAGAGGAAATGTACTCTGCGGTTAATGCAAGAGTCGAGGCAGGTAAAGTTTCTCCGGTTGAGAAAATTAAAGCGAAATCTGTTCTGCTCAATCAGGAACTGGAACTGGCGAAAGCCGAAAGGGATAACCGTGCTGCAACGGAAGAACTCTTTCCCCTTTTGGGAATTTCAACGCAGGAATTCGCAGCTCTTGAGGGTGACCTTGAAAATTCAATTGATCTTTCAGAGAAGGAACACTACTTGGTTCTTCTTGAGAATAATCCGTTGTTAAAAAGCGTTGAAGAAAGGATAAACCTGAAGAATGCCGATATCGCACTTCAGAAATCGGAAAGATTTCCTGATGTTGAAATAGGCGCGGGATATCGTGATGTTAATGACACCGGGGAGCACTCCTGGTCTGTGGAGTTTTCATTTCCAGTCAAAATATTCAACCGTAATCAGGGGAATATCAGAGCTGCAGAATACAGACTGGCAGGGGCTGAAGAAGAGAAAAAATCCGTTTTACTGGAGCTAGAAAAAGAACTTTCCAGAATATATTACAGTGCAGAGACACTTCAACTTGAAGCAGTGACTTTAAGGGATGAAATTGTTCCCTGTGCCGAGAAGGTTTATGAATCTGCTGTTGAAGGTTACCGACTTGGAAAGTTTGATTATCTTGAGGTGCTGGACGCGCAGAGATTGTTTTTTGAAAGCCAAAGGAAGTATATTCAGGCTCTTGTGAGCTGTCACAAAGCAGTGGCCGAGCTTGAATATCTGATTAGTCAAATTCCCAACAATACAAAAGGAGACATTCATTGAAGAAAATTTTAGTCATCTGTTCAGCACTTGCTCTGATCTTTCTCATCCAGGGATGTACCGGAGAAAGTCATGAAGACCATACCGGGCATAATCACGGCGAAGCCGAAGCTGCCATTCATGCAGAAGAAGAACACGAAGAACATGGAGGAGAAAAAATAGTGCTCACGGAAGAAGAAATCGAAAGGATCGGCCTTGAAACATCCGTTGCAGGGACAGGAAAGATAGAAAGAGGAGGATCTTTCCCGGGAGAGGTCGTTCTTGATCCGGACCGAGTTGCCCATGTTACACCCCGAATATCAGGAACAGTCAGCCGCACGGCTAAGAAACTGGGCGACCCTGTCAGAAAGGGCGAAATTGTTGCCGTACTGGAGAGTCGTGAACTTGCAGAGACCAACGCCGGATATCTGGCAGCTCAATCGCGGCTTGAACAGGCCAGGGCGAATTTCACCCGAGAGAAAGAACTCTGGGAAGTTAAGAAAATCACATCTGAACAGGAATATCTTTCCGCAAAGCAGGCACTTGAAGAAGCAGAAATTGAATCTCTTACTCTCAGGCGACAACTTATTGCTTTGGGATTGCCTGAGAATTATCTGGACGGAATGGGCCGGATGGATGACGAACTGCTTACAAGATATGAAATGAGGTCTCCCATTGAGGGAATTATTATTGAGAAACACGCAGTTCTGGGTGAAACGCTGGAAGAGGGGCATATTGCTTTTATAATTGCGGATTTGTCCGAGGTATGGGTAAAACTGAATATCTATCAGAAGGATCTTGAAAGTGTAAAGGCCGGACAGACGGTCAGAGTGAATCTGGGATCGGGTGAATCCAGGGACGGCACTTTGGGATATGTTTCTCCCCTTCTTGATGAAAAGACCAGAACCGTCGAGTCAAGAGTTGTTCTTAAAAACGATGATATGACTCTGAAGCCGGGTTCTTTTGTGACTGTCAGCAATTTGATTGAATCAGAGAGTTCGGCTGTGGTGATACCATTGTCGGCAGTTCAGGTTCTTGAAGAGAAGGAAGTTGTTTTTATTCCTGAAGGGGGGGGCTTTGAAGCTGTTCAGGTCATGCCGGGATATTCGGATGGAACAAGGGTCGAAATCCTTTCCGGTCTAAACATCGGCGATACTTATGTTGTTAACGGAGCTTTTGAACTGAAGGCAGAAATTGTCTCAAGCGGTATGGGTGCTCATGCCGGTCACGGACACTAGGAGGAGACCATGATTGAATCAATAATAGGATCAGGGGTTAAAGGACGGTTTCTCGTCCTTCTTGCCCTTATGGTTATTACTGTTTACGGAGTTTATTCCTATTTCCATCTGCCTGTCGATGCCTTTCCCGATATATCGCCTGTAATGGTTCCCGTCTTTGCGGAAGTTCACGGAATGGCTCCCGAGGAAATTGAGCGGCTTATCACTTTTCCCATTGAGGCAGCGATGAACGGTCTGCCCGGAGTGACACAGATCAAATCAACGAGCGCTTTCGGGATGGCAGTGGTCTATGTATATTTTGATGACAATACGGATATGTATTTCGCCCGGCAGATCGTATCCGAAAGACTTACCGCCACCATGAATGATCTTCCCGAAATGCATGATCCTCCTGTTCTGGGGCCTATCTCAACAGGACTTGGACAGATATTTTTATATTATCTGACTCTTGAAGAAGGTGCTGACACAGACGGCAAAGCGCCTGATACTTATCTCCGGGAAGTAAATGACTGGATAGTCAAATTCCAGCTCCAGACGGTGAAAGGAGTGACAGATATTCTTTCCATCGGGGGGCATGTTCTTCAATACCAGATCAGAGTGAACCCGAATGCTCTCGCCAAATACGGTGTGAGTCTTGAACAGTTGGTTGAAGCGGTTCGTTCAAACAACCGCAATGTAGGCGGCCAGTTTCTCCTTACCGGAGCAGAGGAGTATCTTGTAAGAGGGCTTGGACTCCTCGGTACCCTTGATGAGATCGGGAAGATTAAGCTTAAAACTGTTGAAGGAGTTCCTGTCACGATCGGAGACATCGCCGAAGTGGGGTACGGAGAAGAAATCCGGCGGGGAGTTGTCACCCGTAATGGAGAAGGAGAGGTAGTTTCTGGAATGGTCCTCAAACTCTACGGTGAGAATACTTCCCATGTTATTGAAGGTCTTTACCGGAAAGTTGAAGAGGTGGAAAAGAACCTTCCGGAAGGGGTGGCACTCCACCCCTATTATGAACAGGCTGATCTTGTTTCGAAAGCAACATATACCGTGAAAGAGGCTCTACTTATCGGAGCGCTTCTTGTCATGCTGACTCTTGCGGTGTTTCTGGGGAATCTAAGGACGGCTCTTATTGTAACTCTGACTCTTCCTTTCTGCGCACTGGTATCGGTTATCTCCATGCAGTGGACAGGTATCAGCGCAAACATTATGTCACTGGGAGGAATTGCGATTGCGATAGGAATCCTTTGCGACGGTTCCATTGTCGTTGTCGAGAATATTTTCAGACATCTCAACGGAAGAGAAACCGGGAAAGACTCAAGAGATCAGATTATAGTAAGAGCTGCCGGAGAAGTGGCAAGACCGATCTTTTTTTCTCTTATTATTGTGGTCATGGTGTTCATTCCTATTCTCACTCTTCAGGAAGTGGAGGGAAAAATGTTCCACCCAATGGCGTTGACACTTGTATTTGCCCTTCTTGGCGCAGTCATTGCGGCACTTATCATGACACCGGTGCTCTCCCATTTTCTGCTAAGAAGAGGGAATCTGAAGGAGTTCTTTCTTCTCACTGCAATGAAGAAGGCCTATCGCCCTCTGTTGGAAAAAGTGCTCCATTTAAGAATGACAGTGCCCGCTGCAGCTCTTATTGTATTTCTCTGTACCATGGTTGCTGTGCCTTTTCTGGGAACAGAATTTATCCCTACTCTTGAAGAGGGAAGCATACTGATAGGCGTCACAATGGCACCCTCAACTTCTCTTGAAAAGGGAACGGAATCTGTTCTTGCCATGGAGAAAGAGATTATGGATTTTCCCGAAGTGGATGAGACAGTTTCAAGGATAGGAAGGCCCGAAGCGGGAAGTCATCCTCATCCTGTTAACTACGCGGAGATCCATATCGAGCTTAAGCCCGATGAAGAAAGAAAAGGGTTGAGGAGCAAAGAAGAAGTTGTCGAAGCTCTCTCGGAAAAACTGAATTCATTCCCTGGCGTTCAGCTTAACTTTACCCAGCCGATTCAGAACGCTTTTGACGAACTTCTGTCGGGGGTCAAGGCCCAGATTGCAGTAAAAATATACGGTGAGAACCTGTCGGTTCTAAGACAAAAATCTGACGAAATTACTTCTGCCATCGAAAATGTACCGGGACTGGTTGACCTTTCAACCGAGCAGAGTTTCGGCCAGCCCCAGGTGCAGATTGCCGTTGACCGTGAGGCATGTTCGCGTTACGGAATAAATGTAGACCAGGTTCTCGAACTTGTAGAGCTTGCCGTGGGTGGAGAGGTGATCGACACAATTTATCCCGGTACAAGAAGGTTCGGTATTCATGTTCGCTATAAGAAGCAGTACAGAAATGACACGGAAGCCATTGGTAATCTGCTCGTTCAGACGACTGACGGTTCAGTTATTCCTCTTTCACAGATCGCAAAAATTTCAAGAACATTCGGTCCCAGTCAGATCAGCAGGGAGAAAAACCAGCGACGCTGGATAGTTCAGGGAAATGTAAGAGGAAGGGATCTGGGCGGCACTGTTGCCGAGATCAGAGAACAGATCGAGAAAAATGTGGAGCTTCCAGCGGGGTACTTTGTTGAGTATGACGGTCAGTTTAAAAACCAGCAGCGCGCCATGACAAGACTTCAGATTATTGTTCCCCTTGTGATTCTTGCCGTATTTATTCTTCTTTATCTTGCGTTCGGCTCAATCCGCCATTCGGCAATAATCATGGTGAATATGCCCCTTGCTCTGATTGGCGGGGTTCTCGGACTTGTGATAATGGGGGAGTACCTTTCCGTTCCTGCCGCGGTAGGATTTATCGCACTGCTTGGTATAGCAGTCCAGGACAGTATGGTACTTGTAAACTGTTACAACCAGCTGAAAGCGAAGGGAAAAACCGCGACTGAAGCTGTAACTGAGGGGTCAATTATGCGTCTCAGACCGGTATTGATGACATCCGTCACAACAATACTTGGGCTTCTTCCTCTTCTGCTGTCCACCAGAGCCGGTGCGGAAGTTCAGAGGCCTCTTGCGGCAGTTGTCATCTTCGGCATGATAACCGCTACTGCGCTGACTCTTTTTGTAATTCCGGCTGTTTATCTTGCCGTAGAGGAGAAGAGATCGGAGCGAATCAGGCGTTCATATTAACCCGGGCTTTCTGAAAACTTTACTTAAGTCTGTTATGTGGTATAATCAAGATGTTGTAAAAAAATGTTTTTTGCGGAGAATAAACAAACTTGCCATATGCCGCCTTCAGGGTACAGCTGATGCGGAAAATCTGAAATAACAGAGACAAATGAAATATTCAAAATCAGCCCGTTCTTCAATGACTATGATAGGCCTTGAAGGCGCTCTTATGACGCTTTCACCGCTTCCGGTTCTGTTTGCATTAACCGGTGTTTCACATTGCCAGTGGCGCATCTGGCTTGCTCTTTTATCCGCGGCAGCCTGTTTTATCTGCGCGCTGACCCTTTTCAGGTACCAGACTGTCGGGAGGCTTGTAGGTGGTTTTTCTGTGGCAGCCTGTTTTGGTTCAGCACTGCCCGTAATAATTGAAAACCCGTTTTTTGCTCTGGTGAGCTTTGCGATTGTTATCAGCGTCGGATTTATGTTGTTCGATTTCAGAATAGCATTCAAAAAAGAGGAAACCAGCGATCATCCCGGAAGGTGTTTAAGGCGGGCAAAATGGGCATTATTGTCATTACCAGCTCTTGTTTTGGTTGATATATTTCTTGGAACTTCAGGTTCAAATTTTTCCGGGATTGTGATTGCGGTATCATTGTTAATTTCGCTGCTGATTTTTTCGCAATGGGTGTTTGCAGGCGGGTCGTATTTCAGAATGAGCCTTCCCCTTGCCGGAACGGTTCTTTTCTGTATCCTTTTTTTTTCAACCGGCTATATTAGTGTTCCCGTCACTGCCTTAGTTTTAAGTTTTCTGGGCTTCATTGTCCTTCCACGCTGCGGTGATAGTGTTGACGGTTGGGAATACTGGCGTGATGTTCTTCTGAACCATCCGGCAAGAGCCCTTCTTGTGACATTTCTTGCTTTATGTGTGACGGGGACTTTTCTTCTCGGGATTCCAGCTTCAGCAACCAATGCCATATCAATTGTTGATGCGGCATTCACTTCTGTCAGCGCTGTATGTGTCACAGGACTTATAGTTCTTGACACCCCAAATGATTTTTCAATGCTGGGCCAGCTTTTCATACTGATACTTATTCAACTGGGAGGCCTTGGAATAATGAGTATTACAACTGTGGCCTTATACGCTATGGGGAGGCGAATAAGCCTGAAGCAGGAACGGGTTCTTACGACAATAGCCGATACCGATCATAAAGGCCTTACCGCTTCGATCCTGACGATCCTGAAATTCACATTTATAGCGGAAGCGATTGGCTTTGTTTTTCTGACACTATTATTCACAAGCGAAGGCGACAATATTGCCCAGGCTTTATGGCGCGGTATTTTTACCGCAGTTTCTGCTCTGTGCAACGCAGGATTTGCCCTCCAGAGCGACAGTCTGATCCCTTATCAGAACAATCCCGGGGTTCTGGCAGTAGTATCCGCGCTGATAGTCGCAGGCGGAATGGCCCCGGCGACAAGCCTTGTGATCCCCAGATGGATTCGCGGAAAATCCGTTCCGGTCGCGGCAAAAATAGCTCTTGTGACAACCCTGGTCCTGCTTATTCTCGGAACATTCTTCTTTCTGGCTTTTGAGTGGAATGGTGTCCTGAAGGGTTTACCTGCGGGAGGAAAAGTCCTGAACGCATGGTTCCAGTCGGCAACACTCAGGACTGCAGGTTTCAATTCTGTCGGAATATCAGCGGTATCAGGACCTTCCTTTCTTGTTATGATCCTCTTCATGTTCATAGGAGGCAGTCCAGGAGGAACCGCGGGGGGAATTAAAACAACGACAATAGGTGTTATCGCGATGACATTCTGGGCAAACATCACAGGCAGAAATGTTGTAGTGGCCCAGAAAAGAAGGATCCGGACAGCATCTGTATATCGGGCTGTCACAATTGTCGCTGCAGGCCTGATTGTCTGGTTTCTTGCCGTCCTCATGCTCCAGACAACGCAGCAAATATCTGCCGGGGACATCCTTTTTGAAGCCACATCAGCTTTAGCTACAGTAGGGCTTTCTACCGGCGGGACTGCCATGCTGGACGAAGTCGGAAAGATCATTATTATGATAACTATGTTCGCCGGCCGTGTAGGCCCGGTTACGCTCTTTATGCTTTTGAGCCGGGATGATTCCCAGCCGGCATCCCGTTGTCCCGAAGTGGATATATCATTAACTTAAAATGGAGATCAGGTTATGTCTCAACAGATTCTGATTATAGGGCTAGGCCAGTTCGGCATGTCGCTTGCGCGCACACTTTCCGAAAAGGGAGCTGAAGTGCTTGCTGTGGATATCAACAAAAGTCTGGTTGAAGATGCCGCTATGTTCGCGGCAGAAGCAGTCGCGATTGACGCAACGGATGAAAAGGAACTTGCTCGGCTTGAACCCGGAAAAAGGGATTCAGCGGTCTGCGCGATAGGAGATGACTCGAAGGAAGCTTCTATTATATGCACTGCCCTGCTCAGACAGATGGGAGCGCCTCTGGTCCTGTCCAGGGCAAATGATAAACTTCACGCCAGGATTCTTGAACTAGTCGGGGCGCACCAGATTATTAATCCTGAGGAGGAGATAGGCAGAAGGTACGCGAACAGGCTTTTGTATAAAAATATTATTGCGGCCACCACAATCAGTGAAGATCTTCATCTCACCGAGATACGCGTTCAGCCGTCAATGGCGGGTAAAAACCTCATAGAGCTGGCCTTGCCGAAGCGTTTCGGAGTTATGGTTGCGGCAGTAAGAAAAGGGCCTTCGAAAGAGATAGTCCAGCCTTCTCCCGAAGAGATTTTGATGGCAGATGACAATCTGATAGTAGTATCCAGCGAAGCAGCCATATCAAAGCTTGTAAAAGGAGTCTGAAATGAGGCTTACATTTTCGGTAAAACTAGGGGCATGGCTTCTGATCGGGCTGAACCTGCTCATGGCGCTCGGATCCGTATGGGTTTTCAGCAGGATGTCACCCGCTATTGAGATTATTATAGACCGTAACGAGCGGTCCCTTCATTCCTGTGAAGAAATGCTGTCTTCACTGGCTCTTGTAAATGAGAACAGCAATAACGCAGATTTGCGGGCGGTATTCACAGGTGCCCTGGAAAGAGCCAAGAATAATATCACCGAACCGGATGAGCCTGCGGCACTTGCTGCCATCCAGAAGAATTTCGCAGGGGCGTTTGAAAACGATTATGAATCAAGAGGCCTGACAGTCGCATCAATCCTTGAGCTCGGGAAAATCAACAGGGATGCAATGATAGCTGCCGACAGGAAGGCAAAACAGATAGGCAATGCCGGAGCGTGGAGCGTTGTTTTTATGGCCGCGGCTGTTTTCTTTTCGGGCATTATTTATCTCAGAGGCCTTTCAAAAGACCTTCTGACTCCGATCGAAGAGATTTATTCGGTTATAACGGCGTTTAAGAAAGGCGAAACAATGCGCAGATGCCACAGCGCCAGCCAGACAAGGGATATCAGATCTGTTTTTAACGCATTGAACGAGCTTCTAGATAATTATAAAATCAGGTGACCTTAAAATTGATTATGCTTTTTTTTAGTCTATAATGATGATTGTATTATGCGTGAGAATAATTGAAGGAGAAAGCTATGACAGAAAGCTGTGAGTTTCCGGTCAACAATGCTGACGATGCCGAAGTAAGACAGATCCTTTCTGTATCAAAGGTGATAGCCGTTGTGGGAATGTCTGACAAACCGGAAAGGGACAGCTACCGTGTTGCTGAGTATATGATGAGGCACGGATATAGCATCATCCCCGTTAATCCGAATATTGACGAAATTCTCGGACAGAAAAGTTATCCGGATCTTATGAGTATCCCTGTCAGGATAGATATTGTTGATATTTTCAGAAAACCCGATGCGATAGCCGATATTGTTGATGATGCGATAGATATAGGAGCTGACACAGTATGGATGCAGCTTGGTCTTGCTCATAACGCATCTGCCGACAGGGCTAGAGCGGCAGGGCTCAATGTTGTGATGAGCAAGTGCATTAAAGTGGAACATGCCAGGCTGTTCGGGAATAAACCCTGAGATATTTCGGTTTTTAAGGATTCGCGAAGGCGGTTATGAATGAATGATGATAATAAGGTCAAAAGGAGCATTCCTATGGAATTTCTGTTTTTTATTGCTATAATAGCAGCTTGGTTTGTGCTGCAGGTGTGGGTGCTTCCCAAGTTGGGTATCCCTACCTGAATGTCGAACTCCTGTTCAGTTGAACAGAAGAAAGACACAGACAAAAACGCAAAAGAATAAAAATATCTGTAAATCTTCGGAGGATTTTAATGAAGATAGGCGAAAGAATTACTGAATTTGCTGTTTCGCGTCCACGGGCAGTAACCTTGTTTATGGTTCTGCTTGCCTTGGTAATGGCTGTTCTTGCAGCGCTTCCGTCTATAGCCCCGGATAGCTTCCCGTATCTTAATCCGGTGAAGGTGGATACCGATCCGGAAAATATGCTTCCTCACGACGAGCCTGTCCGGGTTTACCACGACGCGATGAAGAACGAGCTTGAGCTCTACGATATACTTGTCGTGGGTGTCGTCAACGAGTCGCACCCGGAAGGGGTGTTCAATGTCGCGACCCTGAAGCGGGTCTATGAGATCACCGAATTCGCAAAAACCCTGACATGGCAGGCCCCCGACAATCCCGAAAAGAGGGTCGGAGTGATCGAGATTGACATGATCGCTCCGTCCACAGTGGACAGCATGGAGCCCGGAGGGCTGGGGTCGGTCAATTTTGAATGGCTGATGCCTCAGCCTCCCGAAACAGAAGAAGAAGCCCTTGAAATCCGCAGAAAGGCGATGAGAATGCCTTTCCTGAAAGGAACCCTTGTATCTGAAGATGGAAAGGCCTTGGCGCTGTATCTGCCTCTGACTTCGAAGGACATGAGCCACAGGGTTTCAGTTGAGCTCCAGAAGAAAATAGCGGGATTTGACGGGCACGATGAATACCACATCACCGGCCTTCCTGTCGCGGAGGACACCTTCGGGGTTGAAATGTTCAAACAGATGGCAATCTCCGCTCCGGTGGCGATGTTTATCATTTTTATCATTATGCTGGTTTTCTTCCGCAGGATATCGCTGATTATATCTCCGCTGATCGTTGCATTGGTCTCGGTGATTATGACAATGGCGCTGCTTGTCATTACGGGGAACACAATCCATATAATGAGCTCAATGATACCGATATTCATCATGCCGATTGCCGTGCTCGACGCGGTGCATATCCTGTCGGAATTCTTCGACCGTTATCAGCAGTATAAAGATAAAAAGAAAACAATCATTATGGTGATGAAAACGCTGTTCACACCGATGCTCTACACTTCGCTGACCACTATGGTAGGTTTTGCGTCGCTCGCGCTGACCCCCATCCCTCCTGTCCAGATATTCGGGCTTTTTGTCGCTTTCGGGGTCATGACCGCGTGGGTTCTTACGATTGTCTTTATCCCTTCGTACATCATGTTCATGAGTGACAAGTCACTTGAGAATTTCGGGCTTGTCGAAGGCCATGAAGACGAAAGCTCTTCGGCGATGAGCAGAATGCTGTCAAGGTTCGGCGTAAAAACATATACATACGCAAAACTGATTATCATTCTTACGGTAGTTATCACGGCAACAGCCGTTTACGGGATTTCAAAGATAGAGATCAACGATAACCCCATCAGATGGTTCAATAAGAAACATCCCATCAGGGTCGCTGACAAGGTTCTCAACGAGCATTTCGGCGGAACCTACATGGGGTATCTCGCATTCGAAGCCCCTGATCAAAAGGAAGATGTTAAGAAATATGTTTCCGGTCTTAAGGTTGATATGGCTGGAAAGGCGTCTGAAATTGCCGAAGTTGACATGATAGAGAACGCGGAAGCGGTATTCGCGGCCGTTTATGCCGAGATGGAGAAATACGCTCAAGGGTCAGCAACAAAGAAAGAACTTCTGAACAGGACTTCAGAGTATATTGTTCCAATGATGGACCAGGCGTCTTTTGAGGAATATGACGCCTGGGCTGAAGCGCAGATATTCATAGATGCCGAAAAGCAGAAGTCGGAGATATTCAAACAGCCGGAAGTGCTCGAATATATGGCCGGGCTTCAGGACTACCTGCTGGACAGCGCAGTGGTCGGGAAATCGAATTCCCTGGCCGATGTTGTTAAGACGGTTTACCGCGAGCTTATGGAAGGGAATGAAGAATATTACAGGATTCCTGACAGTTCAAACGCGGTCGGCCAATGCCTTCTTACATATCAGAACAGCCACCGCCCGAGGGATTTGTGGCATTTCACTACCCCGGAATACAGAAAAACCTCCATCTGGGTTCAACTGAAAAGCGGTGATAACAGGGATATGACAAAGGTTGTCGGCCTCGTTGATGATTATGTGCTGAAAAACCCGCCGCCGCTGGGTATTTATCACAAATGGTTCGGCTTGACTTACATAAATGTAATATGGCAGGAAAAGATGGTTTCCGGAATGCTTCAGGCTTTTATCGGAAGTTTCCTCGCAGTGTTCCTGATGATGACCCTGCTTTACAGATCATCCATCTGGGGATTTCTGTGCATGATACCGCTTACCGTAACAATTATCCTGATTTACGGGGTCATCGGACTGATCGGAAAGGATTATGACATGCCTGTTGCTGTGCTGTCCGCGCTAGCGCTGGGGCTTGCCGTTGACTATGCGATACACTTTCTCAGCAGAAGCAGGGAGATAAGAGAAAAGTCCGGAACATGGAAAGATTCCCTGTCACATGTTTTCGGAGAGCCTGCAAGAGCTATAACAAGAAATATAATTGTTGTCGGGGTAGGATTTCTTCCGTTGATACTGGCACCGCTCGTCCCCTACAAAACAGTGGGGCTTCTTATAGCTTCAATCCTGATAAGCGCGGGAGCCGCAACCCTTATCATCCTGCCTGCTTTGATGAGCCTTCTTGAAAGGTTCATGTTCCCCGAAACCGGAACATGCAGGTTCATGTGCAACTGCGGGACATGTATTGTTTCAGCCGTCACTGCTGTCGCCCTTGTCGCAGTTAATATTCACCAGTTCATCCATGTCGGGTATTCCGCCTTGACGGGGGTAAGCACGGTAATTGTCATTGTGCTCAGTATCCTTTGCGTGATAAACTCGCGGAGCGCGAGATGTAAAATAAAAGAATGAAAAGAAGAAGGAGTAAGAAATGAAAAAATTAATCATTATGCTGACAGCGGGGATATTTCTGCTGTCAACAGCAGTTTTGGCACAGGATGCCCCGTCTGTTGATGATATCGTAACAAAAGCCAACCTTGTAGCCTATTACAAAGGAGCTGACGGAAAAGCTAAGGTTTTGATGAACATCAAGGACAGCCAGGGAAGGACAAGCAAGAAAGAATTCACGATCCTGAGGCGGGACAGCGTCGAAAACGACGAAGCGGACACTTTTGACGGTGACCAGAAGTTCTATGTCTATTTCCATCTTCCCGCGGATGTAAACAAGATGGGATTTCTTGTCTGGAAGCATGTCAAGTCCGATGACGACAGGTGGCTGTATCTGCCGGCCCTTGATCTCGTTAAGAGAATTGCCGCGACAGAAAAAAGAACAAGCTTTGCGGGTTCCGACTTTTTCTATGAAGATGTATCGGGCAGAAATCTTAATGATGATGACCACACTCTGGTAGAAACCACAAAGGACTATTTCGTCGTGGACAATGTCCCGAAAGATCCCAAATCTGTTGAGTTCAAGCACTTTAAAATGTGGATCCACAAAGAGAGCTTCATCACCGTGAAGGTCGAGTATTACGATAAACAGGATGCAAAATACAGAGAGTATCAGGCGCTCAAGGTGGATACCATTCAAGGCTTCCCAACAGTGACCAGCGCTGTCATGAAGGACCTGAAGTCCGGAAGCGAGACAACATTGTCCTACGCCAATGTTGTATATAACATCGGCCTGCCGGATGATATTTTCTCGGAAAGATATCTGAGGAAAGCCCCGACAAAATATCTCAGATAGATGGAAGCGCGAGTGAAGTTAAAGCCTGCAGCCCTTGTTCTGTCAACTTTGCTGTTCATATGTCCCGTCTTTGCCGAAGAGCCTGCGCTGCCGACCGGTCTCGGCGGAGAGGAGCCCTCTCTCCCCGAAGGGATCGGTTCCGATGACCCTGCTCTGCCGGAAGGCCTTTTCGGTGACAGTGAGAATAATATTCAGCAGGAAAAAGATTCATTTTCTCTGCCCTTCAGCCTGAGCGGATTCGCGGAAGGAAGAATGGGGGGAAGGCTTCAGAACGATCCTTATGAAGACGACAAATCCCTTGCAGAAACAAGGCTTCAGCTTGAGCTTGAAAAACAGTGGTCCGCGATAGGCGCTGAGCTGACTGCCGATTTCGTCTATGACAATGAACTGGAAACACACCGCGCCGACCTTGAAGAAGGCAGGGGATGGGTTGATATAAGAAAAGCATCTCTGAGTTTCAGCCCTTTAAGTTTCATGGATGTAAAGCTTGGCAGGCAGATCCTCACCTGGGGAACAGGGGACCTTGTTTTTATAAACGACCTGTTCCCCAAGGACTGGAACTCCTTTATTCTGGGAAGAGATCAGGAGTATCTGAAAGCACCTTCCGATGCGGTTAAAGTTTCATTTTACAGCAAATTGGCAAACATAAATATTGTTTACAACCCTTATTTCGATTCCGACCGGTTTATTGACGGAACAAGGGTTTCCTTCTGGAACTCCATGATGAACAGAAGATCGGGGATGGACTTACCGGTAATGGTGGACAAGCCTGATCATGGCTGGAACGATGACGAACTGGCTGTGAGAATGTTTCGTAACATCAAAGGATACGAGTTCGCGATATACGGCTACAAAGGCTTCTGGAAAAGTCCGAGTGGAATGGAAATCCTAACCGGACATGCGCTGTTCCCCGAACTTGAGGTTTACGGGGCAAGTCTCAGAGGGAACCTTTTCAGGGGGATCGGTTATGTTGAAACCGGATACTATCGCTCCGAAGATGACAAAGACGGCGACAACCCTCTCATAAACAACAGCGAAACAAGGCTCCTTCTCGGTTACGAACAGGAACTGGCAACAGACTTTACCGGAGGGTTTCAGTATTATCTCGAGAGGACGGATGACTATTCAAACTATGAGGACAGTCTTCCTCCCGGCGCGTTGAAAAAAGATGAAAACAGGCATGTCCTGACGATGCGGCTTACGAAAATGATGCTGAACCAGAACCTTACGGTTTCGCTCGTAACATTCTATTCGCCGTCAGACAACGATTGTTACATCAGGCCTAATGTTCATTACAAGATTAATGACCGCTGGGCCGCCGAGATCGGAGGCGGTTTTTTTGGGGGCAGGGACGACCGCACATTCTATTCCCAGTTCGAGAACAACAGCAACATTTACGGCGCTGTCAGGTATAACTTCAAATTCTGAAAGGCGGAATCAATATGACAATAGAAAGACTTTTAAGAGCAATCGCGGGTTTCTTCATTATGCTGAGCGTAGCGCTCGGATGGTTCCATCATCACTACTGGTATTTCTTTACTGCCTTCGTCGGACTCAACCTTTTCCAGTCGGCCTTCACCGACTGGTGCCCGATGATGACGATCCTCGAAAAAATGGGGTTTAAAAAGGCTTAGCAACGGGTCCGAACCCTGTGCAAAACACCAGCCTTCGCTGAAATCAGATTCCTTGTAGGGAAGTTCGACAGGCGGTTGCTGAGCTTGTCGAAGTACTCAGAGAAGACAATTCAGAGTGAAGAATAATGAACCTGATAATCCGTGAATCAGAACCCCTTCCTTGCATCGCGGGAGAAAACAATTATAATAAAGATGTTGCCAGGTTGTTGATCTCTTCAAGATAAGGCACGAAGCATGGGAAGCAAAAGATAGCCGGGACGACCTGAAAAAGAAGCTTGAGCTTTATTTCCAGAAGGAGGGGCCGCTTCGGAACCGTTGCGCTTAGAGTTTGTAAGGAACAAATGGGAAAAAGTCTTTTGGTATCTGCGATGATAACCTTACTTGGGGCCTTACTCTGCTTCGGAATGGGGATGGAAAGACATATTGTTGTGGCAATTCTCTTATGCACAATTCTGCTTACATTCCTGGGAGCTTCAAAAATTCTCAGAGAAAGAGCAATAGAACGAAAAAAGATAAAAAAGAGCAAAGACATCATTGACATTGATAAATAATGATCCCCGCCTTAAGGACGAAACCGGGAGCACACATCAATAAAAGAACACTGAATCGGAAATCCGCCCTTTCCCGCATCGCAAAAGGAAACATTCATAATTAGAATGTTTCAGGGTTGAACGGAAAGAGGAAAGGATTGGGATGCGCGATATTTTCTTGAACGGCGGAAAAACAAAAGGTATAATTCCCCTTTACCGAGATGATTGGAAGCATGGAGAGTCATGAAACCACCGAATAAAGCCTTAAAGCCAAGAAAAGCATTAAACAAAGCTTTCCTAAAGCTCAAGCCCAACCGGAAAGACATTGAACGGTTCAAGGCCAACCTGCTACAACTTATTAATAATCTGGATAATATTGAAAGGGAAGAGCATCATAAGAATCATGTAAGAGATTTTTTAAAGAGCACTTATTATGATCCGAATTTCTTCATCAATACAAAAGGAGATAATGACCTAGTAATCCACACTGGGGAAAAGTCTGAAAGCCCCGTGGGTGTTATTATTGAAGCAAAAGCACCAAAAAACACAGCAGGAATGATTACAAAGGAAAAACTTAATGTTAAGGCCCTCCATGAACTGCTGCTATATTACTTTAATGAACGGATTACAGGAAACAATCTTGAGATCAAATACCTTATTGCTACAAATGCCTATGAATGGTTCATCTTCGATGCAACTGTTTTCGAGAGATTCTTCGCAAAAAACAAGGACCTTGTAAAACTCTACCAAAGCTTTAAAAATGGCAGCCTGTCCGGGAAGGACACAGACTTCTTTTACAATTCAATTGCACAGCCAGCAATTGAAAAGGTTGAAGAACATCTCGAATTCTGCCACTTCGACATAAGACAATATGAGAATGC
>CAZDZC010000038.1:0-28465 GCA_964509835.1 uncultured Acidobacteriota bacterium
TAATGATATTCGACCGGTTTTTTATCATATCCCGCCGGGGAAAAGGTGATGATGATGGGATTATTGTCATGTTCGGGCATGTTGCATCCCTCGTCTCCGCTCGGGATGACAGGGAAGGGGTCGGGATGACCGTCATGGTGAGCGGAGTCGAACCAGATGACGGGGAAATAATCATGGTAATCCCATAATCATGCGAATCGGGGTTCAGACAATAACCACCCCTTCCATCTCGATACATTCCGGGCAAGCCCGGAACACTCGATGTCCGGGAGGATTCGGCAAGCCCATGAATTTGTCCCGTCTCAGAAAGGTTAAACGGGCACGCCTTGCTTTTTCAATGCCTTCATATTAAATTACCCTTTTGATGTTATTACTTTAAACGAAAGGAGATGTCGGGATGGATACTAGGAAATTACTGTTGGTATCTCTGCTGGTATGCTGTTTCCTCTTCTCTGCCTTTGCCGGAGAGAAAGATCAGCAACAGGTGCCGGCGGATGATAAACAGCAGAAGGAAACCGAAGGGTTCAGGGTTGGCGAAGGCGATGTCAGTAAACCTGTGAAGACAAAACATGTACAGCCTGTGTATCCCGAAAAGGCAAGAAAGGCAAAAAAGGAAGGCGTCGTTTTTTTGGATCTTCTGATAAACGAGAAAGGAAAGGTTATTGAGTGCAGGGTGGTAAAAAGCGCTCCGTATGGTTTGACAAAATCAGCGGTTAAAGCCGCGAAGAAGTGGAGATTTGAGCCTGCCATGCGTGACGGGATGCCAGTGTCGGTATGGTATCAGATTACGGTTAATTTTCAATTGGACCAGTGATGGACACTGAGCGGTTTTACCGCTTTCCGGATCCCTTGTCGGTGAGTATATTCTTCTGGGCTTCCTTCTTTCTGATGTCTTTTTCGACGAAGAGGGTTTTTCCGGTGAAAGGATCTTTCCCGGTATGATACATGACTGCCGACCAGGTGGAGGGCAGGGGGATGAATATCTGGACCTGTTCGGGATTTATCTTCAGTTCTCTTGAGACAGTGTCCTTCATCTTTTTCATTTCGTTTTCCGAACATCCCGGATGTGCCGCGATAAAGTAGTAGGTAAGGAACTGCTTTTTCCCCGCGTTCATTGAACATTTGTCGAAGATTGTTTTGAATTCAAGAAGGGAGGAGATGCCGGGTTTTCCCATCAGTTTGAGCACGCTGTTTTCGGTGTGCTCGGGGGCGAGTTTGAGTTGTCCCGAAACATGATTGCGTGCAAGACGGTTTATGTAGTCTTTCCCTTCTTTTTTGTCGGAGATGACCATGTCATGCCTTAATCCCGACGCCAGAAAGACCTTATTAACTCCATCAATGCCGTTGATTTTTTTGAGGAGGTCCATCTGTCCCTTGTGGTTCATGACAAGATGTTTGCATACTGACGGGTGAAGGCAGCTTCGTTTTCCGCACGGGTCGCCGCCCTCAGTTCTTCCGCACCGCACACCGTACATGTTGGCTGTCGGTCCGCCCGCATCGTGGATGACGCCTTTGAAGGAGCTGTGAGACGCAATGCTTTTTGCTTCGGAAAGTATTGATTTTTCACTTCTGGATATCACCTTTCTTCCCTGATGCAGCGAGATGGAGCAGAAAGCGCATTCCCCTGAGCATCCCCTGTGGGTTGTTATTGAAGCGCCTATTGTTTCAAGAGCCTTCACATTCCCTTCTTTTTTATTGAACGGATGAACATCCCTTTCAAAAGGCAGGGTGTAGATGCTATCCAGTTCCTCTGTCGTCATGTCCAAAGAAGGCGGGTTGTGGATCAGATATCTGTCGCCGTGCTTCTGTGAAAGGGTGATGCTGTCTTTCGGAAGCTGAGAGTCGTAAAAGATCCTGAACATTTTCGCGAATTCATCAGGGCTTTCCGATGCTTCTTCAAAAGAGGGCAGCACGGATGTATTTTCAGGTTTGTTCTTTGAGATGTAACAGAGCCCTCTCACGGTCAGGGGAGATTTCTTTCTTTTGACAGAATCGGCAAACTCAAGAACAGCCTTTTCCGCCATTCCGTAGATGAGATAATCGGCTTTTGCGTCAAAAAGAATTGATCTTCTGACGGCATTTGACCAGTAATCGTAGTGGGCGACTCTCCTGAGGCTTGCCTCAACACCGCCCAGAACTATAGGAACGGAATTCTTATAGAACCTTCTGATCAGGTTTGTGTAGGCGATGGATGCGCGGTCGGGCCTTCTGTTGTTGACCCCTCCCGGGGTATAGTCGTCGGATTTTCTTCTTTTCTTTGATGCGGTGTAGTTGGCGACCATGGAGTCAATGGATCCTGCCGTGACGCCCCAGAACAGAAGGGGTTCTCCGAACCTTGAGATGTCCGCGTCTGAATCTGTTAGGGGCTGGGGGATGATCCCGACCCTGAATCCAGCGTTTATCAGGGCTTTCCCGATGACGGATACCCCTATGTACGGGCTGTCAATATACGCGTCGCCGGTGACAAGGACAACATCGGCGCGATCCCAGCCTCTTCCCCTGAATTCCTTCTCCGTCGCGGGTATGAACATGGCTCAGTCCTTCATTGCCTCAAGCTGTTCCCACCTCAGGTAGCAGGATTCGAGCCCGGCCTCTATTTCATCAAGTCTTTTCTTCGCGTTTTTTACCTTTTCTCCTGACGCGTAGAATTCGGGTTCCGCCATGGAGCTGTGCAGGGCGGCCTGCTCTGCTTCCAGTTTTTCTATCCTTGACGGAAGTTCCTCCAGTTCCTTCTTTTCCCTGTAGCTGAGCTTTGAAGAGGATGAAGGTTTCTGCGCGGGACGCGGTTTCTTCTTTTCAGCGGGTTCCTTCTCAATTGTCTGTTCCTTCCGCTGGGAAAGCCAGTCGTCATAACCTCCCGCGTACTGAACAACCCTGCCTTCCCCTTCAAACACGAGGGTGCTGGTGACGACATTGTTCATGAACGCACGGTCGTGGCTGACAACGATGAGGGTCCCCGAATAATCCACGAGGAGGTTTTCGAGCAGTTCCAGGGTTTCGATGTCCAGATCGTTGGTAGGTTCGTCCATTATAAGCAGGTTTGTTTTCTTTGTGAACAGCTTTGCGAGCAGGAGGCGGTTCCGTTCTCCCCCGGACAGAAAGGACACCGGCGCGCTCAGGCGGTCGGCAGTGAACAGGAAATCCTTGAGATAGCTGATGATGTGCTTCGGTTTTCCGTTGATGACAATTTCATCCCTGCCTTCCGAAACATTGTCTCTTATTGTTTTCGAAAGGTCGAGGCTTTCCCGGAGCTGGTCGAAATAGGTTGGCTCGAGCCCCGTTCCTTTTTTGCGTGTGCCGGATGACGGCTCCAGTTCTCCGAGGATGACGCGGAGAAGGGTGGTTTTGCCGATCCCGTTCGGGCCGAGGATGCCGATTTTGTCCCCTCGCTGAATTACGGTGCTGAACCCCTTTATCACGGGTTTTCCGTCTCCGAAGCTGAAATCTATTCCTGATCCTTCAAAGACAAGCTTTCCTGAAGCGGAAGAATCAAGCTCCAGTTTTACATTTCCCATTCTTTCGCGTCTGGCGCGGTACTCCTCCCTGAGCCTCATAAGCGCTTTGACCCTGCCTTCGTTCCGCGTGCGCCGCGCCTTAACCCCCTGCCTTATCCATGTTTCCTCGTTGGCGAGTTTTTTGTCGAAGACATTCTGCCGCCGTTCATTCGATTCGAGACTGGCTTCCTTTCTGACGAGGAAACTCTCGTAATTGCAGGGCCAGTTAATGAAGCGGCCCAGTTCAAACTCCGTTATCCGTGTCGCGAGTTTTGACAGGAACATCCTGTCGTGGGTGACGAAAACAAGGCTCTTTACATTCCTCAGGATGAACTCCTCAAGCCAGGAGATGGATTCGATGTCCAGGTGGTTCGTCGGTTCATCCAGCAGAAGAAGATCCGGGTTCCCGGCAAGCGCCCTTGCAAGCAGCGTCCTTCGTTTTACCCCGCCCGAAAGCGTTTCAAATCGGTCCGCGCCGTTCAGTTTGAGCTTGGAAAGCACGGTGGCGACAAGCCTCTCCGCTTCGGTGCCGTCATCCTTTACTGTGTTATCGAGTCCCTGACGGACAATCATTTCCACCGTTCCTGCCATCCCTTCCGGAACGGACTGCGGAAGCAGGGCTGTCCTGACCCCTTTGGCAACCGAAATGTCGCCTGTGTCGGGCATTAAGTCGCCGTTGATTATCTTCAGGAATGTTGACTTGCCCGAGCCGTTCCTGCCGAGAATGCATATCCGTTCCCCTTCATGAACAACAAGGTCGGCCCCTTCGAAAAGGGGAACCGCGTCGAACTTTACCGAAACATTCTTTAAACCGACCAGGACGGGAGGCATGGGTTATTTTTTCTTTCCGGCGAGGGTGATGCCTTCTTCGCTGATGACAATCTTCCTGTCGCGGTAGAGGCCGCCGATTATCTTCTTGAAATCCTTCTTGCTCATTTTGAATATCTTCTTTATGTGGGAGGGTTCGGTTTTGTCGTTGTAAGGGAGAAAACCGCCAGCCTCCTCAAGAAGGGCCAGGACAATATCCCTGGTGTCTTCAATCGCTTTGTAGCCGGGAGGCCTCAGCGTAACATCTATCTTTCCGTCCTCCCTTATTTTCTTCACGAAACCGGTCTTGTAATCGCCGGGCGCGAGAGGCTCGAAGAGTTCATTGCTGTAAAGGATACCGAGATATTTGCTGCTTACGATGACCGAATATCCGTTGTCCCGCTTGCTGAACACGATAAGCCTGACGCTGTCGCCTTCGGCAAGCCCTTCCGGGGAATACGAGATGAAATTTGACAGCTTCGAAGAGCCGTAAAGCCTTCCGGTGTTTTCGTCGTAGCAAAGTTTTACGACATAGCAGACCCCTTTCTTCATCGGAGCGTGCTGTTCGCTGAACGGCACCAGAAGCTCCTTCTCGAGCCCCCAGTCCATGAATGCTCCGAACTTTGTTGTTTGGCTCACCCTGAGGCGGGCGAAACCTCCCCGCTGGACCTTGGGCTTCAGGGTGGTCGCGACAGGGCGGTCCTCTGAATCGCAATAAACGAAAACTTTCAGGTCATCCCCGATCCTTATGTCCTCCGGAACATATTTGTTAGGAAGAAGCACCTCGGAATCCCCGTCGGCAAGATAATACCCGAAGTCGGTCTTGCGTTTCACCTCAAGCAAATTATACCTTCCGATTTCAATCATTTCCTGTTCCTTTATCATCAAGCCGGGTTGCCGGCTCAGGAAGGCATGATAGCACAGAAGGGGAGAAAACGGGTATATTTCTCCCTGCGATCTCCCTCTAACCCTTAAACTCTCATTATGCTTGATTTTGAATTCGAATAGTGTAGAGTGTATCTTTGTGGTTCCTGGCTCTGTTGGTTCTTTTCCAGAAAGCGGTTGGATGCGAAAATTTATTATTGAAACATTTATTCTTTTATTTCTCTCAATGTCCGTCCCGTTGGCAGAAAGCGTGAGCGTGTCTTCAACCGAACAGATCGCGAAGGCTTACAGTCTGTTTATCCAGGCAAAAGGTTTCGAGCTTGACGGTGATCTGAGACAAGCGGAAAAACTTTACAATGAAGTGCTTGCTCTTGACCCCGGTGCGATAAACGCCTACCTGAAAATAGCTGAAATCAAGGCTTCCGAGAGGGATTTCAAGAAAGCCGTTGAGATCATTGAAAAGGCCAACAGCATTCAGGAAAGCCATGAGGCCTTCAGGACGCTGGGAAGGATTTACTGGACGATGTCCAGAATGAAGGAAGCAGAAAAAAATTACTCCAGAGCTATGGAATCAGCTCCCGAAGATGAGCATTTTTATCTGGAATACACAAGGTTCCTGCTGGACGCGGATAAACCGTCTGAAGCCCTGGCTATCCTCAAAAAACTTGAAGCAGAAAGTTCTCTTTCCGACACGGCGTTTCTTTTCCTTGCTGAGGTTTACAGCAAACTGGACGATGCCGTCAATGAGGAAGCTTCCCTCAAGTCAGCGGTCAGGAGCAACCCCCAGAATTATGACGCTCTTCTTATGCTCGCTCAGATTTACGAGGAAAGATCTGATCTGGAAGAAGCCGCCGAGAGCTACGAGAGCGCGCTTAAAGTCACGGGCAGCCGTGATATAGGAATAAAGAGAAAACTGGGAATTGTAAGCTACAAACTTGGCAACTACAGGAAGGCCGCAGATCTTTTGTCAGATGTGATGTACTTTGATCAAGGAAATGTACAGACAATAAAGACCCTGGCTGATTCTCTGAGAAATACGGGGAATTACAAGGATGCTGATGTCTATTATCTTGAGCTTATCGGGAAGGACCCCTCTGACATTGACTTCCGTTACGCCTACGGCGAATCTCTTTACAGACAGCGAAAATATGATGAAGCCGTTGTTCAGTTTGATATTGTGCTGAAAAAATTGAAATCGTTTAAGACCGGATCAGAGATTGCTGAACAGTTTATGAAAGATCTCAGACTCAAAAGAGCGATGGTGATCTTTGACGGTGGTGACAAAAACAGGGCGGTAAGCATCGTCAGAGAAATAATAAAAAACGAAGACATTCCCTCTGTTGACAGTTTTGTGGTTCTTCTCTCGATGTATATTTCATCTGAACGGTTTGATGAAGCCATAGAAGCGCTGAATGAAGCTTTTATCCACAGACCGGGAAACATAAAGCTCAGGCTTATGCAGATTGATATCATGGAGCTTACGGGGAAAATTGAAAAAGCGTCCGCCCTTGTTGAGCAGCTTCTTGAAAACGATGAACTTTCATCAGAGATTTATTCCGTCTGTGCTTCTTTTTATATCAGGAACGGCTTATTCGGCAAAGCGGCGGATATTCTTGTCAAGGCGTCAGCAGTTTACCCTGATCATGAAGGGCTTCTTTTCCAGTTGGGGGCTGCCCATGAACGAAACGGTAATATTGTTGAATCCATGAATGCGTTTGAGCAGGTTCTTAAAATAGATCCCGGGTCGGCGCAGGCCATGAACTACCTGGGATATATGATGATAGAGAACGGAACTGATATGGGAAGGGCAATGGAGCTTATTGAGAATGCCGTGGAAATTGACGGTGAAAACCCGGCCTATCTGGACAGCTTGGGTTGGGCTTATTTCAAAACGGGCGGAGATCTCATGAAAGCGCGCAAGCTCCTGGAGAAAGCTGTTGAAATAGATGAAGACCCGGTTATCTGGGACCATCTGGGAGATATTTATCTTGAACTGGGGCTTGAAAAAGCGGCGCTGAAATCCTGGAAAAAGGCGCTTGAGATGGAAATTGAGAACGGTGAAAAGGTCAGAAAGAAGATCCTTGCTATTGAATAGAATTTTCGGTTTTATACCCGCATTCCTGTTTCTTGTCTCTGCCCTGAACTGCGCTGCGGTTAAAGTGAAACCTCAGCCCGGTCCGCAGAAATCGTCAGAGAAGGTTCTTTTCACTGCTGTTATTTCGGGTGGCGGAGGGATCTTAAGAGCAAAGGGGGCTGTTTTTTTCAGTCATGACAATAAAGTGAGGATGGAACTTACGGGTCCGCTGGGAGGAGTTAAGTTGACCGCGGTTTATGACGGGGAAAAGTCTGTGATATTGTTTCATGAGAGCAGAGAGTTTTACGAGGAGGAAGGGTTCGCGCTGTCCGGGAAAATAGCAGGGATTGATATTAACCTTCCGGTGTTCAGAAGCCTTTTTACGGGGAGGATTTCCGGAAATGACAGCGTCGAAACTGAATTCAACAGGAACGGTTCTCTTGTTTTCCTTTCCGCGGACAGCGGATTGAAGGCCAATTTCAGTTACAAAAGAAATATTCTGAACAGGGTAATCGCGGATCTGTCAGGAAAAGAGCTTCTGTTAAAGAATTTGACATACTGGGAATTACCCATGGAAAAACCTGGCGGGGCAGAACAGTTTACGGTTGATATCCCTCAGGGATACACAAAACTGAAGGAATAGCTGGGGCCGCCGAATTGCAGATGAAAAAAACAGTCAGTTTCAGATCCTTCGCCAAGATAAATATCGGATTGAAGGTAAGCTCCAAAAGGGAAGACGGCTATCATGATATCGAAACTTATTTTCAGACCGTGGATTTATCTGATTCCGTTCGGCTTTCTTTTCCGGAGGAAGGGATAAGTGTTTCGTCAACAGACCCTCAAGTTCCCTCTGATAACCGTAACCTTGCCTACAAAGCGGCAGAGTTATTTTTTTCGGAAAGCGGAATCAAATCAGGGTGTTCTCTTCATATTGAAAAAAACATTCCCTGCGGAGCAGGGCTTGGAGGAGGCAGCAGCAACGCAGGAGCAGTATTGCTTGCTCTGAACAGGGTTTACGGAAATCCCGTTGATGAAAATAAACTCGCGCGAATCGCGTTATCCATAGGCGCGGATGTCCCCTTTTTCCTTGCCGGAGGACTCGCCTTAGGAAGGGGGGCCGGAGAGATTCTCGCGCCGGCAGAGGATGTTGATATGAAACATATTCTTATAGTCTGTCCGTTCATTCATTGTTCCACAAAAGAAGTTTATGAAAGCTATGATTTACTGTTGACAGAGAAAGTAAATAATATTAGAATACCACGCTTTTGTTGTTGCCCTGATACGGGATATGATCTTTATTCATCATTGACGAACGATCTCGAAGCAGGCGCTTTTGCTTTGTATGAAGAGCTTAAGAGCATTAAGTCTGTTTTGGAAAAAACAGGCGCTGTTTTTTCAATGATGAGCGGGAGCGGCTCTTCGTTATATGCGGTTTACAACAAAGGTTCCGAGTTATTTTCAGCCCGGAACAGAGTAGAAGGATTGTTTTCGGTTCGTGCTTTTGCCTGCAGAACTGTCGGCAAAAGAGAGTATATGGGTAATTTTACTTTTTGATTATGTTTAAAAAAGAACTTGCTGCGGATATTAATGAAGTAAGTGTGTTCCCTGTGAACGAGAACAAATTTCCTGCAACTTCGGTTGAAAGGGATGATATGTGAGACTGAATGGTTCTGGGGCGTCGACAAGTGGTAAGTCACAGGGTTTTGGTCCCTGCACTCGGGGGTTCGAATCCTCCCGCCCCAGCCAGAAGATGATTATTTTGTTTATTATTTTTATTCCTGATGATCTGAAACAGGAGCGTACATGAGCGGAGATTTAAAAATATTCAGCGGGACCGGAAATCCCGAACTCGCGAACGAGATTGCCGGCTATCTTAAGATGGAACTTGGCGAAATAGTTATAACCAGGTTCATGGACGGAGAGAATTATTGCCAGATAAAAGAAAATGTCAGGGGCGCGGATGTGTTCATTGTTCAGCCGACCTGTCCTCCGGTCAATGAAAATCTGATGGAACTGCTCATTATGATTGACGCTTTCAGAAGGGCGTCAGCATGGAGAATAACCGCAGTTATCCCCTATTACGGATATGCCAGACAGGAAAGAAAGGATAAGCCCCGGGTCCCCATTACAGCGAAACTGGTCGCAAACCTTTTGACGGCAGCCGGAGCGGACCGGATCCTGACAATAGATCTTCACGCTCCCGCCATTCAGGGGTTTTTTGACATCCCGGTTGACCATATGTTTGCTGCTCCGGTTATACTGGAATACATCGCTTCTCTGAACCTTAATGATCTCTGCCTCGTCTCGCCTGATGCGGGAGGCGTTGAAAGGGCCAGAGCGCTTGCAAAAAGGCTCGGAGTATCACTTGCAATAATTGATAAACGGAGGGAATCTGCGAATATTGCCGAAGCTATGAATGTTATAGGGGAAGTCAAAGGGAAAAATATTGTTATTGTTGATGATATGATTGATACTGCGGGAACGCTTGTCAAGGCCACGGACGCGCTTAAGGAGAGGGGTGCGCTGAAGGTTTTCGCGAGCTGCGTGCACCCGATACTTTCAGGAAGAGCTTTTGAAAGAATTGAAACATCGCAGATTGAAAAGGTTATCGTCACAAATACAGTCCCTTTCAAGGGAAATCAGCAGGATAAGAAGAACTTCGAGTTCTTATCTGTTGCGGATCTTTTAGGAGAATCTATTTTGCGAATTCACGATCACACATCAGTGAGTTCCCTATTTGTTTGAAAAATTGGAGGAAATATGCCGGAAATAAAACTTGCTGCCAAGCCAAGAGATTTGTGCGGGAAAGGCCCCGCGGGAAGAATGAGGAAATCGGGTATGATCCCTGCCGTGATTTATGGAGCCTCAGAGAAGAATATATCAATATCGGTAAATCCAAAGGACATACTGAAGATTATACACTCTGAAACAGGCGAGAACACGATATTTGAGCTTAATATCGAAGGGGATAAAAAGGGCAAAACAGTCAGGATAAAAGACTTTCAGCTTAATCCTCTTAATTTCAACATCATACATACCGACCTGATCTATGTTGATATGTCAAAGCATATCCAGGTGAATGTTCCTGTTGAACTGAAAGGAATACCAAAAGAGGTGACATCAAATGAAGCTATTCTTGATCATCTTGTCAGAGAGCTTGAGATTAAATGTCTTCCAGGCGATATTCCTCCCAGGGTCGAGGTCGAGGTCGGTGAAATGGTTATCGGTGATCATATTTGTGTTTCGGACCTAAGTGTAAGCGATAAAATAGAGATACTGAATGAACAGACAACTATTATAGCCGTTCTGAGCGCTGTCAAGGCAGAAGTCGTAAAACCTGCAGCTGTTGAAGGGAGTTCTGAAGGCGGTGCTGAACCTGAAGCCCCGAAGAGCGGTGACGGAGAAGATAAATAAACCTTGGATTTTCTTGTGGCAGGCTTGGGAAATCCGGACTTCAGATATTTTCGAACCAGACATAACTTCGGTTTTCTTGCGGTTGATTACTTGGCCGATGTCATGAAAGGAAGAATAATAGAAAGGAATTCGTGTTATTCTCTTTTTGAAGGCAGACTGGAAAATTCGGATATTTTGCTGATGAAACCGACTACTTACATGAACAGAAGCGGCGAAGCCATCTCGGATTTCTACAAAAAAAATGGCACTGCCGGTAATTTTATTGTGATACATGATGATATTGACTTGGAATTCGGAAGGATGAAGATTAAGAATAATGGCGGTGACGGAGGACACAAAGGTATCCGGTCAATTATTGACTGTCTCGAAAGAAATGATTTTACGCGGTTGAGGCTGGGAATAAGGAATAACCTTTATGAAGGTAACACTGAAGGTTTTGTGCTTTCGGATTTCAGTCCTTCCGAAGAGAAAGCGATACCATCTGTACTGAAGTCATCATCAGATGCAGTAAAGCATATCATTGCAAACGGAATATTTTCTGCAATGAATAAATACAACGGATTACGGTCTGTCAATGATATTGAGCAAACTAATCAATAATAGTAGCGGAGGAACGATAAGATGCATTTTGTTTACATGAGCGCTCCGGTTCTGGGGGCCATAGGTTTGATTATTACCGTTGCCATCTATTTCAGCATAAAGAAGATGTCCCCTGGCAGCGAGATTATGATTGAATTATCAGAAGCCATTCATAAAGGTTCGATGGTTTTTCTGAAAAGAGAATACAGTATTCTGAGTGGTTTTGTGGCAGCAGTCACGGTATTGCTTTTCTTTTTTATATCAAAAATGACTGCCGCGGCTTTTATTTCAGGCGCTCTCTGCTCCATGCTGGCGGGTTTTATCGGAATGAAGGCTGCTACAAGGGCTAATGTAAGAACTGCAAACGCGGCAGCGGAACACGGTCAGGATATGGCGCTAAGCGTCGCTTTCAACGGGGGGGCGGTTATGGGCCTTTCTGTGGCTAGTCTCGGTCTTATCGGAATCGGAGCTGCTTTTCTGGTGTTTTATTATTTGTTCGGTTCGGACCCTTCAAAGGCTGAATTTATCAGCGGTTTTGCGATGGGAGCAAGTTCAATTGCGCTTTTCGCCAGGGTAGGGGGAGGAATATATACGAAAGCGGCGGATGTGGGCGCGGACCTTGTAGGTAAAGTAGAGGCCGGAATCCCGGAAGACGACCCCCGCAACCCTGCCACGATAGCCGACAATGTCGGGGACAATGTCGGGGATATAGCAGGAATGGGAGCGGATATTTTTGAATCCTATGTCGGTTCAGTCATCGCGACTGTAGCCATAGGGGCAACCCACGCATCTTTGAGCGGATCAAGGATCAGCGCGATGGTTCTTCCCCTTTTGATTATTATGGTTGGGCTTGTTTCATCGCTTCTCGGCATATTTTCGATGAAAATACTTAAAAAAATTAATCCCGCAAGCGCGTTAAGATATTCAACATTTATAAGCGCTGTAATTATGATGGCAGGTTCTGCGGTTGTGGTCGGCTACCTGCCCTTGGCAATCACAAGGGACGGTCAGACGATGAGCATCTGGGGGACACTCTATGCCATCATTGCCGGATGTCTGGGAGGGATTATAATCGGACTGATAACGGAATATTTCACTTCTGGAAAGCCGATCCGTGACATCGCGGAATCCAGTAAGACAGGTCCGGCGACAAACATCATAACCGGGCTTGCCGTCGGAATGAGAAGTACCGCATTTCCCGTCGTCTGCATATGCGCCACAATTTTTGTAGGATACTGGTTCGCAGGGCTTTACGGGATAGGTATTGCTGCTGTTGGAATGCTGGCTACGGTCGGGATAACGATGTCGGTTGATGCGTACGGTCCTATTGCGGATAACGCAGGCGGGATAGCCGAAATGAGCGGACTTGGCAAAGATGTAAGGAAGATAACAGACGGACTGGATGCTCTCGGGAACACGACAGCAGCGATAGGCAAGGGATTTGCGATAGGGTCCGCAGCCCTTACCGCCCTTGCGTTGTTTTCAGCTTATTCAGCAGCAGTCAAACTGGAATCAATCAATCTTGTAAAGCCGGAAGTGGTCATAGGGCTTTTCATAGGAGGAACGCTTCCCTTCTTCCTTGCCGCAATGACGATGTCATCTGTGGGGAGAGCCGCATTTCAAATGGTTGAGGAAGTCAGAAGGCAGTTCAGGGAAATCAAAGGGCTTATGGAAGGAAAAGCGAAGCCGGATTCCGGAAAGTGCGTTGACATCAGCACAAAGGCCGCGCTCAAAGAGATGATAATGCCCGGTCTGATAGCTGTTCTGAGCCCCGTTGTTATGGGTTTGCTTTTCGGAGCTGAGGCTCTCGGAGGGCTTCTTGCAGGTGCAACCGTTACCGGTGTCATGCTTGCGCTGATGATGTCCAACGGCGGCGGCGCTTGGGATAACGCGAAAAAATACATTGAATCAGGGCATTGCGGAGGGAAAGGAAGCGATGCTCACAAAGCGGCTGTTGTCGGAGATACCGTCGGAGATCCTTTCAAGGACACTTCCGGCCCAGCAATGAACATCCTTATAAAATTAATGTCTGTAGTGGCACTGGTTATAGCGCCTTTAGTGTATAAATTTGGCGGCTTTATTAATTTTTAGTCTCCTTGCCTTCTCCATTAAGGAGAAAGGCTGGAACCCACAAGGAGGGAAACGATGAGACTTTACGAAATGATGTTTTTCACCAGGCCTGACCTGGGGGATGATATTATCGACAAAAAAATCGCAATCGTCGATAAAATCATCAAGGATTCCAAAGGCGAAATCCAAAAGACCGAAAAATGGGGCAGAAAAGAGCTTGCATATGAGGTCAACAAGCAGAAAGAGGGTTACTACATCCTGATGCAGTTCACTGCTGATTCAGCAGCTCTGAAGGAAATGGAGAGAAAAATGCGCCTTGATGAGGACATTTACAGGTTTATGACCCTCAGGATTGATGATATGGTCAAGAAGATTGAAAAAGCCAAAAAGGCCAAAGAAGCTAAGAAAGGGAAGGAGTAATCATGGCAAAGAGTCCGTTTCTTTATAAAAGAAAGAAGGAATGCAGATTCTGCATTGAAAAGATACCGTATATTGACTACAAGGATATTGAACTTCTTGAGAAATATGTTCCGCAGCGCGGGAAAATGCTTCCGAGAAGAATTACAGGAACCTGCGCTGCTCATCAGAAACAGTTGATGAGAGCTGTTTCAAGGGCGCGGATGCTGGCATTGTTGCCTTTTACGCAAGATTAGGATGAATGACCGTTTCAGCAAGATATGAGCCGGGTTTTTTCGGATATTTCTTAACGAGTTGGCTGCTTTATATGGTGTTCAGTGTTTTTCCGGTCATGCCCTTCGCAGGGATTCCTGTTGCTGTTTGCAGGCTGAAAAAAGGGAGTGTTTTTGCCCTGATGCTTGTGACGGTGTGCTGCGCAGGAATATTTTTCACTGCAGGAAATATCGCAGCTCTTGTTGTGTATCTGATGTTATTCGGGTTTCCTGGGATTATCGCGGGAGAATTTATTGAAAAGAGATTTTCATCATTCAATTCGATATTGATTACAGGAACCGCTATTTTGCTGATTTGCTCCGCAGCAGTTTTTGTTTTTTCAGGCCCCGGGCCTACCGAAATATTCGATCCTGTGATTGAGGATTCGATGAAACAGGCTGCTGCCTTCTATGCCTCAGCAGGAATTCCTGAAACCCGTCTTAATGAGGGAAAGGAACTGATTAAATATATCCTGTCGGAACTTTATCCTGTCCTTATAGCGTTTGCCGCACTGGCAGGTCTGGCGCTCAACGGGATTGCAATGGGGAAATTGTCCGGATTTATTGCAGGGATGAAGGTTCCGCGATGCAGGTTCAGAAAACTCAAACTGTCTCCGTGGTTTGTCCTCATGTTTATAGCAGGAGGAGCGCTTCTTCTTCTGAACGGATTTACATCCCCATCAGCCATAGTTAAGTTCTGGGGTGAAAATCTGCTCGGGATTTCGCTTCTTTTGTATTTTACGCAGGGACTTGCTATACTGACGAGTTATATGGAAACATTCGGGCTTAACAAGGTTCTGAAGGTTTTTCTCTATATATTCTGTTTTTTCGGATTTATGCCGGTAACTGTTATCTCAATCGGACTGTTTGATATTTGGGTTGATTTCAGAAAATATCTGGACTATTCCCGTGTTAATAAAGGAAGTATATCATGAAACTTGTACTCAGAGAAGATGTAGATACCCTCGGAAAAAGAGGGCAGGTTATTAATGTCGCCAAAGGATACGCAAGGAATTTTCTCCTCCCGAAGAAATTGGCTTTTATTGCAACTGATGAAAATATAGTAAGGGTGGAACAGCAGAAGAAAATTGTTCATGCCAAGGAATTGAGAGAAAAGGAAGAAGCCGAGGAGCTTGCTAAAAAATTCAAAGACCTTTCAATAACGATAATCAAAAAGGTTGCGGAAAACCAGGTGCTGTACGGCTCAGTGAGCCAGGGCGACATTGCGGAAAAGCTTGTGGAAGAAGGATATGAGATTGATAAAAAGAGGATTGTCATTGATGAACCCATAAAAAAACTTGGCATTTATGATGTATCAATCATGCTTCACACTGAAGTCGTTCCGACCATCAAGGTATGGGTTGTCAAGGAATAGCCCATTTTATCTGAGTAAGGAATTTAATTATGACAGATGAGAATAAAGTCTCTTTTCCTTCCGTGGTTGAAGAGAAATTCACAGTACGAGCTGTTATCTCTGTCGTACTTGCATGGCTTCTGCCGGGAGCAGGACACTTTTATCTCGGCAGAAGAGGCAAGGCTGTCATTTTTTTACTGATTGTCACATTCAGTTTGTTGTTCGGTTTTTATCTTGACGGGAAGCTTTATACTCCCGAAAAGGGCAAACTCTTGAGTTTCTTCGGCACCTTTGCCTCGCTCGGGATAGGGCCTTCATATTTTCTGCTCACCGCAGACAAATTGGGAAATGTTGCCTCGGGGAACATGAATTCCTTCACTTTTGACTATGGCAATCTTTTCACGCTTGTGGCGGGTCTGATGAATGTCCTGCTTATGATTGACTCTTTTGATACAGCAATGGGGCGGAAACCGTGAAAAGCCATTTTGTTCTTCTGCTGATATTCTCTCTGATGATATCGGTTTTTTTTGCTTTGCTTCTAAAGGAAGGGAAGAGGGAGGTTCTGAAATATTCGGCAATCTGGTTTGCATTGATGGTAGGAATTTCCCTGGCAGTGGCGTGGCTTATGTATCCTTTTTCCTGACCTGATTCCGGATCCGGGTGAGGGATATTTTGGCGGTTTTGGGAAGGTTTTTTCTCTACTGGATGCCTGTGTTGCTTTATGCCGGGCTGATCTTCTTTCTTTCGTCCCTGCCAAATCCTTCAACCGGAACAGACCTTCCTGCATATTATCTTCATTTTTTTGAATATCTTGTTCTTTCTTTCCTGCTTATCAGGGCATTCAATTCAGGGGTAATTAAGATAAGCCGCAGGGCTGTCATATCCGGTGTTCTTCTATCAGTATTATATGCCGTTTCAGACGAAATCCACCAGAGGTTTATTCCGGGCAGGGATTCATCGCTTTATGATGTCCTCTGGGATGTCTCAGGTATTCTTGCGGCAGTGCCGTCCATTTTCCTTTTTTCATATATCGTCATTGGGTTTACAAAGCCCAAATGAAGCATTCTTCTTTTTCAAATCTTTTAGCTCACAGAACAAGCATCGTTTCTATTTCCTCTCTGCTCATTTTTGCGATCTTCTCATCAATGGTCAGATGGATATCCTGCCCGGGATTTAATTCGGCTTTTTTTTACGGGACAGTTCTGCTGATAATTTCAACAGGGTCCCTGCTTTTTGCGTTGCTTGAAAAAGGCTCTTCATCGGGATTGTCCCTTTCGGTTTATTCCGCCGCGCTGTCTTTTCTTCTCTACGGATCGGATGCGGATTTCAGCAGTTATTTTATTTTTCTTTTTTACATGGCAGCCTTGTGCATATTGGCGAACTATGGAGCGCTGGAAGCGGTTGCCTTCGGGCTGGCCCTGATATTTATGTATGTGCTGTCGGTATTATCCGGAAGTATTTCCGGCGGCTTTTCAGCGGAGGAAATGAGCGTTTTATCCGGAACGGTTCCGTTCATCATTGTGGCAGAGATGATATTGAGGAGCGGCAGGAGGAGGCTGTCCTCGTTGTCAGAAGAGCTTGGCAGGATAAAGTCCGGTATAGAATACATGGACAATGACAGCGAAGCGAAGGCAGACCGGTCTGCCAGAAAACACGAAATCGCTTCCGAACTCGAAAGAAAACTTGAGGATCTGGTTACCCTTGTCGGGAAGGTTTTCGCGTCCAGATCCACTGTCTTTTTTTCCATGGACCACAAAAGCAATGAGCTTTACATCCGTTCAGCATGTTCCGAGAGCGGCAGGCTGGATATGAATGCCCGGATAAAAACGGGGAAAGGTAATGTCGGTTGGGTCGCGGTTAAAAAACAGTCTTTGCTTGCACCGGCGAGAAAAATCGCGATGAAGGACCTGGGTTATTACAGCGCGGAAGAAGATATCCACTCGTTTTTGGGCGCCCCGGTGATTGTCGGAAGTCAGATGGAAGGGGTTCTTTCAGCTGATCACACCGAAGAGGGTGCTTTCAGCGAGGCGGATATTGCCATGATCCAGTCCTTCGCCCGGCACGCCGGTGAGTTGATTGAAACTTCGAGGATACTGAATTCTGTTGAGGAAGAATCGCTTGAACTTAAAGCTCTTTACGACAGCAGCAGAATTCTCTCCTCCAGGATAAAACTGGAGATTATTGAAAAGGAGATTTTCGGAATCTTCAGAAAAGTAGCGGATTTTGACGCCGGTATTCTCGCAATGGACGACGGAGGGAGCGGATTCCGTATTGTATCATCCGAGGGAATGCAGCAGGGCATCTCTTTTGAGAAAGGCACATGGTTAAGCTGGTTCACGGAAAACAGGGATGAACCTCTCTTGATAAAAAATAAAAAAGGTTCCCCGAAGGAAATGCCGTTTATTTTTGCAAAGGAAAAAACAGGTAAAAACGCTTCATTTCTCGCTTTACCTTTATTCACCGGAGATTGCGTGAAAGGTGTCGCCGCGCTGATATCTGAAAATACGGGGTTCAGCGGGAAAGAGATAAATGCCCTCTCAGTTCTGGCAAACCATACTGCTGTTGTCATGGACAATGCCATGATGTATAAAAGGATGGAAGAGCTTGCTGTGACGGACGGACTCACAGGCCTTTACAACCACAGATATTTTCAACAGACGCTGGAGGAGGAGATTAAACGAGCGAAAAGAACGGAACAGGAAGTTTCTCTCATTCTTATGGATATAGATTTCTTTAAATCCTTCAATGACACTTACGGACATCCGGCAGGCGACGAAATTCTCCGGTCGCTGGGCCGTATTGTCAGAGAGGAAACAAGAGAAATTGACACTCCGGCAAGATACGGAGGAGAGGAATTCGCCGTTATACTGGTTGATACAGGCATTGAAGGAGCCGAGACAACCGCCCGGAGAATGAGGAAAAGGATAGAAAAAGCGGTTATCTGTTATGAAGGAAAAGAATTAACCGTTACCGTGAGCATCGGTTTTGCCACATATCCTATGACTGCAACCAACAAAGCAGAGCTGATTGACGGAGCCGACAAAGCGCTTTACCAGTCGAAAACCGGGGGAAGGAACCGCTGCACCGGATGGAACGGCGTTAAAACAGTTGAATGAGCGAGGTCACTCCCCGGAGGAACTGCTGTATTCCCTTATCAGTTGCTGCATTTTGTCTTTGAGGATAAGTTTTTTCTTCTTAAGGTCAACGACCACAAATTCGTCGTCAGAGGAGAGGAACTGCTTATTTCTAAACTCTTCAAGCTTTTCTTCGTGATGACGGTGTTCATCCTTCAGTTTTTTGAATTCGGAATTCACTTTTTCGAGAATGACAGCAACATCCTGAGCTTCAGATGTCATTATTTTTCTCCTCCTTTTATATCAATGTCGGTTGTTTTGTTTAGATAATTCATATACACGGCAAATTCAAATATAATCCGCCGAGGCTGACAAGTCAAGTTTCGGTAGCAGAAAATCACGAAAATTTTCATTTATTGACAGCAGGCACATTTCCTAATAACATACTCCGGAAATTGACCCCTTAGTTTTGGAGGTTAAGGATTTGGTTATAAAAGATAAGTCAAAGATCATGGATAAAGCCTCGATCAACAGAGCGCTTGACAGAATGGCCCACGAAATCATCGAATCTACAAAAATTCCCGCGGATTTGATCCTTATCGGGATCCACACCAGAGGAGTATATCTCGCGAAAAGGCTTGCGCAGAAAATCAGAAAAATCGAGGACATCGAACCCCCTCTGGGAACAATCGACATAACCCTTTACAGGGATGACCTAAGCACGGTTGATTCCCAGCCCATCCTGAAGGGTTCCGACATCAGTTTTCCGATTGACGGTAAAAAAGTTGTGCTTGTTGACGATGTTCTCTTCACAGGCAGGACTATCAGGGCCGCGATTGATCAGATAATTGATTTCGGCAGGCCGCGCAGGATCCAGCTTGCTGTTCTGATTGACAGAGGCCATCGGGAACTTCCCATCGCCGCGGATTTCACGGGGAAAACCGTTCCCACTTCCCATAAGGAATCCGTCAAGGTGTATCTCAGCGAGATTGACGGAGAGGATCGGGTAATGATCAGGGAGGTGTCCGAATGAGCGCCGAAAAACTTAAAAGCAGGCACATCCTCGGCATATATCATCTGGACAGGGATGAAATAAATCTCATTCTTGACACCGCGGAGAGGATGAAGGAGATATCCAGAAGAAGAATTAAAAAGGTCCCCGCGCTGAGAGGGGTCATGGTGGTGAACCTTTTTTACGAGGCAAGCACAAGGACAAGGCTGTCGTTTGAAACTGCCGAAAAAAGGCTCAGTGCCGATTCGCTCAACTTTTCTAAATCAACAAGCAGCGCGGTGAAAGGCGAAACCCTGAAGGACACCGTTCTCAATATCGAAGCCATGGACCCGGATATTACCGTGATAAGGCATATATCTCCCGGGGTTCCTCAGATGCTCACGAAACTCTGCAAGGGATCTGTAATCAACGCCGGTGACGGAGGCCACGAACATCCGACCCAGGCGCTTCTCGATGCCCTTACCATCAGGGACAACAAGGGCAGGATTGAAGGACTGAAGGTTTCTCTTATCGGAGACATAAAACACAGCAGGGTGGCGAGATCGAACATCCTTCTTCTCAATAAAATGGGAGCGGAGGTTACGGTCTGCGGCCCGAGGACAATGATGCCCCCGGGAATTGAAACCCTCGGGGTCAGAGTTGAATATAAGATTGAAGATGCGTTGAGAAATGCCGATGTGGTGATGATGCTCAGGGTTCAGCTAGAAAGACAGAGCGCGAAACTCTTCCCGACGACAAGGGAGTATTTTAAACTCTACGGGCTGACGGCTGAGCGGCTGAGGCTCGCCAAAAAGGATGTCATAGTAATGCATCCCGGGCCGATGAACAGAGGAGTCGAGATTGATTCCGATGTCGCCGACGGGCCTTTCTCGGTCATCCTGGATCAGGTTTCAAACGGAGTGGCGGTCAGAATGGCGCTTTTGTATTTGCTTTTTGGAGGTAGTGAGAATGAGCTTGCTGATTAAAGGCGGAAGAGTGGTGGATCCCGCGAATGGCCTCGACGGCATCGCCGATGTTCTTATTGAAAAAGGGAAGGTCGCAAAGGTCGGGAAGAACATTAAAACAAGCGCTGAAGTATTTGATGCCAAAGGGAAAATAGTCTGCCCCGGGCTGATTGACATTCATGTCCATCTCCGGGAACCCGGCTACGAACATAAAGAGACGGTTGATAGCGGGGCAAAGGCTGCCGCTGCCGGAGGCTTCACATCAATCGCCTGCATGGCGAACACAAAACCTCTTAATGACTGCCAGAGCGTGACCGAATATATCCTTGAAAAGGCTGAGAAAGCTGTCGTCAATGTCTATCCCGTCGCGTGCATAAGCAAAGGGATGAAGTCAGAAGTCCTCACCGAATTTGCCGAGCTTCTTGAAGCCGGGGCTGTGGCATTCTCCGATGACGGTCTTCCTGTCACGGACGGCTCGCTCATGCGGGCCGCGATGGAATATGCCAGGACATTTGATGTCCCGATAATGAACCACTGCGAGGATCCTGTCATGGCAGAAGAGGGGGTCATGCACGAAGGATCCGAGTCGTGTCTGCTGGCTCTCCCAGGACTCTGTCCGGTGGCTGAGGAGGCAATGCTTGCGAGGGATGTCATGCTCGCTGAATACACAGGCGCAAGGTATCACGCCCAGCATGTGAGCACGGCGCGGGGGCTGGAAATATTAAAGAATGCGAAGAAGAAAGGCGCTTCCGTTACAGCAGAAGTTACGCCACACCATCTTGTTCTTACAGACAAAGCGGTCAGGGAGATGGAATTCAGCACCAACACAAAAATGAAGCCCCCGCTCAGAAGCGAAAGCGACAGAAAAGCGCTTATTAAAGGTCTGAAGGACGGATCCATTGATGTCATTGCCAGTGATCATGCCCCTCACCATCAGGATGACAAGGACCTTGAATATCTTTATGCCCCGTTCGGGATAGTGGGACTGGAGACCTCCCTGTCGCTTATTCTTGACAGGTTTGTGAACAGGAATGTCATAAGCCTCAAGAGAATGGTGGAACTGATGTCTCTGAACCCCGCAAAAGTTTTGAACCTCGGGAAGGGAACCCTGTCGGAAGGCGCGGATGCCGACATCACAATCATTGACCTGACAAGAAAAGTCACGGTTGATGCCCGGAAATTCCTTTCCAAATCAGTTAATTCGCCATTCGACGGATGGAAACTCAAAGGCGGGGCATTTGCCACCATAGTGAAAGGCAAGGTAGTCTGGAAAGCTAATTGAAAAGCCTGTTTTGCTTGTCTTCAACGGGCTGCTCCTTTTTTTCGGGAGCAGCCTTTTTATTTTTGACTTTTTTAACCTTCGGCTTAACAGTTTTAGCTTCTTCAGCTTCTGGTTTCTCCTCTTTTTTTGCTGTGAGAACCAGAGGAGAGAGGACAAGTTTTCCATTCTTCAGTGTTATCGTGATTAGGGAATTCTCTTCAATCCCCAGTTTTTTCCTGAACTTGAAAGGAAGGGTTATCTGACCCCTTTCCCTGACCGTTAGTATTTTCTCTGAATTCTTAGCCATAAAAACTCCTGATTTCGTAAATTCATAAATTCAGAAAATAAGCTTAACAAAAAAGATATTCAGTGTAAAGATAATTCAGATAATTTGATTTTCATATAATTGGACGGAATAAAAAAGATGCGTTGGCAGGTCAGCGTTCCACAATGATTTTTCTCGCGCTGGCTCCCGTCTCTTCAATATGAATCGCTACTGTGCTGAGGCCGGATACATTCGGAAGTTTCTCAGCCCATTCTATCACTGCCACCGTCCCGGCTTCTCCGAGGAAATCCCTGAGTCCGAGATTTTCTATATCCGTTCCCGGTTCAAGTCGGTAGAGGTCAAGATGATAAAACCTGACGCGCCCTTCATGCTCATTGACAATAGTGAACGATGGGCTCCGGATGTATTCCCAGTCGGGGCATTCCAGCCCCTTTCCGATCCCTTTGGAAAGAACTGTTTTGCCCGATCCAAGATTTCCGTAGAGGAGAACAACCGCACCGTCTTTTATGACGGACGCGATTTTTTCTCCTATCGCAATTGTTTCCTCCGGGGAAGAAGAAATATACTCACTCCTCAAATTCATCCTCTCCCAGCAGAGCTTCCGGCAGAAATGAAACAATATCGGACGCAGTCACAGATTGTTCCCCGAGTTCCTCCGAAGCGAGGTCCCCTGCAAGCCCGTGGAAATACGCCCCGAGAACGGCAGCGTGTTCCGGCCTCTGATGCTGTCCGGCAAGGGATGCCATCATCCCGGTCAACAGATCGCCTGAACCGGCTGTAGCCATTCCGGGATTACCTGTAGAATTGATGAAGATTTTTCCGTCCGGCAGGGCTGTGATTGTCCTGTATCCTTTAAGAACGACAATAACCGAGTGCTTTGATGCGAATTCAGAGGCGTACTTTATCCTGTCCTGCTGAACCTCCGATGCTGTTATCCCGAGCAGTCCGGCCATCTCCCCCGGATGAGGAGTGATTATGACTGTGCGGCCCTTTCCATTCAGCATTTCCTGGCATCCCCTGAACGCGTTTATCCCGTCAGCGTCAATTATCAGCGGGCATGAAGTTTTTTCAACGAACTTCCTGACAAGTTCCTGCGTTTCCGCGTTCGTGCCCATCCCGGGTCCGATTGCGACAGCGTCCATACTGTCCGCGAGACGCAGAAGGTTTTCCAGATGCTTCACCGTCAGGAACCCGTCCGGAGCGCTGTGGGGTTCTGTCATAATCTCCATCAGATGGGTGTTGACTGTCCCCGCAATACCGTCAGGAACGGCAGCCGTCACAAGCCCGGAACCCATGGTAAGCGCGCCGTGACCCATCAGAGATACGGCACCCGGCTTTCCCGCGGATCCTCCGATAAGAAGAACATGTCCGAAATCCCCCTTGTGGGCGGAGATTTCCCGCTCATTAAGAAGGCTGTAAGCAAAGTCCCCGTCAACAAACTCAGTTTTCACCGCGTGCGACAGCATAACAGGGACGCTTATGTCCGCAACAATCAGGTCGCCGCAGTAATCCTCGGCGGGAGGAAGAACGAGCGCGTACTTCGGGAATGCCATCGTCACGGTCAGGTCAGCGATCACAGCTTCGCCTTCAGGCACCGGATTGTCGCCCGAGATCCCGCTCGGAATGTCCACAGCCAAGACAAAAGCATTGCTCTCATTCACATCGCTGATGACATTTTTTATAAAGCCTTTCACGGGGCCCGCGAACCCCGTCCCGAAAATGGCATCAACCACTATGTCCGTCTCGTAAAGTTCAACGCTGACATCATCCCATTCATCCTCAGTGTTGACCTCCTCAACAGGAAGCCCCATGTTCAGGATAATATCCAGATTGGTCCTCGCGTCACCTTTCACCTCTTTGATGTTTCCCAGAAGAATAACGGTAACCTCAGCTCCGGCGTTGTGAAGATGCCGTGCTATCACAAAACCGTCCCCGCCGTTATTGCCTTTCCCTGCAAGGATCAGGACATTCATCACGGACAGGTCGTCAAAACATTCCTCTATCGCCGCCACAGTCTGAATCCCCGCGTTCTCCATCAGCACAGCTCCCGGAATCCCGACCACTTCTATCGCCTTTTTGTCAATCGCCTGCATTTCTTTACAGCTAACCACTTTCATTTTATTGTTCTCCCTTAAATCAAACAATAACTATAGAAGATAAAGGGCAAACGGTCAAGCGAAGCAATATTGGGATTCAAAAACTGATTGAAAAGGCTAGAAACCCGACATTGAATTTATTTCCAATTATCGCTTGCAATATTCGTTATTCGCGAATAGAATACGGCATGATTTTAAAACCGCAGGACATATTAATTTTATTAAAGATAACGGCAAGGCAGTCCTCTGAATGGTCCTATGCTTTCATTGCGGGTGAATTATTTATGAGCGCATCGGAAGTTCATGCCGGATTGAAAAGAGCCAGTGCTGCCAGGCTGTTTCATTCTGAAAACCGGACGATATTCAAAAAAGCGTTGATTGAGTTTCTCATTCATGGAGTGAAGTATGCGTATCCGCCCGTTCGAGCGGGAAGGACCCGTGGAATCCCCACAGCTTATGCGGCGCCACCCTTATGTGACCTGATTACACAAACTGATGACAACCCTCCGGTATGGCCTTTTCCAAAAGGAAAAGTTTCCGGATATGAATTCTCACCACTATATAGATCAGTCCCCTATGCAGCTCTCAAAGATAAGAGACTTTACGAGCTTCTCGTGCTTGTTGATGCAATCCGTGACGGAAGAGCAAGGGAAAGGGGTTTAGCGGAAAGCGAATTAAGCCGCAGGATTATTGAAAAATGACCCGGAACCTGAAGAAAAGTATTGAAATGATCAAGCTTGTTGCCGGGAAGATGAATTACCTATGTGACAGGTTTGTTTTTCTGGGCGGCGCAACTACCGGTCTTCTCATCACTGACCCGGCCTTTTGAAACCTGTGTCATTAATCGCCGTATAAATCCTGACAGAAAAGGAGGCGACACATGTTGTCCAGAAATGAAATCATCAACGCTATCGTCGCGGCCCTTGAGCCGCAGGAATTCGCTATAGCATTATGGGAGGGCGGTTCAGCGGCATTCGGCCGTCTCGATGAATGGTCGGATATTGACATCATGGTTGACGCCGAAGACGAATTTGTGCCGGAGGTCTTTGAAACGATTGAACCCGCGCTGGAGAAACTCGCCCGCATAGACAGAACGCTTGTCATGCCCGAACCTGCGTGGCACGGCCTGTCCCAGAGGTTCTACCATCTGGAGGGCACACCCGACTGGCTTATGATTGACACCGCAGTCGTGAAACACAGCAATCCCGACAAATTTCTTGAACCGGAACTTCACGGCAGGGCGGTATTCCATTTCAACAAAAACAATGCGGTAACAGTAAAGAACCTGGACATCGCCGAACGGCAAAAGAAGATGAAAAAGGCTCTGGAGAACATCTCCCTCAGGTTCGATTTCTTCAGTCACATTGTCGAAAAAAAAATCTTAAGAGGTTTTTTCGTAGAAGCTGTTGCAGCCTACCATCAGCTTGTCCTTCAACCGCTTGTGACCCTGCTGAGGATGAAGCACGACCCCGCGCGGTTTGATTTTTCCGCCAACTACCTGCATTACGATCTGCCTTCCGCTGCCGTAAGCGCGCTTGAAGATCTTTACAGAATAAGCAGTGCTGAAGAGCTGAGCCGTAAGAACAGAAGGGCGACTGAATGGTTCACCGAACTCCGCGGAGAATTGGAGCGTCTTAAATTATAATGTCATGGAAATCAATGCAGCGGTGAAAGCTGTCTTTTTACTGTGATTGTCTGCGAATCTGTTTGCCAGACTCTGACTGGTTTCCCGTTTTTCAGGCACGGTGTATATTGCCTGCTCTCAAGCATATCCTTCAGTTGAAGAATCAAAGCGGATGCCACCCAGTCCCTGCAGTTCAGAAAATCACAATTGGCGGAAGCGTAATTGTTTTCCCCGACATCCTTCAGCGATAGTAATCTGATGAATTTGACCCTGCCATCAATGTCAATAAGAAATTCCAGTTTAATATGCATTGAAAAGTAAATTTTCCTGAGATCATCAGTGTAGGTGAATTCCTTTTCCGCGCTGACAAGCTCGGGCAGCACATAATCAACTTTCTCGTCCCCCCCCGAAAAGTTAAATCCGGACGAACACGGGCTGTTTTCTTCATCGCCTTTCGCCGCGTAATAAGATGCTCTTGTGCCTGAGCGTTTGTCTTCGGGAAGCGTCGGGAAAACAGCAGCTTTTATTTCTTCCGTTATCTTCTCACGGTTTTTATCTTTAAACCCTTCACAGACAATATTTTCAGCATAACCCTCGTAGTTGAGGTCAAACGCAATCCTTTTCGCTTCCTTTGTATAAATGTTTATGTGTTTCTTTGTCAATTGCGTGGCTATTATTGAGATATTGATCAGATAATCAGCGGGAAGGTCAATTTCCGTTTCAATTCTCTCCCCCTCGGGAACCGCAGGAGGAGTGTATTTCACAGAAGCCATCACCGATACAGATTTAGTTTTTTTCTTATCGAAAGGTTCATATTTCCATTTCATAAAACATTCTTCTGCCGTGTAATGAAATGCCTGCGGGCCTGCCACTATTTCAACCATCTTAACGGAACCGTCAAATCCGACTGTCAACAATGCTTTGACTTCGGCGCTTTTTCCCATGAAATATTCAATGATCGGAAATTTGGGCTGTTCAGAATAAATCAGTTTCGGAGAGAGGTTTTCTTCCGCTATTAGAAGAGCAGGAATGAAAAGGGTGAAAAATGCTGAAAGAATCCCCAAAATGCTCTTTGTCCGCAAACATACCACCTGAAATTTCTTCTGCATAAAATAATTTTACCTGTCGCCTGAAATGATGTCAATAAAAGATTTGATTGTTTAGAATACCGGAATAAGGTAAAATGCTTTTTCTTATAAGGAATGAAAGCATGGCAAATCCTTTCAAAGATTTCGGTTGCGCGATGTTCGGTTTTTTCAAAAAACTGCCGACCTGGGCGGCGCGCGATTTCAAATGGCCCCTGCTTGCGGTTCCCCTTATCGTCTGTTTTATTCTTTATTTCCTGTTTGCGGGTAACGCCTTCGGGTGGCTGGATGAGGACAAATGCAAACATGACCTCGAGATAGTCCATCCCGCTGTTCTGGCAGCCGTGATATTGACAGCGGGGGCAGGATGGTTTGTCAGAAGGGACGGAGCGGTGCTGTTCATCGGCATACTCGGCGCGCTTGCCTTTTCGAGGGAACTGATGGGGCAGGGTTCAAGCTTCGTGTTCATCCTTGGTGTCATCTGTCTCATCTTTTACGGAATGAAGAAACCTGAAAAAATATCCGGGTTTGTGTCATCGAAATGGTCCCAGTCACTTCTCGGCTCGTGCTTTTTATGTTACCTCGTCTCCCAGTTGCTGGACAGGGGAGTGATTAAAAGGATCGGATGGGTTGTTTTTATGGACAAATCATGGGAAGTCCCGTTCTCTTCAAACTTCGAGGAATGTCTTGAAGCGCTGGGAGGCATATTCCTTCTCGCCTGCGTTTTATCCCTGTTCAGGAAAACCGGACAGAGAATCCTATTACAATTCGACAGTCACAGCCGTGTGGTTTCAGAATGAGCTGGCTTTTCCAATCAGTGAAGAAACAGTTAATTTCATGAAAGAGCTCGACTGGTCAAAGTATGCGTGGGACTGGTGCGATTGACAGGTGTCATGCGAAGCAGGAAGGGATGTTGCAGTCATCCCGAACGGAATTTTGTCATCCCGAGCGGAGTCGAGGGATGGCCGAGGGGAACCGGGCAATTAAAATCTCAAATACCGTTTTTTAATTCCATGGAAGGCTTTTTAATTTCCAAATATCGTTTTTTAATGCCGGGAAAGACTTTTTAGTCGCTTCACTCTACCCGATGACGGAAAATTGTGATAAAATAAAACCATGAAGACCACAGACGGCACAACCACCCTGGCATACACAGAATACACCTACGATGACCTCTATCAGCTTACAAAAACGGAACATCCGAACTACGGCGATTTCAGGGACAGCTCGATAATAGACAACAAAACCTACGAATGGGCCTATGATGACATCGGGAACAGAACAAGCGAAACGATTGACAGCGGCACTCCGACCGCCTACACCTACTATCAGCAGGGGTTTACGATAAACTCGGGCTGTTCGATGACGGACGGAACATCGGGAATAAACTCCCAGCTTCTCAAAAGCGACGGGACATGGACATACACCTGGGACCGACAGGGGCGAATGTGCCGGAAAACGGACGGCACAAACACCTATGGTTACGCCTACGATGAAACGGACAGATTGACAGAGATCATAGATGACCCGGACGGAACGCCGTCAACAATAGCTGAGTACAAATATGATTTTAACGGCAACAGATATGAAAAGACCGTTTCCTCGACCACTACACAGTATCTCTACAGCGGGAACAGCATCGTCCGGGAAGATGACGGGACAAGCAGCTACTATTACTATCATGGAACGCGGATAGATGATATACTGGGTCAGGATGACGGAACGGCGGATGCTTATT
>CAZDZC010000039.1:0-28378 GCA_964509835.1 uncultured Acidobacteriota bacterium
AACAGGGTGTGGTGCGGGGATCACGGTACGGTGCAGGGAGCAGGGAACAGAGTGAGGTGGGGGGTTTGGGGGACAAGGTGTGGTGGAGGGCCGCGCAAGCACTTCGTTCGTCGTGCCCCCAAAACCCACCCCCCCCACGCCCGCCCACCCGCCCCAACAGGCGGGCCATGACCCAAAGCTGGGGGCAGGGAAAAAGGTCAGGGTTTACGGCCTTGGTTCCTATTCCCCGAAAATCAAGAAACATATTAAAGAGAAGGGGGCTGAATTTGTTGCCGTTGACGATTACAGTGAAATAGTGCCCGGCATTTATTCGACAGGCCCGGTGAAGGGGACATTCAAGGGGTTCCCGATATGGGAGCATTCAGCAATAGTCGGCGGGAAAAGTCTGATAACAGGATGCGCGCACGCAGGAATCTTAAATCTGTTGAAGTTGTCGTCAGAACTGGCCGGAAGACCGATGGGGTTTGTGCTGGGGGGATTCCATTTGATGAAAGAGAAGGAAATGCGGATAAATTCGGATGTAAAAAGACTCCTTGAAATGTCGCTGGAAAGAATTGCTCCCGCTCACTGCACGGGAGATAATGCCATTGAAATGATAAGATCAGCCTTCGGAGAAAGGTATATCCGGGCAGGGGCAGGAACGGTTATTGATATTTAATAAGAACAAGGAGATTATCTGAAATGATAACAATTTTGATGGTGATCGGAACGATGGTGCTGTATGTGATCGCGTACAACACTTACGGGAAATACTTAGCGAAGAAGATATTCGCTTTGTCGGACGAGATTGTGACCCCCGCCGTTGAGGTCAACGACGGACAGGATTTTGTCCCCACAAGGCGAGAGATCCTTTTCGGGCATCATTATACATCCATTGCGGGAACAGGCCCGATAGTGGGACCCGCCATCGGGATAATCTGGGGATGGGTTCCCGCGCTGTTGTGGGTGCTTCTGGGGAGCATTTTCATGGGAGCGGTGCACGATTTCGGGTCAATTGTCGTTTCCATAAGGAACAGGGGGCAGAGCATCGGGGAGGTAGCGTCATCGCTGATTTCCAGCCGAGTGAGAATTATGTTCCTGCTTATCATTTCTCTTTCTCTGCTTATCGTCATAGCCATTTTCTGTCTTGTCATCTCGGTCCTGTTTGACCTGTATCCGGAGTCGGTCATTCCGATCTGGGTTCAGCTTCCGATTGCCGTGTGGCTGGGGCATATGATATATAAAAAAGACAAGAAGCCGCTGTTATTTTCGCTTATCTCTCTGGTATTGCTTTACGCGGCAATAGTTGCCGGAGCTTATCTGCCATTGAAAATGCCCTCGCTTGGCCCTGTCGGCCCGGTGGTTATCTGGACGGTCATTCTGCTTGTCTATGCTTTTATAGCATCCACCCTGCCGGTATGGAGGCTTCTCCAGCCCAGGGACTATATCAACGGCCATCAGCTTTTTGTAGCGATGGGGCTGCTTGCGCTGGGGGTTCTTTTTTCTCACCCGGAAATGGTGGCGCCGGCTTTCAACCTTAAACCTGCGGGCGCTCCTCCGATTCTGCCTTTTCTTTTTATAACGATAGCGTGCGGAGCGGTAAGCGGGTTTCATTCCCTTGTAGGATCGGGGACAACATCGAAGCAGCTTTCAAGAGAATCTCATGCTTTCACGATAGGATACGGCGGCATGCTGCTTGAGGGGTTGCTGGCTGTGTTCGCGATCATTGCCGTCGGCGCAGGAATAGGCATAGCCTCAGCAAAAGGCGAACCTTCGGGATTTGCCGCATGGTCAGCGCACTATGCAAGCTGGTCGGAAGCTTCAGGGCTAGGGGCGAATGTCGGGGCTTTTGTGAACGGCTCCACAAAAATGCTGACCAGCCTCGGAATTCCTTTCAACATAGGCATCACGCTTATGGGGGTGTTCATAGCCAGTTTCGCGGGAACAACCCTTGACACAGCGACAAGACTTCAGAGATACGCCGTGACGGAACTGTCCGGCGCGTTGAAGATAAAATTCCTGTCGGGCAAATATCCCGCGACACTGTTTGCGGTTGTAACTGCCGGAATTCTGGCTCTGTGGGACGGGAAGGGCAATGGAGGGCTTCTTCTCTGGCCGCTTTTCGGAGCGACAAACCAGCTTCTGGCGTGCCTTGCTCTTCTGGTCATAACCGTGTATCTCGCGAAGAAAGGGAAACCGTTCATTATCACCCTCATTCCTTTTATTTTCATGTTCATCATGACTGGCTGGGCGATGTTCCATAATCTCAGTAAATATTATACCGACGGGATCTGGCATCTTCTTGTGATCGGTTGTGTTGTGGTTCTTACTGAAATCTGGATGATTATTGAAGGGAGCGCGTTTTTGTTCAGGAAGAAGGACAGCCGCTGATTTTACTCGTTGCCCGTTTCGTCCAGCTCCCATACAAGCCTGTAAACGACCGGAAGTTCATAATCCCTGCGGAGATCGTTGCGGATGTCTGCTTCGAACGGCAGGGGCTTTGAAGTGAATTTCACGCTTGAGAGTTCACCCGGGCCGATATCATCCTTGAAAGGGTCGGGCGAGAACATGTCCATGAGATACTTCTCCAGCGTTCTGTCCAGAGAAGGCTGCCCCAGCCGGTAGCCGTTGGAGTAATCACTGTTCTGCCATCCCCAGACATCGCCGGGGTTTTTATGAAGCCGTATCTCAAGTTTCGTATCCATAACCTGGAAGCATTCCAGCGATCCGCTGTCAGGAAAAAATCCAAGAAGCTCACCCCATATCAGCATCGCGCTGTCAACCAGCCCGGTTTCTTCTTCAAGTAATTCCTCATCTTTCAACAGTTCCGTATCATCCGGTGTAAACGCGCCGGGGAAAAGGTCAAGTTTTGACAGAAGTATTTCTTTCCGTTCAGGGTTGCTGCCGATGTAGCCGTAAATATCCTTCAGGGACGATATGGTCCGGTATATGATCCCAGCACCCCGGTCAACAAGGGCTTCCCGTTTCCGGGCGCATTCGGCTGAAACCGCTTCTGTGCTGGTCGGATACATTTCAAGAATGCGGGAACCTTTTTCATCCCAGCATTTGAAGAAGACGGGCAGCCCTTTCAGAAGCTGATTGAGTTCGTCAACACTGCCGATGTTCCCGGATCTGCTTATCGCGGATATTCTGTCTCCGTCTTTTTCATCAGTAACGACAACATCCGAGGCTTCAGCCGCGGTGAACCTCTTTTCCCAGAAATCATTTCCGTTCTCATAGTTTAGAACGGTTTTCTCAAGCTCCTTTTTAATTCTTTCCGGTATTTTTTCACCCGGAGGGATTTTGGTCGTGATGTCAACGGAGATTTCACTATCCGACAGAAATGTTACCGTAATATAATCACCGCTTTCGTAGCATCCGGTTAGAATGAGAACGGAAGCGGCTGCCGCTGCGAGAAGATAAGTCTTTATTCTTTTTGAAAATGCCACTGAAAAACCTCTTTCAGAGGGATATTTTACAACCCGCCCTTCAGGTTGTCAAAGTCACCTGGATTATGATATATTGAAGAAATGAAAAACCAATATATAGGAGATTTTATTATGGAAAAGATATCCGCGCTTCTGTTGTGTATTTTCATCTGTGCCTCGGCTTTCGGAGCAGAAGTTATATCCACTTCTGAAGACAGAACGGAAACATCAATCACTATTTACAATTCCAATCTGGGGCTGGTCAAAGAGGTCAGAAAACTTAAACTTCCGGTGGGAACCGTGGAGCTGAAGTTCATGGATGTCGCGTCCCAGATAAGGCCTGAGACTGTGCACATAGTATCGGTTGATGACCCGGAGAGTTTGGCAGTGCTGGAACAGAACTATGAATACGACCTGCTGAACCCTCAGAAACTGCTTGACAAATATGTTGACAAGTTTATCAAGATCGTGAAGGTAAACCCTGAATCAGGAGAGGAAACCGTGCTTGACGCAAAAGTGCTGTCCACCAACGGAGGAGCAATCCTTCAGATGGGCGACGAGATTACATACAATATCCCGGGGAGAATGATCTTTCCCGAGATCCCGAAGAATCTTATTGCAAAACCGACTCTTGTCTGGCTTCTCAATAATGCCATATCGAAACAGACAATTGAAACCTCTTATCTTACCTACGGAATGACCTGGAAGGCCGACTATATCGCTGTTGTGAACAAAGATGACACCAGAGCCAATATTAAGGGCTGGGTTACTCTTGATAATACAAGCGGAGCAGGTTATGAAGACGCGAAACTCAAACTTGTTGCGGGCGATGTTAATCGTGCAGAGCCTGAATATGACGGATATATGATGGGCGCCAAAAGCGAAATGCTGAGAGCTGCTCCGGCTCCGGCGATGCAGGAGGAAGCTTTTTTCGAATATCATCTTTACACCCTGGACAGGCTGACAACGGTCAAGAACAACCAGAAGAAGCAGGTTTCTCTTCTTGAATCTTCCGATGTGAAAATAGACAAAAAACTTATCTACTGGGGCTCGGAGTATTATTACCGGAATCAATACGGTGAACCCATCTCCAATCAAAAAATAGGTGTCTATCTGGATATTCCGAACAAAGAGGAATACAACATGGGGATGCCTCTTCCGAAGGGAATTGTCAGAGTCTATAAGGAAGATTCATCGGGAAGTCTTCAATTTATAGGGGAAGACAACATTGATCACACTCCCAAAGATGAAACAATCAGGATAAAGATGGGGGATGCTTTTGATGTAGTCGGTGAAAGAAAGCAGACTGACTATAAAATAATCAGCCATAATGTGTATGAAACGGAATGGGAGGTCCAGATCCGGAATCATAAGGAAGAACCGGTAACGGTTGAGATCATAGAGCCGATTCCTGCCGATTGGAAAATCCTCACTTCAACGCATGAATATGAGAAGGTTGAAGCACACACCCTCAAGTTCACAGTAACGGTTCCCGCAGACGGCAAAGACACAGTGAAATACAGGGTTAAGGTCAAGTGGTGGTGATTGAAGCGCTTTTCTTCATTATATGCATAGCTGCAGTTCTCTTCATTATTGACAGGATCCTGCTTAAAGCTGAAGAGAAAGGCTGGATTTACTGGCGGAAAAGTAAACCAAACAGCAGATCGGTGGGAACTGCCTTCATGGAACTCCAGTCTCATCTTGATCCGTCAAAACAGCATGTCATAGAGGCAATGGAAGAAGTGGATGAAGAGGAAGCTCAGGGGGATCCTCCCGACCCCGCAAATCAAAGGAACGGTGAAGAGGAATGAAGATACTGATTATAGGCGGAAAGAAGTTTGTCGGAAAACACATTGTGGAAAATGCTCTGGAAAGAGGCTACAAAATTACGCTTTTCAACAGAGGAAAGACAAACTGTGATCTTTTCCCGGAAGTTGAGAATATTACCGGCGACCGGGACGGAGGACTTGCCGTTCTCGGAGACAGGAAATGGGATGCTGTCATTGACACCTGCGGATATGTCCCGAGGATTGTGAAGCAGTCCGTTGAATTTCTGAAAGGAAGGGCAGGGCGGTATGTTTTCATTTCAACAGTTTCCGTATATAAAGACTTCTCGGTAAAGGGAATAACTGAAGATTATACTGTTGGGAAACTGAAGGATCAAACAGAGGAGATTAACAACGAGACCTACGGTCCCCTAAAAGCTCTTTGTGAGAAAGAAGTTCTGGAAGGCTTCGGAGAAAATTCCCTTATAATCCGTCCCGGCCTGATAGTCGGCCCCGATGACCCGACCGACCGGTTCAGCTACTGGCCGTGGAGAGTGGCGAAGGGAGGGACTATCCTGTGCCCCGGAAATCCCGATGCCTGCACCCAGATTATTGATGTCAGGGATCTTGCCTCGTGGACGATCAGAATGCTGGAAAGCAAAAATAACGGGGTTTATAACGCTGTCGGTCCCGATTACCCTCTGAGCTTCAGGTCGCTTCTTGATGAATGCAAAAGTGTTTCAGGTTCAGAAGCTGAGTTTGTCTGGGTTGACGAAAAATTCCTTCTTGAAAACAAGATTGTCCCCTTCGCGGAGATGCCGCTATGGCTTCCCGACTCTGAGGAATACCGGTTCATAGAGTATATTGACAACACGAAAGCATTGCGGGACGGACTTTCATTTCTGCCTCTTAATGAAACTATAAAGACAACAATTGATTTCACGAAAGACAGAGAAACGCTGAAGACGGGAATTCCGCCGGAAAGAGAGCGGGAACTTCTCGATAAGATTTAACAAAAAAAAACCCCGCGGGGGCGGGGTTTGGAGGAGGTGGTTTCCCATCAATATCTGTAATTTGCCTGCATTCTTGAGAAGAAGCTTCTCATCTTTCTCATGGCTTTTTTGTGTTCGTTGCTGAAGTTTTCTCTGCTTTCTGTTTTCTTATCTTTGTTTTTGTGTTCCATTTTGTTTCTCCTTATCTCAAGTTTCTTTCGTCTTTCATCGTTCGCACCTTAGTATATAGCAATGCGCGTGCCAACTTTTCTGTTTAGTCTAAACTGTTTAAATTAAAGGGATTAAGAAACTAGTAATTCTGCCGGGTTCAGAATCGCTGCTGAAAATGCATCTGAGCGGACAGAGGGTGTTCGATAACGGACAGCGTCAAACTGATTCAATAAAACCTTACGGAAATTGACTTTTTTATCTTTGAAAGTATAATTTGAAGATGAAAACAGGAGGTAGCATGTCTAAAATTGTTGCATTTGCGTTTCTGCTGGTAATCCTACTGGCTCCATGTTCGTTCGCGATTACATTTGAGGAAAGGGTGGAAGCCCAGAGGGTAATTGAGAAGGTCTATTATGATCTCAGGGCGGACTATGCAAAAAAACAGAACCCGGACACAATCTTAAAACCGTTTGAAGAGATAGTAACGAGGGAAGTTCTGGAGAAAAAGGTAAAAGATACCCTGATAAAATCCTATCTGCTTGCAATAAAATGGGATAACCCTATAACCGGGAAACACTTGCAGGCTGAAATAAACAGGATAGTTAAAAATACCAAAGACCCTCGAATTCTGGCAAAACTATTTAATGCGCTTGATAATAATCCGAATTTAATTGCAGAGGTAATTGCAAGGCAGACACTGTCTGACAGGCTGATCCGCAAACTGATTTACACCAATGAAGATATGCATGGGAAATACATTTCTGAATTGAATTCATGTGAACCGGATATTAAAAACATAGCAGAATATCTGGATTACGAAACACGGGACACAGAATATTCAGTCCAATTAAATCCCGATTTATCTTTAAATGGGACATTTGTAGGCGAAATGAAGCCGGACAGCTGGGTCCAGCTTTGGGAGGTGCCAACAGGGGTTGCGAGGCATACAGCTGTCTGGACAGGTTCTGAAATGATTGTCTGGGGAGGTGAGGCGGGTCAACAGTTTCAGGTTAACCGTGGAGGAAGATACAACCCTTATACAGATACATGGTCGCCTGTGAACACAGAGCAGGCTCCGTCAAGAAGATATAAGCATTGTGCTGTCTGGACGGGGATGGAGATGATTGTTTGGGGTGGGTCATATAATTATTATGATAATGGAATGGTACTTTCCGCTTACAACTCAGATAACCACAAGTATAACCCCCTAACTGACAGCTGGACTTCAATATCCGGGACAAATCAACCGGAGCCCAGAAGTGGAGCAACATCGGTTTGGACAGGTTCTGAAATGATTATCTGGGGAGGGGGAAGCAATTCGGGAGGAATTTATAATCCTGAATCAGACACATGGAGAGCCGTATCGCAATCGAATTCGCCTGAAGCAAGATCAAGTCACACTGCTGTCTGGACAGGAGAAAGGATGATAGTTTGGGGGGGGGTGGACCCTGGCGGGATAGACTTGAACACAGGAGGCATTTACAATCCAGAAACCGATACATGGCTGACAACATCATTAGTTAACGCGCCTCAAGCAAGATATTGGCACACTGCGGTGTGGACTGGAACTGAGATGATTGTTTGGGGTGGGGCATATAGTAATGAATGGCTATGGTTAAACACCGGAAGTCGCTATAATCCTTCAACAGACAACTGGACGACGACAACAGCAATAGATGCCCCTTCGGCGCGTGATCAACATACAGCAGTCTGGACAGGAGAAAGAATGATAGTCTGGGGGGGAAGAGGGGCGGGACCTGATGGAGTGTGCTATAATCCTTCGACAGACAGTTGGGCAGCGACAACAACAACGAACATTCCATCAGCACGCTATCTCCACACAGCGGTATGGGCGGCTGAAAGAATGATAGTCTGGGGAGGATTCGATGGCAGTTATCTGAATACAGGGGGAACATATAATCCGCTCAATGATATCTGGGTACCAACATCTTCAGGGTCAAGCCCGTCAGGCACAGTGAAAGACCATACTCTGGTCTGGACGGGAGCAGAGATGATATACTGGGGTGGGGATCAGACAGGTGGAAGGTTCAATCCTGCTCTTGATGACTGGTCAGGAATAGCAAGCACAGGCGAACCCTCATCAAGAAAATATCACACAGCAATCTGGACGGGGTCGGAAATGATTGTCTGGGGAGGGTATTTTGTGGATAACAGCGGAGGAAGGTATAACCCTGCTGCAGATTTATGGACCGCAACAACAACAAACAACGCTCCGGTTCCGAGATTTTACCATACAGCCATCTGGACTGGAGATAGAATGATTGTCTGGGGAGGTACTGGAAGCATTAATGCTTTGGGAACGGAAAAGAACAGCGGCGGGATTTACAATCCATCCACAGACGAGTGGATTCCCACCTCAACTACATTTGCTCCTTCAGCAAGATTTTCCCATAGCGCAGTCTGGACCGGTAACAGAATGATAATTTGGGGGGGCAGTAAAGTGTCTGACAGCTTTCCAGAAGAAATCACATTCAACTCAGGAGGCATTTTTAATATCAATACAAATAGCTGGCAACCTACATCCACACTTTTCGGTTGGGGGAGTATAGACTATCTGTTTGCAAGAAGAGGCCACTCTGCAGTCTGGAATGGAAGCGAGATGATTATTAGCTATGGAGTTTATCTTAATACTAGCCAGCCTTATATATATTATGAATTTTTTGATGTTGCAAAAAGTATGAAATATAACTTATCAACAAATACATGGGCTACTCTATCTGCATCAGGTTCCCCTTCGGGCAGGGAACAGCATGCCGGATGTTGGACGGGCACGGAAATGCTTGTCTGGGGAGGATTGCTAAACTCTTCCACTTTTTTTCTTTCTTACATTGAGTATCAAAATACAGGTGGTAGGTATAATCCGGCATCAAACAGCTGGACTACAATACCCGAAAAAAATGTTCCTTCGGCTGTACACTGCAAGGGCGTCTGGACAGGGGACTCCCTTATTATCTGGGCGGGTCAGGGAGGGATCTTCTATCCGAACACATCCCCCACCGCTTATCCTGGGATACTGAACCCATCAGCTGCCATAATACTCGGAGAGGGGACAGATCTTCAACTTGACGGATCAGCATCCGCAACAGGGAGTAACCCGCACACTACAATCCCGATGGAAGACGCTAATGACGCTATCATAGAATACGCGTGGGATTTAAACGGGGATGTTGTGTTTGATGATTTTGGGAATTTGCTTTCAGGTGGTTTTGATGCATTTGGAACTAATCCTCTGATAGAAGAGAATGATCTCGGCTACTATGGACTTGACTGGCCGGGAGACTATGAGATTCTGCTTAGAGTGCACGATGACGGTGCAAACGGCGGTAAATACGGATGGGACACGGTGACGCTGCATGTAGTGGACGGAGAGTTCCCAGTAATTGATGTCATAACCCCCAACGGAGGAGAGAGCATAGTTGAGGGAAGCAACTACACAATAACCTGGTCGGGTTCAGACAATACACAGATAGACCATTACGAGATCTACTACTGCAGCGACTGGAACGGGACAGCAGGGACATGGGTAGAGATTACAGGTAACACCCTTAACAGCTTTGCAAACTGGACAGCCCCGAATGTGACAAGCTTCACCTGCAGGGTAAAAGTGATAGCAGAGGACATAAGCGGAAACAGAGGAGAAGACATCAGTGACTTAAACTTCTACATAATCCAGGCGACGACCTCAGCGATAAAGACAATGATAGTGACAGACCTTCCAAGAATGGAGACAATCTGGCCGGGAGAAACAGCAGCGCTTGAAAGCAAACTGACAGAACTTGCAAACAACAACAAAGTCAACGGAGTGATCTTAAGACTGCAGGATGTGCCGGAAGTCCAGACAGCATTCGTCCAATGGGACCTGGACAATCAGAGCACAATAACAACATACGAAGACAAAGCAGCATCAGCCAATGAAGTGGCTTCAGAGATAAGGGACTACCTGTACACCCAGAGAACAACAGTATATACAGAAGTAGAGAACATAGTGATAGTGGGAGATGACCGTATTATCCCGTTCTATCGTGTCCCTGACGGCTGCAGCGTCTTCAGCGAAGACCAGTACACAGGAGATGTGGACTGCGGAACAACAATAGGCTCAGCAGTATGCGGAAACTACTTCCTGACCGATGACTACTACGGAGATCTTGAATCAGAGAAAACAGAAGCGGGACAGAATGTCATATACCTGTCAGACCATGCGATGGGAAGACTGATAGAAACCCCCGAGCAGATAGAAGAAACGATAAACATCTTTATATCCCAGGACGGCCAGATAGACTTGAACATGGTATCGATAGCCGGATATGATTTTCTTACAGACGGAGCGGAGAAGATAAAAACCATTTGGAGCGGATCAGGAGAAACAGTTGACTTCCAAATAGGCCAGATATGGAATGCCGGAGACCTTGAAACAATGCTATTCACATCACAGCACGCCCTTAACTCAATATGCAGCCACGACAACCACCACAGCTTCGGAACCCCGAACGGGCCGCTGGAAACGGCGGTGATGGAGGCAAATCCAAACATATTGACAGGATCACTCTTCTACAACATAGGATGTCATTCGGGATTGAATGTACCGGGAAGCAGCGGAAACAATCTTGACACAGCAGAACTGATGATGAAAAAGGGTGTTGTAGCCTACATGGGCAACACAGGATATGGCTGGGGATTAAAGAACGGAAGAGGCTTAAGCGAAAAACTAAACGAATACATAACCAGAAAACTCATATCAATGAACGAAGCCCCAATGGGAGAGGCGATAAGACAGGCCAAAAGACAGTATTATATGGAAGACAACAGATACGATGTATTTGATGAAAAAGTGCTGCAGGAAGCGACACTTTACGGACTTCCCATGTACAAAATAATCGTGGACCCTGTATCGAAAGCGGCAATAATCGAGACAGACAGACTGAAAGACATAAAAATAGAGAAAAGAGAAGTAGATCCCCAGACTCTGCCCACAGGAGTGACAGCAGTGGAGCATAACTTCGAGTTCGGTCCCGGAACTCATGTGAAGTTCAATACGGCAGACGGATCCTACTATGAACTTAACGGTGAAAGTTCCAGTGAAACAGGAGATGTGATCCAGCCGCTGTTCATATACGATTCGAAACTGTCAGGAACAGTGAGTAAGGGAACATTGTTCACAGCAGGAGAATACACCGACGAAAGCGGATTCAACCCCGTAATAGGAGTGCCGGTATCAGAGAACGGAGAAAGCGATGAAGGACCGCTGCCGGGATTGACCTCGAGCATATCGCCAAGAGGAGTGGGAGGAACAGGAGGAGTGAACAAAAGCACAGATCCGGAGATATGCTACGACTATGATGAAAGATGGGACAACCTGACAGTCAAGACAGGAATCTACCTTGGAGGGACAGACCAGACGGAAAGATTGCACAGCAAGATGAGCTTCATGGTTTACTATTCAAACTACTGCGACAAAAAGCCACCAGAGATAACAGACCCCGATCCGGAAACCCCGCACAACCTAAGCGGACTGACAGCAGAGTTCAGCGTGGAAGCGACAGACAACGCAGAAGGAGACACGGGAGTGTTCAGAGTACTGATAACATATACAGACAACCTGGGAGAATGGAAAAGCAAAGACCTAAACTACAACATCGGAACAGGCAAATGGGAAGGTTCGATGACAGTAACAGCAGACACAGACTACATGGTGCAGGCGGTTGACAATGCCGGGAACGCGAGCCAGCTTAGTGTGACGGGAATGGACAAAAACATAAACGGAGAAGACTACGGATCTGAATACAAATGGCCGTTAATATATACAATAGACATAGATGAGCTTCTCGACACAGACACTGACGGAATATACGACCCGCTGGACAACTGCTGGGAGATAATAAACCCTGGACAAGAAGACATGGACGGAGACGACATCGGAAATGTGTGCGACAACTGCAGGCTGGTGGCAAACGAGGATCAGACGGACACAGACGGAGATGGAAAGGGAGACGCGTGCGACCCCGGAGCAGATCCGCAGAACACAGGGCCTGTGTGTATCAGCATGACAGTGAACTTCACGGCAAATCCTACAAACGGAACAGCACCATACACATACAGCTGGAACTTCGGAGACGGGAGCGGAACATCAGCAGAGGAAAACCCAGGGCATATTTACAGCGAAGCCAGAACATATTACGCGGCAGTAACAGTAACGGACAGCAACGGATTTCAGGTGACCGAATTCACAGAGGTTGAAATAATGGTTTGTCCGGAGATTCCTGAAGTTTCGTCAGCGACATCCGGAAACCTGGTTGACATGAAAAGCATCGGGGGCGGGATACTGAGGATATACTGGGAGGACCTGGGAGCGGAAAAGGGATATAACATATATGAAGGAACATTGCAGGGAATATATGATCACACATCACTGATCTGCAAAACTGCAGGGACGGTGTCAGGAACCCAGAGGTATTACGATATCACGCCGGCACCCGGGAAAACATACTATCTAGTTACGGCAAGCGCAGATTACGGCGAAGGCACAAGCGGATATGATTCGAACCTGACGGAGAGGAACCCGGCTTTAAACACCTGCGGGGCAATGCCTTAGCAATGCTGTTTTATATTGTCCAGAAAAGTTTGTCGGTTTTTAATGTGAGATAAGCACGAAAACTGCGGTTATTATCCAAAGGATAAACATTCCGGCTCCTATGCAGATTAGATGGACTCCGGGTTTAAGGAACATATATTTTCTTTTCACCGCAAGCGAAATGACATAGGTTTCAACGATGAGGTTTTCCAGAAACTTTCTTTTCAGTTCCGCAGATGTTTTTGCTCCCCACGCTCTTGCCCAGTTTGCGGGAGGGTTGGCGATTATTTTTTCGAAGAACAGATATGAGTCCGGTTCGATGGGGTTTCCTGTCCGTTCATCCATTATTACGCCTGTTTGCTGAATTATTGCCGGGTCAGGAATGTTGTATTTGGCTCTTATTGCAAGAACCATCATTGTGACGCCTGTCAGAACCAGTATCAGGTAAAGGAAAAAACAGATATTATTGAGCCATAGGGCTGTGCTCCAGTTTTCTATGTCAATTGCCCTGTCTCCAAGAGAGTTCTGGAGAGTCGCATACATAGCAGCAAACATGCCGCTTAAAAAAGCTATGGCTGTCAGAATCCTGCTTGCCTTATAATCTTCAAATCTTATGAGACTCTGGACTTCCAGAAAAGACTGACCGGCAAGCCTCTGTTTCTCTCCCAGTTCTTCAGGAGGGATTTCATGAGTTCTGAGTTCTTTAAGTATCTCCAGAATGTAATTGCTTTTCATGTTAATGTTTCTTAATGGTTCACCGGAATCATCTTCAAATTCCATCCATCATTATACCATGCCTGCTTCATTATGTATATATCTTATTTATCTGTTTGCAAAAATCTGGACGGAGTTATAGAATCAAGGAATATAAGAAAAAGGGGTTATTCTCTTGCTTAACCTTATACCGCATTTTGTTGATGATAAGATAAGAAGGAAAGAATCTGGTGGCGTCTTCAATTCCTGCGCCATGTTTATAGATATTTCCGGATTCACTCCCATGACTGAAGCGCTGATGAAGGGAGGACAGGAGGGCGCGGAAATCCTGTCGGAAATTCTTAACGCGATTTTCAGGCCTGCGGTTGATTCTGTTTACAGAAACGGGGGGTTTATAACAAATTTTGCTGGGGACGCGTTCACTGCACTTTTCCCTGTGAAATTGCCGGGCGGAGAAACAGCGGATTCTCTTAACACCGTCAGGTGTGCTTTTGAGATACAGCGGATTTTCAGAAAGAAAGGGATTCAAAAGACCAGGTTCGGGGAATTTGAGCTGAAGGTTAAAACAGGTATATCGAAAGGTGGGGTTGAATGGGGAATTTTGGGCAGCAATCGAAAGGCGTTTTTCTTCAGGGGGCAGGCTGTTGACGGGTGCGCTGCCTCCGAACATCACGCGGAAGTCGGGGATATAATCGCCGATCATGTCTTTATTAAAGGAAATGAGAAGTTCCTGACATACGGAGAGAAAAATAAAGATTATTTCAGGATATCCGTTTTTGAGGACAGAAGGACGAAAAAACAGATTCCTGCTCTCAGGCGCATTAAAAAATCATCAGCGGAGCTCTTTCTTCCTGAATCAGTGGTTGAATTTAAGGAAAAAGGAGAGTTCCGAAATGTTGCGTCGGTCTTCATTTCTTTTTCCGGTGTTGAAACTAGAGGAGATCTGGACAGATTCATCACTTCCATCCTGGCCATTTCGGATGACAGAACAGGTTATCTCAAGGAGGTGGATTTCGGGGACAAAGGCGGTGTCGTGATTGTATTTTTCGGAGCTCCTGTGGCGTTTGAGAACAATGTCGAAAGGTCCTTGGACTTTCTGCTTTCCCTTAAGAGAGTGACAGCGGATGAAGAAGAACTCAAATGGAGGGCAGGGGTTACTTATGATGTGGTGTTCACCGGCAATATAGGCGGAAGACAGAGATGTCAGTATTCTGTTGTCGGAGATAAAGTAAATCTATCCGCCAGGCTCATGGCAAAATCGGGATGGGGAGAGATATGGTGCACGGAGAGAGTTGCTGTATTGGAAGAAAAAAAATTTCTTTTCAGTAATCTGGGCGAAATGGAGTTCAAAGGGAAAAGCGGAACCCAGAAGGTATTTTCTCTTCTGTTCAGAAAACTCCGGAATAAGAGGATTTTTAGCGGAGCGTTCGCAGGAAGAGAAAATGAACTGGATCAGCTGAAAAAAGGAATTTCGATTTTAAAAAAAGGAGCTTCACCAGGATGCTTTATTATAAAAGGACCTGCAGGATCCGGTAAAACGAGGCTATTAGCAGAGTTTGAAAAGGATCAGAAAGATATCAGTTTTTTCTATTTACCATGCGAGGAGACACTGAAAAAGCCCTTCAATCCCTTCAGGTCTTTTTTCGAAAACCATTTCAACCTCACCGACGAAAAGGATGAAAATGAGAGAAAAGCGTTATTTGAAAAAGGCTACAATCTGATATCAGATTTTCCAGTCGGTCTGAAAAACAGCGAACAGGGAAGAGAACTTGAAAGATTAAAACCATTTCTGGCTGGGTTCCTGGGAATAATATACCAAGACTCTTTATACACCTCTCTTGATCCTAAAGGAAGGTACGAGAACACTATATACGCTTTTAAAGAATTCATCAAAGCCGCATCTCTGAAGACTCCAGTGGTTCTTGAATTCGACGGTTTCCATAACGCGGATTCAGATTCTGTTAAAGCACTCGATGTGGTCTGCCGACACATAGAGTCATACCCCGTCATGACCGTGATTCTTACCAGAGAAAAAGATGAAGGAAACGCGGAAGGGTGGAAACCTGAATGCCCGACTGCCGAAATAATTCTGGGACCTCTTTCAGATCTTAATATTCATATGCTAAGCGAAGTGCTTCTCGGGAAACCTCTAAGGGAGAGCCTCTCCATGCTTCTGAAGAAAAAAAGCGAAGGTAATCCATATATTCTGGAGCAAACGGTTCGCTACCTTACAGAGAACAATCTTCTGTCCCTGAGCGCTGCAGGCCGGTGGGAACTTAAAAACGATAATATTCCCCTGCCATCTTCTTTGACCGATCTTCTGGTGGCAAGGATAGACCGAATGGAATCAGATATAAAAAATGTTGTTCAACATGCTGCGGTCATTGGAAAGAATTTTGATGTGCAGCTCCTTAATGAGATTCTTCCTTTTAGAAATGAAGATCATTTCCGTTCAGTCCTGAAAGCGGGTTGCGAAACATCCATTTGGGATTTTGAAGGTGATACCAATTACTCGTTCAGGGATGTTATGCTCAGAGACGCAGCTTACAATATGCAGCTTAAAGGAAAGGTCCGGAAACTACACCGAAAGATTGCAAAAAAAGCGGAACGGATTTATGCCATCAATGAGATGTACTTTGGAGATCTTGCTTACCATTTTGAACAGGCTGAGATTGGCGATAAGGCCAGGTATTATTTGGAGAAAGCTGCAAACTGGTCAAAGGATAACTACCTTAACTCTCAGGCTCTTGATTTTTACAGTCGAATGGAAAAATATTTTGACTTGACAACGGAAGCTGAACTTCTTTCGGAAATGCTCTTGAAAAAAGGTCTGGTTGCCCAGTATGCCGGATTCTGGGACATCAGCCGAGATTCAAGGGAAAAAGCACTGGAGCTGGCGCAAAATTGCGGGAACAGGAGCCTTGAGGTCTTGGCTCTGACGGAACTGGGGGCTTTTGAATGGAACCGAGGCAATTATGAAAGCGCCTTCATTCATCTGGAAAAAGCGGAGAAACTCGCGGAACTCCGAAATGACGAAAGACAGCTGTCTATCATATGCAGGAATCTCGGCCTTCTTCGCATGAACAGAAAAGAACTTGACGAAGGGGAGCAGTGTTTCATGAAATATCTGGATTCCGCCAGAAACTTGAATGACAAGCCAGCTATGGCCAATGCATACGGCAATCTTGCGACATTGAATGTCCACAAAGCGGAATTCAACAAAGCGCGCGGCTTTCTGGACCATCAGATAGACATTGCCGGACAGGACAAGAACATGATGGGGCTTGCCCAGGCTTATGATAATGAAGGCCTTTTGAACATGTACAGTTGGGATTACGCAAACGCTGAGTTAAGTTACAGGAAACAACAGGATCTGTGCTCTAAAATTGGCGACAAGCGCGGGGAAATATCCGCATTAGGCAATATTGTAACAATTCTTTACTCCAGAGGCTTAACAGAGACAGCGCTTCGCGAAGCGGAGGAATATCGAGACCTCGCGCTTGAGATAGGCGATAAACACATGACAGCGCACGCGTTTGGGTGTATCGGCGGTTGTCTCAAGGACATGGGAAAGCATGACAGTGCCATAAAGAATCTGAAGGAGCAGCACAGAATTTGCGCGGAGCAGGACTTCAGTGACCTTATACCGGAAGTATATTCAAACATGGCACTTGTTTACCTGAACAACTGCCGGTACGGTAGCGCTCTCGAATACATAGACAAAGGGCTGAATGCTGCTGAAGAAAAAAACATGCTCTGGCAGCTCGCTCTGCTCAGCTTTTATAAATCTTATATTCTTTGCGAAGCGGAAAGATATCCTGAAGCGGAGAAATGGAACCTGCGCTCAATGGAATTTTCAAAAAAAGCAAATAACCAGATTCTGGATACCGACTGCAGGATATTGATGAACAAAATTAAAGCAGGCTTCGGGGACAGAGAGTCAGCAGCGGCAGACCTTAAAAAACTCCTTACGGAGGTTCATGAACCGCTGTGGATCGCCGATATACACGCCGCTCTGTTCTTCGCCGGTGACAATGCGGAATACAACAGGATGGAAGCTTTGAAGGCGTATAAGGCGCTTTACGGGCAATCGCCTAAATTTGAGTGGAAAAAAATCATTGATAAACTTGAAAGGCTCTGAAGTTATCAAATCCAGCGCTTTCAGAGGTGCAAATTCATCAGCTTGAATCTCGACAATTAAATGCTGAAATATCAATTGTCTTTCAATCTTCCGGCAGGTCATAAAATCTCGTCGCAAATAGTTTCCTCTTCTCCCTCAACTTCTTTTCTGCGGATATTCAGTTTTTCAGTGATATCAATGATGTGGTAGGAAGGTTTGAAAAGCCCTCTAACGCGTCTGGATGTTGTCGTTGCGCAGGTCAGTACCTTGATTCCTTCAAAATTCCAGAGGTTCGGTATATGTTTGTGCCCGGAAAGGATTAAATTGACCCTCGATTTGACCGCCATGTCAAGAACATCTCCTGCATCCCTCAGAATGTTCATTTCCCTTCCGCTGTTCGGGAGTGATATGACATGATGGTGCAGGGCAAGGATCCTCAGGGAATAATCTCCTGAAAACAGGTTTTTCAGTTCTGCGGTGTGGGTTCGACCGATATTGCCTTCATCAAGGTCAGGTTCCGTTGAATCCGCGCCGCAGATAATCATCCCATCGGATTTTATGACGCTGAAAGGTTCTCCGATGAGTTTCTCAAATGTTTTGTATCCGACATTTCTGGCATCGTGGTTTCCGGGAACAATTATTCTGTCTTTCACTTCAAACCTGTCCAGATAGTTTTTTGCCACCACAAATTCTTCGTAAAACCCCTCCATTGTGAGGTCGCCTGTCACAATTAGAATATCAGGTTTGAGTGAGTTGACCTGTTCAATCGTTTTTTCCATGAGACCGGAATCGAAATACCCGGAGCCGCAGTGTATATCAGATATCTGAACTATTCTTTTCATTGTTGTTTTCCTTCTTTTTTCTTAACACAGAATGAACGGGGAGGGTCAGGCAGTTACTGAATTCAACAAAAATCTCAGTGCTGCTCAGCGCCCTGCCGGACGGATTTCCGCTGATGTTAAACACAGCTTCCACAAAGGTTGAACCTGAGCTTCCATCAGGGGAAATCCACAGGATTTCTTCACCGGGCACGAACGGGTTTCTAACGCTGACGAGATGTCTTTTCCCTTCGGTTTCAGTCACATAACCCAAAGGGACGGCAGTGCTGATAGGAAGATTGGAAGTCTGAAGCGTTTCCGGCCTCTCTGCCGGATAGCCGAACGCGAACCCTTTCCCGTAGGGCCTGTGGCTTACAGATTCAAGTTCACGGAGCCATTCCGGGTCGGTATGAAAATCCTCCGGGGAGGCCAGATATTTGTCAAGGGCTTTTCTGTAAATTCCCGTCACCACGGCGATATAGTATTCCCCTTTCATCCGTCCCTCGATTTTCACGGCAGACACCCCTGTTTTAACAACTTCAGGAATATGCTCTATCAGGCACAGATCCTTAGAGCCGAGAAATATTGTTTCCCGGTCTGTCTCAAAAACAGGGATGGTTTCGCCGGGGCGTTTCTGCTCCACGAGCTGCCATTCCCAGCGGCACGAATGCTTGCAGTCCCCTCTTGAACCGCTTTTTCCGCTGAGATGGGCAGAAAGCAGGCATCTTCCTGAGACGGCTACGCACATTGCGCCGTGAATGAAAATCTCAGTTTCAATCCCGCTGTTACAGGTAATATCCGCGGCTTGTTCCAACGAACATTCACGGGCAAGGATGACGCGCGAAGCTCCCGCTTTTTTCCAGAATGACGCAGCGCCTTTATTTGCAACGCTCATCTGGGTAGAGATGTGGATATCAGTCTCCGGGCGAACTTCTTTCACAAGGTCGAAAACACCGGCATCGGAAATTATCAAAGCATCGAACGGAATATCAGCCGTATCCTCAAGCCATGAGCGTATATTGTTTAAATCTTCATTGAACGCCAGCGTGTTTATCGCGGCATAGAATTTTTTCCCTTTCTCATGGGCATATTCAACCGCGCTCGCAATCTCATCTTTAGCGAACGATGCCTTGTCCGGCCGCATTGAAAACCCCGCCGCGCCTGCATAGACCGCGTCAGCGCCGTAAGCGACAGCCATTTTTAATTTAGATATATTTCCCGCCGGAGCGAGGAGTTCCGGTATTCTGAACAACAGATTCTCCCTTAAAAAACAAAGGAATCATTCTATTTGATAATGCCTCTCTGTTCAACAATGATTAGGAAAATGTCAGGATTTTGTCAGAAATCTTAACTAAGGCTAAACACACAATAAGGATCGCTTCTTGACAAGCACTAATTTCCGTATTATATATAGTATTACTAATAGGATTTTTTAATGAATAACACAATAACTGCAAATGAACTGAAAACACAAGGGGTATCGCTGATAGATAAAGTGACGGCTTCTTCAGGCGAAGCTGTGATCTCTGTCCACGGAAAAACAAAATATGTAGTTCTGACTATCGAGGAATACAACCGTTTGAGAGATTGCGAACTTGAAGCAGCGATCGAGGAATCAAAAAAAGATTTAAAAGAGGGGAAAATTATAAGGGAGTCTGTCGAGAAACACATTAAAAGAATCACCTGTGCCTGAAATCGTTTATACCGAGAGCTATGTAAAACGGGCCAAGAAATTCATCAGGAAACATCCGGAACTTCTCGACCAGTACAGGAAAACGCTTAACCTGCTCGAATTAAATCCCTCTCATCCCTCCCTGCGGCTGCATAAATTATCAGGCAGACATAAAAACCTCTTCAGTATCTCCATAAATATCAGTTACCGTATCAGCATGGAATTCTATATTGAAAAAGATATGATAGTGCCTGTTGATGTCGGATCGCATGATGAGGGTTATCCATAGAAAATGAAAACCATTCAGCTAAACCTCACTCCCTTTTGAAATGCGCCGCTGTTCTGTATGCTGTCTGACCGCAGCAAGAATTGATGCGATAAGGCACAGTAAAACTCCTACAAGGTAGGGAAGAAGCATCAATATCCAGAACATGGGATCCTCCATATTCCTGGGGTTTTCTGAAGTGAATACCATCAGGCTTGTTATCCCTGTGCCCATAAGTATAAAAGCAATATACACAAGCCACCTGAAAGCAGTTTTTCCGATAGTTCCAGCCAGCATCATTGCCCATCCTACAGGATAGGGGACAATGGTCAGCCCCCACCACATCGAATATTCCGCATCACCACCGATCCCGCCAACGAAACTCAATCCGAACATGGCTGCCACGCCAATGGATACAAGAGCAAAGGCAGTCCACAGGAACATCCTGTTCGGCGCAAGTTTTCTGTGCGCCCCGAAAGCCGTCAGGAAACTGCCGATGACAATCAGAACAGAACCTTCAAGCGGATCAACCGCGCCCAGTATCATGAGGAAAATTCCCCCGAAAAGAACGATGTCAGTCCATTTTTTGTGCTTTTCCATGTGATTATCCTCCTTGAAAAGATTTCAAATATCCGCACAATTCATATACCAGCAACTTTAATGCCAACAACAGATATTTTCCGCTTCACAATAAACCCATTTATTTCAAGGGCTTGGCAGTAGTGAACAATAACGGGAGAGACAACCCCGTAAAAAAAGCTGCGCACCGCTGGAAAGAAACAGCGCACTGCGGATTTGTATTGCCTCATTTAAATTTATCGTGAGGCAATTCAGGATCGCAAGGGGAAAGAAAAAAGCCCCGCTTTCGGCGGGGCTTAATTTCAATGCTAAGGTCTGGTTTCAGCTGATGTCGAATTTCACGCCCTGGGCGAGGGGTAACTCGGTGCTCCAGTTGATGGTGTTGGTCTGCCTTCTCATGTAAAGTTTCCACGCGTCTGAGCCTGCTTCTCTCCCGCCGCCTGTGTCTTTCTCTCCCCCGAATGCTCCGCCGATCTCTGCGCCGGAGGTTCCGATGTTCACATTGGCTATGCCGCAGTCGCTTCCTTCATGTGACAGGAATTTCTCGGCGGAAAGCATATTTGTTGTGAAGATGGATGACGAAAGTCCTTGGTCAACGGAGTTGTGGAGTTCAATCGCCTCTTCGAGGGTTTCGATATCAAAGATGTAGAGGATGGGCGCGAATGTCTCTTCGCGGACAATTTTCATGTCTTTATGGGCTTTTACTATGGTCGGTTCGACAAAATGGCCGGGCCTGTCAAGTTTCTTCCCGCCGTATATTATCTCTCCGCCTTCTCTTTTGACTGCTTCAAGCGCGTTCATCATATCGTTGACTGCGCCTTCGTTTACAAGCGGCCCCATGAGAATATTCTGATCAAGCGGATTTCCGATTGATACTGAAGCGTAAGCTTTTTTCAATTTTTCGGTAAGTTGTCCCGCGATCCCTTTCTGGAGGAATATCCTTCTTGTGGAGGTGCATCTCTGTCCCGCTGTTCCGACGGCTCCGAAAAGGATAGCCCTGAGCGCCATATCAACATTGGCGTCATTCATTACTATGATGCCATTGTTTCCGCCGAGTTCAAGGATGGTTTTGCCGAATCTCTTCCCCACAGCTTCTGCGACCCTTTCACCCATCTGGGTCGAGCCCGTGAAGCTGACAAGCCTTACTCTGCGGTCGTTCAGCATTCTCTCTCCGATGACGGAGCCTTTTCCGGCGCAGAGGTTGAAAACGCCTTCCAGCCCGTTGTCTTTCATGACCTTGTTTGCTATATGCTGGATCGCCACTGCTGTGAGCGGGGTGTCGGAGGAGGGCTTCAGCACCATGGTGTCACCGCACACTGCTGCAATCGCCGCGTTCCATGACCACACTGCAACGGGGAAGTTGAAGGAAGTTATGATCCCGACGATCCCCAGCGGATGCCACTGCTCATACATTCTGTGACGGGGCCTTTCGCTGTGCATTGACAGTCCGTAAAGCTGGCGCGAGAGGCCTACCGCAAAGTCGCACATATCTATCATTTCCTGTACTTCACCAAGCCCTTCGGTTAAGATCTTGCCCATTTCAAGAGAAACAAGCCTGCCGAGGGGCTCTTTCTTTTCTCTGAGGGCTTCTCCGAGCTGCCTGACTATCTCCCCTCTTTTCGGGGCGGGGACCATTCTCCAGCTTTCAAAGGCTTTTCCGGCCTTTTCCATTATCAGTTCGTAGTCCTTCTCACCTGCCTGAATAACACTGGCAATAGGTTCTCCTGTTGAGGGATTATACGAAACCAGCTCCGTTCCCGACGGGGATTCAACCCAGTCGCCGAAGCATACACCTGAGTTGACCTTCTTTAATCCCAGCTGCTGCAGTATTTCAATCACTTTATTATCCTCCTTAAAACATCAAGTTCAACATATAACAGAACATTCTATCTTATTTTCTGCCTAAAAAAAAGTAAAATAAAAAACATCCTTACAAATACAATCTAAAATCAGGGGTTTGCCTTTTAAAACATCAGCGGTTTTCAATAATCCTTTTTATTTCTTTGCCGATAAATGTGTTGTCGTGGATCCCGCCGAAAGCAGCGGAACCGGGGCCGGACGCAAACAGCGGAACCATTGACGCGGTGTGGTCGTCAGTGGCGTAGGAAGTTTCAATTTTCCCGCTGCTGTTCCTGCCGATGACCGAAAGACCGCCTGTCTCATGGTCAGAAGTCACGATTATAAGGGTGGCGGGGTTTTTCTTCGCGAATTCGAGCGCGGCACCGACCGCGGCATCAAAATCAAGCGTTTCTTTTATCATCCAATCCGCGTCGTTCGCGTGATTTGCCCAGTCTATCTGGGAACCTTCCACCATCAGGAAAAAGCCTTTCTTGTTCTTAAGAAGCTCCAGCGCTGTTCTGGTCATTTCAGCAAGAGCGGGATTTCTGTCGGCAACTCTCGGCATATGGCCGTCCGAGAAAAAGCCTGCTTTTTTCCCTGTGGATATTTTTTCAGTTCTAATCTTTTCCGGAAGGGAGATGATTTCGTAGCCGGAAACTTTCATTTGGTCAAGAAGGTTTTTTCCGTCTTCCCGTTTCCCTCCGTCCTCCGTTGGCAGGAAATAAGCCCGGCCTCCTCCGAACAGGATATCAACCCCGGATGAAGCTTCCTGCAACGCAATGTCCAGATACATGTTTCTGCTTTCAGCATGAGAAAGGAACACAGCTGGGGTGGCGTGAGTGACGGAACATGTGACCACAACACCGGTCTTCATTCCTTTTTTCATCGCTGTTTCCATCGAAGTTTTAAGAATTCTTCCGTCCGGTGACATCGAGATCATGCCGTTCTCTGTTTTAATGCCTGTGGCGAGAGCCGTTCCGGATGCAGCGGAATCAGTCACAATTCCCTGTCCTGCGGGATATGTTTTCAGCAAGCCGCCCACCGGCATTTTCTCCATATTAAGATCATCGCATGCGATATCACCGGCAGTAATGCACGCGACACCCATCCCGTCTCCTATGAAAAGAATGATGTTCTCCGGTTTAGGTGTTCCGCAGTGGGGGATGGACAGGATAAATATCAGCAGGACAGCAGAAATACATATTTTTTTCATTCCGTTAACCTTTTAGTGATCATACAAATGATGAATAGCCTTTCTTGACTTGCACTCTGTATTATATCAGAATTACATCCTGTTTTTCATATGTTTTTTTATCGAGGTTTTCCCATGCAGATAATTTCGCGTTTCAAGGCTTTGGTTATAGTAATCCAATTATTTGCTGTTCCAGTTGTTTTTGCTTCAACAGTTGGTCTTATGTTCCATCCGGCAATTGATGATGCTCTCAGGTCAATCAAAATGACGGGGGACGATCTTGCCATGAACAGGGATTATGTTGAAAGGGATGCTTTCAGACTGTCCCTTATTGACAGGTTTTTTGATGACCCGCTTCTTGTCCCGTCCGCGGTTGAATATATTTCAGGGATCATGGAAACTGACAGCCGGAGCGGGCAGATATCCGGCCTTTCCGCTCTTCTGGACTTGCATCCGGAAACAGCCCGGGAGGGGGAATTGATGAATCTCAGCGAGGCTCTGAAGCAAATGAACGGCGATCTGTTGCCTGAAGGAATGTTACGGAAAGCGGAAGATTGGGAAAGAACAAATCCTGAATGCGGCAGAGCGCTTTTGATTATCCTTTCAGGATATGCCGAATCGGTTTCTCTTCAGAGATCAGCATTATCAAAACTCACGGAGGATGAACTGCTGTTTATTGAGCGGGAGCTGAGCGCGATGATTGTTGAGGAGTCCGGAGATGACAGTCTTACTCTGAGAGAAATGAAGGAGGCAGAATATAAAAGCGTGGAAACAATATGCAGGCTGACGGAGCTTCTGCGGAAATTCAGGGAGGGGGAGATGCTTTCAGCCGCAACAGTTTTGAGCAGGGCGGTTGAAACCGCGTTTGATATTCTGAAAGAAATAGGTGAATGCGTACCGGTTGAATTTGAAACCCCTCACGGGAAAATCGTTTTCGGGGGACAGGAGGATGATATATATGATAATCCTGTCATTGCAATTGATTTCGGCGGCAATGACAGATACATCTTTGGTGCCAGGAGAAGAGTCAATTCTGTCGTAATTGATCTGGGCGGAAACGATGATTATCGCGGGAGCGCAGGGTCGGGATGGTTCGGGGTGTCTGTCCTTCTGGACGCTGGCGGAAATGACATTTATTCGGGGGAGGGTTTTTCCTTGGGCTCCGGTTTCCTTGGGGTCGGGCTTCTTCTGGACATCAACGGGAATGATATTTATAGAGCGGGAAACTGCTCTCTTGGGTCAGGGATCTTCGGCATCGGGCTTCTGGAGGACAGATCGGGCAGCGATACCTATAACAGCGGCCTTTATTCGCAGGGTTTCGGTTTCACCAAGGGTATCGGGGTCCTGCAGGATGTGAGCGGGAACGATTTCTACTGCGCGGTTGCTCAGGAAGTGGATGAACTCCGATATGAAGACCATTATCTGAGCCTGTCCCAGGGTTTCGGATACGGATTGAGGCCTCACTGGTCCGGAGGGATAGGGCTGCTGCTGGACAGAAGCGGGAACGACAGCTATGTATCCGATATTTTCGGGCAGGGTTCTTCTTACTGGTTCGCGCTGGGCGCCCTGCATGATATTTCTGGAAATGACACTTATTCATCCTATCAGTACGCACAGGGTTCCGGGGTGCATTTCGCGTTTGGGGCACTGATGGACGAAAAAGGAAATGACCGCTACACCGCTCACGGGGTTTCGCAGGGATGCGGGCACGATGTCGGCGCGGGTTTGCTTGTTGACGCGCAGGGTGAGGATTATTACACGACCGAGGGGCTTTCACAGGGAGGGGGCAACGCGAATGCTGTCAGCCTTTTGCTTGACGGATCGGGCAATGACGCCTATCTGGCCGTCAATGACAACACGCGCGGCTGGTCCGACCTCAGAAGAGGTTATGGCGGAGTGGGGCTTTTTCTGGATCTTGAAGGAAAAGACACCTACGGCGGAAGCGAAGGAGGCGACAATAAACAATGGGTTCATTCCACCTACGGCGCGGGGATTGACTGCGATTACGGGCCTGTGGAACTTGAAGGGGATGTGTTTTCTTTAAAGTATGATGATTCAGGACAACATTCAGTCCCTCTGAAAGACTGTCTGCAAGAAGGGCATAAAACCGTAAAAGACGAATATCGCGAGATAGAGGATCTGTTCTTCGAAGCTTCGGCTGCTCTGCTTAAATATCAGGACAGGGTGGGGCCTGCTGTGGAGGAACTTGTCATGCTGGGGGAAAAGGCCATGCCGTTCCTGGTGTCAAGGCTGGCAACGGAAAATCCGCGTGAAAGCCACGCGCTGTTCAATATCATTCCGAAGATTGGGGCTGATGCAGTTGTTCCGCTGATAAAAGTGCTTAAGCATGGCAGTGAAAGGGAGAAACGGGTCGCTCTTTCCCTTCTCGCAAAAACAGGGGACAAAAGAGCTGTGAAAGCCGCATTAAAGTTTACCGATTCCGGCTCTCCGCGCCTCAGGGAGGCCGCGATTGGAACGGTCGCGGAACTTGACCCTGCCGGGAATAAAAGTCTTTTTGTGAATGCAGCCGAAGATGCTGACCCTTTTGTATGTCTTGCAGCGATCAAAGCACTGGGAAAAATGTCTGACGCGGGAGACCTGCAAATATTCGTCCGCGCGCTTTCGCATCCGAAGTTCTATGTCAGATACGAGGCGGAAAATGCGATAACTTCTCTTCCTGCGGGAATACTTCCCGAACTTCAGAGATATATGACAGAGATGGAAGGGATCCCTCTCAGTCACGCTGTTTCATCTGCTGCCAGAATAGAGGGTAGCGGGACGGAAAATGAAGATTGATTTCACAGCCGCAGCGGACAACCGTAGCCTTTCTTTGTTTATTATTGCGATTTTCTTTGGGGCGGTGTTCCTTCCTGGAGCAGGCCTGAGGGGGTTCTGGGCTCCCGATGAACCGACCTATGCAGAAACTTCAAGAGAGATGATTACAGAGGGACACTGGATCCTGCCCCACATCAACAACAGGGTCTATCCCGATAAACCGCCTCTATATTTCTGGCTGATTTCGTTATTTTCTCTTCCTTTCGACAGGATTACTCCTCTCTCAGCGAGACTTCCCGGAATCCTGTCAGCTCTCGTCTGTGTAATGCTTTGTTATGAACTGGGAAGCAGGATGTTCAACAGGCGGGCAGGAATGCTGTCAGCCCTTATCCTCGGGACAAGTGCGAAGTTCATGTGGCAGGCGGGATGGGTGCAGATTGACATGCTGCTGTGCGCGTTGTTTTCTGCTGCGCTTTATTCATTCTGGAGGACGGTGGAAAGCAGAGGAAAGGAGAAGGCCTGGAAACCCCTCTTTTTCTTCTTCACTGCTTTGGCCCTACTCGCAAAGGGATTTCCTGGAATACTGCCTATTCTGATAATGATTGTTTATTATTCAGTTTCAAAGGACTGGAAGGGGCTGAGAGGTGCAGGCTGGATAACGGGGATGATAATAATATCAGTGATTGTAGGCGGATGGATGATTGCAGCGGATATTTCTGGAGGTGATGAATACAGTGTTCTTGGAACTGTTCAGAAACATATATTGGAGCGCGGTGTTTCCGGAATGCATCACAAACAGCCTTTCTATTATTTCTTTTATACTTTTCCCTTGCAGTTTCTCCCGTGGTTCCTTTTCTTCCCTTCAGCGTTAATTCATATACTGAAGGATTACAGAAAGGATAAAAGATTTATTTTTCTTCTTATCTGGTTTGCCGTTATATTCGCGGTGTTTACGATCTCAACTGAAAAAAGGGATCTGTATATCCTGCCGCTATACCCGGCGGCGGCTATGCTGACAGGGGCTTATATTGAAAAAGCTTTTATGAGCGGGCGTAGTTCGTTCCCGAAGATAAGGTCAGCTCTGATAGTGCTTATATCCGTTTCTGCGGTTGTTGCGGTCGGTATAGGCGCGTTTATGAAACTGAATCTCTCTTTTTATCCCGCGCTTCTGCTTATAATTCCCCTGTTTTTTCAGGCCGTAAAATTACAGAAGAATGAGATTACTGGATTTGTTTCAGCGACAGCGGTTTTCTTCGGGGCTTTCTATATTATCGCGACAGTTTTTTATCTTCCCGCTCTGGACGGCAGGAAATCCGCTGATGAATTCTGCCGCCGTATGTCCGCCCAAGTTGCAGCGGATTCTGAAATTGCCTTTTATCCGAGCCTTAAACCCGCTTATGTTTTCTACTCCGAGATGTATTTCACCGAAATAAGAAAGAACTCTGAGGCGGAGAAATATCTGAGCGGTGACGGAGAGGG
>CAZDZC010000040.1:0-26343 GCA_964509835.1 uncultured Acidobacteriota bacterium
TCCAGTAACTCAGATGGCTTTGTTTGATATATGACATTTTTACCGGACAGTACTGACTCTTGATATATAATTAACCTTTGATGAGTTACCTTAAGATTTGCTTTCTTGAATAAGCTCTTAATATAATCTAACTGTATTTTATTGATTTTCAGTGTTAAACTCATTTTAAGAAAAATTACTAAATAGTAATTTAGCACAATTTACTGTAAAGGTAAATAATCTTTTTATCAGTTTCGTTTGAGATATTATCAGTCTTGACTTACAATATCTTCAACGGGTAAACTCAAAAACTAGACTGCTGTTCTTTATTTAAAAACAAGGTGTTATTATGAACAAGAAATGTGTAACCGTTAAAAAGCTTAATGTGATAGAGGATGATATTTTAAATCTGGGTAAAGATTTTCCTGTATGTGATTTTATCTTCAGGAATTACCATAACTTTAATGCACGGGTTGTTCGTGATGCCTTTCTGGCTTACTGGAGGCATATAGATAACGGGGGGAAAATGTTCTGGGCAGTTGCAGGAGCGATGTCTTCAGCCCAGACGGGGATAACGATAGCGCCCGCAATCAGGGCGGGTCTGATCCACGGACTTTCGGTTACGGGTGCTAATCTGGAGGAATCGCTCTTCAGGCTGGTGGCGCATGACAACTACAAAGACTTTCCCGATTACCGTTATTTCACCAAAGAGGACGACACCAGACTTCTTACAGACGGATTAAGGCGTGTAACAGATACCAGCATACCGGAAGACGAGGCCTTCCGGGCAGTAGAAAAGATTATGGTTCCGATGTGGAAAAAAGCGACAAAAGCTAAAAAAAGCAGATTCTGGCACGAATACTTCTATGATCTAATCCGCAACCTGAACCCCGATATCTATGAAGGAAATCCGGAAGACTGCTGGCTTCTTGCGGCTGCACAGACAGCTCTTCCTGTTGTTGTTCCGGGATATGAGGATTCAACTTTCGGAAATATATTTGCGTCCTATGTGAAAACTGGTGAATGCAATTCGTCAATTGCAAAGCCGGGCATTGAATACATGGTTTCTTTCTATGAACAATACAGGGAACTCTCCAAAGGCGAAGGGGTTGGTTTTTTCCAGATAGGAGGAGGAATAGCAGGTGATTTCCCAATCTGCGTCGTTCCGTCCATAAAGTATGATTTGCAAAAAAAGGTCAAACCTTGGGCTTATTTCTGTCAAATATCAGATTCCACAACCTCCTACGGATCCTATTCCGGGGCAACTCCGAATGAGAAGATAACATGGGATAAATTAACAAAAGATACCCCGATGTTTGTAATTGAATCAGATGCGACAATTGTGGCTCCATTGATTTTGAACGCACTGCTTGAATGTAAACGGAAACCGGATAAAGCAAGAGCTTTTATAAACAGATTCATGTCAGAAAAGAAGTGATCCCGAAAAGGATTTAATGCTTGCGCCGGATTAATATTTACTCTTGAACCATTTGTTTCATCCGATTTCTTAATGAAAGTTGATCATTGATTATTCAGGAGTGTAGTTTAACAACGGACAGGTTTTATCCGCTGTACGAATCGCAAGCTTGCGCCGGCAATATACGGATTATAAAATATAAGGCCATGTTGTTAAGGTAGTATTCATGGATTACGATAAAAATATCCGCAAATCTCTTGATGCGATAAGGAATGTCCGCGAGGAGTTCACAAAAATGCTTAATGCTCCACAGGGACAACTGGGGAACATTCTCGCGGATGTAAGCAGAAAACTGAATTCAACGCTTGAAACAGATGCCCTGATGAACCTCATAATGAAATATGTGCTTGATATTTCACATGCGGAAAGAGGTTTTCTTATGCTGTTTGACGGGGAGCAGCAGAGAACAGAAGATCTTACATTCCGGATAGGAATGGATGATACCGGCAAACCTTTGGAATCAAAAGAATTCAGGGTGAGCAACTCAATACTGGACAAAGTCCTGGAAACCGGGGAGCCGCTGGTGATTAACGATATGAGTCAGCATATGGAACTTGCGGGGCAGAAAAGTATTATGGCATTCGATCTGAAATCAGTTCTTTCGGTCCCCCTGAAGGGAAGGAAAGGGGTTCTGGGAATAATCTATGTTGACAGCCAATCAACCAGAAAGGAGTTCACGATTGAAGAATCCGAACTGCTGCTTTCTCTTGCCAATCAGGCGGCTGTTTCAATTGAAAACGCATTTCTCAATGAAAGCCTTCAAAAAAGAAACCGCAACATATCAATGCTGAACAGCATCAGCAAGGTGATAAGTTCTTCAATTATTCTTGATGAAGTTTTAAACCTTGTAATGGACAATGTCATGGAACTTACAAACGCTGAAAGAGGGTTTCTGATGCTCAGGGATAATAATGGGGCTTTGGAATTTGTAATTTCCAGAAATATTTCAATAAAGGAATATGAGGGTAAGGACAAACAGCTTAGCGGAACTATTATCAATCAGGTTGTGGATACCTGCAAATCTTTTCATCTTGCGGATGTAACCCAGGATGATTTTCTGAAAGGCCAGAAAAGCATCATGGCTCTTGACCTGAAAACAGTCATGTGTGTGCCTCTGCTTCTGGGAAGACACGATATTTCTCCATCCGATTCCACGGTTAAGGAAGAAAAACTCATCGGCCTGATATATGTTGACAGCACCATTATCAACAGGACATTCAATAAAGATGATCTGGATATACTGGAAGCTTTTGCCGGACATGGAGCCATCTCTATTCACAATGCCAAACTTTTTGAAGACCTTAAGGAACAGAAAAGAATTCAAGGCATATATGACCGCTATCTTTCTCCGTCAGTTATGGACAGCATTGTATCAACACGCAAGGAAATAGAACTGGGCGGAACGCTTCAGGAAGTCACGGTATTTTTCTGCGATATAAGGGGGTTCACAACACTGTCAGAAAAAATGGCACCCGCTGAAGTTATCACTCTGCTTAATGAATATCTGTCTGAAATGACCGATATTATTTTCAGACACGATGGAACACTTGATAAATACACAGGAGACGGACTTATGGCGGTCTTCGGGACACCCTTTCCAAAGGAAGATGACGCTGTCAGAGCAGTCAGGGCGGGCCTCGAGTTTATGAGAAGAACGGAAGAGATGCAGCAATCTAGGCAAAAGGAAGGGAAAGGAGTGCTTAAACTTGGTGTCGGAATTAATACCGGGCCTGCAGTTGTGGGAAATATAGGCAGTAAACAGCGCATGGATTACACCGTAATCGGGGACACAGTGAACCTTTCAGCCAGGATCGAGAGCTGTTCGCAGAACAGGGAGGTTCTTATCGGGCCTCTCACATACGAGAGAATAAAAGACCACTTTGAGGTGAAGAAACTTGAGCCTGTTACCGTCAAGGGAAAATCTCAGCCGGTTCAGATATATCAGGTTTTAAAGGAATGCTGAAGGGATTATTTGAGAACAGATATAAGATACTCAAGCTGCTCGGGGAAGGCGGAATGGGAAAGGTATATCTGGCAGATGATAAGGATTCGGGGAATAATATAGCTTTAAAGACTATACATCCGGAAGTAATGGATGAAGAAACAATAAGAACTTTCAAATCAGAATTTTCCGCGCTTGCTGTGCTTGACCATCCGAATCTAGGAAAGGTGTTTGATTTCGGGACAACTGCCGAAGGCACAAACTACTTCACAATGGAATATGTTAAAGGTTTGCCGCTGAATCTTGCCCTGAAAGACAGAGGTGATTTTGACAGGCTCTCGGATTTTGTGTTGCAGATTTGCAGCGCGCTTGATTATATCCATCAGAGGGGAATTATTCATTTCGATCTTAAGCCCGGAAATATCATGGTCAATGAACAAGAATATATTAAGATCCTGGATTTCGGACTCGCATCCAGGATATCCGGTTCTGAAAAAATAACCGCAAAGGGAACTCTTGAGTACATGGCTCCCGAGATGCTTCTCGGGGAAAGAGTTGACTCAAGAGCTGATCTGTATTCCTTGGGAATAATCCTTTTTGAACTTATTGCCGGAAGGCTGCCCTTTGAACAGGGAGAAACTCCTAAGGAAACAATTAATGCGATAATCGGCTCAAATTTCAGTTCTGTAAATGATTATGCTGAAAATGTCCCTTGCGAGCTGTCAACCTTGGTAAACAAACTTATAAGGAAGGACCGCGAACTCAGATTGCCTGCTGCAAGGGAGGTTATTGAGATTCTACATTCGGATGAGATATCCGATATATCTCTGTCAGGTTCGATTGCTTGCAGGGAAAAAGAGCTTGATTTTGTTCGAGGATTTCTTTCTGGAGATGGCTCTAACACATTGACAATGATTATAGAAGGCTCTAAAAACTACGGGAAAACAGCATTGTTGAATGAATTTAAAAAAGAGTGCCAGCTTTCCGGTATGGGAGTGGTTTTTATTGATGCGGCCGATGTAATTCCGGAAAAAGATATATCGCTTATATTCTTGGTTTTGAGACAGTTGATGCGGATTTCAGAAAATATGGAGATGGAGCAGGATGAAATTACTGATATTGAAAAAGAAATAAAATCAGGAAGCATGGCATGTAATTCTACATGTGAAAACAAGATCAAAACATTGTTGAACGGTTTATTTTTAATGAATGAGAATAAAGATAAGGCAATTCTCATAGATAACTTCCATCTTGCTGACGAGATGGCAAATAGGATTTTGGCTTCTGATCTGTTTTCTGAAATTAAAGGACGCAATTTTATATGCCTGACGACAGAACATGGGGAAACTCTCAAGGAGCTTTCTGACAATATCCCGCATAATACGAAAAAAGTCATGTTGAAACCTTTCGACAATGATGAAATAAAAATGTTCTGCAGGATTTCGCTTGGCAACGATGATATTCCGAAAATGCTTACCGATTGGTTGATGACAAGAACAGAAGGTGTTCCAGGAACAATGCTGGAAGCATTGAATGTTCTTGTTAAGAAGGGAGTGCTTTACAGAAGCGGCGGAAGTTGGATGATACTGTCAGAGAAATTATCCGGAATCAGATTCAAAAGCTCCGGTGAAAATGAGATGGATTCGATTCTGAATTCCTTCGCTCCGGAAAAAAAGAAATCTCTTCAGTTCATCTCTGTATTTAAAGACGGGTTTAATTCGGCTGTTTTGAACGGAAAAATTAAAAAGTCAGAAGAGTTTGTCGAAGAGCTGATTGAAAAAAAAATACTCGAAAAAAAAGAAGGCCTCCTGAACTTTACAAATAACGGATTCCGAAGTTTCATATATTTTTCAATTGACGATAATAATAGAAAAAAAATGCATACTGATGCGGCTGCTTACATTAAAGATGCCGGTGCGCTTTCAGATTCCGTTGATTACCATTTAAACAGAGGAGAAAACCCTGACGATTCTCTCAGGGCTTCTCTACAGTTATGCAAAAGGCCGGAAATTTCAACAACTGAATCCATTGAGATCTGTCGTAACGCACTGTCACATTCGGGCTATAACTCTGATCTATATACAGACTTTCTTGTTATTCTTTCCATTTTACTTGTTCACTATAGAAGTTCCGGAGAGCTGGAGATATGCAAAGATTTAATAAAAAGAGCAAGGAAACTCTTCAGGGGCAATAAACTTTACGAAGCATCTTTGGACTACGAAGAAGGGATTAACGCTTTTTTTGAGGGTAATATTGAAGAAGCGGAAAATCATTTCAGAAATGGTTTGGAAGTATGGTTGGAAATAAAAGACTACAAAGGAATTTCAAAGCATTACTGTGCACTGGGCAATATATGTATTAGGAAAAATGATTTGGCCGGAGTTGAGAAAAATCTCAATACGGCTCTTGACAGCGCTGGGCATATTGATGACCCCGATGTAAGGAGTAAAGAACAACTTGTAATCCTGAATAGCCTCGGGAGCTTTTATGGAAGTTCCGGTGACATGAACAGGGCTGAAGATTGTTTCAAAAAAACATATGATCTGGCTCTAACATATAACCGGAAAGATTTTCAGGCAAGAGCAGCCAATAATCTGGGTGTTATTTTTGAAGAAAAGGGACAATATCCGGAAGCGCTGAAATACTATTCTGATTCGCTGGAAATAAAGAAGGAAATTGATGATAAACCCGGCCAGGCTATGACATGGGAAAACATGGGTGTGATTTACGAGTATATGGGCAGGTGTCAATCAGCGATGGATTGCTACAGAAAAGCTTCTGATATCTATAATGCCATCAGGGACCAGAAGTCTCTTGCTGAATGTCTGGGGAAAATCGGTACCGTATATTTGCAGATGGGATATATTTCGGAAGCTATGGAAAAACACAGAGAGGTAATATCCATTGCCGCAGACACAAAGGATGAGAGATTGAAAATCCTTGCTGAAGCAAAAATAATAGGAGAACTTGCTCAGCTTGGCCGGTTCAAAGAAGCGTCGGAACTAAGAGCTTCAATCACGAAAATTGATCATGAAAAAATCGGGGACTATCTGTGCAGTGTTTATCTTCTTGAATCGGAATCAATTTACTTTGGCTTGATCGGACAATTCTCGGGAGCTTATGACGCTGCAGAAAGAGCCCTGAAATGTATTGAAGAAAAAAATATTGAAAGAATGAGAGAGTCTCTTATTCTCAGAATGGCGGAAATATGTCTTTTATTGCCAAATAACGAAAATTTCATAAATCTTGTCAATGATTGCAGCACCCTTAATGACATAAGCGGAAGCATCTATCTGAAAATCAAGAGAGAGATGCTTGAGGAGAAATATATCCTTTTAAACAAAAATAGCCCTAATATTCAAAAGCTCCGGGCGTTGAGAGAAGCGGCAAAGGATTCTTCTTTTAAATTGCTTGAAGCCGAGATACTTTTGATTATGGCTGAGGCAATTATTTCTTCAACAATGGCAGAAAATTATCTTAAGGAAGTTGAAAGAATAAATAATTCTTTGAACATTCCCTCTTTGAAATGGACATCATCGTATTTAAAAGGAATCTATTACAGGAAGACATCAAACTCAGTTCAATCAGCTAAAAATTTCATAAATGCAGCATCGGAAATAGATAATTCAATACAGTTTGCTGACAACAGTGAAAGAATATCGTTTTTGAAAATACCTCTTATTGCTGACATTTATCGCGAGACAAGCCAGAATGGACCGGAAACATTGCCGACTCAGGAAGCGGATGATCCAAGGATAAGGATTTACAACTTCATTTCAGAAACAGAAACGGCAATTACAGAACTTGGGCAGAATTTGGAGAGATTTGAAAATGAAAGAGCTCTCATTAGAAAAATTCTTGAATTGTCTGCAGAAATGCAGAGCATCAAAACCAAGACATGCCTTATTGAGTACATTCTCCTGAAAATAGTTGAAATTGCTGATGCCAGTAAAGTTATTATATTTTACATGAAGGAAGATAACGGAGTAATTAAAGGCCTGGGATCGTTAATAAAGGGTGGTGTCCTCACATCCACTGAAGATATAAATTTAGAAGAGGAATTAAATTCTTTATTATTGTCAGAAAATAAATTTATCTTCCACGATGTTTCCAGCGAAAAAAATCTGGCAAAGACCGATTATTTTCTGGGAAAAGGAATACAGTCGGTGCTTTGTTTCCCCTTTAAGTTTTCTCGTGAAGATGAAAATGAAATCGGTTCTGAAAAAACCCGAGGAGGGGTTTATATAGAAAGAACATCGGTTTTGAAATCCGGGGATAATTGTCCTGAAGCGGTTTCAATGTTTATTTTCCAGGCAGAATCCGCATTTTGCAGATTTACAAACAAAAAAGAAGGCAGCATTTAACAACACTGCCTTCCTGCGTTAACTACCATAAGTTACCAAAAAATCGCTATAACCCTGTAGTAATTGCAGGTTCCACCGTTCTGGCAGACTTCCTCATCCCAGATGGCTTCCGAATAGGGCCCGATGCCTCCAGGAACAGTACTTATGAGAGTTGCTTCAGTTGCATCCGCAATGTTCGGACCGTTGCTTCCCCAAATTTCGTAAAAACTCGGTAAAATACCGGGGCCTGCGGTTACATCCTCCCATGCAAGGATTGTTTGACTCTGTTCTCCGTTGTGTGTCACGGTTACATTTGGAACTACTATTCTGTTTGAATTTGCTGAAATAACCGAAGTTTCAAGCGGCATCTGGTTTCCGGCTACCAGAGGATCAAGATAATAGGTGAGTCCGATAGAATAATAAACCTCCTGCCCGACAGGAACCGAACAATCTCTGAAGGTAAGCCATTCATTGCTTTCCACATAGTTATTAAGAACTGTTCCGATAGGTGTCGGATCATAGTTTATTCCGTCAAAACTTCTGTAGATACAATAAGCGGAAATAAGCCTGTTATCAAAATTTGTTCCGCTTATTGCAGTGCAGGTAACTCCGTCGGGGCAGGTCGTATCAAGCGCTTCATAGGCCGGGTGCCATTTAATCAAAGCACATTTTTCAGGAGTTGACGAAGGGTTACCCAACAGATCAAATTTAACCCCTGAAAATCCACCGGGAACAGGGATGGCTCTTTGCTCCACAATAAATTCAGCAGTTTGTGCTTCCTGCGGAACGGTTCCACTTGTCAGGTCAACATAAAGGTTGGTCACTCCATAGTAACCCTTATGTTCAATCGTGTCACTGAATTCCTCCTGTTCAAAACAAAAAATATGCGCATCGCCCGGAGCTGGTTCATCGGAATTACTTAATCCTCCGCACGGTTCTGCCAGGTCAACCATCCATTGCCCTGATTCGCAAACAAAACCCGTTGCAGCATAGTTTGAGCAATTTCCGATAACATTTCCGCAATCAGCACTGTTATAGTAAAAAGTCGTATCCAGTGCTGAATATAAGCGAAAAGGAACACCGTCAACAGACGGCCCTTCAGCGGCGGTTACTTTAAGAGCCGGTAAATTTAGAGAAGATTCAAACCGAACGAAACCATCTTCAAGTGACTTTGTTCCGCCTCCGCTGAATCCTGTTTCAAATCTACTGCTGAAATAAGGGTCAAAAACAGACTTGGTTTCTCTTGATACATCATTTTGCTCTGCAAACCCAGAAGACGCAATTGAAAAAATCATACAAACAAAAAGAAACCCTCTTAAAAACCTCTCTTTGGAAAACATACAATTCCCTCCTGTCAAAAATCACAATACCACATCACAAATATACAAAAAAAAAAGAAAATGTCAAGTTCAACAGAGATAATACAAAATAATACGGATAAAGCGCGGGCAGCAGGGCTCCTGAAGAGCTAAAAGCTCAAAAGTAAAGCATTTCTTTGATTGACAATATGGTTTTACTTTATATAATAGTCGTTTGAGACTGTTTTGCTAATAAATAATTTAACTTTTGATTTTTGTAAAAGGAAGTTTTTTGGCAGAAAATTCTGTTTCCTTTCGAAACAATGATATGGTACTTGAACGAGGATATACGCTTCCTTTATCATCCAGGACGCTGGTAATGGCGATTCTCAATATGACGCCGGATTCATTTTCAGACGGTGGAGAATACATTAACGAAAAAGATGCATTGTCGAAAACGGAGAAAATGATAGAGGAAGGCGCTGATATCATTGATGTAGGTGGTGAATCATCCCGTCCGGGAGCGCTTCCGGTTTCCGCAAATGAGGAGATAAGGCGAATCGCTAAAACAATAGAAAGCATAAGAAAAAGATGGGACATCCCTGTTTCGGTTGATACGGTTAAACAAGATGTAGCACGAATCGCTGTTGAAGAAGGTGCTGATATTATCAATGACATAAGTGCACTATCATATGATCCTGAAATGGTCACTTATGCGGCCAAACAGAAAACTCCAGTAATCCTGATGCACTCCAAAGGTTCTCCCCGGACAATGCAGGATAACCCTGTTTACGGTGATGTAGTAAAGGAGATTCATAATTATTTTGAAAATGCTGTTCAGAAAGCTGAAAAAGCAGGAATTAAAAAAGAAAGGATCATTATTGACCCGGGAATAGGTTTCGGCAAAACAGCTCAACATAATCTGATATTGATAAATAAGCTGGGAGCATTCAAGGATATCGGATGCCCTTTAATGGTTGGGCTTTCCAGGAAATCATTTCTCGGAACTCTTTTAGGAACAAACCCATCAGATCGTCTTGAAGGAACAATCGCGGCAAATGCGATTGCTATAGCAAATGGAGCAGCAATAATAAGAGTGCACGATGTGAAAGAAGGTGTCAAAACCGCAAAAACTGCCGACAGCATAATAAAGGAGATATTATGCTGAACACATTGGTTCAGGATTTTCAGAATATCCTCAGTCGTTCAGACATGATGGATTTTCTCGATATCGTTATCGTGGCTTTCATATTGTACACAGTGCTAAGCCTTGTGAAGGGGACCAGGGCAATCCAAATGCTTATTGGCGGGATGCTGGTTGCTCTTATGTATGTTTTGTCGGAGTTTGCGGGGCTGGAAGCTACGCATAGACTTTTGTACTTTATTCTCTACATAATTCCTTTCGCTGTGGTTGTAATTTTCCAGTCTGCAATTAGAAAATTGCTTGCTTCAATAGGAGCTGCTCCGATTGAATATCTTCCGACTTCAAGACCAAGAAATGAATATGCCCTGATGATTGAAGGGGTGGCTTTAGCGGCGAAAACACTTGCTGAAAACAGAATCGGCGCATTGTTTGTATTTGAAAGAGAGCAGAACCTGAAAACATATATTGAAACAGGAATAGCGCTTGATGCCATACTGTCTTACGATTTGATAATGAATATTTTTGCATCCGGAACTCCACTTCATGATGGGGCAGTGATTGTTGAAGACAGCAGAATCGCTGCTGCATCCTGTTTTCTTCCTCTCACGCTGAACCCGGAAATGAGTCGGAAGTTCGGGACCAGGCACAGGGCAGCGATAGGAATAACAGAAGAGACGGATGCAATAGCTGTTATTGTATCAGAGGAAAGAGGCGCAATATCGGTAGCGGTTGATGGAGCAATCTCGGAAAATTATACATCAGAAAGCCTTGAGGGAAAACTTCTGGAACTTCTGAAAATAAAGAAAAAGGGTGCCGGGAAGTGAATTATTATGTCAGAGCACTAAAGTTTATTTTTCATAATTGGCACTGGAAAATACTTAGCATTGTTGCGGCTTTTACATTCTGGATGTGGTGGACATCGGAAGAGTCTATAATACAGTTCCACCAGGTTCCTCTGAAAATTCAGAACCTTTCATCCAATTATGATTTAAGTGGCGAATTTGTGAATTCCGTCACACTTTCAGTAAAAGGTCCGAGCCAGACCCTCGGAAAAATGAAATCATCAGATCTGAATGTCAAACTGAATTTAAGCGAGGTTAAACTTGGTGAAAACACAATTCCCCTCAATTCTGAAAATGTAACGCTTCCCTTCGGGACCAATCTTGAGAAGATATCGCCCTCTCTGATTGTTCTTAATATCGAAAGGAAAGAGAAAAAATCTGTGCCAGTTAAACCCGATTATGAAGGAGAACCTTTAAAAGGTTTTGTTTTAAGCGGCTTTGAGATTATTCCCACTCATGTAACTATCGAAGGCCCGGCAAGTCAGGTTGAAGCTGTTGAATCTGCGAGCACAGAAAAAATAAATCTGAAGGGAAGAAAGGAATCATATACTGTGTCTGTAAATGTTTTTTTAAAAACAAACGAAGTTAAAATTGAGGATAACCTAAATAAGATCCAGGTCAGGGTGGTAATTAAAGAAGAAGATATAACATTGAGTTTTGATAATGTTCCTCTTGCTCTGAAAACGCAGAAATACAGGACAACTATCAACCCTCCAACTATAAGAGTTTTTCTGATTGGCCCTCCTTCTGTTCTCAATAGAATAAAACCGGAAGATATTGGGTTAACATTGGATCTTGAAGGTCTTGAACCCCGGAGCGAGGATTATCTTCTGGAACCGCAAATAAAATTCTTAAATCCCCAGCTTAGGAATGAAGTGAAGTCTTTTTCATTTTCCCAGAAGAGGATAAATGTGAAAATCTATAACAGTGTAGTCAATTGAGGTTCATGTTGAAATTATTCGGAACGGACGGAATCAGGTGCAGAGCAGGAGAGTATCCGCTTGACAGAAAGACAATTTTTAAAATCGGGTTGAACCTTCCTGCCGTTCTTAAAAACAAGAGCAGGTCTCTGTTTATAATTGGCGAAGATACCAGAGAGTCGTGCAGCTGGATATCCGATTGTCTGGCTGGAGGACTTACTGAAGGCGGGGCATTGGTTCAAAAATGCGGTGTTATGCCCACACCTTCAGTCGCTTATATTACAAGAACGGAGGGGGCCGATGCAGGAATATCCATTTCAGCTTCCCACAATCTTTATCACGACAACGGCCTGAAAATTTTCGATAAAAAGGGATATAAACTTTCAGACGAACTGGAATCCATGCTGGAAAACCTTGTAAGAAATAATGAGCCCCCAAAGGGAATATCTTCAGCAGCCTGTGAATATAATCATGATTTGCCCGGAAAATATGAAAAATATCTGAAAAATACATTTTCAGATATTTCTCTTAAGGGCATAAAAGTGGCAATTGATTGTGCTAACGGGGCCAACTTCAAAATAGCCGGAAGGGTATTCTCCGACCTCGGGTCAGATATTGTCTCAATGGGATGCAGTCCGGATGGTAAAAATATAAATAAAGATTGCGGATCCCAGCATCCGCACAAGTTGAGTTCGCTGGTAGTCGAAACCTCTGCCGATATAGGCGTCGCTTTTGATGGGGACGGGGACCGTGCGATATTTGTTTCATCGGATGGAACGGTTCTTGACGGTGATTTTGTCATGTTCGCACTTGCAAAAACGATGAAGGGAAAAGGAACTTTGAAGAATTCAACTCTTGTATCAACGGTAATGAGCAATCTAGGTCTTGAGAACGCGCTTGCTGGGTTGGGCATAAAAATGTTGAGAACGGATGTTGGGGACAGGCAGGTTCTCGAGAGCATGATTAAAGGCGGGCATAACCTTGGAGGGGAGCAGTCAGGTCATGTGATTTGTCTTGACCATGCCACGACCGGAGACGGACTTCTGACAGCGTTGAAGGTTCTGGAAATAATGGCTGAAAGCGGAAGAACGCTGAGAGAAATTACCGAAGGGATGAGCAAATATCCCCAAATACTTGTAAATGTTAAAGTCAGAGAAAAACCAGCCATGACTGAAAACAAAAAAATCCAAGAAGCTATAATGGATTCTGAACAAAAAATGGGAAACAGGGGGAGGGTTCTTGTCAGATATTCAGGCACTGAGCCGCTCGCAAGAATTATGCTGGAAGGTGACAGCGAATCCGTAATTTCAAAGCTGGCAGAAGAAATAGCCGGCGTAATACTCTCAGAGATCGGCGCTTAATTTGATTTGCCGGCAGATATTTGGGTAAAAATGTAACAATTTTGAGGGCGCAGCACAGATAGAATTCTGTTTTTTTTGTTCTATATAGCTGCAAAAAAAGAAGATGATATTTAATGGCATCTTTGTTGCAATTAATTAAATCAGGATTTCTTGGAAGGAGTCAGCTATGATAACAATAAAATGCAGCAATTGCGGGAATGAATTGCATATTAACGAGACTTCGACCAACGATAGGCAGGTTAATTATCTATGTGGGAAATGCGACAGCATAATTAAGGTAACATTCAAAAATAAATCCAAAACCAAGGGTTCAAAAGAAATCAGAAAAAAAGTACTTGTTGCCGAAGACACAAGATCGGTGTGCGAGATGGCAAAAGACCTCCTTGGAAAAGCTGGATTTGATGTTCTGGTAGCCCATGACGGCGAAGAAGCGCTGAACCTTTTTTATGAGGAAAGTCCGGATATAATGATACTGGATTTGAGAATGCCCAAGAAAAGCGGATTCGATGTTCTCAGGGATATTAAAAACCAGAAATTCAGCAAGAAAATCCCTGTGCTCGCAATGAGCGCTATTTACAGGGATCCTTCAAATATCAGAATTCTCCGGGAACTGGGGGCAGCCGGGTTTATCAATAAAGATAATTTTGCGGAAACTGTTGTTGAAAGGGTCAGGCACTGCCTTCACTGAAATTCCTCCATCTTCAATTGACACTTTAAAAGAAAAATGGGATAATAGTCGTTTTTACCGGATCAGAAAAAATGTTTTCAGTTGTTGCAGTTAAGCTCAAAGGGAAATGTCAGATAAGGACTTTCCGTTCAGATATATCCGATTTAAGGACAGGGGACGACTGTATTGTTGAAAGTAACGGAGAAAGAGATTACGGACGGGTGTTGTATCACATTGGACCTGTCCCGGGCGACTCAAGGAACGATGTTGTTGTCAGAAAGGCGACCGCGTTTGACTTGGACAGGCTCAAAGTGAAATTTGAAAAAGAGAGGTCAGCCAGAGAGTTTTGTCTTCAGAACATTAAGGAAAGAGGGCTTCAGATGAAGCTTATAAATGTTTCCCTCACTTTTGAGGAGGATAAGGCGGTTTTCTTCTTTACTGCAGAGAAAAGAATTGATTTCAGAGAACTCGTGAAAGATCTTGCGCACAGGTTCCGAATTAAAATAGAGATGCAGCAGATCGGTGTAAGGGATGAAGCAAAATTGCTTAATGGATATGGCCCTTGCGGGAAAAATCTCTGCTGTTCCCAGTTTATGAAGGAGTTTGATGCTATTTCGATAAAAATGGCAAAGGCTCAGGACCTGAGCCTTGTTCCCACGAAGATCTCCGGTTCGTGTAACAGGCTTAAATGCTGCCTCCGGTTTGAGTATTTCAGAAATAATGGCAAATAAAACACTGTAAGCTTGAAAATATATCTCTGTCTATGTTAGTATTTCGCTAACTGGTATTATTTAGAAGTATTTATTTTAATACATTGATCTGAGAGAAATACCGAAATATCTACAGTCCGATATCCGGCTGTTCACATCAAAAGGAATAATTAAATGGATGAATCCAGCTACAGGTCCAACCGAAAACTTATCAGGCCCGACCTGAACAAAATCAAGGAAGACATGCCCTTCAGAAAAAGCATCAGCCGAAAAGCACCGGCTGAAAAAACATTTGCAGAGGAATACTATTATCTGAAGCAGATGAAAAACAGAACATTGATGGCACTGATTTTAAAAGACGGTGAGAAAATAACCGGCATCATCGAGTGGTACGATAAAGACAGTCTGAAAGTCAACAGGGATGACAGTCCGAATCTCCTCATTCAGAAAGACTGTATAAAATACATGTACAAGATGGAGGAGGAAGTCAAGCCCAGAGGCAGAAGACGCCTCTGATGGATGATAGATTTCCCGTTATTGCGGTTTCGTCCGGCGACCCGGCGGGGATAGGGCCGGAAATAGCTCTTAAAGCCTGTCAGGAAAGAAGTTTAAATGACCTCTGTAGAATCATATTGATCGGAAGTTCCGATGTTCTTGAAAAATCATCGGAATTAACATCCTCTGAATTGCCTGCGCTTTTTTCAGGCGACACAAAGGTAAATTCCATAATGAATGTGGAGACGGAATATCGTTCCGGGACGGGAAGAGGTTCTGCGGCCGGGGCAGCGGCAGGAGCCTACATTAAAAAAGCGGTTGAGCTTTGCCTCAACGGGACGGCTGACGCAATGACAACCTGCCCGATTGATAAATCCAGTCTTCAGGCAGGCGGTTTTGATTTTCCCGGGCACACCGAAATGATAGCGCATCTCACGGGTACAGAAATATTCAGAATGGCATTTGTTTCCCCTCGTATGAAAATAGTGCTGAACACAACACATCTGCCTCTTTCCGAAGCCATTGCGGATGTGACATTTGAACGGGTGCTCGAAAGTATTGTCATCACAGACAATGATTATAAGCGGTTTTTCGGATGCAGGCCCAGAATCGGTGTTTGCGGACTTAATCCTCACGCCGGAGAGGGAGGGATTCTCGGGTCGGAAGAGAATAACGCTATAGGGCCGGCAATTAATGCCGCAGTCGAGAGAGGGATTAACGCGAAAGGTCCGTTCGCTCCTGACACTTTTTTTGTCAGGCTTGTGAAGGGGGATTTTGATATTGCTCTTGCCATGTATCATGATCAGGGGCTTATCGCGCTTAAAACACTGGATTTTATCAGTTCAGTCAACACCACTCTGGGCCTTCCGATCATCAGAACCTCGGTTGATCACGGGGTTGCATATGATCTTGCCGGGAAAAATACGGCTGATCCTTCTTCGCTTATTGCGGCTGTCCGTCTCGCCGCTTCATTCGCAAAGGGGAATTGATATGAAAAGAAAAACACTTTTAAGCTGGAGCGGGGGAAAAGATTCTGCATGGGTGCTTTATATCCTGAGCCAGCTTCCAAACATCGAAATCACCGGATTTCTGTCAACCGTAAGTGAAAAGACTAAATGCTCAACCGGACACCTGCTGGCGACTGATCTTCTCTACAGACAGGCTGAGTCTTCGGGTTTTCCTCTAGAAATCATAGAACTTCCCGATAAATGTCCGGACGGAACATATACAGAACTTTTACGCGCATGCCTTGAAAAGCACCGTGCCCAGGGAACGGAATTTATCGCGTTCGGAGATATATTCCATGAAGATGCCAGAAACTTTAAAACTATTCTTTGTGAAGGCACAGGGATCGAACCGATTTTTCCGCTTTGGGGAATGCAGACGGAAGAGATCATCAGAGAGATGCTGGAATCGGGGCTGAAAGCAATAATCACAGCTGTTGACACAGAAGTAATTCCGGTTGAATTCGCCGGTGAATGGATTTCTGCTGAACTTATATCCCGTCTCCGAACTGAAGTTGATCCTTGCGGAGAGAACGGCGAATATCATTCTTTCGTGTCAGACTGCCCGAACTTCAACAGAACTGTCCGGGTGGTCAAGGGGCCTGTAAGCTGGAAACAGAAGCTTGCTTTTGCTGAAATCCTCAGTGAAGACGACATCCTCTGACTTTACCCTCTGCGATTTTCTTAACAATCTTATACGCATTGCAAACATGTTTCCATATCCCTGCGTGATGTTAAGATAATTAACTCTCTTTCTTGTCAAAATTTCAAACTTTATGATAATATGATGACATGGTTGATATGAAGTTTCTCCTCACTGCTTTAGGGCTCCTGATGATACTTGAGGGAATGCCGTATTTCATAAGTCCTGCGCAGATGAAGAAATTTCTTGTCACCGTTCTCGGCGCAGAAGACGGAACTCTAAGAGTTATGGGTTTTATCATCATAGCTCTTGGATTAATAGTTCTTTACGCGGCCAAAGCACTGTAATGATATGTGGCTGAAAAGCCGTTCTATTGGAGGAAAATAATGTACAAACCTGTTAAATCACCCACTGGAAAAGAAATATCATGCAAGGGCTGGCTTCAGGAGGCAGCCCTCCGTATGCTTCACAACAACCTTGATCCCGATGTTGCGGAACTTCCCGAAGAGCTGATTGTTTACGGCGGCTCCGGCAAAGCGGCAAGGAGTTGGGATGCTTTCCATCTTATTGTGAAATCACTTCGGAACCTTGAAAATGACGAGACCCTGCTTGTTCAGTCCGGGAAGCCTGTCGGAATATTCCGCACGCATGAAATGGCGCCCAGGGTGCTTATCGCTAATTCCAATCTTGTTCCTGCCTGGGCAAACTGGGAGCATTTCAGGGATCTGGAACGGGAAGGTCTCATAATGTATGGTCAAATGACGGCCGGAAGCTGGATTTATATCGGCACCCAGGGGATTCTTCAGGGGACATATGAAACATTCGCTGAAGCTGCTCGGCAGCATTTCGGAGGCTCGTTAAAAGGAAGAATAACTGTTACTGCGGGCCTGGGAGGAATGGGAGGCGCTCAGCCGCTTGCGTGCACAATGAATGATGGAGTTATGATAGCTGTCGAGGTTGACAGGGAAAGAATTAACAAAAGACTTGCCACAAAATACTGTGATGTTGCGGTTGAAAGTATTGATGAAGCAATAGAAATAGCCATTGATGCTAAAAACAAAGGTATTCCCAAATCAATAGCGCTTCTCGGGAACGCCGCTCAAGTCCTTCCCCTTTTTGTCAGAGATGGTTTTATCCCGGACATGGTGACCGACCAGACATCCGCTCACGATGAACTCGGAGGATATGTGCCCCACCAGATAGGTTATGAGGAAGCGCTTTCCCTGAGAAAATCCGACCCGAAAAAATATATTGCCCTGAGCTACGAATCAATGTCCGTCCACATGAAAGCTCTTATTGACATGAAAAAGAAAGGCAGCATAGCGTTTGATTACGGCAACAATCTGAGAGGCCAGGCATTGAAAGGCGGGCTTGAAAATGCGTTCGAAGTTCCCGGCTTTGTTCCGGAATACATACGGCCTTTGTTCTGTGAAGGCAAGGGACCGTTCCGGTGGGCAGCGCTTTCCGGAGATCCTGAGGATATTTACCGAACCGACCGGGCTATTCTGGAAACCTTCCCGGAAAATGAAGCTTTGTGCCGCTGGATCAGAAAAGCGCAGGAAATGGTCAAATTTCAGGGACTGCCGTGCAGGATCTGCTGGCTGGGCTACGGAGAAAGAGCTGAATTCGGGAAAATCCTCAACAATCTTGTCGCATCAGGAGAAGTCAAAGCACCGATAGTCATAGGCAGGGATCATCTTGATTCGGGATCGGTTGCATCTCCATACCGAGAAACGGAAGGAATGAAGGACGGAACGGATGCCGTTGCGGACTGGCCCATACTGAACGCTTTACTGAACACAGCCTCGGGCGCAAGCTGGGTTTCATTCCACCATGGAGGAGGAGTCGGGATAGGCAATTCTCTTCATGCCGGAATGGTTATTGTGGCGGACGGAACAAAAGATGCGGAAAAACGGCTCCAGAATGTTCTGACAAATGATCCCGGAACAGGCGTGATGAGGCACGCGGATGCCGGTTATGAGATTGCGGTCAAATGCGCGAAGGAAAAAGGTGTCAAGCTGCCCGGAATAACAGTCTGAGGTTCTTCTGCAATTGAAGAAAAAAGGATCAGCCGGAAAAAAAAGTGATTCAGGGATAACCTTTCCTTTTTCCGGTTCCCTTTATGAAATTATTGCCGGGCTTAAACACAGAAATCTGCCGGATTTTGTTCTGACAAAAACCGGTGAAATAAGCGTTTCCGGTATCGGGGAAATTCACCTTCTTGCGTCGTTACAGCCTCCGCTCAAGAAAAATCATCTTCTTTCGATAGCTTTTCAACTTGCCTGCCTGATTGATTTTCTGACGGAAGCGGAGATAGATGTCTCCGAAGCCTCTGCGCAGGACTTTGGGGTAGATGGGAACGGGGTCTTGTTTCTTGCCAATGTTTCCGTGCTTGCGGAAAGGTTCGGGTATTCCTTCTTCGATGGTTTCATAAAAATAATAAGGCTTCTCGCGACAGGAAAAGAACTTTCACCGGGAGAGGGGATCAGGGAAAGGAACCCTGTTCTTCCCGCCGGTTTATGCGATCTTCTGGATCAGGAAAATATTTCCTCCTCAGCATTTATTGAAAGACTGATCCCGTTCATGCCCCCGACACTTCTAAAAGAAAATATAGGTTCTCTGTGCGGTTTCGTAAACAATCTTCACAAAAAGGAAAAAGAGCTTTTTACGCGTTTCTTACAACACAGTGAAGATGATTTGCATACGGTGCTTGTTTTCACGGGTGCATTTGGATCGGGAAAATCCCACCTGATGGAATCATTCCGCAATATCGCCATTCTCAGTGGCAGAAAACCTGCTCTGTTGAAAGCAAGCTCATCTTTGTCTCTCCCTCTGAGCGGCGCGAAACGGTTTCTTCAGGATGCGGATATCCCTGTTCCAGTAAAAATGAGCGCTAACGAAAGTATGGACTCGCTTCGGATAAATATGAAAACAAAGATTTCTGAGGTTTTGCAAAATACTGCTGACCCTGTTCTTCTTATTGATGACATTCATTTGTTGGACAGGCAATCCCTGGAAATGTTTTCCACTCTGTGCCGTGATTTGGCCATTAATTTTGCAGCCACGGCTTCAGATGATTTCGTCAGCGATATCCCCGAGCTGCAAACGGTGGGGCTCGGAAAAACATCAAGGAAGGAAATGGAGGAGGCTTTCTCTTTTTCAGTCCCCTTAAATCCTGGTTTTTTAAAAACCATTTGGAGCTCTTCGGGAGGCAATCCTTTTGTTTATGGCGAGTTTCTTGATTCTTTCCTGAAAAGCGATGAATGCTTGCATATACTTGATTCTTCTGATAGGTTTGCCATTCCTTTCCCTTCAAGTCTTGAAGAGCATTACCGTTCGGTTTTCAACGGCACGGAGAACAACGACCGGCTGCTGATCAAGCTTTCTTCAGTGTTGCTTAACGAGGAAATTGATGCATCATTTCTTGGCGAGCTGACAGGTGAAAATGATATTCACGGAAGAATGGATCATCTTTGCCTGAAAGGGATTTTCCACAAACAAAGGGACAGATACTTTTTTAAACATGCTCTTTTCAAGGAGTTTATCTATAAAAACCTTTCAGAAGAAGAGAAAAAGGAACTTCATCACGAGGTTGCCGGAATTCTGCCGGAAACAAACGCTTCTGCTGTAGAGCTCTTCCATCACTGGTATATTTGCGGTGAAAGCGGCAATGCGATTCGTGCGGGTAAAAAGGCTGTCACGGAACTCAAGGAGGCATTTGATTATAAAAATGCCCTTTCCGCTGTTCGCAAACTGAAAAGCATAGCCGAAGAAGCTGATCTGGACGAGCTTCTGTTTCAGGAAGCCGAACTCCTTTTTTTGATAGGCAGCTATGATGAATGTATTGCCGGATGTCTGGAAATCGAATCTAAAAAACATTCTTCGCAATCAGATGAGGCAAGATTCCTTCTTGCTGAAAGCATGAAAGAAACCGGAAGATACAGGGAGTCGCTTGCTGTCCTGAGCAAACTTCCTGAAGATCTTAGAAACGGAGTCAGAGCTAAAAATCTTGAAGGTCTTGATTATTGGCTTCTTGGGGACATTGATGAAGCGTTCAGGATTTTCAACGATACCCTGAAATTACTGGGAAGAAAAAAAGACATAAACTACGGCATCACTGTTGGTAACCTCGGAGTATGCCTTCATTACACCGGAAATTTCGCTGAAGCAGAGGAAAATCTGGTGCAGTCGGTCAGGATACTGAAAAAGCACGGCCAGATGAATAAATACACTCTTAATCTCAGCCGTCTGGCAAGATTGTATAAGATCATCGGAAAAACCGAAGCATCAAAAAAACTTTACAGAAGGACTCTGCAGTTATATTCAGATACAGGGGATATCTCCGGTGTGTTTGATGAAATGCTTTCACTGGGGTGTATTTACAGGGAGTCGGGGGATTTCAAGAAAGCGGAATCGGTTTTCAGAGAAATCATAAGATCTTCAGGTGACAGAAAGGATCTTGTTTCCGTTGAATTGGCAGGATTCAACCTTGCCGTGACCTGCATTGAAACAGGAAACCTGGAATACAGCGAAAATGTTTTTCTCTCACATCTCGCAAGGGACAGGAAGGCCGGTGAGATGAGAAGCGTAGGTATTGACCTGTTTTATCTGGGGGTTTTGTTAACTGTCAGAGAGGAGTTAAGCGAGGCGGCAAAGCATTTTGCTGAGGCACTGGGGATTTTCAGAAAACTCAATAACAGTGAATGGGAATCGCTTGTTCTTGTTCACAGCGCAAAACTGGGTCTGCTCTCTTCCGATCCTGAACGGGCGGAAAAGGATATTAAATGCGCTCTCGGCATAATGAAAAATACAAAAACAAAGATCCATCTTGACCATGCTGAGATTGTAAACGCGGAGATCCTCTTCAGAAAGGGTAAATACAGTGAATGCAAAAAGGCAATATTCCCGTTTTTAAATCACGGAAACTCACAGCTTAAGGCGCTTGCGATGAAAATTGATGCAATGATGCATTTCCGTGAATGCAACTGTCGGGAAGGCACGGAACTTGTTCTTAAAGCTTTAAGAACCGCGGAATATCCTCCGCTGATAACTGAAGTCCTGTTAAATTGCCTGAGCGTTGAGAAAAGTATTTTAAAAAACACCGACATCAGGCACTTTACGGCGGTTTCGATAAGCTTCTGCAGAAAAAACCATATCAGGAACAAACTGTCTGTTCTGGAGAAGATAACCGGAAAAACAGGTTCATACGGGGATCCCGCGTTGATATTGAAAAAAGTAAGGTCCGCGCTGAATAAAAGCTGGAATGACTGCCTCGAATCCATAACGCAGATTACGGAAGCATCCGGGTCTGCTGCCGTGGAATTCGATCCATTCGGAAATGTCAGGGTGCTGTCATCTTTCGGCAATATGGATTGTATGGAGAGCATTCTTTCGGAGATCATTGTCAGGTTCACCGAAAAACCGGAACCGGTTTTTCTTACATCAAATAACGATGAGTTTGAAGCCGCTGCGGGCGGGGCGTCAATTTACGGCGTCAACTCATTTATGGCGTGCCCTGTTTTCCGGAACAGACATCTTTCAGGACTCGTTTATACAGACCGGCGCCGGCCTATGGATGAATTCACGGATAATGAATATTCGGCCCTTCTGATGGTCTGCGAGCTCCTGAGCGCTTATTTGTCTGAAATCCCAGCGGATAAACCGATAGACACTACGCCTGATGCTGTCTCCCGATGGGGAATGATAGGCGGTTCCCCTCCGATGAAGGAAGTCTTTGACATGATCTCAAAAGCTGCCCCGCTTGACATCCCTGTTTTGATATCCGGCAACACTGGAACGGGAAAGGAGTTGGCAGCCAAGGCAATACATGATTTAAGCAGAAGAAATAACAAGCCTTTTGTCGCGATAAACTGCGCCGCTGTTCCTGAGAATCTGCTTGAAAGCGAACTTTTCGGTTACCGGAAGGGCGCGTTTTCCGGTGCGGACAAAGACAGACAGGGACTTCTGGAGAGCGCCAACGGCGGGACCTTTTTTATGGATGAAATCGGCGAAATGCCATTGCTTCTGCAGGCCAAGCTTCTCAGGGTTATTCAGGAGAAATGCCTAAGAAGGCTGGGTTCTTCGCAGGAAACAGACATTGATGTCAGGATAATTTCAGCTACCCACAGAAATCTTAAAAGCTTAATAAACGAAAAGCTTTTCAGGGAGGATCTCTATTACAGGCTGAATGTCCTCGAAATATCCCTGCCCGACCTGAAGGACAGAAGGGGTGACATCCGCCTGCTTGCTCAGGCTTTCTTCAACAGATACAGCGAGGAAATGAACAGAGAAAGCACCGTAATCACCCCGCAGGTAATGTCAATTCTGCTGAGCCATGACTGGCCCGGTAATATCAGAGAGCTTGAAAACACAGTCCGGTCAATTCTTGCGAGAGCGGGCACGGAAAAGACAATTACAGAAAAACATCTTCCGGGAAATCTTCGGAAAATCTCAGGGCCTGTCCCGGAAAATAAAGGGACGGGAACGCTTGGCGACTTGGTCAGCCGCTACGAGACGGCAATTATAGATGAAATGATAGCCAAGTGTGGCGGGAACAAAACCGAAGCAGCCAGAAAACTTGGAATAACAAGGCAGACCCTTTTGAATAAACTTAAAAAATAGCAGAACGAGTCAGAACGACCACTCGTTAAATATCTTCTGATCAAACTTTAATTTCCTTGAGCCTTCCTTCTCCAGCATTTCCTGATGTCTTAACGCTTTAGCCATTTCCTCGGTAACATTTTTCAATCGTTCACTCAATATTTTCCCGAGATGGTAAGTTACTTTATAAGCACTTATGCTGTTCGATTTGAGAAGTTCATCGAACCTAGCCTTGTCAAGCTTCAGCAGATGGCAATGTTCTGCGCACACAGCGGAAGCGGATCTCGGAAGATCCGTAAGAAGCGCCATCTCGCCGAAAATGTCATTTTCCTTCAACTCGGCAATCACGCGTTCCCCGCCCGTGATATCCTTTTTGCTGATAGTCACCGCGCCATCAATAATCTGATACATTGCGTCCCCGGGTTCTTTTTCAGAAAATACGGTTTCTCCCTTTCCGAATGAAACCGCAGTAACGATTTCAGCCAGATCCGAAAGCTCTCCGTCTTTAAGGACCCTGAACAATTTTACATTCGAAAGCCTGTCTTTCATTGAATTTTCCGACATCGCAGAACCCTTATTAAAAAAGAATAAAAAAACCTCAACAATTCTATATTAACGGGGATTTTATGTCAACGGTTCAACCGGATTGCTTTTTTGTTCTTCATCAGACGCAGCTTGACAAAAACCTGTTTTATATCTATCATACAGCTTTAAAGTTTTATGAAGTGTCTGATTATAAAGGGGTTTAAAAATGAAAATATTGACGGACAGAAAAGGTGAAGGGAAGCTTGGCCTGATAATAACGCTTATCATAGTCTGCATAGGCATTTATGCCGCCTACAAGATCATTCCTGTTAAATTCAACATAGGCGTTTTCAATGAATATCTTGAAGACCAGTGCAGGCTTTTCCAGAGCGGCACCGAGCTTGATATTGAAAAAGTCATAAAAGCCATCACAGAAAGAGCCGCAGAACTCAATCTCCCTCTTGAACAAAAGAATGTTTCCGTTGAACGGAAACCGGGGAGAATAGTTATAACAGTCAAATACACAGCCGAGATCCCGTTTCCAGGATACACACTCAAGATGGTAGGAGATAACACGCTGGACCGCCAGGTTTTCTGACGATGCCCGAAGAGCTCGTTGCAATAGCTGAAGTGGAGCAGAAGACAGGGCTCCCCAGAACAACTCTCCGATATTACGAAAAGGAATTCCCTTCCTTTCTTAAAATAAAGAAGACCTCGGGCGGTCATCGCAGATACACGCAATACAATATTGAGCAGTTCATATATCTCAAGGAAGAAGTCCAGGAAAAGGGACGGAGCCTTAAAGAAGTGAAGGATTCCCTCGCGACCGACACCGATCCCCAGCAGATGAGGAAGGACATTGACCTGCTTCTGAAAGTGTCGGAAGAACTGGTAAGAGAGAACCAGAGATTGAAAGGAGCTATTAACCAGCTAGGACAGCGGATTCGTTCAATCGAAGACGAAAAAGGCACTAAGAAAAAAGGCCTTTTCAAATGGTTTGACTGATCCTTACTTGTAAAAACCCTTAAGCATCATTATAAGATGGAACACCTTGAAAATCTCAAGGTAATTTTTAGATGAATACTTTACAGCCCTTCCGTTCAGCCTTTCAATTCCCGGAATGAAAATGGCTAGGTCCGGGATCTCGGGCGTGGGGAAAACCAGTTCCATGTCAAACTGCTCCGGAAGTTTCAGCTCGCTCCCTTTTCCGATCAAATCAAACGACCCGGTCAGTTCATCCTTATACATCTGATAAATCGCATTCTTGGGGTAGCACTCCGCCGCGTAATGAGAAACGGCCTTCTTCGTCGGAACTGTTCTGATGCCCGGAAACAAAGCTTTCGCCTCCCTGCACGCAGCGTCATCCCCGGAGAGGAAGATGACAGGAACATTCATGTATGCGGCAAGGTAGCCGTTCAGCCCCGCTTCCCCGAGGACTTTTCCGTTGATTTTTAATTCACACGCGGCAAATGTGTGATCCAGAACAGCAGGAGATGTCCCGGCTGCGGCGTGATAACCGACAAAGAGAACCGCGTCGAAATCCTTGTCCAGCCCCTGCATCATCCAAAGAGGTTTCACTTTTCCCTGAACGATGTGCACGCCGAAAGGGAATTCCTCGTAAAGAAGGTTCGACATGGATGAATGCCCTTCGTTGATGACAATTTTCTCCGCTTCAAGCATCTTCAGGATATTAACAACATGAAGAAGCTCATCCGTCATCAGTCTCCTGAATCTCTGCCACTCAGCCGATCCCGGTGTGACATGATCCCATGCCGTTACCCCCCCGATGCCCTCCATATCGCATGAAACAAATATTTTCACATTAACCTCCGGTTATACAGACCACCACACGCGGCGGAGGCCATTCTAGAGCGGAACACTCCCCATTTCAAGAACAATTATTCGGGAATGTAAAATAATATCTGCAAATTGAAAAAAGAGTCAACCACCTCAACCCCACCGGATCCACACTCCCAAACCTCCCGACTTCCGGCAAGTAATACCTTGCCCGGTAATAATACAGCCCGTTTTCCGCTCTTTCCCTATCTCCGGGGCCGTAAATCCTTCTTCTGTTAATAGTCTTACCGCTTTTATCTTGAACTCAAACGGATAGGTTGCTTTCTTCTTTGCTTTGTTTTGTCATTACACTTCCTTTCGGATAACCTCTCGGTTTCCTCAAAAAGTGTAAACCATTTCCGGTGGTATGCTTTTATCATTAATTATCGGTTAGGACACATGTGAACTTTTTTATTCATTTCAAGTTTCTATAATATTTTTGAAAATAATCATTGGTTCCTTGATCTGCTGACCATATCAACAAAACTTAATTGTCTCCAGACGAATTAAATGGTCAATTATTTATCCTTTTGAATTCGCTCTCAGAATGAAGGTTC